>NZ_VFVO01000006.1:0-372234 GCF_006442875.1 Mesorhizobium sp. B2-3-15 | reverse complement strand
GATCGCCGAGGTGTCGCCGGCGATGTTGTTGATCGTGTTGCCGAGATTGGTGATGTTGCCGCCGATATTGGCGATGTCGGTCGTGTTCTGCGTCACCTGCTGGTTGGTGGCGAAGAGCTGCGAGCCGTTGACGGCATCGGTCGAACCGCCGTTCAACTGTCCGGCCGCGACGTTCTGGATCTGGCGCTCGGCGCCGGCCGAGCCGACCGAGAAGGCGCCCGCCGGCGTGCCGCCGGCGAAGGTGTAGTTGACGCCGCCGATCGTCGTGCCGCCGACATTGGTCGTGGCG
This sequence comes from Mesorhizobium sp. B2-3-15, assembly GCF_006442875.1. Taxonomy (NCBI): domain Bacteria; kingdom Pseudomonadati; phylum Pseudomonadota; class Alphaproteobacteria; order Hyphomicrobiales; family Phyllobacteriaceae; genus Mesorhizobium; species Mesorhizobium sp. B2-3-15. The sequence continues at coordinate 371,945 of NZ_VFVO01000006.1, read as the reverse complement.
CCCGACGTCGAATTCAGGCCGATCGCGACGTCGCCGGCATTGTTGGCCACCGCGTTCGGGCCGACAGCGACGGAATCGGCTCCCAGCGCCTGCGAATCCGCCAGCGTCGAGTTGGCGTGGAAATACTTGATGCCGCCGCCGACATTGATGTTGTTGACGACGGCGCCGATGGCGTCGACCGCCTGGTTGGTGGCGGCGAGCTGCGAGCCGTTGATCGCGTCAGTCGAGAGCGCGCTGATCCGCCCCGCAGCCAGGTTGGTGATGGTGCGTTCCGCGCCCGGCGCGCCGATGCTGACCGTCGAGGTCGGGTTGGTGCCCTGGAAGGCATAGGTCGTGCCGTTGACCACCCCACTGGCGGTGCCGACCGCCACGGCGGTCACCGAGCCCGAGCCCAGCGCCACGTCGCCCGAGCTTGCCGCCGCCGAGGCGCCGTTGCCCAGCGCGACATTGCCGACGAAACCGGCGGCGCCCGCGGTGGAGCCGTTGCCCAGCGCGACGGAGCCTTGCCCGATCGCCTTGTTGTTGTTGCCGATGGCGACGGCGCCATTGGCCATATTGGCTCCGGTCGCGGTCGCCGTGCCGTCGCTGTTGGCGATGTTGTTGGCGCCGCCGGTGAAGGCGCCGGTGCCGCTGGCGAAGCTCGGATCGCCGATGGCGACCGCGCCGTCGCCAAAGGCGGTGTTGTTCGCACCGATGGAGACGGCTTGGCCGCCGGTCGCCACGGCGTTGGTGCCCATGGCAACCGCGTTGGTGGAACTGGCCGCGGCATTGTTGCCGATGGCGATGGCGCTCGTAGCCGACGCCGCGGCGCCGATGCCAAGTGCGGTGCTGGCAACCCCGCTGGCGTTGGAACTGACGCCGGCAGCGAGGGAATTGTCTCCCGTAGCCTTGGATCCTGTCCCGTACGAGGAGGCGTTTGTGCCACTCGCAACAGCCTGGCGTCCGGTGGCTGTGGAATTGTCGCCGCTGGCGTTGGTACCGGCGCCTACGGCAACCGATAAAATACCACCGGAATTTGCATTGTTGCCGAGCGCAAGGCCCGAGGTCGCGGTGCTGGCAACGATTGCGCCCGAGCCTATCGCAACAGCACCACCGGCTGCAAGCGCCTGCGCTTGGTTACCCATGGCGACCCCGAAGGCTCCCGATGCAACCGTGCTGGCGCCGACGGCGACCGAGTTAGTTGCCGATGCCGCGGCTGTGACGCCCATCGCTATGGCGGACGTGCCCGTTGCCTTGCTTTGACGCCCGATCGCAGTGGAATCAACCTGAGACGCCAGTACGTCCGTGCCAATGGCGATGGCGCTTTCCTGAAGGGCACCCCCTCCCGCAACAGTTCGGTTGCCAAGATTGACGGCATTGATCGCGGTCGCGGTCGCCTGGAAGCCGATGGCGATGGCGTTCTGATTGCTTGCGACGGCGCTATTACCTTGGGCAAGCGAATCCAGCCCGGACGCTGTTGCCCCAAACCCGAGCGCGGTGGCGCGCAGCCCGGTCGCCCGGGTAACGTAGCCGATCGCCGTCGAGTTCAATCCGTCGGCACGCGCGTTCAGGCCAAAGGCGGCCGCGCCTGCGGCTGCAACCGAGTTGACGCCAATCGAGCTTGCTCCGTCCCCGTTGGCATGGGCGTTCCCGCCCAAAGCGAGGGCGTTGACGCCGGTCGCGCCCGCGAACACGCCTATGCCTATGGAATTGAGGCCATTGACACTCATCGCATAGCCGATGGCGATCGTAGCGTCGCCCGTTGCACTGTTGGAGGTGCCCAACGCCGTGCTGTTATTGCCATTCGCCGTGGCGCCGTTACCGATGGCGACGGCGTTGCCGCCTGTCGCGGACCCGCCGCCCGCCTGATATTGCGCCAGGGCCGGCGTTGCAGCCATGCCGATCGCGAAGGCGCCCAGCATCGCGGCCGGCGCCCCGCCGACGCCCAGCGTTCCCAGCCCCAGGCGCTTGCGCCCCATACCCAGCGCGCGATGAGCCATGCGCAAGACCGCCATCAAACGACGGCGAACCGAGCGAGAGCGAGGATCGGCATTCGCGATCCAGTTGCCGGCGAGATGCGCCGCGCGACGCTGCACAACAGGCGAGCCGCTCGAAATCTGATTGTCGGTCATGGTGCCCTCTCCGCTGGCCGGCATGGAATCGTCTGACAATTCCAGTCCACGGCAGGAAGACATGATTCCTGCTTGCCGTATTTCACGAAATTGCTGTCTTGTGAGAAAAGACCCGAGCATATAGGCGGAGGTTAACAGCTCGTTACCTTAGCAACTGCTTTAAAACCAAGTAACCAAGAAACGGTGTGGGCGACGCTTCATCTAATCTTGGCGTTAAGCTTCCCTACCCGCGCCTGCAATGGGGTCACCTGCCGGTATTTCTTCATCACGGTGGTAAAATGGCTCTGGCTTGAAAATCCACTGGAATGAGCGATGTCGGCGATCGTCATGCGGCTGTCGGCAAGCAGCCTTTCGGCGAGGTCCAGCCGCAGGTCGAGAACATATTGATGCGGCGGCACGCCGAACGTCCTGGCAAACGCCCGCACGAAATGAGAAGGCGACAACCCGCACACCGCAGCCATCTCGGCAAGCGCCAGCTTGCGGGTGAAGTTCTCGTGCAGGAAGTCTTGCACCTTGCGTGCGGCGCGGGGAGAAAGCCCGCCTTTTGCAGTGAGCGCCGGCTGCCGCGCCGAATTGATTCGAGAAACTGACCCGGGGAAACCATCATCGCCCGGCATTCTTCGGCCTCCTGATAAGTTCCAGATAAAGTTCAACCCGAGGCCTCCCTGGCCGTTCCCGCGAAAAACAATTCGTGATTGCTCGACGCGGGCCGGCGTCGTCGTGAGGCCCGTTCATGTGAGCGATCCGTCCGGACGGCGAACGATGCGCAGGCTGCATGGGCGCAAGCACGATCCCTGCGGAGTACTCCTTGGCCAGGAATGTCTGCGAGCCGGGCCCGCGAACGGAATAAATTACGCTTCCTTGCGCTGTGGCCCCGTGGGGACCTGCGCTTTCAGGAATGATGTCCAGGACGTATCGAGCTGCTCGCTCCCGGTCGATGCCTCGGGAAATGCCGCTTTCCCGTGCCTCGTCCGCATTTTTCATTGGCACTGCCTCAGCCGTTTCGACGACGCCTCACATCCCCTTCCCGGCCCCGAAGACAGCGTAACGCAGCCATCTTCGCTTGGGAAGAACTCCCACGTGCAAAGAAAAATCTTTATTCGAGAAAAGAAACAAAGAATGGCGGCGAATGGGAGTTGCCGAGCGTTTCATTTTCGCTCGGCGCGAGGTCTTCGCCATCCAGGAGTTCGCCAATCGGTGCTGACACGCCCGGTCGCGCGATTCTGTGTTCTCGTCAACCGCTGACGGCAGGTGCCTGGCGCAGCCTGCGCTGATTGATGGCTTGCCCGCGAGGTCGAGCATGGGAGCCGCCGTTCGGAGCCGGTGATTGGCAGTCCGCTGCTACAGATCACCGCGCCGGTTCTCGTACAGATCCCAGGCGAGTTCCACGAAAGCCAGAAGAACATCGTCCCGCTTCCAGCCGGCCGCCACCGCGGCCTGCACGATCTCATTGACGAGAGGCAGCAACTGGTCCTGGCAATCGGCCGGCGCATCGCCGTCGCCCACTGGTGGCCCCTCGAAGTTGAACGTCATCATTCGGCGCCCCCTTCGCCATCAACCGAAGTGTTACATCGCTAATTTCATTCCCTCTGATATACAATGGATGCGGTACCAAAGTACAGGAAGCCTCGATGACCAAAGCAGCGCGGGACGACGCCGGATCGCACCGGCTCTATGCTTTCCCACGCGGTGAGGCTGGGCTCTCTCAGGTGGAATTTATCGCAGGTTGATCGAGCCAACTGCTCAATCCTCAAACGAACGTTCCCACCAGCAGGAGAGCAACGCTTGGCGGCCGAGGCTCTCGCGATCAGCGGCGGCCTGCCGTGCTCGCGACGGCGAGGCCGTCAAGGCCGCGGTCCGCGCCGATATCGACGCCGCTTTCAGCGTCCTGGTTGGCCTGCTCAAATAACCGTGCGCCGCCGTTCTCGCACATGCAGAGACGTGGATACGGCCGGCTGCATTGCCTTATGCGGGCACTCGCTGGATAGTCCCGGCAATGTTCGAGACCCTGGCGATTCACTGGCCCCAAATACTGGCGATCATCTCGGTGGTGATGGCGACCATCGGCATTGCCCATGCTGTCATGACCAAGGAGGACGTCCGCGCCGCCACCGGCTGGGTCGGCATCATGGTGCTGTCGCCGATCCTCGGCGTGCTGATCTATGCCGTGGCCGGCATCAATCGCATCCGCCGCGCCACGATCAGCGCCCAGCGCCCGCTCGCCGATGGCATGGTGTCGGCCAAGCATGAACGCGACGTCGCCCTCGAAGAGGCGTTGATCATCGAGCGCTATGGACAGCGGTTCACTGGCCTCAGGACGCTGGGCGACAGGGTGGCGCGGCGAACGCTCAACCCGGGAAATGCAATCGAGGTGCTGGAAAGCGGCGACGAGGCCTACCCGGCCATGTGCGCGGCGATCGACGGGGCCGAGCGCAGCGTCCTGCTCGAGACCTATATTTTCGACAACGACGCCGTCGGCCTGCTTTTCGTCGAAGCGCTGGCCGGCGCCGTCCAGCGCGGCGTCACCGTCCGTGTGCTGATCGATGCCGTCGGCGCCCGCTACTCCGTGCCCAGCATCCTGGGGCATCTGCGCCGCGCCAACATCACGGCGGATGTCTTCAACGGCAACATCGTCATGGGCCTGCGCCTGCCCTATGCCAACCTGCGGACCCACCGCAAGATCCTGGTGGTCGACGGCACGGTTGCCTTTACCGGCGGCATGAACATCCGCAAGGGTTTTTCGGCGGAGTTCGCCGGGTCGAAAAGCGCCAGGGATACGCATTTCCAGGTCACCGGCCCCGTTGTCGCCGATCTCTTCTCCGTCGCCGCCGAGGACTGGCGCTTTGCCACCAAGGAGGCGCTGAAGGGCGATGCCTGGCGGATCACACCGGTTTCGCCACCCGCCGGCCAGCCGATGCTGGTGCGTGCGGTCGCATCCGGACCGGATGCAAGCAACGAAACCAACCACAAACTGCTGATCGGCGCCTTCTCGGTCGCGCGCAAGTCGATACGGCTGATGTCGCCCTATTTCCTGCCGGACCGGGAATTGATCAGTGCCTTGATCACCGCGGCCAGGCGCGGCGTCGAGATTGATGTCGTGGTGCCGGCGGTGAACAACCTCTTCCTTGTCGATCGCGCCATGACCGCGCAATTCGACCAGATCCTGAAGAATTATTGCCGCATATGGCGCACGGAAGGGCCCTTCGACCATTCCAAGCTGCTTTCGATCGACGGCGCGTGGGCCTATGTCGGGTCCTCCAACCTCGATGCCCGCTCGCTGCGGCTCAACTTCGAGATCGACCTTGAGGTCCTCGACGCGGGTTTTGCCACCGAGATCGAGACCCGGATCGGATCGGCGATCGAAACGGCCGTCCCAGTCACGCTGGCGTCCTTGCGGGCGCGTCCGTTCATCATCCGGCTGTTCGATCGCATGCTCTGGCTGGGATCGCCCTATCTCTAGGAAACTATCTCTGGGAAAAAACCTGTCGTTAAGAAAACGACGTGTTTACCGGATAGGGTGTCGCCAACCATGGAACATCGGCTGAAAGACTCTATTTCTAGGTGCATGGTGAGAACAGCAAGGACGATCGGCGCGCGATGCGAATGAACGGGCGCAGCCTGCCGGCCAATATGCTCCTGTCCATTCGCGACCGGCGGATGCGCAAGGCCAACGCCTTCTCGGCGAAGAAGGACGGCGTCACCGGGACGCTGGTCGCCTCCTACAACGTCCACAAATGCATCGGCGTCGACCGCAAGTTCGATCCCGACCGCACCAGCCGCGTCATCCGGGAGATCGCCCCCGACGTGATCGCCCTGCAGGAGGCCGACAATCGTTTCGGCGACCGTGACGGGCTTCTCGACCTGCACCGTCTAGAACTCGAAACCGGCCTCGTGCCGGTGCCCATTTCAGCAACGGGCAAAGGCCATGGCTGGCACGGCAATGTCCTGCTGTTCAAAAGGGGCGTCGTTCGCGACGTGCATCAGATCAGGCTCCCGGGTCTCGAACCGCGCGGCGCGGTGGTCGCGGAAATCGATCTCGACGGAAATCAGTCCTTGCGCATCATCGCGGCCCATCTGGGCCTGCTGCGCCGCTCCCGCTCGCAGCAGGCCCAGGTCGTGCTGGATATCATGAACAGTCCCGACGAGAAGCCGACGCTCCTGCTCGGCGACCTGAACGAATGGCGGCTCGGCAACCGCTCCGCGCTGAACACGCTGCACGCGAGCTTCGGCCCGCAGCCCCCTGCCGTTCCCACCTTCCCGTCCAATCTGCCGCTGCTGGCGCTCGACCGGATCATGGCCAACCGGCACGGCATGATCGGGACCATCGAAGCGCATGACACACCGTTGTCGCGCGTGGCCTCCGACCATCTGCCGCTGACCGCCTTCGTCCACTTGTAATATGCGGCCGATAACGGCTTGGTGTCGCCAGCGTCGCAAAGCGTGTGGATTTGAGCGGAACACCCGGTTGTTCCGCGAGTTTATGTGTGTTGAACATGCAGGAGGACGGAATGAAAAAGTTGATTTTGGCTTCGGTGCTGGCGTTTGCCGCGACAGCTGCGGCGATTGCGCCCACGCAGGCTGCCAGCGTGACTATCCAGTCCGACGACGGCAACCAATATTCCTCGGACGAAGATTCGGGAATCGTCGTGCGCCGTCATCATGAGCGCCGCTACGACAACGAGTATGATGGCGACCAGAGCGTCCAGTATGACAACGACGGCTACCGCTGGCGTCACCACCGCCATCACCGCTGCCACATCGAGACGGTCGTGCATTGGCGCCACCACCACAGGGTGGTCGAAGACGTTCGCGTCTGCGGCTGATCAACGTCTCCTGCCAAGCCGATACTTTTCGCCACCAGGCATTCTGGGCATAGCCACCGACCTTCCAGGGTCGGTGGCTATGCTGCATTGCACAAATTTGCGGCCTTGCTCATAATGCGGGCATGGTCCGAACTTCCCTCGCCGTCCTGGTGATCGACGAAAACCGCATCCGCGCTTCGATAATCGAAGCCGGATTGCGCGAGGCGGGTCATCAGCAGGTCACCGTCATCCATGACGTCTCGGGCATTGCGCGCCGCATTGCCGAGATCGAACCCGACGTCATCGTCATCGACCTTGGCAATCCCAACCGCGACATGCTGGAAAACATGTTCCAGCTGTCGCGGGCCGTAAAGCGCCCGATCGCCATGTTCGTCGACCGCTCGGATCAGGCCTCGATCGAGGCCGCGGTCGATGCCGGCGTTTCGGCCTATGTCGTCGACGGGTTGAGGCAGGAGCGCGTCAAGCCGATCCTCGACATGGCGGTGAGCCGCTTCAACGCTTTCTCGCGCATGGCACGTGAACTGGAAGAGGCGCGCAGCGAACTCGAGAGCCGCAAGGTGATCGACCGCGCCAAGGGCATCTTGATGAAGTCGCGCGGCCTGACCGAAGAGGCCGCCTACACGCTGCTGCGCAAGACCGCGATGAACCAGAACCGCAAGATCGGCGACATCGCCCAAAGCCTGGTGACTGCCGCCGGGCTTCTCGGACCGGCGGAGGACGAATGAGCATGGGCGCCGAGCACCAGATCACCGCCGGCTTCATGCCGCTTTTCGATAGCGCCGTGCTGGTCGCGGCCGGCGAACTGGGCTTTGCCGCGCGCGAAGGCATCGATCTCACCCTGCACCGCGAGACCTCCTGGGCCAACATCCGCGACCGCATCGCCATCGGCCATTTCGACCTCGCGCACATGCTCGGACCGATGCCGCTCGCCTGCAATCTGGGCCTCACTCCGCTCGCCTCCGAGACCATCGTGCCCTTTTCGCTGGGGCTCGGCGGCAACTGCGTCACCATCTCCAACGCCGTCTGGGCCGGCATGGCGGCGCACGGTGCGGCACCCGATCTCGATCCGGCCCGTGCCGGCGCGGCACTTGGCGCCTTCATCTGCGAGCGGGCCGACGCCGGCCGGGACCCGCTGCGTTTCGCCGTCGTGCATCCGCATTCCGGGCACAATTACGAACTGCGTTACTGGCTTGCCGCCTGCGGCGTCGATCCATCGCGCGAGATCGAGATCGTCATCGTGCCGCCGCCCTTCATGGCCGACGCGCTGGCCGCCGGCCGCATCGACGGCTATTGCGTCGGCGAGCCCTGGAACAGCGCCGCGGTGGCGGCCGGCACCGGCCATATCGTCACCGTCAAGGCACGGATATGGCGCAACAGCCCGGAGAAGGTGATTGGCGTGCGCAAGGCCTGGGCCGAACAGGTCCCAGAGGCGCTGGCGGCCCTCTTGCGCGCATTGCATCACTCGGCGCGCTGGTGCCAGGATCCGGCGAACCGCGACGAACTGGCCGCGGTGATGGCGCAGCGTGGCTTCCTTGGCCTGCCTCCGGCGGTCCAGATGCCGATCCTGACCGGCCATCTCCAGCTGGGCGGCGGGGCGGAGCTGGACATCGACGACTTCTTCGTGCCGTTCGACAAAGCCGCCAACTTTCCCTGGAAAAGCCATTCGCTGTGGTTCTACACGCAGATGGTCCGCTGGGGCCACGTCGCGCACACGCCCGACAATCTCGCCATCGCCCGCGACTGCTACCGCCCAGATCTCTACCGCTCGGCACTGAAGCCACTCGGGGTGGCGCTGCCCGGCGCCAATGCCAAGGTCGAAGGCGCGCTCAAGGCCGCGACCGCGGTAGGCGCGACGGGAGCCGGCCTCATGCTCGGACCGGACGGTTTCTTCGATGGCCAGATCTTCGATCCAGACGAGATCGACGCCTATATCGAGAGGCAAAAATCAGCCATCGGGGAAGCCTGATCATTTTAGCGCCATGCTTGTGCATTGCACAAAAATTATGCGCTCGAAAGGTGAGCTGACCAATGTTTGACCTCAGTCGCGACGGATCGGGTCGCCGCATAAAGCCCCCATCGTATTGATTCCATTTGGATTTTTCGGCCAGAGGTAAACTGGCACGGTTCCTGCTTTGAAATAAACGAGCCTTCACGGGCAATGGAACAGGCGTCCAATGGCGGGCGCCGTAGGCAAAGCTGCCGCTCAGGTCACTGCGCAATCCCCAGGGATGCGCGAAGCCTGGCCGGTGGCTTTTTTGTTTTTGGCCGAACACGCAATCGACGGCGCTTCCAACGCGCCCAACCGGAGACGACGATGACGAAACGGATCGGAACTGGCACGTCCCTCAAGGATTTCACCCGCCGCGATTTTCTGGCCAGCAGCGCGCTGACGGCAGGACTGTTCCTCGCCGCAAAGACATTGTTTCCCGCCGGCGCTCATGCCGAAGGGAAAGGTCCCGAAGTAACCGGCGCCAAGCTCGGCTTCATTGCGCTGACCGATGCCGCGCCCCTGATCATCGCCAAGGAGAAGGGCCTGTTCGCGAAATTCGGCATGCCTGATGTCGAGGTGCTCAAGCAGGCCTCCTGGGGCGCGACGCGGGACAATCTGATGCTCGGCGGCGAAGCCAATGGCATCGACGGCGCCCACATCCTGACGCCGATGCCTTACCTCATGCACACCGGCAAGGTGACGCAGAACAACCAGCCGCTGCCGATGGCGATCGTCGCCCGCCTCAACTACGACTGCCAGGGCATTTCGGTCGCACAGGAATATGCCGCGACCGGCGTCGGCCTCGATGCCGCCAAGCTGAAGGACGCCTTCGCCGCCAAGAAGGCCGAGGGCAAGGAGGTCAAGGCCGCCATGACCTTCCCGGGCGGCACCCATGATCTGTGGCTGCGCTACTGGCTGGCGGCCGGCGGCATCAACCCGGACAAGGACGTCTCGACCATCGTCGTGCCACCGCCGCAGATGGTGGCCAACATGAAGGTCGGCAATATGGACGTGTTCTGCGTCGGCGAGCCGTGGAACGAACAGCTTGTCCATCAGGGCGTCGGCTTCACCGCCGCCACGACCGGCGAACTCTGGAAGGGCCATCCGGAAAAGGCGCTCGGCCTGCGCGCCGCCTTCATAGAAAAATATCCCAACGCCACCAAGGCGATCGTCATGGCGGTGATGGCGGCACAGCAATGGTGCGACGCCAAGGAAAACAAGGACGAGATGGCCGCCATCATCGGCAAGCGGCAATGGATGAATGTGCCCGTCGCCGACATTATCGGCCGCCTCAAGGGCGACATCAACTACGGCAATGGCCGGGTCGCCAGCGCCACCGACCTCTACATGAAATTCTGGAAGGGCGGCGTCTCCTACCCGTTCAAGAGCCACGACAGCTGGTTCCTCACCGAAAACATCCGCTGGGGCAAGTTCGCGCCGACCACCGACATCAAGGCGCTGGTCGACCAGGTCAACCGCGAGGATATCTGGCGCGAGGCGGCCAAGGAACTCGGTGTCGCCGCGAGCGACATCCCGGCCTCGTCCTCGCGCGGCGTCGAGACCTTCTTCGACGGCAAGACTTTCGATCCGGCCAACCCCTCGGCCTATCTCGACAGCCTGACCATCAAGGCATCGGCTTAGTCAGGCCGTTTGTACCCAACGCAAACGGCGCCAGCGCCGTTTGGCGCTCAGTACCGCACCAGCACACCACGGAGTATCCCCAGGACATGTCCATCCAAGCCGTCGAGGACACCAAGGTGAAAGCATTCCCGGCCAAGTCAGCCGAGGTGGTCGCCTTCACCGCCAAAGCGCGGCGCCGTGTCGATCCGGTGGCGGTTGCCACCAGGGTGGCCAGCGTTCTCGTCCCGCCCGCCATCGTCATCGCCCTTCTGCTTGTCGTCTGGCAGGTCGCCTGCTCGTCACCGACGGCAAGCCTGCCGCCGCCGAGCCAGGTGTGGAACGAGGCCTATGACCTGATCGCGCATCCGTTCTTCGACAACGGCCCGCAGGATATCGGTCTTGCCTGGCGGGTGCTGATCTCGCTGCAGCGCGTCGCCATCGGCTTCGGCATGGCGGCGGTCGTCGGTGTGGCGCTCGGCGCGCTGGTCGGCCAGTCGATCTGGGCGATGCGCGGCCTCGATCCAGTGTTCCAGATCCTGCGCACCGTGCCGCCGCTCGCCTGGCTGCCGCTGTCGCTCGCCGCCTTCCGCGACTCCAACCCGTCGGCTCTGTTCGTGATCTTCATCACTTCGATCTGGCCGGTCATCATCAACACTGCCGTCGGCGTGCGCAACATCCCGCAGGACTATCGCAATGTCGCCCGCATCCTGCGGCTGAACCAGCTCGAGTTCTTCATCAAGATCATGGTGCCGGCCGCTGCGCCTTACATCTTCACCGGCCTGCGCATCGGCATCGGCCTGTCCTGGCTCGCCATCGTCGCGGCCGAAATGCTGACCGGCGGCGTCGGCATCGGCTTCTTCATCTGGGACGCGTGGAATTCGTCACGGCTGCCCGACATCATCGTCGCGCTCGCCTATATCGGCGTCACCGGCTTCTGCCTCGACCGCCTGGTCGCGGCGGTCGGCGCCTTTGTCACCCGCGGCACGACGGCAAAGTGAGGAGAGCGCCATGACCGCCTATCTCAAGCTCGACCATATCGACAAATCCTTCGCTCGTGGCAGCCAGGTAAGCGATGTGCTGAGGGACATCCGGCTGACCATCGACAAGGGCGAATTCGTCTCCATCATCGGCCATTCCGGTTGCGGCAAGTCGACCTTGCTCAACCTGATCGCCGGCTTGACCAAGGTTTCCGCCGGCGCGGTGTTGCTGGAGGACAAGGAGGTCGACAGCCCCGGCCCCGAGCGCGCCGTTGTGTTCCAGAACCACTCGCTGCTGCCGTGGCTGACCGTCTACGAGAACATCAATCTGGCGGTGTCGAAAGTCTTCGGCCGCTCGAAGAGCAAGGCCGAGCGGCATGACTGGATCATGCGCAATCTCGACCTCGTGCAGATGGCGCATGCGAGCGACAAGCGGCCGGCCGAAATCTCCGGCGGCATGAAACAGCGCGTCGGCATTGCCAGGGCGCTTGCCATGGAACCCAAGATCCTGCTGCTCGACGAGCCGTTTGGTGCGCTCGACGCCTTGACCCGCGCCCATCTGCAGGACGCTGTGATGGACATCCATTCCAGGCTGGGTTCGACGACGATCATGATCACCCATGACGTCGACGAGGCGGTGCTGCTGTCCGACCGCATCGTCATGATGACCAACGGCCCGGCGGCGACCGTCGGCGAGGTGCTGCCCGTGCCGCTGGCGCGGCCGCGCCGACGCATCGAACTTGCCTCCGACCGGACCTTCCTGCGTTGCCGCGAGGCGGTGCTGAAGTTCCTCTACGAACGCCACCGCTTCGTCGAAGCCGCGGAGTAACGCCATGACCGAAAAACTCGTCATCATCGGCAACGGCATGGCGCCCGGGCGCATGCTGGAGCATCTGCTGGAACAGGCGCCGGGCCGCTACGCCGTCACCATCTTCAACGCCGAGCCCAGGGTCAATTACGACCGCATCATGCTGTCGCCGGTGCTCTCCGGCGAGAAGGCCTATGAGGAAATCATCATCCATGGCGACGGCTGGTACATCGCCAATGACATCACCCTCTACAAGGGCCACAAGATCATGGCCATCGACCGGCAAGCGAAGACCGTCACCTCCGACCACGGCGTCACCGAGCCTTACGACAAGCTTGTCATCGCCACCGGCTCGGTGCCGTTCATCATCCCGGTGCCCGGCCACAATCTGCCGGGCGTGCTGACCTATCGCGATCTCGACGACGTTCAGGCGATGATGCTCGCCGCCCAGTCGCGCGCCAAGGCCGTCGTCATCGGCGGCGGCCTGCTCGGATTGGAGGCGGCGGCCGGCCTCAACGCGCAAGGCATGGATGTCACCGTGCTGCACGTCATGCCGACGCTGATGGAGCGCCAGCTCGATCCGGCCGCCGGCTACCTCCTGCAGCGCGCGGTGGAGCAGCGCGGCATCAAGGTCGTCACCAAGGCCAACACGCAGGCAATCACCGGCAATGGCAAGGTCGAGCGGGTGGAACTCGCCGACGGCACAATCATCCCGGCGACGCTGGTGGTCATGGCGGTAGGCATCCGGCCGAACGCGGCACTGGCCAAGGATGCAGGCATTGCCGTCAACAGAGGCATCGTCGTCGATGCCGGGATGCGCAGCAACGACCCGGATATCTACGCACTCGGCGAATGCGCCGAGGTGGGCGGCATGGTCTACGGGCTGGTGGCGCCGCTCTATGAGATGGCGCGTGTCGCCGCTCATCAGCTTGCCGGCGACGAGACCGCCGCCTTCGTCCACATGGACACGCCGACCAAGCTGAAAGTCACCGGCATCGACCTCTTCTCGCTCGGCGACTTCGCCGATGGCGACGACCGCCAGGAGATCGTGCTGCGCGACGCCTCGGCCGGCGTCTACAAGCGGCTGGTGCTCAGGGATGACCGCATCATCGGCACCGTGCTCTATGGCGAGACATCGGACGGCGCCTGGTTCAACGACCTGAAGAAGAAACAGACCGACATATCGCAGATGCGCGATACGTTGATCTTCGGCCAGTCCTACCAGGGGGGTGCCCCGCTGGACCCTATGGCGGCCGTTGCAGCCTTGCCGGATGATGCGGAAATCTGCGGCTGCAACGGCGTCTGCAAGGGCAAGATCACGGGCGCGATCACGGGCAAGGGCCTGACTTCGCTCGACGACGTGCGCGCCCACACCAAGGCGTCGGCGTCTTGCGGCTCCTGCACCGGGCTGGTCGAAAAGCTGATGGTGCTGACCCTTGGCGACACCTACAACCCGGCCGCCGTGCAGCCCATGTGCTCCTGCACCGTTTTCGGCCATGACGACGTGCGAAGGCTGATCAAGGCCAAGGGACTGAAGACCATTCCGGCGGTCATGCAGGAGCTGGAGTGGAAGACCTCCTGCGGCTGCGCCAAATGCCGGCCGGCCCTTAACTACTACCTCGTCTGCGACTGGCCGGACGAGTATGCCGACGACTACCAGTCGCGCTTCATCAACGAGCGCGTCCACGCCAACATCCAGAAGGACGGCACCTATTCGGTGGTGCCGCGCATGTGGGGCGGCGTCACCAATGCGGCCGAACTGCGCGCCATCGCCGACGTCGTCGACAAATTCGAGATTCCGATGGTCAAGGTCACCGGTGGCCAGCGCATCGACATGCTGGGCATCCGCAAGGAGGACCTGCCGGCGGTGTGGGCCGATCTCGGCCAGGCCGGCTTCGTCTCGGGCCATGCCTATGCCAAGGGGCTGCGCACGGTGAAGACCTGCGTCGGCTCGGACTGGTGCCGCTTCGGCACGCAGGATTCGACAGGTCTCGGCATCCGCATCGAGAAGTTCATGTGGGGCTCGTGGACGCCGGCCAAGGTCAAGATGGCGGTGTCGGGCTGCCCGAGGAATTGCGCCGAGGCGACCTGCAAGGACGTCGGCGTCATCTGCGTCGATAGCGGTTACGAGATCCATTTCGCCGGCGCCGCCGGGCTCGACATCAAGGGCACGGAAGTGCTCGGCCTGGTCAGGACCGAGGACGAGGCGTTGGAGCATATCGTGGCGCTGACGCAGATGTATCGCGAGCAGGGCCGCTATCTCGAACGCATCTACAAATGGGCCAAGCGCATCGGCATCGCCGAGATCAAGCGCCAGATCATGGACGATGGCGAGAAGCGCAAGGCCTATTACGACCGCTTCATCTTTTCGCAGAAGTTCGCCCAGGTCGATCCATGGTCCGAGCGCGTGTCCGGCAAGGACAAGCACGAGTTTCGGCCGATGGCTTCGGTAGGATTTGCGCAGGCGGCGGAGTGATGGAGATGTTTGCGCGAGGCACCCCCCTCTGGCCTACCGGCCATCTCCCCCGCAAGGGGGGAGATCGGATGTCATATCTGCTTTCGCCAATCTCCAGCGCTGAAGAAAATGCGCCTGCGCTCAAGCTGCCAATCTCCCCCCTTGCGGGGGGTGAGGCGTGGTCCGCGAAGCGGACGGAAAGCCAATTGCTTGGCTTTTCGAACGACGAACGCCAGGAGCGACAGCGAAGGGCCGGGTCCGGCAGGACAGAGGGGGGCGCCTTGGCGCAATCCTATCAAGCAAAGGCACACCTATGACCTGGACATCGATCGGCACCCTCTCCGACATTCCCCGCCGTGGCGCGCGCTGTGTCGCCACCCCGCAAGGCAAGATCGCTGTCTTTCGCACCGCCGAGGATCAGGTTTTCGCTATTGACGACCATTGCCCGCACAGGGGCGGACCGCTGAGCCAGGGCATTGTCCATGGCGCGGCCGTGACGTGCCCTCTGCACAATTGGGTCATCTCGCTTGAGACAGGCAAGGCGCTTGGCGCCGACGAAGGCGCCGTGCGCACGATTCCCGTGAAGCGGGAGGGCGAGCACCTGTTCGTCGCGCTGGAAGCGCTGGCCAGCCGGGCGGCCTGAACCATGGAGATTGACGCAGCGCGCGAGGTGAGGACCACCTGCCCCTATTGCGGGGTCGGCTGCGGCGTGCTGGCGAAGATCGCCGCGGACGGGCAGGTGTCTGTCCGCGGCGATCCCGATCATCCCGCGAATTTCGGCCGGCTCTGTTCCAAGGGCTCCGCACTGGCCGAGACGATCAACCTCGACGGCCGGCTGCTCCATCCACAAATCCACGACCGCCCGGCCGGCTGGAACGAGGCGCTCGACCTCGTCGCCTCGACCTTCCGGCACACCATCGCCGAACATGGCCCCGACGCGGTCGCCTTCTACGTCTCCGGCCAGTTGCTGACCGAGGATTACTATCTCGCCAACAAGCTGATGAAGGGGTTCGTCGGTTCGGCCAACATCGACACCAATTCGCGGCTCTGCATGGCTTCGTCGGTTGCCGGCCACCGCCGCGCGTTTGGTTCGGACACCGTGCCGGGAACCTACGAGGATCTGGAACTGGCCGACCTGATCGTGCTGGTAGGCTCCAATCTCGCCTGGTGCCATCCCGTGCTCTATCAGCGCATCGCGGCTGCCCGGGAAAAGCGGCCCGAGATGAAGGTAGTGCTCGTCGATCCGCGCCGTACCATGACATCTGACATCGCAGACATGCATCTGGCGATCGCGCCGGATGGCGACGTCGCCCTGTTCACCGGCCTGCTCGCCTGGCTCGGCCAGCACAATGCGCTCGAGCGTGCCTATATCACGGCGCATACGGCCGGATTCGGACAAGCCCTGTTCGCCGCCTCGACGCTCGACCTTGCCGGCGTCGCTGCCGCCACGGGCCTCAGCGAAGACCAACTTAGCCGTTTCTACAGCCTGTTCGCCAGGACGGAAAAGACCGTCACCGTCTACAGCCAGGGCGTCAACCAGTCGTCCCAGGGCACCGACAAGGTCAACGCCATCATCAACTGCCATCTCGCCACCGGCCGCATCGGAAAAGCGGGCGCCGGCCCTTTCTCGGTCACCGGCCAGCCCAACGCCATGGGCGGCCGCGAGGTCGGCGGCATGGCCAACATGCTCGCCGCCCACATGGATATCGAAAACCCCGGGCATCGCGAACGCGTGCAGCGCTTCTGGAAGGCGCCGGCGATTGCCGGGGAGCCCGGTCTCAAGGCGGTCGAGATGTTCAAGGCGGTGGCCGATGGGCGCATCAAGGCGTTGTGGATCATGGCCACCAACCCGGTCGATTCCATGCCGGATGCAGGGGCAGTCGAGGCGGCGATCAAGGCCTGCCCGTTCGTCGTGGTGTCGGACGTGCTGGCCGAGACCGACACGGTCCGCCACGCCCATGTCCGGCTGCCGGCCACGGCCTGGGGCGAGAAGGACGGCACCGTCACCAATTCCGAGCGCCGCATCTCGCGCCAGCGGCCGTTTTTGGCCGCCCCCGGCGAGGCGCGGCCCGACTGGTGGATCATTGCGGAAGTGGCAAGGCGGATGGGCTTTGGCGAGGCGTTCGCGCATGAGAGCCCAGTGGAGATCTTTGCCGAGCACGCCGCGCTGTCGGGGTTCGAAAATGATGGCGAGCGGGATTTCGACATCAGCGCTTATGCTGCGATCGATGTTGAGGATTACGAAGGATTGGCTCCGTTCCATTGGCCGGCGCCGAGCCCAGGCACCCCCCTCTGGCCTGCCGGCAGGCCAGAGGGGGGTGCTCAAGCTCGGCTTCAATCAGAAGGGGGTGCTCAGGCTGGAACTCGGCCAGAGGGGGCCACTTCGATCGAACGCCAACCAACCCGTTTCTTCGCCGACGGCAACTTCTACACGCCCGACCGCAAGGCCCGCTTCATCGCTCTGCGTCCAACCGTCGAAACCCGCATCACCGCCGCCTTCCCGCTCGTCCTCAACACCGGCCGGATCCGCGACCACTGGCACACCATGACGCGCACCGGCAAAAGCCCGCGCCTGTCCCAGCACATCGCCGAGCCCTTCGTCGAAATCCACCCCGAGGATGCACAGCTTTACGGCATTGGCGACGCTGACATCGCGCGCGTCTCTACTCCGCGCGGCGATGTGCTGGTCCGCGTGCTGGTGACCACGCGCCAGCGCCCGGGCAGCCTGTTCGCGCCGATGCACTGGACCGACCAGTTCGCCGCCAGGGGCCGGCTCGACACGCTCACGGCATCGCTTACCGATCCCGTGTCGGGGCAGCCGGCGCTAAAGCATGTCGCCGCTCGCATCGAGAAATTCACCGCTGGGGCCTTTGGCTTTGCCGTGACACGCAAAAGGCCCGTGACGATGGCCGCCGACTACTGGGCGACCGCCAGATGCCGGGGCGGCTGGCGGGTCGAACTGGCCTTTACCAATGACGATATCGACTGGACGGCCTTCGCCGGCTCTCTCTTCGATGCCGCGGATGCCGAAATGCTCGCCTATCACGACCGCGAGGCCGGCCAGCACCGCATCGCCGCCTTCCAAGGCGAGCATCTGGCGGGTGCCTTGTTCATCGCACCCGGTCCGGTCGCGGTGTCGCGCGGCTGGGCCGCCGAGCAGCTCGGCGAGGTCCACGCCAGCCAGCGCGAACGCTTCAGGATCGTCGCCGGCCGTGCCGGTGCCGAGCGGCCCGATGCCGGCGCGACCGTCTGTTCCTGTTTCAACATCGGGGTGAACCAGATTACCGCGGCCGTGGCGGCCGGCTGCAACAGTGTCGAAGCCATCGGCGCCACGCTGAAGGCAGGGACCAATTGCGGTTCCTGCCGGTCGGAAATCCGCACGATCATCCAGGCCCGTCGGGTTCAGGCGGCCGAGTGAAGGTGTCCGTCCCACCTGGCAAAGTGGCACGGCCTTGCGAAATCGGCGGAACCCGCAAGGGCTTCAACCTGTCCAACGGTTAATTCGACTTGGCTGGGACTCATTTGGTTGATGGAGGTGAAAGATGCCGCCATGGACCAGCAACTGGAAACGCCTTGACGACCGTTGCGCCACGCTGCGGCTGGATCTCGCCGTTCGGCTAACGATTCGGAAGGGGTTCTCAAGCATAGCAAACGAGACGATAACCGTTGCCGTGGATCTGTGTCTCGGCTGGCCCTGTTCTTCGTAGTTGGTACGTCTGGACACAGATGTCGAAGACTGGAAAATGGGGAACGCAATCTCGCCATGCGAGTTGATTCAAGGCATCGGGAGATCATCGCTGAATCTGCAAGACATAGCCGGCCATCCAGCCTTGCACCGCTACGTTCAGGAACAGTCGCAGTCCCTGATCCGCATCTATGAGGAAAGCCCGCGGCTGGCTTCGATCTTTGCCACGCAGCAGCGCTGGCTGTTGGGCCATGTCGGCCTTGCCATGCACTTCAGGCGCGACCCGAACGACCGCCGCAAGGACCTGACCGTATCGCGTTTCATCGAGGTCGTGCACAAGAACGCGGTTGCCAGCCGCAACACGGCGGACGCCTTCATCAAGGAGATGCTGCACTACGACATCGCCGAGTATGTGGCGGGTGGGGACGGCCGCACGCATCCCCTGCAACCGACGGCGGCGACGATTGAGCGATTCACCGGCTGGGTAACAGCCCATCTGCGCACGCTCGACCATATCGATGGCGGCAACCGGCTGGCCAGGTTCCTGGAGCGGCCCGACATGCTTGCCACGCTGCAGCCGCTGGTGGCTGACGGCTTGCTAGCCTCAAAGCCGGTGCGCGAACCCAACCAGACCTTTTCCCTTTTCATCTGGCTCAACAATGGCGGCATCGTCATGGACTGGCTGATGTCGGGCATCAACCCCGACCATGCCGGGCTGGAGCGAATTCCGACCGGCGTGGTTTCGATCGGCGACTTCGCCAAATGGCTCAAGCTGTCGCGGACCCATCTCAGCCGTAAACTGCGCACGGCGGAGGAACTCGGCAGCATTGGCTGGCTTGGTCAGCGCGGCAATTCGGTGATGTGGGTGTCGCACGGATTCTACGAGGAATACATGATCGTCCAGGCCGCCAAGCTGGCCGTCGTCGACAGCGCCTTCGCAGCGTGTTTTTCCACCGACCGCCGAGTCCCGTCACCTCCCAACTTGTGAAGGTGATGCAGGCTTATTTAAAGCGTCGATCGCGCGGGCGCGGCGCCGGTCAGACTGGTTGCGCCTCTTCGGTATGGCGTGCGCTCCAATGGCGCAGCACGACGGGAACGACAAGCGCCAGGCCGAGCAGCGAGGAATAGAGCTCAGGCGCCACCAGCAGCAGGGCGGCAAATACCAGGAGCACGTTCTCCCATGGGCGCGTGCGCACCAGCAGGTAGCGCGACAGGGCGGCCCCCAGGCAGGTGATGCCGAGCACGCAGCCGCCAAAGGCCAGGAAGAAATTCGGCCAGGTGAAGTCCTTTGTCACCAGCAGCAGGGACGGCGAGAAGACGAACACGAAAGGAACCAGCGCCTTGCCCAACCCTAACCGGAAGGCGGTGTTGCCTGTCTTGAACGGGTCCGCCCCCGCCATGCCGGCCGCCGCATAGGCGGCCAGCGCCACCGGTGGCGTGATGTCGGCCAGCAGGCCGTAATAGAAGACGAAGAAGTGGGCGACGATCGGTTCGGTGCCCAGCATGACCAGCGCGGGTGCCGCGATGGTCACCATGATGATGTAATTGGCCGTCGTCGGGATGCCGCAGCCCATCAGGATGCAGACCACGCCGGTCATGAGCAGGGTGAACAGCAGCGTCAGGCTCTGGGCCGAGAAGATCGACTCGGGGATGAAGGTGCCGAACAGGAGCGACAACTGGCCCGCCGTCGAGGTGACGATGTAGGATAGCTTGAAGCCGACGCCGGTCAGGGTGACGACGCCGACGACGATGCCGACGGTGGCGGCCGCGGCACCGACGGCGAGCGCATATTTGGCGCCGTCGCGCAGGCATACTGCGATGTCGGCAACCGACATGCGACGGCGCGGATTTAGCAAGCCGACGGCGATGCAGAGCGTGATGCCCCAGAAGGCGGCCATGTAGGGCGTGTAGCCCGAGAGCAGGACGCCGATGAGGACGACGAGCGGGATGATCGTCGGCCAGTCCCGCTTCAGCGCCTCGACGACGTCGGGCATCTCGTCCGGCCTGAGCCCTCGGAGGCCGGTGCGCTTGGCCTCGAAATGCACCTGCATGAACACGCCGAAGAAATGCATGAAGGCAGGCACGATGGCGGCCAGAATGATGGTCGTGTAGGGCAGTTCGAGGAATTCGATCATCAGGAAGGCGGCCGCGCCCATGATCGGCGGCGTGACCTGACCGCCGGTCGAGGACGCCGCCTCCACCGCCGCGGCGAAATGTTTCTTGTAGCCGAGCTTGATCATCGCCGGGATGGTCAGCGAGCCGACGGTGACGGTGTTGGCGACCGACGAGCCGGAGATCATGCCGAACAATGCCGAGCCGAAGATCGATACCTTGGCGGGACCGCCGGCGTAGCGGCCGGCGACCCAGGCGGCACAGTCGAGGAAGAGCTGGCCGAGGCCTATGCGGGTTGCGAAGACGCCGAACAGCACGAAATGGAAGACGTAGGTGGCGACGACGCCGAGCGCGATGCCGTAGATTCCCTGCGTCGTCAGATAGAGGTGATCGACAAGCTGGGAAACGGACGCGCCGGGGTGCACCAGAATGCTCGGCATGTACCGCCCAAACAGTGCGTAGGCCATGAAGATGCACGCGATGATCGGCAGCGGGATGCCGACGGAGCGGCGCGTCGCTTCCAGGAGGAGCAGGATCAGGATAACGCCCAACACCACATCGAGCGTCGTGGGGTTGCCGACGCGGAAGGCAAGATCGTCGAGCGGGATCATCGGCACGTGCAGGACGGCCACCACGGCGGCGAGCGCCAGCAGCCAGTCGAAAAGCGGTATGCCAAGCGGCCGCAGGAAGCTGGATTGCGCGGGCTGGTCGTAACCCTTCTTCACCAGCGGGAAGACGAGGAAGATCAGCGCCAGCACCATCGACAGATGGATGCCTCGGTGCAGCATCTCCTGCAGCAATCCGAAGCCGGCGGTGTAGTAGTGAAACAGCGACAGCGCCACCAGGAGGAAGCCGACCAGCCAGCCCGCGGCCTGGGTCAATGGCCGGAATCGGATTTCGGAGTCGAATTTCTCCTCCAGTTCGCGAGCTTTCTCCTCATCGAACTCCATCGCGGAAAGCGTGATTTTGTCATCGTCGCTCATGGCCGGTTCCGTGTCCTGAGTTTCCAGGCAAAAGAGGCGGAAAGCACGCCTCCCGCCTCGCTGTCGTCCATCGGTCCTACGCGCTGGTAGCTCCTACTTCAGGGCGCCGACTTCCTTGTAGAATTTCTCCGCACCGGGATGAAACGGAATGCCTGCGCTGGTGACCGCGTTCTGGAGCGTGATCAGCTTGCCCTTGGCATGGCCGGCCTGCAGCGCCTTCTGGGTCGCGTCGCTGTAAAGCGATTTGACGATCTTGTAGACGAGGTCGTCGGTCTGCTTGGCGCTGGTCACCCATTGCGCGGCGACGGATATGGTCTTGGTCTCGCCGACATTCTTGTAGGTGCCTTCCGGCACAGTGTCGGCGGAGAAGAACTTCTGCTCGGACAGGAGCTTGTCGGCTTCGGGGCCGGTGATTGGAACCAGGGTGATGTTGTTGGTGCTGGCAAGTTCGACGATGGCGCCGGTCGGATAGCCGCCGACGAAGAAATAGGCGTCCATGGCGCCATCCTGGAGCCGCTCGCCGGCCGGACCGGGCTTGAGGTATTCGGGCTGCACATCTTTCTCCGTCAGCCCGTATGCGCCGAGCACGAGGCGCGCGTCGACAATGGTCCCTGAGCCCGGCTCGTCGAGGGAAACGCGCTTGCCCTTCAGGTCCGCCACCGTCTTGATGCCAGCATCCGCTCGGGCGACCAGATGGATCGTTTCGGGATAGAGCGTCGCGATGAGGCGCAGGTCATCAGCCTTGGGCTTGCCCTCATAGAGGCCAGTGCCCGAATATGCCCAGTAGGCGACATCGGATTGCGTAAACCCTGATTCGGATGCACCCGACTGGATGGCGCTGATGTTGGCGACCGACCCGTTGGAGGACGTGGCGGTGGCGACCAGGCCTTCGACGCCGGCCGGCCCCGTTGCCGAGATGGCGTTGGCGATCAGGCCACCCACCGGATAGTAAGTGCCGGACGTTCCACCCGTGCCGATGCGGAAAAAAGCCTGCTGCGCGTGCGCCGGCGAAAGGCCGGCGGCGGCCAAAGCCAAAGCTCCTGTGCCTATGGAAAAGGTGCGGCGGTTGATCGAAACAGTCATAACTACCTCCGAGTCAAAGATCGGCAGGATGTTGCAGCAACCGGAAGGTTGTCAACCTGCGCGTGCTTTTTGGCCGTTTCCAAAGCGCTTCCAGGAAGGGTATGTTTCCGCCCGGAATCGCGTAAAAACAGGGACTTAATGGATGGCACCCGGCTCCGGGCCAACGACCTGCATAAATCAGGGGCTTACAGCAGGTCGGGCGAATCCTATTCGCCGCGACATGCCGTAGAGCGGTTTAACCGCGTCGCCGGCGTCACCTGCCTGTTGGCGACAACCAACCAAACACAAGAACCCTGAAACAAAAACCCGCCTTGCGGCGGGTCATCGGCGCATGTCGGCACCATGCGGAAGATGGTAGCATAACTGCACTCGGCAATCAACCTCCGGTCGCA
Source organism: Mesorhizobium sp. B2-3-15 (assembly GCF_006442875.1). NCBI lineage: Bacteria > Pseudomonadati > Pseudomonadota > Alphaproteobacteria > Hyphomicrobiales > Phyllobacteriaceae > Mesorhizobium > Mesorhizobium sp. B2-3-15. The sequence continues at coordinate 348,906 of NZ_VFVO01000006.1, read as the reverse complement.
AACGGTTCGGGTGCGCAACGACACCCGAACCGGGCCGGCGTTCTCAATCGATGTCGAACGAGACGCCCTGGGCGAGCGGCAGCGCCTTGGAATAGTTCACGGTGTTGGTGGCGCGCCGCATATAGGCTTTCCACGCATCTGAACCGCTCTCGCGGCCGCCGCCGGTTTCCTTTTCGCCACCGAAAGCGCCCCCGATCTCCGCGCCGGAAGTACCGATATTGACGTTAGCGATGCCGCAATCCGAACCGTCGACACCGAGGAAGCGCTCGGATTCCTGCAGGTCGCGGGTGAAGATCGACGACGACAGGCCGGCGCCGACCGCGTTGTGCTCGTCGAGCACGGCGTCGAAATCGGAATACTTCATCACATAGAGGATCGGCGCGAAGGTCTCTTCCGTCACCGGTGCAACCTGCTTCGGCATTTCGACCAGCGCCGGGTGCACATAATAGGCATCGGGATGGCCGTTCTCGACCCGGCTGCCGCCAGTCACCTTGCCGCCATGCGCGGCCGCCTCCGTCAGCGCCTTCTGCATGGCGTCGAAGGCGGCCTTGTCGATCAGCGGACCGACCAGTGACGAGGTCTCCAGCGGATTGCCGACCGAGACGCTCTGATAAGCCTTCTTCAGCCGCGGCACCAAGGCGTCGTAGACGCTGTCATGGACGAACAGGCGGCGCAGCGTCGTGCAGCGCTGGCCGGCGGTGCCCATGGCGCCGAAGGCGATGGCGCGCAGCGCCATGTCGAGATCGGCCGTCGGGCAGACGATGCCGGCATTGTTGCCGCCCAGTTCCAGCACGGCGCGGGCGAAACGCTTGGCCAGGCGCGGACCGACATCCCGGCCCATGCGGGTCGAACCGGTGGCCGAGACCAGCGGCACCCTGGGATGGTCGACCAGTATCTCGCCGACCGCACGGTCGCCGATCAGAACCGGTGCCAGTCCTTGCGGTGCGTCAGTGCCGAAGCGCTTGACCGCACGCTTGAAGATCGCCTCGCAGGCAAGCGCGGTCAGCGGCGTTTTCTCCGACGGCTTCCATACCACTGCATCGCCGCAAACCAGCGCAAGTGCTGCGTTCCACGACCACACCGCGACCGGGAAGTTGAATGCGGAGATGACACCGACGACGCCAAGAGGATGCCAAGTTTCCATCATGCGGTGGCCAGGACGCTCGGTGGCGATTGTCAGGCCGTACAATTGCCGGGACAAACCAACGGCGAAATCGCAGATGTCGATCATTTCCTGCACTTCGCCGAGCCCTTCGGACGGGATCTTGCCGACCTCGATCGACACCAGCCGGCCAAGCTCGGCCTTGTGCGTGCGCAGTTCCTCGCCTAGCAGCCGCACCAGTTCGCCGCGCTTGGGACCCGGCACCAGCCGCCAGGACTGGAACGCCTTGTGGGCTGCATCGATGGTCTTTGCCGCGTCGGCCGGCGAGATCGTCTTCAGCGCCGCGATCCGCTCACCCGTCACCGGACTGCGCACGATCAGGTCGCCGCCGTCAAGCGCCTCCTTGGCCACGCCCAGTTTCGCCAGAAGCTCGCCCGTTTCCTTCGCTATCGTCATTTCTGTCCCTTTCAGAATCCCGCCGCTCATAGGGCGCGGGTCAACGCCTTGCGCCATGCCTTCCCGGCGCCGTCGCGGCTGGAAGGGGCTGTCATGGCGTGGCATTACCTGTTTCAGGGGAAAATCGCCACCCCGGCATGGTCCAAGCCCGGGCTGCACGATTGAGCCAGGCGATGCTCGGGCCGACCGGGCGCAGGGGCTCAGTTTGCCTTTTTCGCCGGCGTGCGTACGGCGCCGTCCTTGATCAGACGGTCGATATGCATGCGGATATGGGCAGCTTCCGCCGCCGTATTGGCGAGCGCGATGGCGCGGTCGAAGGCAATGCGTGCCTCCTCGCCCCGGTCGAGTTGCATCAACAGCCCGCCCTTGAGGCCGAAGAAATGGAAATAGCCCGAAAGCCTCGGCTCGAGCGGCTCGATCATCGCCAGCGCCGCCTCCGGTCCGCGCACCTTGGCGACCGCGACCGCACGGTTGAGCGTGATGACCGGCGACGGCTGCATCTGCTCGAGCAGGCCATAGAGCAGGTCGATCTCCACCCAGTCGGTGTCCTCGGCTTTCTCGGCCCGCGCGTGGAGCGCTGCGATCGCCGCCTGGACTTGATAGGGACCTGGCTTGCGATGGCGCAGCGCCTTGTCGACGAGCGCCAGCCCTTCGTCGATCATCTTGCGGCTCCACAGGCTTCGATCCTGGTCCTCGAGCAGCACGATCTCGCCATCATCGTCAAAACGTGCCGGTGCGCGTGCGTGCTGCAGCAGAAGCAGCGCCGTCAGCCCCATGATCTCCGGCTCGGTCTGGAACAGCCGCAGCAGCAGCCGGGCAAGCCGGATCGCTTCCTCGCACAAGGGCGCGCGAGCCGGCGCCTCGCCGCTGTTGGTCGAATAGCCCTCGTTGAAGATCAGGTAGACCATGGACGCGACCGCCCCGAGCCGCTCGGAGCGCTCGACCGCGCCCGGCGTCTCGAACGGCACGCCAGCGTCCGCGATGCGCGCCTTGGCGCGGGTGATGCGCTGCTCCATCGCGCTCTCGCCGACCAGGAAGGCGCGCGCGATCTGCTTGACGGTGAGGCCGGAGACGACGCGCAGCGCCACCGCGATCTGCTGCGTTGCGGGCAAATCAGGGTGACAGCAAATGAACAGCAGCCGCAATATGTCGTCGCGGTAATGCGCTCCGTCCAGCCGCTCGGCGATGTCGCTTTCGGCGTCCTCCAGATCGGAAACCTGGTCCTCTTCCGGCATCGGCGCCTGCTTGGCACGCTTGCGCACAGCGTCGATGCCGCTGTTGCGGCCGACGAAGATCAACCAGGCCGCCGGATCGCGAGGCGGCCCGTTTTGCGGCCAGTTCTTCAGCGCCTTGAGGCAGGCGTCCTGGAAAGCTTCCTCCGCCGTGTCGAGATCGCGGAAATAGCGCAGCAGCGCGCCCATCGCTTGTGGACGGGCAGCGCTGATCGCGGAGCTTATCCAGGCGAGTTCGGTCATGCCGGAACCCTCGTCGGATGGAACACCGATACCGGGCGGATTTCGTAGGAACCGCCGCTTGGGTTGACCTCGGAGAGCTCGCGAGCGAATTCGACGGCCTCGTCGAGGTCGGCGCAATCGAGCGTGTAGAAACCGAGGAACTGTTCCTTGGTCTCGGCGAACGGCCCGTCGATGACCAGCGATTCACCTTTCACTTTCCGCAGCGTCGTTGCCGCCGTCGTCGGCAAAAGCCGCGCCACGGGCCCAAGCCGGCCGGCGTTGGCATACTTCTCCTGAACGCCGAGCAGGTCGGCCATGACCTTGTCGTCCTGTTCCTTGCTCCAGGAACAGACGACATCTTCGGAGGCGTAGCAGAGGATGGCGTAGAGCATGGACGGTCCTTTCTGTAGCAAAGGACGAAACAGTAGGGCCGATGCCGACATGGCGTCGATAAAAAAATCGAGACGCCGCGGATTCAGCGGCCGCCGATTGCCGCCGATCGGTCCTCCTGCGTCTTCAACCATCTCAACACGAGCGCTTCCTCCTCATCGAGGCCTTCGATGGATCGCTTGCGCTTGTTGGCTTCCGCCATTTCGGCAAGCAGTCGTCCTTCGCTCCAAGCCTTGAAGACCTGCGGATGGATATAGCATTGGCGGCAGACCGCGCGCGTATTGCCCAGCCGTTCGGCCACCTTGTCGATGACGTTGTTCATCACCCGTTTTTGCTGTGCCTGGCTTTCAGGCAGTTCCGTCTGTGCAAACAGCGACGCGGCGTGGATGGTGCCGCCCCATGTGCGGAAGTGCTTCGAACTGAACGCATCGCCGACCGCTTCGCGGATATAGTGGTTCACGTCGTCGGAGCGGACAGGGCGTCTGTTGCCGTCCTCGTCGAGATACTGGAACAGTTTCTGGCCCGGCAGGTCCTGCGCGCCCCGAACGATCCCCGCGATCCGGCGGTCAACCAGCTTCAATTTCCATTCCTTGCCGGACTTGCCCTTGAAGGCGAAGCGCAGGCTCGATCCCTTGATATCGACATGCCGGTCCCGCAAAGTCGTCAGGCCGAAGCTCTTGTTATCGCGGGCATAGGCGGCATTGCCGACGCGGATCATCGTGTTGTCGAGCAGCCAGACCACCGCGGCGGCGACGCGTTCGAGCGGCAGGCCGTGACGGCGCAGGTCGCTGTCGATCCTGCGCCGAAGGTCCGGCAGGCTTTCGGCGAAAGCCACGAGGCTCGAATATTTGGCGCCGTCGCGCTCCTCGGCCCATTGCGGATGATAGCGATACTGCTTGCGCCCCCGCTGATCCCTCCCGGTCGCCTGGATATGCCCGTTCGGATCGGGCGAAATCCAGACATCGGTCCAAGCCGGCGGTATGACGATCGCCGCGATGCGCGCTCTGTCGGCATCGGAGACCGCTTTCCCGTCCGGTGCCTTGTAAGCGAATCCCTTGCCTGCCTTCAGCCGGCGGATGCCGGGCTCGGCATCGCTGACATAGGTCAGCGCGGCATCCCTGGCGGAAATCTGTGCTCCATTCTTGGGTACGCTATCACCGTCGGCCAATCGGCTCCGCGACGATCCGGTTCTCTGCAGCATGTAAGCTCCACACGAAATATGCGTAGATAAGCTGCGGGCTGACCGCTGGTTCCACACCCCGCCTGGAAACAAGGCAATCCCGGTGGCGTCGGTCGGGCCTACAATGCGCGCTGCATCTGTGTCGGCGGAAGGGACAGCCGGCGGCGCGCCGCGAGTTTGAATTTGTAGCGCAGGCAGCGCCAGGCTTCCGAGCGCCGCTTCGGCGCCACTGAGGCTATTGCGAGAAAGCGCGCGGCCATGTCCAGGTCGCCTCGCGCATAATGGACACGGGCGATCTTGAGCGCGACGAGGCCCTCCCTTGCTTTCAGTGCCGAAATCGGGATGCCGCAATCGGTGAGCGTACGCAGCTCCCGGCGCCAGTCCAGGAAGCGCCGCACCGGGTTGACCGTGAAGCGATCGTCCGAACGCTCCGCTGAAACTTCGTAGATCATGACGGGGCGCTGAATCATGACCAGCGACGCCTTGCTCATCAGCCGCGCCCAGAACAGCGTGTCCTCGTCGAAGGCGAGCCCGACGGGGAACCGGGTCTCGCCGATGAGACGCCGGGAAGCCAGCACGCTGCCCACCGCCACCGAGCGTATATCCCCCTTCACGTAGGCGGAGGCGTTGGTGAGGCAGGCCGCGGTATAGCCGTTTGGCACCTTGATCTGCCGGTCCTGACCGTTCACCCTGCGCCGGAAGGCGCCGACGATCATGTCGGCCTTGGGCTGGCTTTCCGCCTGCGACAGCAAGGAGCTTAAGCCGCCCTGAAGGTGCAGGTCGTCGGCGTCGATCAGGTAGACCCACGGATGGGCTGCCTCATCAAGCGCCAGGTTACGGGCGCCGCCGGCGTCGCGGCAACTGGCGGGCAGCACACGCAAAGGCAGGGATGATTGCGCCGCGGCCTGCCGGGCTGCATCGGCCGTGCCATCGGTCGATTGATCGTCGACCAGCAGGACCTCGCCGATAAACCCGGCCTCTCCGCCAAGCGAGGCCAGCGTTTTAGCGATCGTTGCCGCCGCATTGTAGGCGGGTATGACGACGCTGACAGCTTTCAATGACAAACCTCATGCCTGTGCGCGGCAGCCTAAGACTATTCTCCCTTAAGGCGAATACAGACTAAGCACTTACAGGAAAAGTGTGAAACGGCTTTTCCGTCCGGAATTGCGCGAAATCAAAGACTTGGATCGGCTCGCCTTTTCCGTGAACCGGTGAGCTGCTCTAGTGACCGCATCGATGTTTGAGAAGTCTGCCCCATCCTTGTGAGAACTCGCGGCGCCGGCAAGTTAGTGCGCCCCGTTTCACGCCTTTTCGAGCACGACCGGGATGACGTCGACCGCCTGGTCGCCGACCTGTCCGCCAGTCGTCTTCAGCACGCCGACGATGGGCGCCACATCCGAATAGTCGCGCCCGTAACCAACGGTGATATGGTCGTTGGAGGCCCGCATGCCATTGGTCGGATCGAACTCCTGCCAGCCGGCATCACGCCCGCACCAGACCTTGACCCAGGCATGCATGGCATCCGCGCCTTCCAGCCGGGGCTTGCCTTTGGGCGGAATGGTGCGCAGGAAGCCACTGACATAGCCGGCCGGAATGCCAAGCCCGCGTAAGCCGGCGATCATGATGTGGGAGAAATCCTGACAGACGCCCCGCTTCAGCTGGAAGGCGTCGCTGGCCCGGGTCCGCACCGTGGTCGCCTCGTCATCGTATGTGAAATCGCGATGGATGCGATTGCACAGGTTCATCGCCGTCCCTGCGGCCGAGTTTCCGATGCTGTCTTGCGCGAATGCGGTGATCGCCGCATCGATGCCCGCATGGCTGCTGGCGGCCAGGAAATGGTGCGGCGAGGCAGGCGCAAGCGACCGCACGGCGGCCAGATCCTGTCGAAGGCGGCCGAGATCGGGCGACACGTCGAGCCCCGGCTCGGGCCGCGCCACCAACACACGCGCGCTCATCCTGATGTCGAGCGTGTCATGGGCGTCGCGAAACGCGATCGAAGTGACATTGTTGCCGAAGAAATCGGAAAAATCCGACCTTTCGTTGGGTGCCGGTGAAAAAGAAAGCGAAGCGGCGATGACACGCTGCACACCGTCAATGGTCGACGGCAGCACGCGCACCTGATGGCGTCCGCCGCCAGCAGCGGCAGCATAGTCGTAGTGGAGCAGAAGCCTGATGTCGTACAGCATGGCCATCTCTTTCTAGCCGAAATAGGCTTTGGCGAGGCTGCTGTAGAGCCCGCCTATTTCGCCCGCGAGATCGTTCAACGCCCTCACCGTCATGTCTGCCGGCTCCTTGATGGCGATGGACGTGTTGAGCTGCAGGATCTCCTTGGCCGCCGCCGACATGTGCCCCTCGCCGCCGGTCGCCGGCAACAGCCCTATCTCTGCTTTCAGCCTCTCGAGCTGGAACAGGATGGAGCGTGGATTGAGCGGATCGAGCGCCAGGAGATCGATCACCGTGCGCCGGCCGGCCTGCACCGGATATTGCCGTCGATGGGTCATCACGCTGTCGCCGATCTCCAGCATCATGTCCAGCGCCCCGTCCGGCGCCTTGCTGCTGGTCAGTCGGGCCAGCGTGCTGGCGATCTGGATGCCGCGCTCCAGCCGCCGGCCGATCTCGAGGAAACGCCAGCCAGCGAAGCGGTACATGTTCTCATGCAAAAGGCCCGAGAATCCGGCAAGCTTGCGCAGGATCACGGTCATGGCCCGCGTCGCATCGTCGCCGGGCGCCACGGTGGTGGCGAACTGATGGATCGTTTTTGACAAATCCTTGAGCGCCAGCCAGCCATCCGGCGAGAAACGATCGCGGATCTGGCCGGCGCTGTACACCGCGCTGTCGAGCGTGCCGATCAGCCCTGGCGGGATCGCCGTTTCGACATCGATGCCGAACGGTTCGAGATAATCCCTGATATCGGCCAGCAGCGGCATGTCCGGATCGGACGTTTCGGCGAGCCGCACGTGATAGGCGCGCAGGATACGCACCGTGTCTTCCGAGCGTTCGATGTAGCGGCCGAGCCAGGTCAGGTTTTCCGCCGCGCGGCTGGGCAGGCTGCCGGGCCTCGTCCGGTTGAAGCTGTCGCTCTCCTGCGGCAGCAGCGTCTCGCGCTCCACGGGTCTGTCGCTGACCACCCAGACATCAGCCGCCTGGCCGCCGCGCTGCATGGCGATCGCCGTCGGGTCGAGCGATAGGCCGACGCGCGCAAACCCGCCCGGCATCACCGTCCAGCCCTCGGGCGTACGCGCCAGATAGACGCGCAGGCTCGCCGGCCGCGGTTCCAGCCAGCCGCCGACATAGACCGGCGTCGTCGAAAGCGTCACCGCCTCCTGGCCGACGAAGGCCTCGCCGTCGCGTTCGATGCGCGCCACCAGTTCCGCCCGCTCCCCGACCGACAGCGCCGAGCCGAGCTTCGTCTGTCCGTCATCTTCGAAGGCAAGTCTTGTCGACAGCGCCGGGCCGACCACCATGCGGTCGATATTGGCGAGCACATGGGCGCGCTCCGTCTCCTGCCCGCACCACCATGTCGCCACACTGGGCAAAAGCAGCTCCTCGCCCCACAATTCGCGCGCGATCTTGGGCAGAAAGGCGAGCAGCGCGCGCGTCTCCATTAGGCCCGAGCCCAGCGCATTGACGGTGGACACCGTGCCTTGCCGGATCGCCTCGACCAGCCCAGGCGTACCGATCTGCGAATCCGGGCGCAGCTCGAGCGGATCGGCGAAGGCGGCATCGAGCCGCCGCCAAAGCACGCTGATGGGCATCAGGCCGGACACGGTCCGCACCATCAGCCTGCCGCCGGAAACGGTCAGGTCCTCGCCTTCGAGCAGCATGATGCCGAGGTAGCGGGCGATATAGGCGTGTTCGTAATAGGTCTCGTTGAGTGGCCCCGGCGTCAGGATGGCGACGCGGCCGTCGCTCTCTTTTGCCATGCCGATCAGAGCATCGCGAAAGCGGCGGAAGAAGCCGGCGAGCCGGTGCACATGCATCTCGCCATAGATGTCGGACAAAGCGCGCGTGGTGGCGACCCGGTTTTCCAGCGCGAAGCCGGCGCCCGAAGGCGCCTGGGTGCGGTCGCCCAGCACCCACCAGCGGCCGTCCGGACCGCGGCCGAGTTCGAAGGCGCAGAAGTGCAGGAAATGCCCTCCGGCCGGCCTGGTGCCGACCACGGGCCGCAAATATTCAGGGCTCGCCGCGATCAGTCCTGCCGGCAGGATGCCTTTTTCGACCAGCCGGTTCGGCCCGTGGATATCGGCAACAATTTCCTCGAACAGTTCGGCGCGCTGCACCAGGCCGGCGCTGACCGCCTGCCACTCGCTGTCCTCGATGAGCAAGGGAATATGCGCCAGCGGCCATTCGCGCTCGTTGGCGCCCGCCTTGTCGTAGACGCGGTAATAGACACCGGCATCGCGCAGATACTGATCGGCGCGGGCGAAGCGCTGGCCGAGCTTTTCGGCCCCGAGGTCGTCGAGCGCTTCGACAAAATGCTTCCAGACCGGACGGGGATTGCCTGACGCGTCGACCATCTCGTCGACGATGCCGTCGATCGGCTGGTAGTGCTCCAGCAGGCTATGGGCCTGCGGCTTGCCGCGCACCCTTTTGTGATTCCCCTTTGCCATGTCAGATCACAGTCTTGGTGGACGCCTGAGGTCAAGGGTCATCGGGAAATCTTCCGCCGGCTGTTCCTCGCGCAACACATAGCCCGAGGGTGTGTGGCCACGCGGTTCGAAGCGGGCGAGCCGTCGTGCCTCCGCCTCGTTGCCGTTGACGGGGAAAGTGTCGTAGCTGCGCCCGCCGGGATGCGCGACATGGTAGACGCAGCCGCCGATTGCCCGGCCGGACCAGCGGTCATAGATGTCGAACACCAGCGGCGTGTTGACCGGCAGCGCCGGATGCAGGCCCGAGGCCGGCTGCCAGGCCTTGAAGCGCACGCCGGCCACCGCGACCTCTCTGTTGTCGGTAATCCTCATCGGCACGATGCGGCCGTTGCAGACGATCGCATGACGCTCCGGGTTGACGCCTTCGGTCCTGACCTGCAGCCGTTCGACCGAGGAATCGACGAAGCGCACGGTGCCGCCGATCGCGCCCTGCTCGCCCATCACGTGCCATGGTTCCAGCGCTTGCCTGAGCTCCAGCTTGATCCCGGCATGCTGCACCTCACCGCAGAAGGGAAAGCGGAATTCGAGCTGGGCATCGAACCATTCGGGCCGGAAGTCGAAACCATTGAGCTTGAGGTCGTCGAGCACGTCGAGAAAGTCCGCCCAGACATGGTGCGGCAGCATGAAGCGATCATGCAGCGAGGTGCCCCAGCGCGCGAAGCGCCCGTCGAGCGGGTTCTTCCACGCGCGGGCGATGATGGCCCGCACCAGCAATTGCTGCGCCAGAGACATGCGCGCATTGGGCGGCATCTCGAATCCGCGGAATTCGACAAGGCCAAGCCGGCCAGTCGGACCATCCGGGGAAAACAGCTTGTCGATGCAGATTTCCGAGCGATGCGTATTGCCGGTGACGTCGGTCAACAGGTTGCGGAACAACCGGTCGACCAGCCACGGCAAGGGTGCGGCACCCTGGTCGGGATGCGGCACCTGCGCAATCGCGATTTCAAGCTCATAAAGAGAGTCGTGGCGCGCCTCGTCGAAGCGCGGCGCCTGGCTGGTCGGGCCGATGAACAGGCCGGAGAACAGATACGACAGCGAGGGATGCCGCTGCCATTGCAGCACCAGGCTCTTCAGCAGGTCGGGCCGGCGCAGGAACGGGCTGTCATTGGGCGTGGCGCCACCGACCACGACATGGTTGCCGCCTCCGGTACCGGTGTGGCGGCCGTCGATCATGAACTTGTCGGCGCCGAGCCGCGTCTGCCGCGCCTCGTCGTAGATCGCCGTCGTTGTCGCCACGCAGTCCTGCCAGTTGGAGGCTGGGTGGATGTTGACCTCGATGACGCCGGGATCGGGTGCCACGCGGATGACGTTGAGGCGCGGGTCATGCGGCGGACCGTAGCCCTCGATGTGCACGGGAAGGCCAATTGCCTTTGCCGCGTTCTCGGCCGCGGCGACGAGCTCGAGGTAATCCTCGAGCGCCTCGACCGGCGGCATGAACACGCACAGCCTGCCGTCACGCGGTTCGACCGAAAGTGCCGTGCGCACCGCGCCGCCGATCTCGGTGATCTCCTGCTCGACGCGCTCCTGCTGGCCGGTCGTCGCCGTGAACGAGGCTGCCTGCTGGCGACGGGCCATTTCGTCGGCGCCTTCGAGTTCCGCAGGAGCGGCCGCTGGCAAGATCGCTTCGCGCACCGGCAAAGGGCCACGCGGCAGCGACGGATCGACGGGCACGATGTAGGGGAATTGCGCCGGCGGCACATAGGGCAGCGTGCCCAATGGCAGGCGATAGCCGACCGGGGAATCGCCCGGCACCAGGAACAGCCGGCCGCGCCGCGTCTTCCACTTTTCCGAACGCCAGCGCGGATCGGAGGCCTGGCTGTTCCAGCGCTGCACCGGCAGCACATAGCCGGACGGCTTGGTCAGCCCGCGTTCGAAGACACGCGCCATGCGGCTGCGTTCCTCCGGATCTTCGAGTTTCGAATTCGACGGGTCGACATTCTCGGGCAGCTTGCCTTCCTTGAGCAGCCATTCGGCTGGATCCTCATAGGCTTCGCTGACCATGGACGTGTCGATGCCGAGTTCGCCGGCGATCGCCGTCAGCAGGCTTTCGGCTTGTTTCGGGCCGATATCAGCCGAACTATCTTCCCGCGCGATCAGCGACGGGTCGCTCCACACCGGCTCGCCGTCGGCGCGCCAAAAGAGCGAAAACGTCCAGCGTGGCAGACTTTCACCGGGATACCACTTGCCTTGGCCGTAGTGGAGAAAGCCGCCGGGCGCGAAACGCTCGCGCAGCCTGCGGATCAACGCATCGGCCTTTTCGCGCTTGGTTGGCCCAACGGCGGCGGTGTTCCATTCGGCGGCCTCGAAATCGTCGATCGACACGAAGGTCGGCTCGCCGCCCATGGTCAGCCGCACATCCCCGGCCGCGAGCGCGGCATCGACCTCGTTGCCGAGCGCGTCGAGCGCCTGCCAGCTCTCATCCGAGAACGGCTTGGTGATGCGCGGATGCTCGGCGATGCGGTCGACCCGCATCTCGAAGCCGAACTCGACATTGGCGAAGCTCGCCATGCCGGAAATAGGCGCCGCATTGCGGAAATGCGGCGTCGCTGCCAGTGGCACATGGCTCTCGCCGGTGAGCAGGCCCGAGGTCGGATCGAAGCCGATCCAGCCGGCGCCGGGAAGATAGACCTCGCACCAGGCGTGCAGGTCGGTGAAATCGACCGCTGTCCCGGCCGGCCCATCCAGCGCGACAAGGTCGGGCTTGAGCTGGATCAGATAGCCCGAGACGAAGCGCGCGGCGATGCCGAGATTGCGCAGGATCTGCACCAGGAGCCAGCTTGAATCGCGGCAGGAGCCCTTTGCCGCTGCCAGCGTTTCCTCCGGCGAGAAGACACCGGTTTCCATGCGCACGATATAGGCGATCTCGCGCTGCAGGCGGGCATTGAGATCGACGAGGAAATTGACCGTGTTGGGCGCACTGCGGTCGACGGTTTTCAGAAACGCCTGGAGCAGCGGCCCGGCCGGCTCCGGCGTGCGGTAGATGGCGAGGTCGTCACGGATATCCTCGGGATAGTCGAACGGGAACGCCTCGGCCGACGGTTCGACGAAGAAGTCGAACGGATTGTAGACGGTCATGTCGGCGACGAGGTCGACCTCGATCTTCAGCTCCGTCACCGGCTCCGGAAAGACGAAACGGGCGAGGAAGTTGCCGTAAGGATCCTGCTGCAGATTGACGAAGTGGTTCGCCGGCTCGACCTTGAGCGAATGGCTCAACACCTTGGTGCGGGAATGCGGTGCCGGCTGCAGCCTGATGATTTGGGGCCCGAGAACCACCGGCCGGTCGTATTTATAGTGGGTCAGGTGGTAGACGGCTGCCAGAATTGCCATGGGGCCCCGGAGATCGGCGTTTCATCAGCCGAACCCTGACACATCTGGCCGCCATTCTCCAAGCGGATGTTGCGGTGCACCTAAATTAAACGGCTATCGAACGGACAATATCATCTGGTTCGACTGGTTGCTCGCTACCGTCTCCAGCACTGATGATTGGTGGAAGCGCCTCTCCCGTCGTCATCCTAGGGCGAAGCAAGGAGCGAAGCGACGCGGCGCAGACCCTAGGATCCATGCCGTTACATTGATCGAAGAATACCAGCGGCGCAGAATGAGGTCATTCTGTTGCGATTCGGCCGTGCACACATCCTTCAGCGCAGCAGCGCTTCCGTGTCGCGGCATGGATCCTAGGGTCTCCGCGACGTCGCTTCGCGACTGCTCCGCCCTAGGATGACGAAGCCGAGGATCAAAAGAACGCCTGTATCCCCGTTTGCGCCCGTCCCAGGATCAGCGCGTGCACGTCATGGGTGCCTTCGTAGGTGTTGACGGTTTCCAGGTTCTGCGCGTGGCGCATGACGTGATAGCCGATCTGGATCCCGTTGCCGCCATGCATGTCGCGGGCCTGGCGGGCGATGTCGAGCGCCTTGCCGCAATTGTTGCGCTTGACGATCGAGATCATTTCCGGCGCCATCTTGCCTTCATCGAGCAGGCGCCCGACGCGCAAGGAGGCCTGTAACCCCAGAGCGATCTCGGTCTGCATGTCGGCGAGCTTCTTCTGGTAGAGCTGGGTGCCGGCCAGCGGCTTGCCGAACTGCTTGCGGTCAAGCCCATATTGGCGAGCGCGATGCCAGCAATCTTCCGCCGCTCCCATGGAACCCCAGGAGATGCCGTAGCGGGCCCGGTTGAGGCAGCCGAAGGGTCCACCGAGGCCCTTGGCGTTGGGTAGCAGCGCGTCCTCGCCGACCTCGACGCCTTCCATCACCACTTCGCCGGTGATCGAAGCGCGCAGCGACAGCTTGCCGCCGATCTTCGGCGCCGATAGCCCTTTCATGCCTTTCTCCAGCACGAAACCGCGGATCTCGTCCTTGCCGTTCTCGCCCTTCAACTTGGCCCATACGACGAACACGTCGGCGACCGGCGCGTTGGAAATCCACATCTTGGAGCCGGAGAGCGTGTAGCCGCTGGCGGTCTTTTCGGCGCGGGTCTTCATGCCGCCAGGATCGGAACCGGCATCCGGCTCGGTCAGACCAAAGCAGCCGATCCATTCGCCGCTAGCGAGCTTGGGCAGATATTTCCTGCGCTGTTCGTCCGAGCCATAGGCATGGATCGGGTACATCACCAGCGACGACTGCACCGACATCATCGAGCGATAGCCGGAATCGACGCGTTCGACTTCCCGCGCCACCAGACCGTAGGTGACATAGCTGGCGGCGAGGCCACCGAACTCTTCCGGAATGTTGATGCCGAGCAGGCCGGCCTCGCCCATCTCGCGGAAGATCGCCGTGTCGAAGGTCTCGTTGAGATAGGCTTCCTCGATACGCGGCGCGAGCTTGTCGGCGGCAAAGGCGGCAGCGCCATCGCGCACCATGCGCTCGTCTTCCGAAAGCTGGTCCTCGATCAGGAACGGGTCTTCCCACACGAATGCATTCTTGTCGGCCATGGCTTCTCGATCCTTGAAACAGGTGAAGCCCGGCTTATCGGCTCGTGGCCTGAAAAAATCAAACGAAATTGCTTCGCGGATCAATGAGCGTTAGGAATGGATCATGAGTGTCCAGCGCCGCCTTTTGCCCAATATCAGCGCCCTTGCCGCCTTCGAGGCCGTGGCGCGGCTTGGCTCCTTCACCGCCGCCGCCCAGGAATTGGACCTGACCCAAGGCGCGGTCAGCCGCCAGGTCAGGCTTCTGGAAGATCAGTTCGGCCGGCAGCTGTTTGAACGCGACAGCCGCAATGTAAGGCTCTCCACGGCAGGTGAAATCTACGCCGAAGCGGTACGCTCGGCGCTTGGCCAGTTGCGTGACGCAGCCCTTGGATTGATGAGCAATCGGCATAGTGGGATCTTGAATCTTGCCATTCTGCCGACTTTCGGTACGCGTTGGCTGATGCCGATGATCCCCGATTTCGTCGAGAACAATCCCGACATCACCATCAACTTCGTCACCCGCGTCGGGCGCTTCGACTTCGCACGCGAACGGTTGGATGCCGCCATCCACTATGGCCTCCCGGACTGGCCGGACGCCGACTCGACGCTTCTGGTGCGCGAGACGGTGGCGCCGGTGGTGTCGCCCGACTTCCTCGCCGGCCGCGCCATCGCCACGCCGGCCGACATTGGCCGTTTGCCGCTGCTGCACATGACGACGCGCCCCGGCGCCTGGAGCGAATGGTTCGAGCATCAGGGCCTGAGCGCGCCGACTGGGCCTGGCATGCAGTTCGAGCAGTTCGCCACCGCCGCCCAGGCTTGCATGGCGGGCCTCGGCGTGGCGCTCTTGCCGCAGATTCTCATCGAGGGCGAACTGCAGCGCGGCCAGCTTGTGCCCGCGCCAGGCCAGCCGATGCAAAGCCGCAATGCCTATTACCTCGTCGTCCCCCACGACAAGCGCGGCTATCCGCCGGTTGCCAGTTTCCGGGACTGGCTGCTCGGCCAGCTTGAGAAGGAGCCGGCTGTTCTGGCGTGGTAGCTACTTTCGCTTCAGCGCGTCCGCCAGCGCGGCGCCGAACGCACCTTGCTGTGCCGGCCGCTCCGGCTGGCGTTGCGGCGTAGGCCCGCGTGGCGCCGGCCTGCCGCCGCCATTGTCGCGCGGCCCGCTCCTCGAGGCACCACCCTCGCCGGCATCCTTACGCATGGAGAGCGCGATGCGCTTGCGCTTGATGTCGACTTCGACGACGCGCACCTTGACCACGTCGCCGGCCTTGACCACCTCATGCGCGTCCTTGATGAAACGGTCGGCGAGCTGCGAGACATGCACCAGCCCGTCCTGATGCACGCCTATATCGACGAAGGCACCGAAAGCGGCGACATTGGTGACGGTCCCTTCCAGCAGCATGCCGGGCTTCAGATCCTTGATCTCGTCGATGCCGTCGGCGAAGGTCGCCGTCTTGAAGCCGGGACGCGGATCGCGGCCGGGCTTCTCCAGCTCCGCCAGAATGTCGCGCACCGTCGGCAAGCCGAAACGCTCGTCGACGAAGACGCGCGGGTCGAGCGCCTTGAGCGCGGCACTGTCGCCCAAAAGCGAACGCACGTCGCGGCCGCAGGCGGCGACGATCTTCTTGGCCACGCCATAGGCCTCCGGATGCACCGACGAGGCGTCGAGCGGCTCGCTGCCATTGGCGATGCGCAGGAAGCCGGCGGACTGCTCGAACGCGCGCGGTCCAAGCCGTGCCACCTTCAGCAGGTCCTTGCGGCTGGCGAACGGGCCGGTCGCATCGCGATGGGCAACGATTGCATCGGCGAGCGACGCGCCGAGGCCTGAAACCCGCGCCAGCAACGGCGCCGAGGCGGTGTTGAGGTCGACGCCGACCGCGTTGACGGCGTCCTCCACCACCGCTTCCAGCGAGCGGCCGAGCCGGTACTGGTCGACATCATGCTGATACTGGCCGACGCCGATGGATTTCGGCTCGATCTTGACCAGTTCGGCCAGCGGATCCTGCAGCCGTCGCGCGATCGACACCGCGCCGCGCAGCGACACGTCGAGGCCGGGGAACTCGGCGGCAGCCGTCGCCGAGGCCGAATAGACCGACGCTCCCGCCTCGCTGACGATCACCTTGAGCGGCTTCGGGCCGCTGTCCGAAGGCATGTCGGACAGCATGTCGGCGACCAGCTTCTCGGTCTCGCGGCTGCCGGTGCCGTTGCCGATCGAGATCAGCTCGACCTTGTGCTGGCGGATAAGTGCCGCAAGTTCGGCCTGCGTGCCACGCACATCGTTCCTCGGCGGAAACGGATAGACCGTCGTCGTCGCCAGCAGCTTGCCGGTGCCATCGACCACCGCCACCTTGACGCCGGTGCGGATGCCCGGATCGAGCCCCATCGTCGGCCGCGAGCCGGCGGGAGCCGCCAGCAGCAGATCCTTGAGGTTACGGGCAAAGACATGGATCGCTTCTTCCTCGGCCCGCTCGCGCAGGTCGCGCATCAGGTCGAGCGTCAGGTGCAGCGACAGTTTGATGCGCCAGGTCCAGCCGGCGACCTCCATCAGCCAGCGGTCGCCTGGCAGGCTGGCACCGATGGCGTAGGCGTTGGCGATCATCCGCTCGACCGGCTTCACCGGCGAGCTGTCATCGGCATCCACATCGATGTCGAGCGACAGCACCTCCTCGTTGCGGCCGCGCAGCATGGCGAGCGCGCGGTGGCTTGGCACGGTCGCCCAACGTTCAACATGGTCGAAATAGTCCGAGAATTTCGCGCCGGCTTCCTGTTTGCCGTCGACCACCCTGGCGCGCAGGAAGGCGCGCTCCTTCATGTAGCTGCGCAGCTTGCCGACCAGGTCGGCGTTTTCGGCGAATTGCTCCGACAGGATATCGCGCGCGCCCTCCAGCACCGCCTTGGCGTCGGCCACCTCTGCGGTGATATAGGCGAGCGCGACGTCCGCGGGCACCAGCGAACGGTCGGCGAGAATGGCTTCGGCCAGCGGCCCCAATCCACGCTCGCGGGCGATCTCGGCCTTGGTGCGGCGCTTCGGCTTGTAGGGCAGGTATATGTCCTCTAGCTCCGCCTTGGTCGCGGCGCCCGCGATCTTGGTTTCAAGCTCTTGCGTCAGCTTGCCCTGTTCGCGGATCGAGCCCAGGATGGTGTCGCGGCGCGCGTCGAGCTCGCGCAGATAGACAAGACGCTCGGCAAGGTCGCGCAATTGCGTGTCATCCAGCCCGCCGGTCACTTCCTTGCGGTAGCGTGCCACGAACGGCACCGTCGCCCCCTCATCGAGCAGTCCGATCGCCGCGGCCGCCTGTTCCGGCCGCGCCTTGATTTCGGCCGCGATGATGGCTGCGATGCGCTTGATGTCGGATGCCATGTCTTCCCACTCTCGTCGAAAAGAGCGGCGACCATAAGCGCAGACATCAGGTCCGCCAACCGCGACGTTTTCAACGGCGGCGGAGGTCCACAGGAAAACGCGATGCGTTCACCGGATCTGGGTACTGCAGGAATTTGCTGATACTGAGATGTCTGCGCCGCCCCTCACCTGCCTGCCGGCATCCTCTCCCCGTATAGTGACGGGGAGAGGGCGCTGTCATCGCCGATTTCGCCAATCGCCAACGGTGCAAAGGGGCGCCGGCGTAGCGACCAGATCCCTTCTCCCCGTCACTATACGGGGAGAAGGTGCCGGCAGGCGGATGAGGGGCAGCGCCGACATCACCAATCGCACGCGACTGCCCACTTAGACCATCCGGCTCAGCGCCTCGAAAAACGCAACGATCTCGATATCCAGCGGATCGTCGACCGGCTCCGGCTGCGACGACATCTTGGCGATCACCACTTCGGTGCTGGGATCGACATAAAGCCACTGGCCATGGATGCCGATGCCGCAATACGCGCCATTTTCGAAGCCGGTCTGGTACCATTTGTTGCGGTAGCGGCCTTTCGGGAACAGCGGCAGCATGGCACCGCGCCGCCAAGCTTCCGAGCTGCCGCCGGTGCTGGTGGTGTCGCGCACCCAGGCCTCGGGCACAATGCGGTGGCCATTGGCGGTGCCGCCCTGCCGCATCATCTCGCCGAGGCGCGCCAGGTCACGCGGCGTCACCGAAATGCCGCCGGCGGTGCGTGCCGTGCCTTCCATGTCGACGCCGACAGAGGCCTCGCTGAGGGCGCCAAGCGGCAGCCATAGTTTCTCGCGCATGAGGTCGGTGAAGCGCTGGCCCGAGGCGCGCTCGAGCAGCAGGCCGAGCAGGTCGGAATTGGGCGAGCGGTAGCGGAAGGTCTGGCCATGCGGCTCGGCAAGCCGCTGCAGGGTCAGGATGAATTCACGCAGGCTTTCGGTGCCGCCGCCCGGATTCCACAGCGTCGCTCGGCGATAGCGGGCGAAGGCGCTTTCCGGATCGAGATAGGCCTCCTCGAAATCGAGGCTGACGCTCATGTCGAGCACATGCCGAACGCTTGCATCGCCATAGGCCGAGCCGGCTGCTTCCGGGATATAGTCCGTCACCGGCGCTTCCGGATCGAACGCCCCCTCGCCTTCCAGTATGCCGGCGATGATCGCGGTCACCGATTTGCTGATCGAGAAGATGATGTGGCGCGCGCCAAACTCCATATGCGGCGCGAACCAGTCGCCAATGATCTTGCCGCCCTTCATCACCGTAAGGGCGTCGGTGCTGGAGCGTAGGAGGAATTCAGCCACCGTCTCCGGTGCAGTCGCGACCGTGACCTTTTCCCCGAGCAAGCCGTCCATGTCTCGCCGAGGGGCTTCTGCGGCGCCGGGCGCTGCCGCCACCCGGGCGGTCGGCACCAGTTCGCCGAGATTCTGGAACGACCACCGATTGAACGGGCTCACACGCCAGTTGCCGAGCAGCACCTCGTTACGGCGGAATCCGTATCGAGTCTCGAACGCGGTCTTGCCGGTCATGGCATTTCCTTCCAGTCCATTGTCGTTAAAACTCAGGCAAGCGCCGCGGCGATGGCGTGCACGGCCTTCAGCGTTGCCCTGGAATAGGCCATGTTGCTGAAATCCGGCCAGGTCGACAGCTTCACCACGACTATTCCTGTGTTCCAGTCGATATGGATCAACTGTCCGAACACGCCACGGCACATCAGTGCCCGCGAGCTGGGATTCTCGATCCAGAACTGGTTGCGATAGCTGCCCTCGGGCAGGCTGGCCGAGAAATCCGGACCATGCCTGCCGGTACGCGTCGCCTCGATCCAGTCCGCCGGCACGATGCCGCCGCCATTGTCAAGGATCAGCTGGCCAAAGCGGGCGTAGTCGCGCAGCGTCGCGTTGAAGCCGCCATCGGCCAGCGCATAGCCGGCGCTGTCGACGGTGAAGCAGGCGCTTTCGTCAGCCCCGAGCTTTTGCCAAAGTTCTTCCGAAACCACTTGCGCCAGCCGCTTGCCGGTCACCCGCTCCATGATGAAGGCGAGCACGTCCGTTTCGATCGAGCGATATTCGAACGCGGCTCCATGCGGGCGAACCGTGTCCTTCAAGCCCAGGATCAGCTCGAACATGTGCGATGGCCAGCGGAAATCCGGATCGCTGCCCGGTGGCACCGGCTTCCAGCCGGTGGCGACATCGACTTGGCCGATGTCGGAATAGCGGTCGGTGTATTCCTCCGAGAAGCGCACGCCGGTGGTCATATCAAGCACATGCTGGACGCTGGCGCCGGCCCACCCGGTCGCGCTCAGTTCCGGCAGGTAGTCCGTCACTGGCTTCGCCGGATCGATCAGGCCGCGCCCGGCCAATATGCCGAACACCGAGCCGGTGACCGACTTGGCCATCGACTGCGACAGGTGCAGCGTGCGCTCGTCCATGCCGTTGAAATAGCGCTCATAGGCTATCCTGCCGTCCTTGAGCACCAGGAAGCCGTCCGTATAGGTCTCGTCGAGCAGACCGGCGAGTGTCGAAGGCCTGCCCTCGCTGTCCTCGACCGCTAGCCCGTCGAGATCGACCTCGGCGCGTTCGAGACGGTGGCGATGGCCAGCGCCGCGCCAGACTTCCACGGTCGGCAGAATTTCCCGTATGTGCTGGAAAGCCCAGCGGTTCCAGGGCGGCCTGTCCCAGTCGAGCCTCGGCGGCAGCATGGCGGGCGGCGAGCCTTGCATGATAGGCGGCCGCGGATCGCTGTTGCGGTAAGATGTCATGGAACCCTCCCCGTAAGCGCAAAGAAGGGAGGCCGAAGCCTCCCTCCCGCTGGACTTTAGACCGAACCTATTTGCGCAAATTGGTCCAGATCTTGTTGTAAATCTCCACCACATCTGGCGGACAGGGCGGAACGAATTCCGCTACCGGCGCGCCTGCCGGCGGATTGAGTTCCGGCGAATTGGCGAAATCCGGCTGCAGGAACTTGTGGCTGCCCGCAATGCCGTTGTCGTAACCGGCGAATTCCGAGATCAGCGCAGCGTTTTCCGGAGCCATGATAAAGTCCTGGAACAGCTTGGCATTGTCGAGGTTCTTGGCGCCCTTCAGCACCGCGACATTGTCCATCCAGCCCTCGATGCCCTCCTTGGGGTAGGCGTATTTGATGGCCGGGATTTTCTGCCGCGAGCGATAGGTCGCGCCATTCCACTGCTCCGTCACGATCACGTCGCCGGAGGTGATCTTGGTGATGGTGTCGTAGCTGAAGGTCTTCCATGACGGCTTGGCGGCCATCAGGATGTCGTTGACCTTCTTCAGATTGGCCTTGTCGGCACCGCAGCGCGGCACGCCGGCATAACGCTCGGCCGCATGCATGACAGTGTTGACATCGTCGAGCATATTGATCTGGCCCTTCAGCTCCGCCGGCGGGTCGAAGAGGATGGCCAGCGTGTCGATATTGCCCTTGAACTTGTCTGTGTTGACCGCGAATGCCGTGGTGCCAAACTGCCACGGCGCGGTGTAGTGACGGCCGCTGTCCCAATAGACGTCGACGAAACGCGGATCGATGTTCTTGCCGTTCGGCATCGCGTTGGGCTCTGTCTTTTCGAGCAGCCCTTCGTCGACCATAATCTTCACCGTGTAGTCGGACGGCACGACGATGTCGTAACCGGAATTGCCGGCGCGCACCTTCGACAGCATGGTTTCGTTGGAATCATAATCGTCCAGCGTAACCTTGACGTTGTACTGTTTCTCGAACTTTTCGACCAGCTTGGGATTGGTATAGTCACCCCAATTGTAGATGTGCAGCTCGCCATCGGCGAGTGCCGGCACTGCCCACATAAGCACGGCCGTCGAAACGGCCGCCATCAACTTTCTAGACATTTTTGTTCTCCTTGCCTTCCCATTGTTTGTCGTGGAGCTTTTGGTCACTTGGCGCGTCTGCGCGCGATCAGGAATGATACCGAGACGAAGAGGATCGAGACCAACAGCAGGATGGTGGAGATGGCATTGATCTCCGGCGTCATCGGCCGCCTGATCTGGTTCCAGATGTAGAGAGGTAAGGTCGTCTGGCCGGGGCCGGCGACGAGCTGCGTGATGGTGAAATCGTCGAAGGAGACGATAAAGGCGAGCGCCGCACCCGACATTATACCGGGAACAAGCAAGGGAAGTGTTATGCGCCGGAACGCATGCCAGGGCGTGGCGTAGAGATCGGCCGCGGCGGATTCGAGCGTCAGGTCCATGTCCTCGAGACGTGCCCGGATCGGCATGTAGGCGAAGGGGATGCAGAACACGGTATGGGCGAGGATCAGATTGCCGATGCCGAAATTCAGGCCGAAGGCCCCGGCGATCAGGGCGAAGAAGGACAATGTCGCCACCGCGGTTATGATCTCGGGAACCATCAGCGGCAGGTTTATGACCATGAAGGCGGCCGGAAGGCCACGCCACGGCTTCACCCGGGTCATGCCGATCGCCGCCAGCGTGGCGCAGATCGTCGAAACGATCGTCGCGCTCACCGAGATGATCAGCGTGTTCTCGGCGGCGTTGTGAAATTCCTCATTGAGCAGTGCGGTGCCGTACCAAGTCAGGCCGACGCCCTCCCAATGGGTGACAAGCGAACCCGTGTTGAACGAAAAGATCATCAGGATCAGGATCGGCACGTAAAGCACGCCAACGCATATGATGGCGATCGTGCGGAACCCCGGCTGATCCTTGATATCTACGTTGCGGGGATCAGCCATGCTGCACCTTCCCCGACGTGTTGCGAACGTAGAAGTACAGCGCCACGAGCACCGCGGCCATCAGGATCAGCGCTTGCGCGCAGCCGAGCGGCCAGTTGCGTCCCGAGCCGAATTGCTGGGCGATGAGATCCCCTATCATCAGATGGATGCCGCCACCAAGGATCAGCGGCGTGACGTAGGCGCCGAGTGCCGGGATGAAGACGAGCAGGCAGCCGGCGATGATGCCGGGCAACGACAGCGGGATGATCACGCGCCACAACACTTTGCGACGGGTGGCGTAAAGGTCATAGCCGGCCTCAACCAGCCGGAAATCCATTTTTTCCAGGCTTGAATAAAGCGGCAGGATCATGAACGGCAGAAAGGAATAGAGCAGGCCGAGTTGGATAGCGAAATTAGTATAGAGCATCGTGATCGGCTTATCGATCACACCCAACGCCATCAGCGCATTGTTGACCAGTCCTTCGTCGCGGATGATGAACATGATCGCCAGCGTACGCACCAAAAGGTTCGACCAGAACGGAATAGTGATCAAAAGCACCCACCAGTTGCGCTGCGCCGGCGGCCGTGTCGCCATGAAGTAGGCGGTTGGAAAGCCAAGCAGCAGGCAGATGACCGTCGTCACCACGGCGAACAGGAACGAGCGCAGGTAGATGATCAGGAAGTCCGGCGTGAACTGCAGCGTGTCATCGAAAATATCGCGCTGGAACAGGAAGTTCAGATAGGCGTCGGTCGAGAACTGCCATTGCACGCCGCCATAGGGCGCTGCCTGGAGAAACGAATAAACGCATATGATGATGAGCGGCAGCACGCCGAAAATGCCGATGATGATCAGCGCCGGCACGGAGAGCAATCGGTTGCGCCGTGCCGAGGCCTTGGCGGCACCTGCTTCGAACAAGGCGGCTTTTGAGAGTGCGGCTGCCATCAGTCCCTCAACACCTGTGCGGCGTCGTTGCCAATGGCAATGCCGACCTTGTCGCCCTGCTCGAAACCGCAGCCTGCGCTACGGGTGTTCTGCTGGCGGACCGTGAAGGCCTCGCCACTGTCGAGGCGGACCTGAATGTGCGTATCAGTGCCGAAATAGACGATGTTTTCGACCGTTCCGGAAAGATCACCCTTGGTCGTTGTCAGCTTGGCATGTTCGGGCCGCACCACCACGGTGGCGTTGTCCTTGGGCTGGAAGCCTTCCGCCACCGTGGCATTTATCATCGCCCCGGATTTGAGCGTCGCGCGGGCCTTTCCATCGCTGACGCCAGAGATGGAGGCGGTCAAGAAATTGGTCTCGCCGATGAAGTCGGCAACGAAACGTTCGGCCGGCTTGTCGTAGATGTCCCAGGGCGAACCCACCTGCAGGATCTTGCCCGACGACATCACGGCGATACGGTCCGACATGGTCAGCGCTTCTTCCTGGTCATGGGTGACGAAGATGAAGGTGATGCCGGTCTCGTGCTGCAGCCGCTTCAGTTCGATCTGCATCTCCTTGCGCAGCTTGTAGTCGAGCGCCGACAAGGGTTCGTCGAGCAACAGCACCTTCGGCTGCGGTGCGAGCGCCCGCGCGAGCGCTACGCGCTGCTGCTGGCCGCCGGAGATCTGGCTGGTGCGGCGATTGCTCAGCGCTTCCATCTTGACCAGCTTCAGCATCTGGGCGACGCGCGCCTTGATCTGATCCTTTGGCTTGCCCAGCATTTCCAGGCCGAAGCCGATGTTCTCGGCCACCGTCATGTGCGGGAACAGCGCGTAGGACTGGAAGACGGTGTTGACCGGGCGCTTGAACGGCGGCAAGGGCGCGATGTCCTGGCCGTAGAGCAGGATTTCGCCGGCTGTTGGAAAATCGAATCCGGCGATCAGCCGCAAAAGAGTGGTCTTGCCGCAGCCGGACGGCCCAAGCAGCGTGAAAAACTCGTTCTCGCGAATGGAAACCGAGACCTTGTCGAGGGCAGCGACCTGCCCCTCACCCGATCCGAAAATTTTGCTGACGTTTACTACTTCAATCGCATTCCGATCCGGTTTGTCCGGCACGATTACGCCTCACTGTTGACCCCGCTCTTGCTGGCGGAGCTGTTCCCCTGTTGGATGTGACCACACGCCCGGTATGTTGGCAAGCCCGGCATTGACTCACAGTTCAGTGTACTCTTGGGGTAGCAAGCCCCATGCCACAGTCAGGCTTGGTAGGTGATTTTGCCGCCACAGATGGTCGTCACCGGCCGCACCGTATGCAACGCTTCCGGCGCAGTCCTCTCGATATCGGCCGACAAAACGACCAGATCCGCCAGATAACCCGGCTTCAGCACGCCTTTGCGGTGTTCCATGAATTCGCTGTAGGCGCCCTCGACCGTATAGCCGGCAAGCGCTTCATGCAGCGAGAAACTCTGGTCCGCCAAGCCCTCTGCCCAAGGCTTTCGCATCACCGCCGCTTGGATGCCCAGGATCGGATCAACCGGCGAGACCGGCCAGTCGGAAGCGAACACGACGCGGGCGCCAGCATCCTTCAGCGTGCGCCAGGCATAGCTCAGCGGCCACCTTTCGCGACCGATGCGCGAAATCGTCGGCTCCAGCGGAAAGTTCATGGCGCCGGGCGGATGCGGCGGTTGCATCGAAGCGATGACGCCAAGTTCGGCGAACCGCGGTACATCCGTCGGGGTGATGACTTCGATATGCTCGACGCGGTGACGGCTGTCCCGCTTGCCGTTGTTCTCCCGCGCCGCCTGATAGCCGTCCAGCACCGCGCGGACTGCGCCGTCACCGATCGAATGAACGGCGATCTGCAGGCCTCTGCGGTCGGCCTCCACTGCCACCTCGGCGAAGTGCTCGGGCGTGAACAATGGCTCGCCGCGCCAGCCGGGACGGTCGGCGTAGTCGTCGACCATCACGGCAGTCCAAGAATCGAGCACACCGTCGTAAAACACCTTGACCATGCCCGAGGAGAGCCATTCGGAGTTATAGGTCGCGGCCATACCCGACGCTTTTTCAAGCATGCCCAGTGTCATGAAGTTCTTGAAATGGAACGGGATTTTTGTACGGCATATAAGCCGCCCTTCCGCCTCCAGGCCGGCAAGCAATTCAAGCTGGTAGAGGTTGCCATCCATGTTCTGGATCGACGTGATGCCATGCCTGGCGCACCATTCGAGACCGCGATGCATCAGATCGCGGTCGGCAGCCAATTCCTCGGCCGAAGGATAAGGCTCCGGCTCCGTGCCAGTCAGGCCAAGCCGCGTGCGGTTCTGGCCAAAGAATTCCAGAATCGGACCAAATGCCTCACCTTCGCGCAATTCGCCCGAGGCCAGTCCGTCGGCGCCCATGACGATTTCGTTGCCCGGCCCCAATTGGCGGCCATGCAGAAGCCCTGCCTGCTCCAGCGCCTTGGTGTTCGCCCACATCGTGTGATGGTCGGAAGCCGACATGGCGAAGGGGCGGTCGGGAATGATGCGGTCGAGATGATGCCGCGTAACCGGCTCGGGAAGGACCGCATAGTCGACGCCGGCGCCGATCAGAAGCTTGGCATTGGGCCGCGTCGCGGCAAAGAGCTGGATAGCATCGCGCAAGGCATCGAAGCCATGCACGCCAGCCAGGTGCAGATTGTCGAGTTCAGCCGCGCCGCCGAACAGATGCATATGGGCCTCGATGAAACCCGGGATCACCGAACCGCCCTCGGCGTCGATGACCTTTGTACCCGTTCCCCTGAACTCTTCGATTGCAGCACGGCTGCCAATGGCGATGATGGCGCCGTCCTTGACGGCAACGGCCTCGGCGGCGGGATTGTCACCGTCCATGGTCAGCACACGACCGTTGATGACAATCAGATCCGCACCATCACCCGCATCCGTGACCGACATCGCAACTCCGCGCTTTTGACGACTGAATGAGACGGGCAAAACTCCGCGTCCAACGACCCGCCACACCACGGAGCGGCGCTATCGGACAATGATGCCAGTACGCTGTCTTCGAAATTTCCCTTGTTATCCCAAGAGACAGCGTGGATAAAGAATGCGACTGATTATTCGCGTTTGTCAACATGCCGGATTTAGAATGTATTGTGGACAGCACGCCCCGCTTGTGTTGGGACCAGGCGGGGAACGAGGGCATCAAGCAGTGAAGCGCAGTCTCGACCGCAAAACCAGGATAGCGCTCGAGCCGCGCAAGCAGCCGCGGCAACAACGGTCCAGCAAGGTGGTCGACAGGATCCTCGACGCGGCGCTGATCCTGACGCGTGAGCAAGGAACCAGGACACCGACGACGCTCGCCATCGCGCAGCGCGCGGGCCTGTCGGTCGGTTCGGTCTACCAGTACTTTCCCAACAAGGAAGCCATTCTTCTGGATCTCGCCCGGCGCTGGCTGTCATCCTTTCCCGAGGTGATCGCGAGGCGCATCAAGGTCGCCCCGCCCACCAACCGCGAAGAATTTCGGCGGGAAGTGCGCAAGCTGTTCATCGACACGTCCAAGCTCTACCTCGAAAACGCCACCCTGATGCCGGTGATCGAGGCCATTTCAGGCAATGCCGACCTGCGGCCGATCCAGAACGAATATGACGACCAGATCATCGCCCTCTATGCTGCATGGCTGCAGCATGTGAACCCCGCACTCGAAGGCAAGATCGCCAGCCGGCTCGGCGTGCTGATGATGGAGGTCGGGCACGTCTGCCGGCTCGTTGGGCTGAAGAAGGACCGCAGGACATTCGACCTCATCGAGGACGATGTGGAAACCATGTGGCTCGCCTTGGTGAGCCCCTACCTCAACCTTGACTGACCGGTTTCAAATGCAATTCCAGACGGAAAACCGTTTCACACTTTTCCTGGAATTGCCGTAGCTTCGCACTTCGAGAGGAATTTCATGAAGACTGTCTATTCGCCGCTTCACGCCGGTCATGCCGGGCAGATGGAACTGATCACCTCAGCCATCGTGCCCGGCTTCGAAAAGCCCTCGCGGGCGGAGTTCATCAAGGCGCGGGTCGAAAGCGAGAAGCTCGGACCGATCATTGCCCCGGTCGAGCACGACCTCGCCGCCGCCAAGCGCGTCCACCGGGCCGACTACATCGACTTCCTGCCGACCGTCTGGCCGCAATGGATCGCCGAGGGCCATGCGGGCACGGCGATGCCCTTCACCTGGCCGACGCGCGGACTGCGCGGCGACGTGCCGCCCAAGCGCATCGACGCCCTGCTCGGCTACTATTCCTTCGACGGCGGCGCCACCTTCGTCGAGGGCACCTGGGCCGCGATCAAATCGTCCTTTGACGTCGCCCTGACCGCCGCCGGCCTGGTCAAGGACGGCGAGAGGTCGGCCTTCGCGCTCTGCCGTCCGCCCGGCCACCATGCCGGGGCCGGCTTCATGGGCGGCTATTGCTACATCAACAACGCGGCCGTCGCCGCGCAATGGTTCCGCGACCAGGGCGCCAAGCGTGTCTCGATCCTCGATGTCGACTATCACCACGGCAACGGCACGCAGGAGATCTTCTATGACCGCGCCGACGTACAGGTTCTCAACCTGCACGGTGATCCCATGGTCGAGTACCCGTTCTTCCTCGGCCATGCCGATGAGCGTGGCGCGGGGGCCGGCGAAGGCTTCAACATCAACTACCCCATGCCCTTCGGCACCGGCTGGGATGCCTGGAACGTGTCGCTGGAGGATGCCTGCGCCAGGCTCGCCGCCTACGCTCCCGACATCGTCGTCGTCTCGCTCGGCGTCGACACTTTCGAAAAGGACCCGATCAGCCAGTTCAAGCTGAAAAGCCTGGATTATCCGAAGATCGGCCAGCGCATCGCCAAGCTCGGCCTGCCGACGCTGTTCGTCCAGGAAGGCGGCTATGCCGTCGAGGAGATCGGTATCAATGCCGTCGGCGTGCTGACCGGGTTCGAGGATCGGTAGAGCGGTCGTCCAGAAAGCGCAGCGCCTGCGGGGAGGACGGACAAAGGAAGGGTGGCGGCAGCCGCCCTTTTTTGTATCCTGAGGCGCCGCGTAAGCCATCGCAAAAATCATGGCCGGCCTGCGCGGCTCGATTTCCGTGCCCAGGAAATGCAAAGAAATTGGCCGCTGAGTCGCAAGCCGAGTCCACCGGATTCGATTTTGTCAAATCGCGTTTGATGTCGGATTCATCTGCGGGTAGATTAGACCCGAATCAGCCGGTCCTCGGGGGGCGCGGCGACCACCCAAAGTCTCACGTTCCGGAATTTTTCCGGCGCCAGACGCGGATGTCTCGCGTTCCCTGAATGGATTCCGTCTGGTTGGGCGCGGCCCCGCGCCTCGTGTGTGTCTCGTAAAAGTAACGCGTTTTCGGGTTCGGCGGCTGGCACTCCAGCAGCCGGGCATCAGAATTGATTCCGACCAAAAAGCAGCAGATGAGCAGTCCCGCCGCGCCTCTTCAATCCGACACATTGGGCTCGCGCCTGACGTCGCGCGGTGATCTCACCTCCTTCTTCATGGAGCTGACCGCCGAGATCGGCGCCGACAGCTACATGCTGGTCGCCATCGTCCATGACCAGGACCGCAACGATGCACGTATCGTGTCTTCGAACTGGATCTTCGACGCCATCGAGTTGATCGGCAAGCGGCTGATCGCCGGCCTTGCACAAGGCCCGCTCACCGCCGCACCCGGTATCCGTCCGACGCCGCTGGTGGCGGCCCAGGCGCCGGATGCCGGCGGGCTGGTCTCGGGCGAAGAGGCTCGGCTCCTCGACGTGCTCGGCCATGCCGAGGTCTATTCACTGCGGCTGAATGTCGGCCGTCAGCGCCTGTTCGCGTTGTTCTCGGCGGCCGCCGCCGGCCGGATCGACCAGCCGGCGCTGATGAAGGCGCAGCTGAAATGCTGCTACGCGCTTTCGCACATCCCGCAGTTGATCGCCGCCGCGGCGATGCAGGATCCGCTGTCGGACCGCGAGCGCGAATGCTTGTTCTGGGTCTCGGAAGGCAAGACCACCGACGAGGTGGCGGTGATCCTTGGCGTCTCCTCCAACACCGTCAACAGCTACATCACCCACGCCATCCAGAAATTCGCGGCCTCGAACCGTGCGATGGCCATCGCCACGGCGATCAGGAGTGGCATCATTTGAAACACGCCGACATCAAGGAGGCCGCGGAGGCCCTTTTCAACGAGCAGCGCAGCCCGTTCGGTGCCTTCTCGCTGGGATCCGACACACATCACGCCGTCACCATTCCCGATGCGGTGCGCCGCTGCCGCTGGATCTCAGTCGACATCAATGCCTCGGCCTTCGGCCTGTACTTCGTCAGCCCGTCGCCGGAGCGCGCGCGGCTGGTCCCGTGCTTTGATTCAGATTATCCAGGCGTCGCGGTGGCCACCAAGTTCATTTCAGGCGCCAATGGCGAGGACATCGTTCGCCATAGCCGGATTTCGACCGAGCCGCGCTGGTGGACGGATGATGGCGTGGCGGCCATGGCCGACATGTTCGGCAATCTCGCCTGGACCGGACAGATGGCGCCGCTGACACCCGGGTCGAGCGGCATTGCCTTCCCCGTCCATGCCGATCGCGGTCAATGCGGTCTTGTCGTCTTCCTGGGATCGGAGATCGCGCTGGCGCAGGATGCGCTCTACGAAATTCACGCTCGCTGCTTCTCGCTGTTCGCCGCCGTCGCGCGGATGCGTCCGGGAGACGTCGGCAGAATGCGCTCGATCTCCAAGCGCGAGCTCGAATGCCTGAAGCTGACCGCCAACGGCAACACCAGCGAGGAGATCGCGCGGCTCCTGAAACTGTCGGTGCACACCGCCAACCAGTACCTCACCCAGTCGACCCAAAAGCTCAATGCGGTCAACCGCAACCAAGCGGTCGCCAAGGCGTTGCGGCTGGGGCTTATCGAGTAGCCGCTCTCGGCTGAAGGAAGCGCTTTAGAACGCCAGCGGTTCGACCTTGCGGATGCGGGCCTGTTCGATCACCGCCTCCAGCAGCGCCGTGTTGTGCCCGGGGTCTTCGCCCGGCTTTTCAAACGACACGTAATTGACCAGGACCGTGCTGCCGGTCTCGCTCAGCGTCAGCTGGAAATAGACGGTCACGCCTGGCGGCCTGAGTTCCAGATCGAGCACGATGCGCGGGCTGCCGCTCCAGTCGACATGCGCCTCGCCGCCATGACCGAGCCTAAGCGTACCCGGCATGAAGAACAGCTCCGCCGCTGAATCGACCAGATCCGACAGGCAGGCGAAATGCTCCAGCCGGATGAAGGCGATATAGTCGGCGACGTCGATCAGCCTGAGCTCCACCACCACCTGTTCGATGGCGCTGGCGACGATGATCTCGCGGGATTTTGCGTGCGGTTGCCGGTTCATGAAATCTGTCTGCGCTCAGCCTTTTTCGAGTAGACGATCCGCACCAGTTCGGCGACGGCCTGGTAGAATTGTGACGGGATCACATTATCGACCGAAACTTGCTTGTACATGGAGCGGGCGAGCGCCACGTCCTCGAAGATCGGGATGTTATGCTCCTTGGCGATTTCACGGATTTTCAGCGCCACCAGATCCTGCCCTTTCGCTACGACCAGCGGCGCCGAATCTTCGTCGCGCACATATTTCAGCGCGATCGAGAAATGGGTCGGGTTGGCGATAACGAGCGTCGCGCGCGGCACCGCGGTCATCATCCGCTTGCGCGCCCGGTCGCGCGCCAACGAGCGCAGGCGCGACTTGACGATCGGGTCGCCTTCGGACTGCTTGAACTCGTCCTTGACCTCCTGCTTGCTCATGCGCAGGTCCTGCTTCCAGTGAAAGCGCGACCAGACGATGTCGATCGCCGCGATCAGTCCCATGACGAAGACGATCGCCACCAGTATGTCGACGGCGATGCCACGGATGACGAGGCCGAAAGCGACGGGATTGGTGATCATCCCGGCAAGCAGCTTGCGGTGGTCCTCCGACAGCGTGAAGGTGAGCACGGTGATGGCGAAACCGACCTTTGCGAGCGATTTCAAAAACTCGACCCACCCCTGGGCGCCGAACATCCGGTTCCAGCCCTTGGCGATCGATATGCGCGACATCTGCGGCCTGATCCGCTCGCCGACGAATTTCGGCATGTTCTGCAGCACGGAGGCGCCGATGCCGGCAACCGTCAGCAGCACCAGCAGGCTCACGACGGCGCGACCCACTTCGAACAAGACCTGCTTGTAAAGCGCGATGACATCGGTCTCGGTGTCCATCGGCCAAGCCTCGGGCTTCTCCAGGAACATCGACAGGAACGTGCTGAGGTCGACGACGGCGTCCTTGGCATAGAAAACTGTGAACACCAGTATGGCGACGAACGAGGCGAGGAGCGCCGTTTCCCTCGAATGGGGCAGCTTGCCCTGTTCGATGGTATCGCGGATCTTCTTTTCCGTCGCCTCTTCGGTTTTCGAGTCCTTGTCGGTGGCGTCGGACATGCCTTAGGCGGCGTTCTGCGTCGAGGGAAGTTCGAAGGCCCCTTCGCGCGACAGGCGGATGGTGGTCGTCACGATCGTCTTGCGCGCAGCCATGATGTCGGCGGCCGGGACACCCTCCGAGCCTTGCCCGAGTTCGGCCTCGATCATGCGTCGCGAGCGCGCGCCGATCGCCGACAGCACCGCCTCGGCCAGTGCCGCCGACGTGCCGCGCAGCGCCAGCGTGACAAGCTCGGTCGACAGCCCGTCGAACAAAAGCACGCGCGCCTTCTGGGTGAGCAGCGGCAGGTCGTCGAAAGCGAACAGCCGGGCACGGACACCGTCGAGGTCGGGCGTGCCGGCGGCTTCGAGATCCTGCATGACCTCCTCAAGCAGGGGCTTTTCCAGCTCGTTGAGCACGCTGGCGACGCGCGCCTGCCCGGCCGAAGTGTCCTTGGTGGAGGTATCCGACAGCACGCTGGAGCGCAGCCGGTTCTCGACGATCCTGGTGGCGGCGGCCGGAACGTTGGCCATCGTCACCATGCGCTTGATGATCTCGCCGCGCATCGGCTTCGTCAGTGTCAAAAGCACACTCGCCGCCGCCTGCGGCGCCAGTTTCGACAGCACCATGGCCGCCGTCTGCGGGTGTTCGCCCGCCAGGAAGGCGCCCAGCCGCGAGGGTTCGAGCTTTTCGAGATCGGGCCAGATCGGCGGCGGCCCTTCAGGCGCGACCTCGAATTTCTTGTCGCCCATGATGGCGCTCATCTCTTCGGGCGAGAGAGACTCGTTGAGAATGGTGTCCATCCTGTCGGCGGAATCGAGCAGGCCGGCGCCCTCGGTGAACTCGGCCTCGAATTCGGCGACGATGCGCTCGAGATCGCTCTGCGGAATGGTCCTGAGCAGCCGCGCGCCCTCGATCAGCGCCTTCAGCTCTTCCTGCTTGAAGAATTTCAACAGGCGGCTGGCGGACGGTTTGCCCATCGCCACCAATATGGCGGCCGCCTTCTGCGCGCGCGTCAGGGTCGTCAGCGGCGTCGTCATGCCTTTCGCCTCCGCCGCCACCGGCGAGCTCCGCGATCCATGTCTAGGCGCCCTTCGTGCCGGCGATGATTTCGGTCAGCCTGATGCCAAAGCGCGAAGGGTCGCTTTCGAGCACGGTGATCTCGCCGCGCGCGATCTTGCGGCCGTTCACCACGACATCGACCGGCTCGCCGATGCGGCGATTGAGCGCGACCGTCGACCCCTTCTGCAGCGCCATCAGATCGGCAACCGCCATCTCGGTGCTGCCGAGGATGATCTGGACATCGACGGGGATGTTCATGATGACGCTTGAATTGGCCCCCGCGGCGGCCCGGAACGCCGCATCGGGGCGCTGTTCTTCTTCGTGCAGGACCCCGCGCAATTCCTCGATGGCGCGATCGAGCTGCTCGTCCGGCTGGTCGAGCTCTGCTTCTACCTTGGTCTTGGCCATGCGTCGTCTCCAAAGCTCAGGCGCGCCCGGCACCAGCCGGCATGAGCCCATCGATGAAATCCTGCCCGGCATCGAAAGGATGCCTGATTCGGACGGTGTAATTCTGCCCCAGTTTGCCGAACTCGCATACGAACAGCGTCTGGCCGCGCGCGCCGAGGCGAGCCCGCGATTGCGCCGTTTCTTCGAAGTCGATGACCTGGCCCACTTCGAGGTTGGCGAGGTCGCCCAGCGTCAGCCGCGCCAGCGGCATGGTGGCCTCGAGCGCTACGGTCGAGCGCATCACCTCTTCCGAAAAGCGTGCCCGCCAACTGGTTCCATGATCGTCCTCGCTGATGCTGGCCGTGGCATCGCGGCCCGCCAGCACGATGCGCTGCGGCATCGTCACGGTAATCGAGCCGCTGTCGACCGGCGTCGAGATGCCAAGGACGATGCGGATCGCGGCACCGTCGCGCAACACGTGCCGCCTGGCCTCGATTCCCGACATGGCGCGCGGTGCGGGCAGCCGCAGTTCGAGCGAGCGCCGCCCCGATCCGTTCAGCGCCTGCGCTACTTCCTGGAGCACCATGGTCGAGACATCGGCCTCGATCGACGACAGCTCGCGCTCGATCGGCGACACCGGCATATCCGGGTCGCCGCCGAACAGGGTGGAGACCATGATCGCGATTGCGGGAGCATCCATGACGAGTGTCATCGCGTCCGAGGACGCCGGCGAGCCGACGACGGTCATCGCGAAATTGTCGCCGGCGCGCGAGCGCGCCTCCGGGACGCGGCTGACCTCGACGGCCTTGAGGTCGACAATTACGGGAATGCCGAGCTCGCCCGAGAGTCCCTTCTGCAGCAGCGGCACGGCGCGTTCGGCCATGGCACGGCCGGCGTCGACGACCTGATCGGTCTCACCGCTGTCGCCGACCAGACGCTCGATGATCAACGAACGCGCCTGCGAGGGGCTGCCCGGACTCGTCATGACAGTTTTGGCACCGATCTGTCGCGCATCGCTCAGGCAGCCTTCTTCTCGGCGCTGCCGGTGTTCATGGTGCTCTGCTCGACCGCGTCGATGGTCGGCCGTTCATAGGAGGAGATGGTCTTGCGGCCGAACTCGATCGCCACCTGCGGCAGCGCACCGTTCATGTAGGCGAGCAGCGTCTGCTTGACGATGATGTAGAGGCGGTTCTTCTTCTCGCGCACCGTCTTGATCTTGGTGGCGACAGGTCCGACCACCGCATAGGACAGGAAGATGCCGAGAAAGGTGCCGACCAGCGCCGCGCCGATCAGGCCGCCGAGGATTTCCGGCGACTGGTCAAGCGCCCCCATCGCCTTGACCACGCCGAGCACGGCGGCGACGATGCCGAGCGCCGGCAGGCCGTCGCCGACCGCGACCAGTGCGTGATAGGCCTTCATCTTGTCGGATTTGATGGTCTGGATTTCCTCGTCCATCAGCGCCTCGATCTCGTGTGAGCGGGCATTGCCGATGATGATGATGCGGCAGTAGTCGCAGATGAAATTCATCAAATCGTGGTTCTTGAGCACGGTCGGAAAGGCCTGGAAGATCGCCGACTCCTCCGGATTGTCGATATGCGCCTCGACCTCGCTGCGCGACTTGGAGCGCAACTCGCGCATCAGGCTGTGCAGCACGCCGAGCGTTTCCAGATAGTCCTGCTCCTTCGGCACCGCCTGCTTGAAGGCTTCCAGAATGCCCTTGCCGGTATCCTTGACAGTCTTCATCGGATTGGCGACCAGGAAGGTGCCGAGTGCGGCGCCGCAGATGACCACGGCTTCCCATGGCTGCACCAGCACGTGCAGATGCCCGCCCATGGCCATGAAGCCGCCAAGGACGCAGCCAAGCGTCACCACAAGTCCAATCAGAATGCCCACGACCGGTCCTTCCGCATTTCACGTCGGACAAGGGATAGTCCCCGTGCCTTGTGTGAGGCTTGAATCCGAGCCGCCATGGCACGAAAGTTGGCGATTCAGTTTCGCGCAAGGAAGTGAGCTTATTGTGCTGGCATAGCTTCGGCCGGAGGCGCGTCCTTGCTCAGTACCTATACCAGCTACCAGTTGATCACCAAAGACATCAACAAGTCGATCGACCGCATCGAGCAACAGCCGACAGTCGACCGCGATACCCAATATTATCTCGCCAACATCACCAAGGTGAAATCGATCGACGATTTCGTCAAAAATGACCGGCTGTTCAAATACGCCATGAAGGCCTACGGCCTGGAGAACATGGACTACGCCAAGGCGTTCATGGTGAAGGCACTCAAGGAAGGCGTCTCCGATCCCAACAGTTTTGCCAACAAACTGACCGACAAGCGCTACGCCGCGTTCGTCAGCGCCTTCAATTTCGCCGCCAACGGCCCCAATGCGACGATCTACAACAAGGCGCAGCAACTGGTGACCAGCAACTATGCGCTGCAAGTCCAGATCGGCGCCTCGGAGGCAGGACTGTCCTACTACCAGAGTGAAACCGCCTACTACGTCACCAACATCTCCAAGGTGAAGTCGATCGACGACCTGATGGGCAACAGCCGCCTGCTGACATACGCGATGGCCGCATTCGGCCTCGATGCCGAGACCGAACCGGCGGCAACCGTCAGGGCCATGCTCGAAGGTGGCGTCAGCGACCCCAACAGTCCCGCCAACAAACTGACCGACAAGAGCTACGCCAACTTTGTCTCGGCCTTCGACTTCGCCCAGTATGGCGATCAGACAACCACGCGCGATGCTGCCCAGCAGGCGGTGCCGAAAGGCTATGTGGCCGGAACCGGACTGAAATTGGTCGAACCGAGCGCCCAGTATATCAAGGGCGAGGCGGACTATTACGCGGCAAACATCTCCAAGGTGAAGTCGATCGACGATCTCATGGCGGACGAGCGCCTGCTCACCTTCGCCATGGCTTCCTACGGATTGGATGCGTCGACCGAAAAGCCGCTGCAGATCAGCACGATGCTGGCGGGCGGCGTCAGCGATCCCAACAGCCCGGCAAACAAGCTGACGGACAAACGCTACGCCAACTTCGTCACGGCGTTCAACTTTGCCCAATATGGCGATCAGACAACGTCGCGCGACGAGGTGCTGAAAGACACGCCGAAGATCTACACCACGGGGTCGGCGCTTGGCCTGATCCCGCCGAACGCGGACTCCATAAAATCGGAGACCGCATACTACCTTGCCAACGTCACGAACGTGAAATCCATCGACGACCTGATGGCCAACAGCCGGTTGTACAACTATGCGCTCTCGGCTTACGGACTCGATCCGGCGACGGAAAGCAAGGATCTCATCCGCAGCGTGCTGACCGGGGGCATTCGCGACGCCGACAGCGTCGCCAACAAGATGACGAACAAGGCTTATGCCGGGCTCGCCGCCGCTTTCAACTTCGAGCAGTACGGCGAAGCAGCCACCACCATCAATCCGGCGCAGCAGCCGACCGTCGACAACTACATGCGCCAGACTCTCGAGGAGGACGCCGGCAAGACCAATGAGGGCGTGCGGCTGGCGCTCTATTTCAACCGCAAAGCATCAACCATCACCAGCTGGTACGACGTGCTGGCCGACACGGCGCTTGCCAGCGTGGTGCGCACCGCGCTGGGGCTGCCCGATTCTTTCGCCACCGCCGACATCGACAAGCAGGCGCAATTGTTCGGGCAGAAGCTCGACATCTCGGATTTCACCGACCCGGTGAAACTGAACAAGTTCCTGACCCGCTTCACCAGCATGTACGAGATCAACAATCCGACCTCGACGGCGGTGACGTCGGTCAGCGTGCTCTTTGCCAAACCGGTCACATCGGGCATCTCCACCGACCTGATGATGGCCATGCAGAAACTGAAGTTCTGATCATGCGAGACAGTCTCTACGTTGCCCTCTCCGCGCAGATAGCCCTCGAGCGCCGGCTCGACACGATCGCCGACAACGTCGCCAACGCCAGCACCGTCGGCTTTCGCGCCACCGGCGTGAAGTTCGAGGACGTGGTGTCTGGCGCAGGGCAGAAGTCGGTTTCGTTCGCCTCCTCCGGCAAGACCTTTATGTCGGGGGCTCACGGCGCCATGACGGAGACCGGCAACCCGTTCGATTTCGCCATCCAGGGCGACGCCTGGTTCGCCATCGACACGCCAGTTGGCACCGTCATGACCCGCGACGGCCGTTTCTCGATGAACGAGAATGGCGAGCTGATGTCGGTCGAGGGCCATCCGGTGCTCGACGCCGGCGGGGCGCCGATCCAGCTCGACCCCCGCAACGGTCCGCCCAAGGCCGGCGCCGACGGCTCGCTGCGCCAGAACGAACAGCTCGTCGGCTCGATCGGCCTCTACAATTTCGACCCGGGCGAGAATTTCGTGCGCTACGGCAATTCCGGCATTGTGCCCGCACGCACGCCCGAACCGGTCACCGACCGCTCCGACATCGGCGTCGCCCAGGGTTTCCTCGAGGAATCCAACGTCAATCCCGTGCTGGAAATGACCCGGCTGATCATGGTCCAGCGCGCCTTCGAGAACACTGCCGCGCTGATGCGGCAGACCGATTCCTCCGCCGAGGAGGCGATAAAGACGCTCGGCTCGAAGTCGTAGCATGTCGTCAGAGCAGCCAGCCCTCCGCGCACCCGAAAGACAGCTCCAGCCGGCGCCGCTGGATCGGCTTGCCGCTTTGGAGCGGATTATCAGGCGCTTTGGCGACAGCGACGGGCTGGTCAAGCGCGGCGGGCTCGTCACCGAAGTCACATCAACGCACTACAAGGTGCGCGGCCTTTCCGATTTCACCAGGCTGGGTGACATTGTCGAGCAGCGCGGTCAGTCCGGCTCGCGCCGCGGCGAGATCGTCAAAATCAGCCGCGACGAGGTTGTGATCGCCCCCTTCGAACGCAGCGCCGACGCCGGCATCGGCGATGCCGTGTTCCGCAGGGGTCCGCTCGCGGTGGCGCCGCATGCCTCGTGGCGCGGCCGCGCCATCGACGCGCTCACCCGGGCAATCGACGGTGGTCCGCCCTTGGTCAGGGGCGACGACATGTCGGCGGCCGCCGCGACACCCGGCGCCATGGCGCGGCAGCGCGTCGGTACCGCCTTCATGACCGGCGTCAAGGTCATCGACATCTTCACGCCACTCTGCTTCGGCCAGCGCATGGGCGTCTTCGCCGGATCGGGCGTCGGCAAGTCGACGCTGCTTGCCATGCTCGCCGGCGCCGACGCGTTCGACACCGTCGTCGTGGCGCTGATCGGCGAACGCGGCCGCGAGGTCCGCGAATTCCTCGAGGATACGATCGGCGACAGCATGGCCAAGACCGTGGCCGTCGTCGCCACCAGCGACGAGAGCGCCATGATGCGCCGGCGCGCGCCAGACACCGCCATGCGCGTCGCCGAGCATTTTCGCGACCAGGGCCACCGTGTGCTGCTGGTGCTGGATTCGATCACCCGCTTCGCTCACGCCCTGCGCGAGGTGGCGACGGGAACCGGCGAGCCGCCGGTTGCCCGCGGCTATCCCGCCTCGGTCTTCACCGAACTGCCCAAGCTGCTCGAGCGCGCCGGGCCTGGAACCGAAGGCCCAGGATTGGAAGGCAAGGGATCGATCACGGCCATCATTTCCGTGCTGGTCGACGGCGATGATCACAACGATCCGGTCGCCGATTCGGTGCGCGGCATCCTCGACGGCCATGTCGTGCTCGACCGCGCGATCGCCGAACAGGGCCGCTATCCGCCCGTCAATCCGCTGTCGTCCATCTCGCGACTGGCCGGCAAGGCCTGGAGTGTCGAACAGCGAGCCCTGGTGACGCGGCTGAAGTCGATGATCTCCCGCTTCGAGGACACGCGCGACATCCGGCTGCTCGGCGCCTATCAGGGCGGCGTCGACGCTGAACTCGATATGGCCGTACGCCAGGTGCCCGTCATCTATGAGGCGCTGACGCAATCGCCCAGGGACCGCCCGTCCGCCGATCCGTTCTCCGATCTTGCCCGCCATCTCAAGGGAAAGCAGAATGCCGAACCAGGAGACTGAACGCCAGTACACCGAGCGCCTCCTGAACGAGATGATCGCCGAAGCGAACGCCGCGGAGCAGGCTCGAGCGGAGGAGGCCAGGGTCGCCAGGGCAAACGCCGCCGCCGCCATGGCTGCCCGGACCGCGGTTGTTCTGGCCAAGGCCGTCAAATCGGCTCTCCCCAGATCCGAGCCTTTGCCGGCCCGGACTGCCGAGCCCCCTGTGAATTCCCTTCCCCGCGTCGAGGCTGCCGATATGGCTCAAGCCAGTCGCGAATCGCTGATCGATGGCCTGTTTGCCGCCAGCGAATGGCCGCAGCCGCCAAAGCCGCAATTCCCCAGACTGGGCAAGAAGAAGGCGGACCGTCGCAGCGACGTCGTCATCGCCGCGCTCGGCATCACGCTCGGCCTGACCTGCGCCCTGTTTCCCTGGTACATCTTCTTCAACCAGGACCAGTTCGGCGTGCAGGCGATCAAGTTCGGCGGCACCGGTACCAATTCGGGACGTGCGGGAGGTGGCGTGGTCGCCGAGCGCAGCGCGCCGCTGACCGCCAGGGACGTTCCCAACGCCGATGTAGATCTGCTTGCCACCGGCACGGTGCAGGACGATTCCAAAACGCAGCCGCCCGGCGAGCAACCCTTCCCCGCCGACATCGCGAAGTTCCGCATGGTCCATGTCGCCAATGGCCGCGCCATGATCGAGGACGACACCGGCCTGTGGATGGTCCAGCGCGGTTCGACGCTGCCGGATTCCAGCAAGGTATCGGCGATCGAGCAGCGCAACGGCAAATGGGTCATGCTCACCAGCGCCAACCAGGTGATCGAGCTTTCCAGATAAGCCGTCACGGTTTTGTGCCGAGGATGATTTCAGGTCGGATCGTCCTGAAATCATCCGTCTCCATTTCGAGGGATGGAGCATAATGTCGTCCGAAAACCGCTTCACCGTTTTCGCCTTCACGTTCTAGCGACCGATCGCAAGGTCCGCGCAAGACTGGCGTCCTAGTCTTTGGGCACATGCCCGGAGATTCCCATGGAGCCTGTTTCCCTTTTCGATCTCGCCGCCAAGCAAGCGCAGTGGCTGTCGGTACGTCAGTCGGCGGTCGCCGGCAACATCGCCAATGCCAACACGCCGGGCTACACGGCAAACGATGTCGAGCCGTTCGAGAAGGTGCTCGACCGCACCGCGGTGTCGCTCCAGATCACCGAGCCCGGCCATCTCGGCACTGCGGCGACCAATGCCGGCTTCTCCATCAAGCCGCAGGAAGACGACGGCGTGGTCATGCCCTCCAAGAACACGGTCGTGCTTGAAGACCAGCTTCTCAAGGCCGGCGAGGTGCGCCGCTCCTTCGAACTCAACACGGCCATCGTCAAGGCATTCCACTCAATGATGATGATGGCGGTGAAGAGCTGACCATGGACGCACTGACCGCAGCCCTCAAAGTCGCAGCATCAGGCCTCGGCGCTCAGTCCGAGCGCCTGCGCGTGGTTTCGGAGAACCTCGCCAACGCCCAGTCGACAGGAACCACGCCGGGCGCCGACCCGTATCGCCGCAAGACCATCAGCTTCGTCTCCGAACTCGACCGGGCCTCCGGCAGCTCGACGGTGGAGGTGAATTCGATCGACCGCGACCCGAGCAATTTTCCCGTCGAATTCCAGCCCGGCAACGAGGCCGCCGACGACAAGGGCTACGTCAAGATGCCCAATGTGAACGTGCTGATCGAGATGGCCGACATGACCGAGGCCAACCGCTCCTACGAGGCCAACCTGCAAGTCGTGAAGCAGGCGCGTGATCTCATTTCAATGACCATCGACCTGATGAGGAACCAATGATCGTCAACGGCATCGGCGCGCTTAACCTGAAGCCTGGGCTGGGCGATACAGCCACCGATCTGCTGCAGGGTAGCGTTGCGCCGGCGGCATCGGGCAACCTTGGCACCTCCTTCGCCGAAGCGGTGAGCCAGGCTGCCTCCAAGACCGTCAGCACCATGCAGAATGCCGAGCAGGTGTCGATGCAGGCGCTCAAGGGCGACGCCGACACCCGCCAGGTGGTCGATGCCGTGATGAGCGCCCAGCAGGCGTTGCAGACCGCCGTCGCCATTCGCGACAAGGTGGTCTCGGCCTATC
Source organism: Mesorhizobium sp. B2-3-15 (assembly GCF_006442875.1). Lineage (NCBI taxonomy): Bacteria > Pseudomonadati > Pseudomonadota > Alphaproteobacteria > Hyphomicrobiales > Phyllobacteriaceae > Mesorhizobium > Mesorhizobium sp. B2-3-15. Next base: position 307,804 of record NZ_VFVO01000006.1, on the reverse strand, counting down.
TCGAAGTCAGTCGCATGGGCATCTGAGGAGCAGGCCATGAAAGCACTCGCCATCGCCGCCACCGGCATGAATGCCCAGCAGACCAATCTGGAAGTCATCGCCAACAACATCGCCAACATCAACACCACCGGCTACAAGCGCGCGCGCGCCGAATTCTCCGACCTGCTCTACCAAGTCGATCGCACGCAAGGCGTCCCCAACCGCTCCAATGCCTCGCTGGTGCCGGAAGGCGTTTCGATCGGTCTCGGCGTCAAGACGACCGCCGTGCGCAACGTCCACACCCAGGGTGAACTGACCAGCACCGGCAACAGCTTCGACATGGCGCTCACCGGCAGGGGCTGGTTCCAGATCGAAGGCGCCGATGGCGGTACGCTCTATACCCGCGCCGGCGCCTTCAACACCAACGCCACCGGCCAGCTGGTGACGGTGGACGGCGCCAGTGTCATTCCGGCCATCACCGTGCCGACTGATGCGGTCGAAGTCATCGTCAACAAGACCGGCCAGGTCTTCGCCCGCATCGACGGCCAGACCGACCTGCAGAACCTCGGCCAGCTCCAGATCGTCAACTTCGCCAACGAGGCGGGCCTCGCGCCGCTCGGCGACAATCTCTTCCAGGAGACAACGGCTTCCGGCCCGGCCAATGTCGGCGTGCCCGGCGATCCCGGCTTCGCCACCATCCAGCAAGGCTATCTCGAGGCCTCCAATGTCGACCCGGTCAAGGAGATCACGGAACTGATCTCGGCGCAGCGCGCCTATGAAATGAACTCCAAGGTCATCCAGGCCGCCGACGACATGGCCTCCGTCGTCTCCAAGAACATCAGGTAACGGATGATGGCCATGCCGATCTCCTGCTCCGCATTCCGTCGCGCCGCGCTCGCCCTTGCGCTGGTGGCCTGCGGCATGCCGGCTTTCGCCCAGGACTCGGCCAACCAGATCGTCAGCAACCAACCTGCTGGCGAGGTCGTGCTGATCCCCAACCGGGTCATCTATCCCGGCGAGACCATCGAACTCGCCGCCCTGAAGCAGGTCACCCTCATCCCCGGCAAGCACAAGCCCGATGCTGTTGCGACCCGTTCCGAGGAACTGCAGGGCAAGATCGCCAAGCGCACGCTGCTGCCCGGCCGCTACATTCCTTCAGCCGCCGTCCGTGAGGCCTGGCTGGTCGAGCAGGGTGCCGCCGTGCAGGTCTTCTTCGTCGCCGGCGGGCTGACGATAACGGCCACCGCCGTGACCTTGCAGCCGGGTTCGGCGGGCGACTTCATCAAGGTCCGCAACAGCGACAGCGGCAAGATTCTCTCCGGCACGGTGATGGCCGACGGCACCATCCAGGTCGGCGCTTCATGATGCGGCCATTTGCCCTTCTGCTCGCGGCGGCCCTTGGCTTGCAGCCGGCACTAGCCGATGGCCTGACGCCCAAGGCCAAGCGCGAACTCGCCGCCAGGAATGGCGGTGTCTACGACGATCCCGAATATGATCCCGCCACCACCACGCGCATGTTCCGCGTTTCGCCCGGACCAAGCTCGCTGCCGCCTGGCCAGGTCGCCTCGCGCATCAAGGATATCGCGCAGCTGCAGAGTTCGCGCGACAACCAGCTCGTCGGCTACGGCCTCGTCATCGGGCTCGCCGGATCCGGCGACAGCCTGCGCAACTCGCCGTTCACCGAACAGTCGATCCGCGCCATGCTCGAAAATCTCGGCATCGCCACGGAAGGCGGCAGCGCACGCGCCAAGAACGTCGCCGCCGTCATCGTCACCGCCAACATGCCGCCCTATGTGCAGTCCGGCGCCCGCATCGACATCGACGTCTCCTCGATGGGCGACGCTACCTCGCTTGCCGGCGGCACGCTGATCATGACGCCGCTGAAGGCGGCGGACGGGGAGATCTACGCCGTCGGCCAGGGCGCGGTCATCGTTTCCGGTTTCACCGCTCAAGGCCAGGCCGAGCAGTTGACGCAAGGCGTACCGACCGCCGGCCGCGTGCCGAACGGGGCCATAATCGAGCGGCAGGTGAAGGCCGAGTTCGATGACCAGTCGACGCTGACACTGCAATTGCGCAATCCCGATTTTTCGACCGCCATCCGCATCGCCGACGCGATCAACGACTACACCGCCCAGCGCTTCGGAACGCGCGTGGCGGCAGAGCGCGATTCCCGCACCGTGCAGATCAGGCGGCCGAAGAGCGTTTCGGCGGCCCGCTTCTATGCCGAGATCGAAAACCTGGTGGTCGAGTCCGACACGCCGGCCCGCGTCGTCATAGACGAGCGCACGGGTACCATCGTCATCGGCAACGACGTCAAGATCTCACGTGTCGCCATCAGCCACGGCACGCTGACGGTGCGCATTACGGAAGCGCCGCGCGTCGTGCAGCCCGAACCCTTCTCCAAGGGCGAAACCGCCGTCGAACCGTTCACAGCCATCGATGCCACCCGGCCCAACGCCCGCGTCGCCGTGCTCGACGGGCCCGACCTGCAAACTCTCGTTTCCGGCCTCAACCGTCTCGGCGTCAAGCCGGACGGCATCATTGCCATCCTGCAAGGCATCAAGTCGGCCGGCGCCTTGCAAGCCGATCTGGTTCTCCAATAGCGATGTCGATGATCACCTCCCTCTCATCCCATCAAGGACGCCCTCCCCGCGCAATCTTGTTCGCGGCCACGGTCCTCGCGGCCATGTCCGTTTCGAGCAGCGGCGCACGCGGCGAGGATGTCGTTCGTCAGATTCTGCCCGGAGCGCAGCCCGCGGTCGCACCGCAGCAACTGACACGAGAAAAGGCGCCGGACCAGAGCGAGATCGAGCGCTTCTGCTCCAACATCGCCGACGCCGCGCGCGACCGCCGCTATGCCTTGCAGGCGGAGGAGTTAAAACAGCTGCAGGCAGGCATCGACGAGCGCATGAAGGCGCTGGACGCAAAGAAAGCCGAATACGAAACCTGGTTGAAGCGGCGCGAGGTGTTTCTGGCCCGGGCCGAGGACGGCGTCGTCAAGATCTATGCCGGCATGAAGCCCGATGCGGCGGCCGAACGCCTGGCGATCGTCAATGCGGACCTCGCCGCGGCCATCCTGATGAAGCTCGATTCACGCAAGGCGGGTGTCATCCTCAACGAAATGGACCAGAAGGCGGCGGCGACGCTCACCGGCATCATGGCCAGCGCAGCCCGAAGGGTAGATCCGTCATGATCCGCAGAATGCTCATCCTGTGCGCGGCGGCAGCCTTGTCCGGCTGCGCAACCAATTTCAAGGAGATCGGTAGGGAACCATCGCTGTCGCCGGTCGGTTCGGGCATCGGCGGCGACGGGGCAGCACCCTACAGCTATCCTCAGCCGCCCGCCGCGCCGGTCAAGAAGTTCTCTTTGTGGGACGACCGCCAGAGCCGGCTGTTCACCGATCCCAGGGCGCTGCGCGAAGGCGACATCCTGACCGTCAGGATCAAGCTCAACGACAAGGCCAACTTCAAGAACCAGAACGACCGGAGCCGCACCGCCGCACGCAAGCTGGGTTATGACGTCACGCTCGGATGGGAAGGCAACAGCACCAGCGGCAAGGGCGACGCCGGCTTGAGTTCCAGCACCGAAACCAATGCCGACGGCGAAATCAAGCGCTCCGAAAACCTGGAGCTCAACGTCGCCGCCGTCGTCACCGAGGTCCTGCCCAACGGCAATTTGATGATCAGGGGTTCCCAGGAAGTGCGCGTCAACTACGAGCTCAGGGTGCTCACCATCGCCGGCATGGTGCGCCCGTCGGACATCGGCGCGGAAAACACCATCTCCTATGAACGCATCGCCGAGGCGCGCATCTCCTATGGCGGCCGTGGCCGCGTCAGCGAGGTCCAGCAGCCGGCTTATGGCCAGCAGGTCCTCGACCAGGTTCTTCCGTTCTAGGCATTGGAGAGCGCGGCACCATGGCCAATGTCGATCAGATTCAGCCTCGCAAGGGTCCTTCCCTTGCCGTGCAGGGCGCCATGCTGCTCGTGGTGACGGCCGCCGCCATCGGCATGGGCTGGATGTCGGGCGGTTATCTCAAGGGCGTCGGCGCACCATCGTCGGTGCCAGTCGCGCCTGAAAACGAGGGCAAGGTACCCCAGCCCGAAGCCGCTCAACAAGCTGGCGCGGGGCCGACGCTCGTCGCGCTGGCGCCGATCACCACCAACATCGCCTCGCCCGCGGACACTTGGATCAGGATGGAAGTGTCCGTGGTCTACGACGCCCCGCAGCCGCCGGCGATGGCGGAGGACGTCCAGCAGGATCTTCTGGCCTTCGTGCGTACCCTCAAGATGCACCAGATCGAAGGCGCCAGCGGCTACCAGCATCTGAAGGCCGATCTCGACGAACGCGCCTCGATCCGCAGTCAGGGGCACGTCAAACAGGTTCTCGTCAGGACATTGCTGCTCGAATGAGAAAATTCCTTCTTGCCGCGGCACTGATTGGCGCCGCCACCTCCGTCGCGGCGGCCCAGCAACTGGACCTTGGCGGCATCGGCAAGGCCGATGGCGCCACCGTCGGCTACATCATCCAGATGTTCGGCCTGCTCACCGTGCTGTCGGTGGCGCCGGGGCTGCTGATCATGGTGACCAGCTTCACCCGCTTCGTCATCGCCTTCTCCATCCTGCGTGCCGGCATTGGCCTGCAATCGACGCCGGCGAACCTCATCCTCATTTCGCTGTCGCTGTTCATGACCTTTTATGTCATGGCGCCGACCTTCGATCAGGCGTGGAATACCGGCGTCAAGCCGTTGATGGACAATCAGATCAGCCAGACAGAGGCCTTCGAGAAGATTTCCGATCCGTTCCGCACCTTCATGCTGCACAATGTGCGCGACAAGGATTTCGACCTTTTCGCCGACCTTGCCCGCGAACGCGGCCAGGTCGTTGTGAAGGAGACGGTCGACCTGCGCATCCTGGTGCCTGCCTTCATGATCTCCGAGATCCGGCGCGGCTTCGAGATCGGCTTCCTGATCGTGCTGCCATTCCTGGTCATCGACTTGATCGTGGCCACCATCACCATGGCGATGGGCATGATGATGCTGCCGCCCACGGTCGTGTCGTTGCCGTTCAAGATCCTGTTCTTTGTCCTGATCGACGGCTGGAACCTGCTCGTCGGCAGCCTGGTGCGCTCTTTCACCTGACCGTGCACGCTCGACATCGGGTATGCCCTGCCTGCGGAATGAGGCAGCGCGCCGCGTCATCGAATTCCTCCGAATTATTTTCGATTAACCGTCCAGTTTAGTCGTTTGGTAGGGACTCGCCGCCATAGTCGCTCGCAGATGGCGGGTGACCCAAACGCAACGGTCATTGGCATGATGCCGCTCCGTCATACCGGACAAACCGGTATGCAAAAAACACCCTGTAAAACAAGGTACGAGTAGCCATGGCCAGTATCATGACCAACGCCTCGGCGTTGACCGCTCTGCAGAGCTTGAACGCCACCCAGAAGAACCTCGACACCACCCAGGCCCGCATCTCGACGGGCTATCGCGTCTCCCAGGCGTCGGACAACGCCGCCTACTGGTCGATCGCCACCACGATGCGCTCGGACAACTCGGCGATGTCCACCGTTTCGGACGCGCTCGGCCTCGGCGCCTCGAAGGTCGACACCGCCTACACCGGCATGGACAGCGCGATCACGACCATCAACCAGATCCAGCAGAAGCTGACCGCATCCTACGGCCAGACGGACGCTTCCAAGGAAAAGACCCAGGTCGAAATCGCCGCTCTTCAGAAGCAGTTGAAGGCCTATGCCGATGGCGCCACCTTCTCCGGCACCAACATGCTCTCGGTCAACAGCGGCGCCACCGCCACGACCGCGGCCGACGTCAAGATCGTTTCCGCCTTCAACCGCAGCGCAACCGGCGCGGTTTCGATCTCGACGATCGACGTCAACGTGGAAAGCATCAAGCTGTATGAAGCCGGCACTGCTGCCGGCGTGACGAAGGGTATCCTCGACGCCGACCGCCTCGGTACCGATGGCAGCGTCGCGGCCGCGGCCTCGAACCCGACCCTGGGCGCTGCCGCGGCGGCCACCGACACTTATTCGGTCGCCAGCCTGAAGATCTTCTCGGGCACCACCGCTGCGAGCGACACCCAGATCCAGGCTATGATGAACGTCGTCGATGCCGCGCTGAAGGGCATGACCAACGCTGCCACCAAGCTCGGCGCCGCCAAGAGCTCCATCGACCTGCAGAAGACCTTCACCTCGAGCCTGATGGACTCCATCGATCGCGGCGTCGGCCAGCTCGTCGATGCCGACATGAACAAGGAATCGACCCGCCTCCAGGCCCTGCAGGTTCAGCAGCAGCTCGGCGTCCAGGCGCTGTCGATCGCCAACGGCTCGTCGCAGTCGATCCTGTCGCTCTTCCGCGGCTGATCCCTCTCGACCGATCAAACCAGGCAAACGGGCCGCGCCAAAAGCGCGGCCCGTTTTGCGTTTGCTCCAGCCCCGCGCAACCCTCGTTTCTTAACCCTCGAAAGCTGGCTTTTAACAGGCCGTTAACCATAACGCGCTAGTCATGGTTAACCAATGACTTACAACGGATTGCCGAATCGGCCCGATCGGGTGACGGTAATCCACGAGCGGGTCGAGCGGCTCGCGAGGGCAACGCCGGTTTGAGAAAGACCGGTCTGGAAAAAGGAGCGAGTTTCTTGGCGAGCATCATGACGAACGCCGCGGCGTTGACCGCACTTCAAAGCCTTAACGCCACCAACAAATCGCTCGAGCAAACGCAGTCCCGAATCTCCACGGGCTACAGGGTCTCCGAGGCCTCCGACAACGCCGCCTACTGGTCGATCGCCACGACGATGCGCTCCGACAACCAGGCGCTGTCGACAGTCCAGGACGCGCTCGGCCTGGGCGCTTCGAAAGTCGACACTGCCTATACCGGCATGAACAATGCGCTGGATACGATCGGCAAGATCAAGACCAAGTTGCTTTCGACCATTGGCCAGACGGGTGCCGCCAAGGCAAAGACGCAGACTGAAATCACCGCGCTCCAGGCGCAGATGAAGTCCTTTGCCGATGCCGCCACCTTTTCGGGCTCGAATTATCTTTCGGTAACGTCGACGCAGGTCGCCGCCGCCAATGATGGCGTCCAGGCCGACGCCAAGATCGTGTCGTCCTTCAATCGCTCATCGTCGGGCGCCATCTCGCTCGGGACGATCGACATCGATGTCGAGAGCACCAAGCTGTTCGATTCCGGTCTCTCCACCGCCGTCAAGAACCAGGGCACGCTTGACCGCCAGACCTCGGTCTATTCCACGGCGGCCGCCCAGGACCTGTATGATACCGCTTATGCGGCCGCAATCGCCGGCGGCGGCACGGATATTGCCGCCAACACCGCCGGCCAGACCGCGGCCGGGGCGGTGGTTCCCAGGATCGACAATGTTTCCGCATACAACCTCGATATCACCGCGGCCGGCGTGACCGACGACATCATCACCCAGATGGTCGGCAAGATCGACAAGGTCATGAGCCAGTTGACCGACTCCGCCACCATTCTCGGTGCGGCCAAGAGCTCCATCGACCTGCAGAAGACCTTCACGCAGAGCCTGATGGACTCGATCGATCGCGGCGTCGGCCAGCTCGTCGATGCCGACATGAACAAGGAATCGACCCGCCTCCAGGCGCTCCAGGTTCAGCAGCAGCTCGGCATCCAGTCGCTGTCGATCGCCAACAGCTCCTCGCAGTCGATCCTGTCGCTGTTCAAGAACGGCTAACCTTGGCCTAGCTGACGGATACTTCGAAATTCACGGGCCGCGCCGCAAGCGCGGCCCGATTTCATTTTCGCACAAGCTTCGGGAGCTAGTGTTCCGGCGGACAGTCATGCTGGGAGTCGCTCAATCGTGCCGGAACAGATCCAGAGCATCATCTCGAATCTCCGCGGCTTTGGTGTCAGGCGCCTGGCCATGCTGGCGGGCATCGCCGTCCTGGTGATGGGCGTCATCGGCATTGCCTCGGTTTACCTCAACCGCCCGGCCTACGACACGCTCTATGTCGGGCTCGATCGCTCCGATGTGAACCAGATCGGCCTGGTGCTGGGCGAGGCCGGCATCGGCTTCGACGTCGGCGCCGACGGAACCTCCGTGCTGGTTCCGGCCGGCACCACGGCGCAGGCGCGCATGCTGCTTGCCGAAAAGGGTCTGCCGACCAGCGCCAATGCCGGCTACGAATTGTTCGACAATGTCGGCGCGATGGGCCTCACCTCCTTCATGCAGCAGATCACCCGGGTGCGCGCGCTCGAAGGCGAGATCGCCCGCACCATCCAGTCGATATCGGGCATCAAGGCGGCGCGCGTCCACATCGTCATGTCCGAGCGCGCCAATTTTCGTCGCGACGAACAGCAGCCCTCCGCGTCGGTCGTCATCCGCTACGCCGGCATCGACGCGGAGAAGAGCGCCATGTCGATCCGCCATCTCGTCGCCGCCGCAGTCCCTGGCCTGTCGGCCGACAAGGTGACGGTGCTCGATTCCAACGGCAATCTGCTGGCCGCGGGCGATGATCCATCCAACACCAGTGCCGCTCGCACGCTCGGCGTCGAGCAGACCGTGGAGGCGCAGATCGGCGACAACATTCGCCGCGCGCTCACGCCCTATCTCGGGCCCGACAATTTCCGCGCCAGCGTAAAAGCTGATGTCAACACCGACACCCGCCAGACCGAAGAGACGATCTTCGATCCGGAGTCCCGTGTCGAGCGCTCGGTGCAATCGGTGCGCGCCAACGAGAACAGCAACCAGAAACAGGCCTCGACCCCGGCCAGCGTCGAGCAGAACCTGCCGGAGACCCAGGCGACCAGCACCGAAGGTCCGCAGACCTCCTCGGCCAACGACCGCAAGGAGGAGATCACCAACTACGAGATCAACTCCAAGAAGATCGCCACCGTCTCCAATGGCTACAGCGTCACCAAGATGTCGATCGCCGTCGTCGTCAACCAGGACCGGCTGAAGACGATCCTGGGCAAGGACGCGACACCGGACCAGATCGCCAAGCGCGTCGCCGAAATCCAGAAGATGGTAAGCTCCGCCACCGGCTTCGACGACAAGCGCGGCGACGTCATCGACGTCTCGGCCGTCGAGTTCATCGACGGGCTGGACGGCGAGGCGGTGCCACAGGCGGGAATGCTCGATTCCATCGGCCAGCATGCCGGCACGCTGATCAATGCCGGCGCCTTCATCGTGGTGGTGTTCCTGGTCGCCTTCTTCGGCCTGCGGCCGATGGCGGCCGCGCTGACGGCAAAGGCGACGCCCGCTATAGCAGGCCCCAATTTCGATGAGGTCCAGCGCTCCCTGCCCACCCCGGAGGCAGCCGCTTCCGCCGATGCGGGTGCCGCCATTGGCGCTCTGCCCGGCACGCGTGCCGGCGCCACCCCGCTCGACGATCTGCGCCAGAAGATCAGGCCGGCTCCGCAGGAGCGGCTTGCCCGCATGGTCGACATCAACGAGGAACGCACCGCGCAGATCCTGCGCAAATGGGCGGCCCAGGAAGTCGCGGCGTAGACCATGCCCTCCGCAGCCCTCTTTGATCTTCTCCCGGATTTCGGCACGCGCGCGCAACGCGCCAGCCAGCCGCAGGCCACCGCCGAGCACAAGCCCGAGGCGGCAGCACCGACGGCCGATATCGGCACGCTGATCGCCGAAGCCGTTGCCCAGGCGGAGGCGGCGCTCGGCGAACGGCTTGCCGCGGCCCATGAAGCAGCGCTGCAAGCGGAACGCCAGGCAAATGCCGAGGAAGCAAAGGCCTTTCTCGACAGTTTCGGCGGCGATGTCGGCAAGGCGGTCTCGTCGCGCATCGACGCCATGGAGGCGCGCGTGACGGATCTTGTCGCCGCCACGGTCGCCCGCATCATCGGCGGCGTTGTCAGCGACGATCTGCGGAAGCGCTCGCTCGAAGCGCTCGCCGGCGCGATCCGCGAAGCCGTTGGCGATGGCGAAGCGGTGCGCATCGCCGTTCGCGGGCCGCTCTCGCTGTTCGAAACGCTGAAGGCGTCGCTTGGGTCACGCGCCGCAAACCTCGACTTCATCGAGGCGCCCGGCTTCGACCTGATGGTCACCATCGAAGAGGCCGTGTTCGAGACGCGCATGGCCGAATGGTCGGTAACCCTGTCCGAGGTCCTGTCATGAGCGTCGCCGAAGCCGATCATGGCAGGCACGAGATCATAATCGTGCGGCGCGGCCATGACGACCACGACGAAGGTCATCATGGCGGCGTCTGGAAGATCGCCTTCGCCGACTTCATGACCGCCATGATGTGCTTCTTCCTGGTCATGTGGCTGATCAATGCCGCCAACGAACAGACCAAGACGGCCGTCGCCAGCTATTTCAACCCCGTCAAGCTGGTCGACCGCGAATCGAGCCGCAAGGGCCTTAAGGATCTCGGCAATGGACCGCGCACGGCCGGGCCGACGGCCGAAGACCCGCAGGAAGCGACCACCAAGGCTGGACAGGACGGCACCGGCGCCGCGGGCTCGTCCAATCGCAAACAGGACAAGCAGGAGCCGCAGCAGTCGCAACAGTCCGACGAGCATCTTTTCGCCGACCCCTATGCGGTGCTTTCGGAGATCGCCACGGATACCGGCGTCATGCAGAATGTCAGCCAGAAGGGCGATGGCGGCGCGCAGAATTCCGGCCCGGCGACGGGCGCCTCGGGCGGCGCGTCCTACCGCGATCCTTTCGAACCGGACTTCTGGTCGCAGCAGGTCGCCGCGCCCGGCGCCGAGGCGAGCGCCCAGCGCCCCAGGGTCGAGGGCGATCCGCTCAAGCCCGGCGACAAGGCTGCCGAGACACAGATCGCCAAGGTCAAGGCCGTGCCGCCGGCGCCGCCGATCAAGGATGCACCACTGGAGCCCCTGGCCGGGGATGGCAAGGACGCCGCGGCGACAATGGTCAAGACTGCTGATGCCAAGGCCGGCGGTACCAAGGCCGAGGCTGGAGACAGGAAGGCCGCGGACATGGCCAAGGCGGACACGGCCGCAGCGAAGCAGGAGGCCGCAAAATCCGAGACGGACAAGGCTCCGACCGCCGCCGCGCTGAAGGCCGCCGCCGACGTCAAGCAGCAGCTAGCCGATGCCTTCAAGCCCGGCGATAAGCTGCATGACGGCGTCTCGGTGGAAGCCACCGACAAGGGTGTCGTCATCTCCATCACCGATCAGCTCGACTTCGGCATGTTCGAGGTCGGCTCGGCGGTGCCGAGCCGCGAACTGGTACTGGCGATGGAAAAGATCGGCCGCATCGTCAACGGCCAGAAAGGCACCATCAGCATCAACGGTCACACCGATGCGCGTCCCTTCCGCGGTGCCAGCTACGACAATTGGCGGCTGTCGACGGCGCGCGCGCACTCGGCCTATTACATGCTCGTGCGTGGCGGCGTCGATGAACGCCGCATCACCGAGGTTGCCGGCTTCGCCGATCGCCAGCCCAAGGATGCGGCTGATCCGCTGTCGGCGGCCAACCGCCGCATCGAGATCCTGATGGCAACCGGCGGATGAAACGGGCGGCGCTCACCAGCCGCATGATAGGCCTGTTGCTGCTGGCCACGGCTTGTCCGTCTGCGGGCCTCGCCCAGGACACGCTGCAGCCTTATCAGCTGGTCCGCTCGCTGCAGCTCGTTCAGGACCGCATCGCGGCCGGCGATCATGCCGCGATGCCGATGCAGGCCAAGCTGCTCGAGATGACCGATGCGCGTTTGCGCGCGGCGGACGCCGAGGATTTCAAGGATCCCAAGAATTTTCGGGCGTTGCTGGTCTACGGCATGAGCGGCGGCAATCCGGTGACCGTCGAGGCGGCCGTGTCGCGCGCCGCCTCCGATCCGCGGAACCTTGCCATGGCCAAAGGGGTGATCGACTATCTGAACGGCCGGCCAGGCGAGGCGATCGAAGCCCTGAGGCCGATCGACCCGATGACCCTGCCAGGCGACCTCGGCGCGTTCCTCGCTTTGGTCAAAGGCTCATTGCTTGCCACGGATCAGCCGGCGGCCGCACTCACGCTGCTCGATGAAGCCAAGCTGCTCAGCCCCGGCACTCTGGTCGAGGAAGCGGCCTTGCGGCGCTCGGTCGGCATTGCCGTGACGCAGGGCGACGCGGCGCGGTTCGCGCTTGCCTCCACCCAATATGTCGAGCGCTACCTCTATTCGCCTTACGCCAGCCAGTTCGCCGACTCCTTCGTCTCCGGCGTCATTGCACTGCATATGTCGATCAGCCAGGACAAGCTGGCCGACATCACCTCGATGATGGACCCCGAGCGCGAGAAGGTGATCTATCTGCGTATCGCGCGCCGCGCCGCGATTGACGGCATGAGTGACTTGTCGGCCTTCGCCTCGGCGCGGGCCGAACAGGGTCGCGACGGCAACACCAATCAGGGCGATCCGCGCGCCCTGCTCTATTCCAGCCTGTCCACGGTGACCTCCGATACCATCGAGGACGTGCGCACCAAACTTGGCAAGATCGACCGCAGCAAATTATCGGACGGCGACCGGGCCTTGCTCGACGCGGCCCAGGCCATCGCCGGCGAAGTGGTGGCGCCGCCTGCTTCCCTTCCGGTCGCAAATCCGGCGCCCGCGCCGGTCGTACCATCGCCCGAACCCGAAATTGCGGCCGCATCGACCACGGATGCCGCCGGATTGCCACCCGTCGAGGGTGCCGTGTCCGAGAAGCCGGCCTTGGCGCCCCTGGCCGCTGCGCCCGCTGCGCCCGCTGCGCCGAACACATCCGCGCCGGCAACCGACGCGGCAACCGTCCTGCCGGCATCGGCCCCGGCGGTCGCGGCCAGCGCCGACACGACAGACCCGACCGACGCCGCCATGACGAAAACCCGTCGACAGCTAGACCTGATCGACCAGATGCTTGGAGCCGCCCCGAAATGACCCCCAGCCTCGGCCCGGCCCTGCCCGGATTTACCGCCGCGCGCACGGCCGAGCAGCCGGCCGCGTCCGGAAAGAAGGACGACACCGGGTTCGGAGGGATGGTGCACGGCGGCGCAAGCCCTGCCCATTCGGAGAAGCAGCCACCGGCCGAGCCAGGCTCCCGCGATCCGCGGTGGAGCAAGCTTGCCGCGGAGCTCGCGGCAAAGGCAGGCGAGGACGAGCCTAGGCCCGCCGGCAAGGCAAGGACCACGCCGAGCGGATCGTCTGCCGCGAAATCCATGAAGGACGGCAAGGACGCCGGGACGGACAAGGATGCCGATGCCGACGCGCCGGCCGCCGAATCGGGCGCGACGCCACTCGACGAGCATCTAGCGCTGCTGATGGCGTTTCATGACCTGCGCCATTTCTCGACATCGACCAAAACGGCCGACCAGAGCGCGGCCGGAACGGGACAGGACGCCGCGGTCGTTGGACAGCTTCCGCCGAAGGCCCACCGGCAGAAATCCGCCGCCGGGCGTGACGGTCTCGAACCCATGGCCAAGCCCGAGCGGGTATCGCTGGTCGACGGACCGTTGACGAAACTCGACGGCCGGCTCATTCGTGATACCGCCGGCACGCCGAAACATGACAGTACGATCGCGGCCGGCCCCTTGCCCGAGGCGCCTGCGGAGGTGCCGGGCGTGGAGACGAAGCAGGCGGCGCCGCAGTTGAAATCGATCGCCGATCTCCAGTCCGCGTTGCGGTCCGAGCCGGGAAAACAGCAGTCGGCGGCGGCACGCATCGACGTCGTTTCCGAGCGCAGCTTCCCCGCCCCGCCGCAGGCACCGATAAGCCAGGCAGCCCTCAACGTGATCGGCGCCATTTCAGCCGATGGCGGTCCGAACCAGGCGCTTTCCACGGCCTCCGCGACCGCTCAGCTGACAGGCTCTGTTGCCGTTCCGACACATGTGTTGAAGATCGAACTTCACCCGGCCGAACTGGGCATGGTGACGGCCCATCTTCGGCTCTCCGGAGAACAACTGTCGATTGAATTGAAGCCCGAAACACACGATGCCTATCGCCAGCTTTCCAGTGACAGCGAGGCGATCGTCAAGTCGCTGCGCGGGCTGGGCTTCGAGGTTGACAAGGTCACCATTCTGCAACCTTCGGTAGCAATTCCCTCTACAACCCGCGCGGATGCAACCGCCTCGATGAGCGCTGCACCCGGCCGCGATCCGTCATCCTTCCAGCCCGGAAATTCCGGCGGCGGCAACAGTGGAACCGGCGGCCAGCAGTCAGGTCAGCAATCCGCAAGGGGTAATCATGATGAAGCGCAAGCACATGGCCGCGCCGCTTCGCCTTCTCGCGAGCGCGCTGGCGGCGGTGTTTTTATCTAGCCTCGCGAGCAGCGCAGGCGCCGCCACCAATCCTTGCGAACCCGAGATCCTGCGTGCCGCCGACCGCTATGGCGTGCCTGCCGGCATCCTCTATGCCGTCGGGTTGACGGAAACCGGAAACAAGGGCAGCCTTCAACCCAATGCCTTGAATATAGAGGGAAAAGCAGTCTTCCCGAGAAGCCGGGACGAAGCACTTGCCGCCTTCGCCAACGCCCAGCGCGAGGGCAAGACGCTGATCGATCTCGGCTGCATGCAGATCAACCATCGCTACCATGCCTCGCATTTCCGCAGCGTCGAGGACATGCTCGACCCGCGCCAGAACGTCGACTACGCGGCACGCTTCCTGGCCAGCCTCCATGCCCGCCATGAGACCTGGTCCATGGCCGTCGCCCGCTATCATGCCGGACCCGACAACGACCCGGCGCAGAAGGTCTATGTCTGCAGGGTGATCGCCAACATGGTGGCCACCGGCTTCGGCAAATGGACCACGAACGCACGCGCCTTCTGCAACCCGTAAGCGCATTTTCCACTTCTAATACGTCAGTCCCGTGGCTGCGAAGCGGTCGATTCGACTTGGCCGAGACTTGGACCCGCAAGCATATCTGGCTGCACGCTAATGCAACCGATACGATTCCGGACTCCCAAGAAACTAGTTACAAGAAATGACGGTTGTTCAGGATTCCCGCCAGCGGATACGCCTTTCCCCACGGGGCAAATGTGCTGATTCGGAGGCGGGGCCGATGATCGTTATCGTTGACGAGCGAGAGCTCGTGACAGAGGGCTACAATTCACTTTTCGACCGCGAGGGGATCGCCTGCGCCGGTTTCGCGCCGGGCGAGTTCGGCGAGTGGGTCAACTCGGCCGCCGACACCGATCTGCGATCGGTGCGGGCCTTCCTGATCGGCGACTGTCGCGACGGCGCGATCTCGCCGCGCCAGATCCGCGACCGCACCGGAGCTCCGGTCATTGCGCTCAGCGAGCAGCATTCGCTGGAAAACACGCTGCGGTTGTTCGAGAGCGGCGTCGATGACGTCATTCGCAAGCCGGTGCACATCCGCGAAATCCTGGCCCGCATCACCGCCATCCGCCGCCGCGCCAGCGAGGACGTCGCCTATACCGAGATCGGCGCCATGCGCATCTTCATGGACGGCCGCGATCCCGAGATCGACGGGCAGCCGCTGCCCTTACCGCGCCGCGAGCGCCGTATCCTGGAATATCTGGCGAGCAACCGTGGCCGCCGCGTCACCAAGACCCAGGTGTTCAATGCCATTTACGGCATCTTCGACGAAGAGGTCGAAGAGAACGTGGTTGAAAGCCACATCAGCAAGTTGCGCAAGAAACTGCGCGAGAAGCTGGGCACCGACCCGATCGATTCCAAGCGCTTCCTCGGCTACCGGCTCGTGTTCTGATGCGGCACCGCGCCAGCCTCGCGCAAGACAGGACGCGTAGCCTCGAAGCCAGTGGCATGGATATTGCGGAGACATCTCGATGAGCCTCTACGGAATGATGCGGACCGGCGTTTCGGGCATGAACGCCCAGGCGAACCGCCTGTCGACGACAGCCGACAACATCGCCAACTCCGATACCACCGGCTACAAGCGGTCCTCGGCCGAATTTTCGACATTGATCATGCCGTCGACCGGTGGCGCCTATAATTCCGGCGGCGTCACCACCACGATCCGCCAGGCGGTCAGCGATCCGGGCGTACTTCAATACACGACCTCGGTCTCCGACCTTGCCGTCAGCGGCGATGGTTTCTTCGTCGTCCAGGATCCAAGCGGCACGCCTTTCCTGACCCGCGCCGGCGCCTTCGTTCCCGACGCACAGGGCCGGCTGGTCAATGCCGCCGGTTTCCAGCTGATGGCCTACAGCTACGCCAATGGCACGCCGGCGGCCACGGTGAACGGCTTCGAAGGTCTCGAGCCGGTTGTCATCTCCGACCAGGGACTGACCGCGACGCCGAGCACCCAAGGCAATTTCAGCGGCAATCTGCCGGCAGGTGCGACACCGGTCGCTGCCATCAACCTGCCCAGCACGAACTCGGCGGGAGCGCAGTATACTTCGAAGTCGTCGATGGTCGCCTATGACAATCTCGGCAACAAGAAGTTGCTCGACGTCTATTTCACCAACACCGGCGCAGGCACCTGGGAGGTGGCGGTCTTCGACCAGTCGAAGGCGACAGCCGGAACTGGCTTCCCCTACGCTGCCGGCGGCGCCCTGGGCACGGCCAACCTGACCTTCGATACCACCACCGGCAAGCTCACCGGCACCCCGACCGGCATTTCATTCACCGTACCGGGCGGCGCCAGCCTTGCCCTCGACCTGTCAAAGCTGACCCAGCTCGGCACCGGCTTCACCGTCACCGACGCCCAGGTGAACGGCAACGCGCCGAGCACCATCGACAAGGTGCAGATCAGCAAGGACGGCACCATCTACGCCCAGTACAAGGATGGCACCTCCAAGCCGCTCTACAAAATTCCGCTGGCCGACGTGCAGAGCCCTGACCAGCTCAAGGCGCTGCCTGGCAATGTCTACGCGCAAGGCACCGACTCCGGTGCGATCCGTGTCGGCTTTGCCAACGAAGGCAAGGCCGGTTCGATCATCTCGGGCGCGCTCGAAAATTCCAACGTCGATATCGCGGAGGAATTGACCGACATGATCGCGGCCCAGCGCAGCTACACCGCCAATTCCAAAGTCTTCCAGACCGGTTCCGACCTGATGGACGTCCTTGTCAACCTGAAGAGATAAACCGGGCTTCGCCCGTGAAAGACCAGCATGTCGCTTTCCTCCGCACTGAGCATCGCCCAATCGGCGCTTCTGGCCACCTCGCGGCAGACAAGCGTCGTCACGCGCAACGTGGCAGACGCCGACAATCCGAACTATTCGCGCCGCATCGCGCTGGTCACCAGCACGACGCCCGGCGCGCGTTCGGTTGATGTCCAGCGTGCGGCCAACGACCTGCTGTTTCGCCAGAACCTCGGCGCTCTGTCCGCCTATGCCGGCCAGAGCGCGCTCTACAACGGCATGGATCAGCTCGACGTATCGGTGAATGGCGTCGACAACGCCTCCTCGCCTTCGACAGCGATCGGCAATCTGCAGCAGGCGCTGCAGCTATACGCCACCTCGCCGTCCAACCAGAATCTTGGCTCGAGCGTCATCGACGCGGCCAAACAGGTCGTGCGGTCCCTGAATGAAGGCTCCAAGGCCATTCAGGATTTTCGTACCCAAACCGACGGCCAGATCGATACCGCCGTCAAGGATCTCAACTCGCTGCTCAACCAGTTCCAGGATGCCAACACCGCGGTCATGTCCGGAACCCGTTCAGGCACCGACGTTTCCGATGCGCTCGACCAACGCGACGCATTGTTGAAGAAGATCGCCAATTACATTCCGGTGTCGACCTTCACGCGTGGCGACAACGACATGGTCATCACCACGGGTGACGGCACGACATTGTTCGAGACGATCCCACGCACCGTCAGCTTCGCCCCGTCTTCGGGGTACGCCGCGGGTGCGGCCGGCAACACGGTCTATATCGACAACGTACCGGTCTCGGCGGGCAGCGGCGGCAACACCACCGCCAGCGGCACCATTGCCGGCCTGCTGCAATTGCGCGACGGCGTCGCCTCGACCATGCAGAGCCAGCTCGACGAAACCGCGCGCGGCCTGATCACCGCCTTTGCCGAAACGGCACCGTCGATGCCCAATGCGGCGGGCCTGTTCACCTGGTCGGGCGCACCGGCGGTGCCAGCCGCGGGCACGCTCGTCGACGGCCTTGCTGGAACGATCAAGATCAATGCCGCGATGGATCCCAGCACCGGCGGCAACCCGACATTGCTGCGCGATGGGGGGGCCAATGGCGTCGCCTACGTCGCCAACACCACTGGCGGGGCTTCATACTCCAACCTTCTGGTCGCCTATGGCGACCAGCTCGACAAGCCGATGACGTTCGATCCCTTGGCCGGGATTTCGGCAACCTCCAGCGTTGCCGACTACGCCGCCAATTCGATCGGCTGGTTGCAGGGCGTTCGTCAGCAGGCTTCGACCGCCGCCGACGCCAAGGAAGCCCTGGCACAGCGCAGTGCCGATGCCTTGTCCAACGCAACGGGCGTCAATGTCGATCAGGAAATGTCGCTGATGCTCGATCTCGAGCACACCTATCAGGCATCCGCCCGGATGATGAAGACCATCGACGACATGATGACGGCGCTGTTGAGCGCGGTGGGATAAGCCATGACCTTTGTCTCCTCTGCTGCCCTTACGAATGCCATGCGCTATCAGCAGATGCGCATGCAGGCCGATCTCGTCAAAGCCACGAAAGAGTCCTCGACCGGCAAGGTCGCCGATGTCGGTCTGGCACTTGGTGGGCGTACCGCCCAGTCCGTCACCTTTTCGCGCGACCTCGACCGGCTCAACGTCGTTGTCGATTCCAACGGACTGGTGGCCGCCCGGCTCTCATCCACCCAGACCTCGCTCGGCCAGCTCTCCAGCGTCGCGCAGACTTTCCTGTCCAGCCTGACCACCGCGTCGTCGGGCGACAACTCCGACAGCCTGACCCAATCGACCGGCCAGACAACGATCCAGCAGCTTACGTCGATCCTCAACACCAGCGTCAACGGCGAATATCTGTTCGCTGGCACCAACACCGACGTCAAGCCGATCAACGATTTCACCGCCGCCGGCTCTCCCGCCAAGGCTGCCTTTGACGCCTCCTTCGTCGCCAAGTTCGGCTTCCCGCCCAGTGACCCGGCCGCGGCCAACATCACCGCGGCCCAGATGGACGATTTCATCACCAACGATGTCACGCCGCAGTTCCTCGGCGCGGGCTGGCAGACCAACATGTCGAATGCGACCGACCAGCAGATCGTCAGCCGCATCGCGCTCAACGAAACCACCGAGACCTCGACCGGGGCCAACAGCGACGGCATCAGGAAGCTCGCCATGGCGGCGGCCTTGGTCTCCAGCCTGATGTCCACCAACATCAGCCAGGCGGCGAAGGACACCATCATCGACCACTCGCAGAAATTGGTCGGCGAGGCGCTGAGCGGCATCGCGCAGGTCCAATCCCAGACCGGCATCGTGCAGAAGCGCGTCTCCGATGCCAGCGACCGCATGAAGACGCAGATCGACCTGTTCGAACGGCACATTCTGGATCTCGAGGCAGTCGATCCGGCGGAAGCGGCGACCCGCGTCGCCAATCTGACGCAGCATATCGAGACCTCTTTCGCCCTGACGGCGCGCCTGCAGCAGCTCAGCCTGTTGAATTACCTGACCTGACACCTCCAGCGGAACGGTAGAGCCACCGATGTACCAATTCTCCTACGCCGACGTTCAGAGCACCTCCGTCGCGGACGCCAAGGACCGCGAGCGGGACCTCCTGACCCGCTCGATCGACATGCTGTCGGCCGCCGCCGCGGCAGGCCAGCATTCGATGGAGGCGGTGGAGGCGCTGCATTTCACCAATCGCGTCTGGACAACCTTCGTCGAGGATCTCGGTTCCAGCGACAATGCGCTCCCCAAGGAGTTGCGCGCCAACCTGATCTCCATCGGCCTGTGGCTGCTGCGCGAGGCCGAGGACATCCGCCAGGGCCGCACCGACAATTTCGAGGGGCTGATCGAAGTATCCCAGATCATCCGCGACGGCATTCAATGACCAACACGTTGAAGTTATCGCTGAAGCCCAATGAGAAGATCTACATCAACGGCGCGGTCATCCGCGTCGACCGCAAGGTCACCATCGAGCTGATGAACGACGTGCAGTTCCTGCTCGAGAGCCATGTGATCCAAGCAGACGACGCGTCGACGCCATTGCGGCAGCTCTATTTCATCGTGCAGGTCATGCTGATAAACCCCGCTGGCGCCGACGAAGCGCGCGAGATGTTCCGCCGCTCGCTGCCACTGCTCATTGCAAGTTTCGAAGACGCCGAGATCGGCAGCGCGCTGAAACAGGTCGACCGCATGGTCGGCGAGGATCACATCTACGAGGCCTTGAAGGCGATCCGTTCGCTTTATCCTCTCGAACGCCGCGCGCTTGGCGGCAATGACGATGTTCCGGGCGCCGCGCGCCCGCTGGCCGTGGGAGCACGATACTGATGACCGTGGACATGACGACGACGGTGCCGGTTGGCGCCAACCAGACCACCACGTCGACCTCGAAGACGGCGGTAGACTATCAGTCCTTCCTGAAGCTTCTGATCGCGGAGATGAAGAACCAGGATCCGACCAAACCGATGGATTCGACGGCGTATGTCGCCCAGCTCGCCACCTTCTCCCAGGTCGAGCAATCGGTGCAGACCAACACCAAGCTCGACCAGATCATGCAGTCCTCGGCGCTGTCGCAGGCCGACGCTCTCATAGGCCGCAACATCACCTCGGCCGATGGCAAGACAACGGGCACGGTGGCGTCGGTTACGCTTGGCAGCAACGGACTGATCGCGGTGTTGCAGGATGGCACCACGGTCCCTGTCGGCGCGGGCGTGTCGATCAAGCCGGCGAGCTAGGCCAACCGCCGACATGAATGAGGCCGACGCACTCGACATCGTCCAGTATGCGGTGTGGACGGTGCTGACCGCATCCGCTCCGGTGGTACTGGTCGCCATGGCGGTCGGCATTGGCATCGCCTTGATCCAGGCGTTGACGCAGGTCCAGGAAATCACCTTGACCTTCGTGCCCAAGATCGTCGCCATCATGCTGGTGGTGGCGCTTACGGGTCCCTTCATCGGCGGCCAGATATCGGCCTTCACCAATGTCATCTTCGAGCGCATCCAGAACGGTTTCTGAGCGATTTCCAGCAAGGGTGCTCGACGCTTCCGCCCAGATTTGCGCCGGGATGGAACGCAGCTAGCAGGCGTCCGGGTTGCGGCTAATGCATGTCGCCCGGAAGTGGTTCCCGGTTCCGGAACAACGACGTGCATAGAATCAGAAGCTTACAGCAGGTCGGGCGAATCCGGTTCGCCGCGACATGCTGTGGAGTGCCATTCAGGGCGCGACGGTTTGCGGTGGCGGCGCCAGCGTGTGGCCCTTCGCTATCCCCTTGTTGGACCATGATCTTCCCTGCAAGGCATTCGCCCTTTGCGCCGCGATGCCATAGTTTCGGCAAATCATGCGGGGAAACGGATTCCCGCAAGGATCAGCGCGCCGTGGCAGGAACCCATCCATGATTGACGAGAAGCCGGATAGCGAAAGCGTCTCGGCGCTGGCGCCGTTCCGGCATGGCATCTTCCGGGCCGTATGGGGCGCGAGCCTCGTCTCCAATTTCGGCGGCTTGATCCAGGGCGTCGGCGCCGCCTGGATGATGACCACCATCGCCACCTCGCCCTATCAGGTCGCCCTGGTCCAGGCCTCGACCACCTTGCCGATCATGCTGTTCGCGCTTGTCGCCGGCGCCATCGCCGATAGCTTCGACCGTCGCAAGGTGATGCTGGTCGCCCAGACCTTCATGCTGGTCGTTTCGGTGCTTTTGACCGCGTTCACCTATTTGGACCTGATCACGCCGTGGACGCTGCTGGCCTTTACCTTCCTGATCGACAGCGGCACGGCACTCAACAGCCCGTCATGGCAGGCCTCCGTCGGCGACATCGTTCCGCGCAACAAGGTGCCTGCCGCCGTGGCGCTGAATTCCATGGGCTTCAACCTGACACGCAGCGTCGGCCCGGCAATCGGTGGCATCATCGTCGCGGCCGCCGGCGCGGCCGCGGCCTTCGCGGCGAACGCGGTGAGCTATGTCGGGCTTATCGTCGTGCTGGCACGCTGGAAGCCGGATCTACCGGCCTCGACCTTGCCGCGCGAGTCATTGGGGGCCGCCATGGGCGCCGGCCTGCGCTACGTCGCCATGTCGCCGAATATCGGCAAGGTGCTGGTCAGGGGCGCCGCCTTTGGCTTCAGCGCCGGCGCGGTGCTGGCGCTGCTGCCGCTGGTGGCGCGCGATGTGGTCAAGGGCGATGCGCTGACCTACGGCATCATGCTGGGCGCCTTCGGCATCGGCGCCGTCGGCGGGGCGCTGATCAGCGTGCGGCTGCGGCAGCTGCTCTCCAGCGAGACGATGGTGCGCTGTGCCTTCGCCGGCTTTGCGGCCTGCGCCTTCAACGCCGCCGTCAGCCAGCATGCCTGGCAGACCTCGCTCGGCCTGCTGGTCGGCGGTGCCTGCTGGGTGATCGCGCTCTCGCATTTCAACGTCACCGTGCAGATGGCGACACCGCGCTGGGTGGTCGGCCGGGTTCTGTCGGTCTACCAGACCGCAACCTTCGGGGGCATAGCACTGGGCAGCTGGATCTGGGGTGTCGTCGCCGACGCGCATGGCGCCGAGACGGCGCTGATCGCCGCGGCCATCGCCATGCTGGCCGGCGGCGCCATCGGCCTCGTGCTGCCGCTGCCGCAACAGCAGGTGCTCAACCTCGACCCGCTCAACCGCTTCAAGGAGCCCCACCTGGCACTCGACCTGAAGCCGCGCAGCGGTCCGATCGCCATTATGATCGAATACATCATCCGGCACGAGGACGAGGCGGAATTCCTCGCCACCATGGCCGAGCGCGGCCGCATCCGCCGCCGCGACGGCGCCCGCAACTGGACACTGGCGCGCGATCTCGAAAATCCGGCGATCTGGATCGAGCATTACCACACGCCGACCTGGCTCGAATATGTCAGGCATAACGGTCGCATCACCCAAGCCGACGCCATGGTCGGCGAACGCTTGCGGGCGCTGCACTCGGGCAACGAGCCGCCGCGCGTGCGCCGCGTCATCGAGCGCCCGACGACCGCCGGCACCGCGTTGGTGATGGCCAAGGGGCCGATCGAGCACTGACGAATTCGAAGGTTCGCGGCGCCTACCCCTCTCCCGACAGGTCCCGGCGGGCCTTTTCGAGTTCCTCGGCATAGCGCCGCATCAAATGGCCCTCGGTCAGCAGCCCGAGCACGATGTGGTCGGCGAAGTCCTCGACCACGGCCAGTTCCTCGGCGCCGGCGCGCTGGAAGGTCTCGGCGGCGGCCTGCACGTTCATGCTGGGCACCAGGACGGCATCCTTGTACTGGGCAAGGTCGCGCACCGGCACCTCGCCCCCGGAGGGATCGCTGTGCAGTTCGGCCACGATCAGCACGCCGACATACTCATCCCCCGGGTCGACGGCGATCACGCGCTGGGCCGAACCCAGCGGGAATTCCTTGCGGAAGGCGGCCAGCGTCGTCGACGCATCGACGGTCTTGATGTCCTCGCGCATCATCGAGCCGACGGTCAGGCTGCGCATCCAGCCGACATCGTGGGCGCTGCGGATCGTCTCGCCGCGCAGGTGGAAGCGCCAGGTCGAGAACGAATAACCGAAGGTCTCGCGCACCAGGATCGCCGCCATGATCGAGGCGGCCAGCACCACGCCGGTGAGCGTCAGGTCGCGGGTCGATTCCAGCGCCAGGAAGGTCATGGTCAGAGGCCCGCCGACGACGCCGACGGCAAGCGACGTCATGCCGACAACGGCGGCGACGGAGGGGTCGATACCGGTCGCCGGCGACACGAGCGCCATGACACCGGCGAACGACTTGCCTAGTAGCGCACCAAGGAACAGCGAGGCGAAGAACAATCCGCCGCGAAAGCCCGAACCCAGTGAGATCGCCGACGCCGCCAGCTTCAGCACGAAGACGCTGGCCACCACCGCCAGCCCGTAATTCATGGCGAACTCGCGATGCAGCGCGCCGTGGCCGCTGGACAGGACCTGCGGCGTGATCAGGCCGAGGAGGCCGACCAGCACACCACCGATGACGGGGCGCAGCGAGGCGTCGACCGACAGGCGGTTGAACCCACGCTCGATCAACGTCACGAGTTGCATGATGGCGATCGAGGCAGCACCGCCAAGCAGGCCGAGCAACAGGAAAGGCACATATTGGCTGGCGGTGAGTTGCGGCAACCCTGAAAGCTCGAGCGGAAAGGGCACGCCGCCGAACACTTCCGCCGTCAGCGACGCCGAGATCGCGGCCGTCATGACAGGGGCGACATTGGCGACCGAGTAGATGCCGATGACCAGTTCGAAACCGTAGAAGGCGCCCGTCAGCGGCGCGTCGAAGGCGGCCGATATGGCGCCGGCGGCACCACAGCCAACCAGGATGCGGACGTCGTTGCGGCGCAACCGGAAAGCGCGCGCCAGCCGTGAGGCGACGCCTGAGCCGACCTGCGTGTAGCCCGCCTCCAGACCGACCGAAGCGCCGAAGCCGCTGGAAATCATCGTCTGCACGACGATGATGAAGGTATCGGTCAGAGACATGCGCCCGCCATAGAGCGCGTTGGCCTCGATCGGATCGACCGGCGTGCGGAATTTCCGGAGCCTCAGCCAGACCACCGATATCCCGAGCAGGATACCGCCGATCGCCGGGATCAGCGCCTGTATCGGATTGGCGAGCGAGAACATGCCAGACAGGCGCCCGCCGGGCTGGACGCCGAACAGCAGCCCGTGCAGGTCCTGTACGATCTGGCTCATCGCGGTGACCAGTATGCCAGCCATGACGCCGATAACGCCCGCCAGCATGACGACGGCGATACCGCGCGCCTCCAGCAGAGGGACTGACCTCAAAAGAACCGCGCGCAGCCGGCGGGCGTAGACTTGGGGTTGGTTTCTGGAAAGCACCGGGGCGGCTCGCCGATATCAAGGCAAAGGAAGACCCGCCTGATACGCCGGGCGGCACGTCGTGACAACCACAATGCCGACATCAAAGGCGCCATTATGGCCGCGAAACCGCCCGATCCGGCCTTTCCCGCTTTGGGCCGACGGGGCCGCCCGCCAGTTGCGAACTAACCGTGCCCTTTCAGCACAATGCGTACACCGAGCCGGAGCGCGGCAAGGATCCGGGCGCCGGACCGCTCAGGTCGGCATGGCTTCGCCGGCCTCGTAGAGCACGAGATTGCGCTCGCCGATGCCGAGCCCCGGCCAGCTCGCGCGCCAGTCGGCAAGATGCGGCGAGCGGAAATGCGCATCCAGGGCCGGTCTGGCGCGCCACACCTCGGTGATCCGGATCAAACCGGGATCAAGCACATCCTGCGCATAGGAATATTCAAGGCAGCCGTCCTCGGCGCGGCTGGCGCGAACCATGCGCTCCATCACCGGCCTTGCCTCGTCGAGCCTGTCGGGCGGCAGGCGGATCGTACCGATGATCAGCAGCATGAGGTGTCCTTCGCGAGAGAGTCGATTCCGTCACTCTCCCACCCTCGCGCAAGCTTGGCCAGCTACCCTCGCCGGGCTGTCGCATGCTCGGCAGCCCAGGGTTTCGAGGACGAGAATGGCGATCAGCGAAAGCATCCAGCCCGGCGCGGTGGCCAAGAACGGCCGCGACGTCTTCTTCGCGCTCGGCATCGTCGTCATCCTGGCCGTGCTGTTCCTGCCGATCCCGGCCTTTCTCATCGACATCGGGCTTGCCTTCTCGATCGCGCTTTCGGTGCTGATCCTGATGGTGGCGCTGTGGATCCAGCGGCCGCTCGATTTCTCGTCCTTCCCGACCGTGCTGCTCATTGCCACCATGCTGCGCCTGTCGCTCAACATCGCCACCACGCGCATGATCCTGTCGCACGGCAATGAGGGCACGCACGCCGCCGGCTATGTCATCGCCGGCTTCTCCAAGCTGGTGATGGCCAGCGATTTCGTCATCGGCCTGATCGTCTTCATGATCCTGATCGTGGTGAACTTCATCGTCATCACCAAGGGCGCCACCCGTATCGCCGAGGTCGGTGCGCGCTTCACCCTCGACGCCATCCCCGGCAAGCAGATGTCGATCGACGCCGACCTCTCCGCCGGCATGATCGACGACAAGACCGCGCAACTGCGCCGCCGCGAACTGGAAGAGGAATCCTCCTTCTTCGGTTCGATGGACGGCGCCTCGAAATTCGTCCGCGGCGACGCCATCGCTGGCCTCATCATCACCGCCATCAACATCGTCGGCGGCATCGCCATCGGCTACATCAGGCACGGCATGGGCATGGGCGAGGCCGCCGACGTGTTCATCAAGCTGTCGGTCGGCGACGGTCTCGTCACTCAGATCCCGGCGCTCATCGTCTCGCTCGCCGCCGGCCTGCTGGTCTCCAAGGGCGGCACGCGCGGCTCGACCAACCAGGCCGTGTTCGGCCAGCTCGGCGCCCATCCGCGCGCGCTCTACGTGGCGGCCGCACTGCTGGTGTTGCTCGGCCTGATGCCCGGCCTGCCACTGTTCCCGTTCTTCGCGCTCGCCGCCGGCATGGCCGGCCTCGGCTATGTCATTCCAATGCGCCACAACCGGGCCGTCGCCGAGGCCGAGGCGCTGAAGAGCCAGGAAAAAGCGAGCAAGGCCGAGGAAGAGAAGAACTCGGTCAAGGCCTCGCTCGCCACCGCCGAGATCGAACTGCTGATCGGCAAGCAGCTTTCGACCCGGCTCATGGTCTCGCACCAGGAACTGGTCTTCCGCATGTCCAAGATGCGCAAGAAATTCGCCCAGCAGTATGGCTTCGTCGTGCCGGAAGTGCGCGTCGCCGATGACTTCGCCATCCCACCGAAAAGCTATCAGATCAAGGTGCACGGCACCGTGGTCGCCGAATATTCGATGCGCGTCGGCGAGATCATGGTGCTGCTCGGCAACCGCGACATACCCGAAATCCCCGGCGAGGAGATTCGCGAGCCCGCCTTCGGCATGCGCGCCTACTCCGTCATGGAGACCTTCGCCGAGGATCTGAAGCGCGAGAACTTCACCTTCGCTGACAACATGTCGGTGCTGCTCACCCATCTCTCGGAAGTCATCCGCAACAACCTGCCGCAGCTCCTGTCCTACAAGGACATGAAGGCGCTGCTCGAACGCCAGGACCAGGAATACCGTAAGCTCGCCGACGAGATCTGCACCACCCACATCTCCTATCCCGGCCTGCAGGCGGTGCTCAAGCTGCTGCTTGCCGAACGCGTCTCGATCCGCAACCTGCATCTCATCATCGAGGCCATCGCCGAGATCGCGCCGCATGTGCGCCGCACCGAGCAGATCGTCGAACATGTGCGCATCCGCATGGCCCAGCAGATCTGCGGCGACCTCTCCGAAGGCGGCGTGCTCAAGGTGCTGCGCCTCGGCAACCGCTGGGACCTTGCCTTCCACCAGAGCCTCAAGCGCGACGCCAAGGGCGAGGTGCGCGAATTCGACATCGATCCGCGCCAGTTGGAGGAATTCGGCCAGGACGCCACCAAGGCGATCAAGAAACACCTCGAAGCCGGCGAGCGTTTTGTCCTCGTCACCGCGCCCGACGCCCGCCCCTATGTGCGCATGATCATCGAGCGCCTGTTCACCACGCTGCCGGTGCTCTCCCATGTCGAAATCGCCAAGGGCGTCGAGATCAGGGTGCTCGGGACCATATCGTGAGCGTTCTCTCGCAGGCCGTCGTCATCGCGGCGTTCCTCGCCTTCTGCCGCATCGGCGCCTGTTTCATGCTGATGCCTGGCCTGTCCAGCGCCCGCGTCCCGGTCCAGGTCAGGCTGTTCGTCGCGATCGCCGCCACCGGCGGCCTGCTTGCCTTCCTGTGGGACAAGATCTTTCCCTTCGTTGATCCGCGTCCGCAGATCCTGGTGCCGATGATCATCTCGGAGTTGCTGGTCGGCGGGCTGATCGGCGCCATGACCAGGCTCTACATGGAGGCGCTTCGCTTCATGGGCTCGGCCATCGCCATGCTGATCGGCTATGGCGGTTCCGGCGGACCGGCGATCGAGGAACCGGAGCCGCAGGCAGCCCTTGCCGCCATCATTTCGTTCTCGGCGCTGCTGATGCTGTTCGTCTTCGACTTCGATCACGAGATCGTCCGCGCCCTCGTGGCGTCCTACACGGTCGCGCCGGTCAACGTCTTCTTCAACCCGCAGGCGGCGCTGGTCGACATCACCGACACCGTGTCGGACACTTTCTTCCTGGTCATCCGCCTCGGCAGCCCGTTCGTCGCCTATGCCATTCTCGTCAATCTGACGATCGGCTTCGTCAACAAGCTGACGCCGCAGATCCCGATTTATTTCATCTCGCAGCCCTTCGTCATGGCCGGCGGCATGCTGATCTTCTATTTCGCCGCCGGCACCATGCTGTCGCTGTTCGTCGACGGCTTCGTCGACCTCACGCTGGCGAGGTGACATGAGCACGCGCAAGGATCGTCTGAGGAAACTGGTCAAGGTGCAGGGACAGCTGAAAGCCCTGCACGAAACCCGCCACGCCACCTTCGTCGCCGCGGCAAGCGCCGCCGAGACCGAGGCCCGCGAATTGATCGGCCATTTCGACCAGGACAATTCCCTCTCTAGCCTGTTCCCCGATCTCTATCATCGCCGCATCGCCCAGGCCGTCGTGCGCCAGGAGGAGAGCCTGGAAGGCGCGAGACAAGAAGCCGCCCTCATCGCCGCGGCAACCGCCCGCACGAACATGGTCGAGCGCGCCTACAGGGACCTGCGCAACCGCGACGAGCGCGAGATATCAGACCGCGAGCGGCTGGACCTGATCGCGCAGAAGCGGGGACAGGAGTAATTGGCGGAGCCGGAACGTTGCCCGAACTCATCAATGTTGCGTAGAGAGTCCATCCGCCTGCCGGCTAACGTCCATGCTTACTTCCGTAACCAGCTTGCGGCGAAGGGCCATCACATAGTCACTCGGTCCCTTCGACGTTATAACGAAGGCTTGGGAGCCGCCAATGACCGATTTGGCAAAATAGGATGCCAACGGTTGATCGGGATCCTCATCCTGCGTTGGAATGGCAATCGCGTTGATTGTATACCCCTTGGCAACGGCGTTCAGCCTGCTCGGCTGGACAGGAAGCCCATCATTATTCTCGCCGTTGGCTGAGATGTCGATTACTTTCTTTGCTGCCGTTCCCGGAAACTGGTCGAGCAGAAGGGCACCGACATCAATAGCCGACGATACGGACGTTCCGCTCCGCCCCCGACGGGCGAAGCCGGTATCTCCTTTCTTGCTGATCACCGATGCGGCCGCTCTGGCGTCTTCCAGCCCGCAGATGTTTGTCCACGGCAGCACGACGCGTGAGTGTCCGGGACTTGACCACTCAAAGTAGGCAACGCTGATGCAGCCGACGTAATTGCGCGCGATGGCGGCGATGATCTCTGGAGAAGTAAGTGCCGCAGCATGACCTTCGCGCTGTAGATCGGCGACCTTTGGATCGACCGAGGATGAGAAATCGACAGCGAATACTACGGCAACATCGACGTTGGCCGCCCAGGCCTGCGGCGCCCAAACCACCGAAGCTCCAAGTGTCCCTACCAGCGCCAAAAATAGGCCGGCACGCTTTGCTGGCCCTTCGGCTGACCGCTCTGTCCCCGATATCAGGGTACCCCTGCATATCGCGCACGCCTGCTCGCGAAAAGAGGCCGCTACGGACAGGGCACCTACGCCCCGATGCATACTACCCAACATGTCATTCTCCACCTCAAGACGGGCATTCTCAAACAGTTACTTTTCAACATGTGGAAATCTCGCGAAGAACCTTGCTCCGCGCGCCGAGCAGCAGCAGATCCGCCTTGGTCCATAGAAGGTAACAGCCCAGCAAACTCAGTTGCATGGCGAGCGCCGCGAAGGACTCGCCCAACCAGACCCGCGGGAAGGTCCCCCCGAGGGCTACGGTTGTCGCTAGCATTGCCGGCAACCGGCTGGCGAGCACTGCACTACGGAAGGGATCGGGCCAGGCGAGGCCCCATATAGCGGCCGCCAACAGCAGCAGCAAATTGGCTCTGATCTCAGACACCCGGCACCCCTCAAGCCAAGTTCTTGATGACTCGGCCCCCTAACTCGCCGGACCTAGACAATCCTGCATCACGGCAGCGCTTGAGGGTGGGCCGCTACTGTTTGCGAAGCGTTAGTTTTGAGTTAGAATTTCGTCAGGCGGGGAGAGCAAATGCAAAATGAAGATAAGGACGAGACAAATAGAATCTCACTCTTCGGTGGTTTCAGGATCGAAAATGCCATGGCGGATTCGCTCCGGCTGACGGGAAAACGAGGGCCTGCGATCATCGCTTATCTGTCCCGGTCTCCAGGCATGGCAGCGACACGGGAGAGGCTGGCTGATCTATTCTGGAGTGACAGCGATAGCGACCACTCCCGCAACAGTCTGAGGCAAACCCTCAGTATTCTGCGCCGGGATTTATCGCGGGCAGGCGTGAATCTTATCCATTCCCGCGGGGAATCGATTGGCCTCACGCCAGACGCGGTTCGGGTTGACGTGGACGAGTTCGAAGCAGGCCTCACGGCCCGTTCTGTGCCGGAACTCGAAACGGCTCTGGCGAACTACAACGGGCCGTTCCTCGACGGGTTTTATCTGGGAAGCGATGGGTTCGATGGCTGGGTCACATCCGAACGCGACAGATTGCTGAGCCGCGCACTTGAAGCTTTCGAAAAATTGGCCCGTCTCGTTGACACGGAAACCGGAATCATACTGGTCGATCGCGTTCTCGTCATGGAACCGACGCGGGAAGAGGCCTATCGGCTCAAGATGGAATTACTGCTTGCGTCGGGTCAACGCGACAGGGCGATCAGGACATACGAAGTTTGCAGAAGCATGTTGAAGAAAGAGTTCGGGGTCGAGGTCGGCCCGGAAACGCGAGCGCTTTGGCAATCCATGCTGTCTACCGATACGGCGTCGAATACACAGTCGGCAAATACTGTTCCAGCCAACCAGCGCCACGGGCGCCCATCGATCAGCGTTGCCGACTTCATCAATCTGACCGGAAAGCAAGGCGACGACTTTTTCTCCAAGGGGCTCATGCAGGACATCACCACGGCTCTTTCCGAGGTGGCCGATTATGTCGTGCTCTCCGCACAGCCGCCTGCGGAGAAAAGTGGTGCCGAAGGAACCAAGATCCCGGGAACGCTCCGTGCGCGATACGTGCTTAGCGGCAGCGTCCAGAGATCGGGCAATGGGCTGAGGGTGAACATCCAGCTTGTCGATGCCGCTGGCGGCCACAACGTCTGGGCCCAGAAGTTCGACGGGCAGTCCGAGAATGCGCTCGAATTCCAGGACAGGATCGCACAGTCTGTTGTCTTGGCCGTGATCCTCGACCTTCAACTGACCAACTGGAAAGTCCGCGACAAGAGTCCGCCTGGTCCCCCCGAAGTGCGCAGGTTGGTGAACGAAGCTTTGATGAAGTATTTTGAGATGACCCGGGACTCGCTTCTGATCGGGCTAGAACTTGCCGAGAAAGCTGTCTCCATAGGCGCCGACAACGCGCGTGCGAAGCGGACGCTCTCGATCATAATTTCAATGGGCGTGGCGTTCGGCTCGTTACCCAGGGAGCCGGGCCAGATCGAGCGGGCGGTCGAGCTTGCGGCGGCGTCGGTACGGGCGGTGCCTGACGACGAAATTGCCCGCTGCATCCTGTCATTCGCGCTCGAAAGCTGTGGCCGCATCGACGAAGCGATCGCCGAATGCCAGCACGCGATCAGTCTCAATCCAAGCTATCCGACCGGCCACGGCGACATTTCGATGCTGTTGGCATTGCGCGGAGAGGTAAACGAAGCAGTGCGTGAGGCGAACGAGGCAATCCGGCTCGGAACGCATGACGTCATCGATTTCTGGCGTCATCATGGCTTGGTTGTCGCACTGTTTGCGGGCGGCGACGATCGGCGGGCGCTCGAAGTCGCCCGCAGGGTGGTCAGGACAAAGCCGGGATTTGTTCGCGGCGCCCTTTACTGGGCCGCGTCCGCGTCGGCGACCGGAAACAACGAAGAAGCCTCTAGGGCCATACACCATTGCCTGTCACAACTTCCTCATCTCAACCTGGGCAATGTCTGCCCCGGCTTTGTGCCTCGCTATGTGAAGGATCATCATCACGCGAGATTCCTCGAAATGCTGTCGAGAGCTGGCCTTCCTGCTTCCTGACGGAAGGTGGCTAGACGGCTTGGACCCGGAGAAACCAGATCAAGCCCGCCTCCGCAAGCCTGCCACAAGCTTGTTGAGGCATGGTCCTGGCTAAGGAAACCCGGCAAAAGGCGGACCTTCTTGGCGATTTCTCCACCCAGCGACATCGTGATGGATGTCGTCCGAGCTGCCGATCCGATGGATATCGAGGCTGCCCGCGCCGCGCTGACCAAGCGCGCCGGCAGCGTCGCCGGCACGTTTTCGGTCGACACTGCGGCTTCGGTCGATGCCGGCTCGATCCTGTCGCGCGCGACGGCGGACAAGGCCGCCGCAACAGCCGACCCGGCCAAGAAGTTCAAGAAGTTCGAGGCGATGGTCCTGCAGACCTTCATCCAGAACATGCTGCCCAAGGACACCGAGGGCGTCTATGGCACGGGTCTCGCAGGCGACATGTGGAAATCGCAGCTCGCCGAGCGTGTCGCCGACGTCATGGCTGACCGCGGCGGCATCGGCATCGCCAAGTCGCTGCTCGCCGACCACTACATGGACGGCAAGCGCAAGATTCCGATCGGCCCGATCTCGAATGGGCCGGAAAAAACCGAGATCGATCAGCAGACCCGTCTGTCCACGTCGCTCGTCCAGGAGCTGCAGCGCAAAGCCGCCAAGTCGATGACCGGCGACGAGACAACCAAAAAAACAGACATCAAGATCTAGGACTGGGAAACACATGGCCGACTCTTCGGAATTCACCGCCAAGCTGCCCGCGCGCACCACCGCGTCGGACGCACCAACTCCTTTCGCGCGGCCTGGAAACCTTGCCGCCATCATCGGCCGCATCGAGGAGGTGGTCGAGGAAGAGACCGCCGGCATCCGCAGCGATACAAGCTATGACCTCAAGGCGTCGAACGCCCGCAAGAGCCGCTATCTCTACGAGCTGACCCGGGCCATGAAGGGCGGCAGCGAAGCCGAATTCCTCGAGCAGCACCGCGAGGGCCTGACCCGGCTGCGCCAGAAGCTGGCGAAGAACGAAGCCGCTATCCTGGCGCATCTGAGCGCCGTCAACGAGGTCGCCAGCCTGCTGCGCAGTGCCATCCAGCGCGCCGAGACCGACGGCACCTACTCCGCCGGCGAGTTCGGCAGGATGAAAGGTTAGAGCGCGGCAATGCCGAGCTCGCGTTCAAAATGATCAAGGTCATCGCCATAGCGGTCTGGATCTGCGCCGCCACGCTCGGCGCGGTGTTCTATTCGTTCCAGGCCGCCGGTGAACAGGGCGTCGGTGAGAAACCCAAGCCGATGCTGGGCGGGCTGGACTACGTCAAGACCGACATCATTTCGGTGCCGCTGATCCACGACTCCAAGATCGACGGCTATTTTCTGGCCAAGCTCGTCTACACCGTCGAGCCGGAGCAGATAAAGAAGCTGTCGATCCCGGCCGAGGCGCTCATCACCGACCAGGTCTACACCTACCTCTACGCCAACCCCCAGATCGACTTCACCAAGAAGGCGACGCTCGACCTCGATGCCTTTCGCGCCGCGATCCGCGACACGATCAACACCCGGGTCGGCGCAACCCTGGTCCATGAGGTCCTGATCGACCAGGTCAATTTCCTGAGCAAGGATGAGATCCGCGACAACTGGCTGCGTCGGCGGCAGGATGCCAGCACCCAGGCGACCGAGACTCCCAAGCCGGTCAGCGCGCACTAAGCCATCGGCCCGGTGCCGGTGGCCCTAGAGCAGTCGGCGTTGGGGCCAATCCCTGCAATTCGCGTTGACGTAAACGTCAATCCGAAGCTATATGCGGCAGCGATCATGATCGCCAGTGATGCCGCATGAACTTCGGCTGGACCGAAGTGCGTAGCGTGACAGATGCAACCGGACAGGGAGAACAGCGTGAGCGTTCAGGATATAGCCGAGAAGATCAAGTCGCGCGTGGCCAGCAGCGGCTTCGACCGTTCCGTGAAGTTCGACACCGGCAGCGACGGCGTCATCGTCATCGACGGCGCGGCCGTCTCGACCACGGACGCTCCCGCCGACTGCACCATCAAGCTGTCGCTCGACGATCTGGATTCGCTGATCGCGGGCGACCTGAACCCGACCATGGCGTTCATGACCGGCAAGATAAAGGTCGAAGGCGACATGACCGTCGCCATGGCGCTGAGCCAGTTGATCGGTTGACAGGCGCGGCCGCCAGAAGCGACTTCGAGGTAAACGAAACGCCGCCTTTTCAGGCGGCGTTTCGTTTGAAGGGCAGTCGCGCTTAAGGCCTCATGCGGCCAAGGTCGGCGCCTGTGCCTTGAGCTTGCGGCCGGACGCCTTCAGCGTGCCCCTGGCGCCGTCAAGCACGCCCTCCACCAGTTCCAAGGCCAGCAGACGGTGCCGTTCGTAAGGCCCCGGCATGGCGAGCGCCCCGGTCCTGGCGGCCGAAAAGCCGAAGCGGCCATAGTAAGGCTCGTCTCCAACCAGCAGGATCGCAGCGTGGCCGAGGCGCGCGGCTTCCGCGATGGCATGCCGCATCAGCGCCGAGCCGATGCCGGCACTCTTGAGCGACGGGTCGACGGCGAGCGGGCCAAGCAGCAGCGCTGGCGGACCGCCCTCGCCCAGCGTGACATCCCATAGCCGCACGGTGCCGGCCACGCCGCCCGAGGCATCGCATGCGACGAAGGCAAGCCCCTCCGAGGGCCGGCGGCCGCGGCGCAGCTTCTCCGATGATTTGGTCTTGCGCTTCGGCCCCATGGCGCGATCGAGCAAGGCTTCGCGCGCCGCCATGTCGGCAGCGGTTTCGGCGACCATGGCGAAGGCCGGCGCATGAGCTACGAATTCGACTGACATTTCCATTTCCGCGATCCCTTCACGAGCGGAGATATGTTCCACAGGCGAGCCCAAGTGGGCGACGGGCGCCCACCTGGGATGATCTGAACAGCTCCAATGAGCCGTCAGATCACGTAGGATCGGAGAGGCTCGAAGCCGTTGAAGGCGACCGCCGAGTAGGTGGTCGTGTAGGCGCCGGTGCCTTCAATCAGCACCTCGTCGCCGATGGTCAGTGACAAGGGCAGCGGATAGGGCGTCTTTTCGTACATCACGTCGGCCGAATCGCAGGTCGGGCCGGCGAGCACGCAAGGCGCGGTCTCGCTGCCGTCATGGCGGGTGACGAGGGGATAGCGGATCGCCTCGTCCATCGTCTCGGCCAGACCGCCGAACTTGCCGATGTCGAGGAACACCCATCGCACATTGTCGTTGTCGGCCTTCTTCGAGATCAGAACGACTTCCGACTTGATGACGCCGGCATTGCCGACCATGCCGCGGCCCGGCTCGATGATCGTCTCGGGAATGGCGTTGCCGAAGTGCTTGCGCAGCGCCGAGAAGATCGCCTGGCCATAGGCCTGGGCCGCCGGCACGTCACGCAAATAGCGCGTCGGGAAGCCGCCGCCCATATTGACCATCTTGAGCACGATGCCTTCTTCCGCGAGCGTCGCGAACACCTTCTTGGCGTCGGCCAGAGCACGGTCCCACGCGGTCAGGTCGGTCTGCTGCGAGCCGACATGGAACGACACGCCATGGGCGTCGAGGCCGAGGCCCCTGGCATGGCGCAGCACGTCGACGGCCATGTCGGGCACGCAGCCGAACTTGCGCGACAGCGGCCACTCGGCGCCCTCGCCGTCGGTCAGCACGCGGCAGAACACGCGGGAGCCTGGAGCGGCGCGCGCGATCTTCTCGACTTCCTCGACGCAATCGACCGCGAACAGCCGGATGCCGAGCTGGTAGGCGCGTGCAATGTCACGCTCCTTCTTGATGGTGTTGCCAAAGGAGATGCGGTCCGCCGGCGCACCGGCGTCCATCGCCATCTCGACTTCGGCAACGGAAGCGGTGTCGAAGGACGAGCCCATCGCAGCAAGCAGGCGCAGGATTTCCGGCGCCGGGTTTGCTTTCACCGCATAATAGATCTTGGAATCGGGCAGAGCCTTCTCGAAAGCGCGGAAATTGTCGCGCACGACGTCGAGGTCGACGACGAGGCAGGGGCCGGACGGACGTCGGGTGGCGAGGAAGTCGAGGATGCGCTGTGTGGCCATCGGGTTTCTCCATCGCGCCTTTCGGCGCGCACAAGGGTGCGGGCGCGGGCTGTCGGCCTCGCGAACACGCGGTCAAACAAAGGCGGGACGGAAAATTCATGGAACCAGCCGGTGGAGACCCCGGAACCATGAAGCGCCGTCTCGCGGCGATGAACCTTAGCCTTGCCCGGCTTCGGTTCGCTTTGTCTGCCTTGGCTTGGATTGGGAGAACCCCGTTCCGCACTGCCGGCAATGAAGGTGTGCCTCTTCAGTAACCCCGGTCTTTGGACAACCGGCAGAGAACCAGAAAGGCCCGCACCGTCGTTGCTTCAAGGTGTCCTCGGTCTGGCGGTTGGCCGCTAAACCGACTGGAGGGGTTAGCTCCAGTTACCTTACCGATTTCCCTCACCATTCGAGGATCGGCGGACACCCACAGGCACGTGCGACTTTGGGCAAGCGCGATATAAGAGCGAAGCATTTCACAATCAATAAAAATCGTATCGCAGGTTGTAAAATTTCTGGCATCGAACAATGTTGGCCAACCGTATACGGATATCGAACGATGACAGGCACGCACGGCCCTTTCAACGCCTTTCTCGACCTTCGCCAGATGCCGGTGGCGCATGCCGAACTTGGACCCCTGGCCGGCCTGCGGCTGGCGGTCAAGGATATTTACGACGTTGCCGGCTACCGCACCGGTTGCGGCAATTTGCAGAAATTCGCCAATGGCCACGCCGCTTCGCGCACGGCGCCGGCCGTGCAGGCAATTCTCGACGCCGGTGCGCGCTTCATCGGCAAGACGCAGACCGACGAACTGGCCTTCGCTCTGTTCGGCCAGAACGCGCATTTTCCGTTTCCGGTGAACCCCGCGGCTCCCGACCGTGTCACCGGAGGCTCGTCGTCGGGGTCGGCGGCGGCGGTTGCGGGCAGGTTGGCCGACATCGCCACGGGGTCCGACACCGGGGGTTCGATCCGCGCGCCGGCGAGTTTCTGCGGGCTGATCGGGCTGCGCACCACGCATGGCCGCATTTCCCTCGACGGCACCATGCAACTGGCACCGAGTCTCGACACGTTCGGCTGGTTCGCCGACGACATCGAAACCTATGAGACTGTCGGCAAGCTGTTGCTTGGCCGCGATCCGCACCAGCATTCCCTGGACCGCCCGCTGGCGCTCGGCTGGCTGGACGAGATGGTCGCCCGGCCGGCGGCCGCCGAATATGCCGGAATGAAGGCGCTGGTGGGCACGGTGTTCGGCACGCCGGCGACGCCAGCGACGCGCTTCAGCTCGTCCCCGGACGAACTCTACTGGTGCTTTCGCCGCCTGCAGGCCAAGGAGGCCTGGACAGTGCATGGCGAATGGATCACCAGCGGCGAGCGCGAGCTCGGGCCCGGCGTCGAGGAACGGTTCGGCTTTGGCCGTGCGGTCGACGACCGGACAGCACAGGCCGAGAAGGTGCGCCGGCTGACCTTTCGCGGCGAACTCAGCGCCTTGCTTGGCAAGGACGGCTTCCTTGTCCTGCCGACGGTGCCGGGTCCGGCACCCTATGTCGACAGCACACCGGAGCAATTCCAGGCCTACCGCGAGCGCGCGCTCCATCTTCTATGCCTGGCCGGGCTCTCCGGCTTTCCGCAGATCACCTTGCCGATCGGCTCGGTCGCCGGCGCTCCGTTCGGCCTGTCGCTGCTTGGCCCTTCCGGCAGCGACATTGCCCTGATACGGCTCGGCCGAAAACTTCTCGACGCAGCACAAAGAGCCTGAACAATGGACACACTGACCCGCATGCGCGCCTTCATCGACGTCGTCGAGGCCGAAGGCTTTTCGGCGGCGGCGCGCAAGATCGGCCGCTCCAAGGCGCTGCTGTCGAAATATGTGCGCGAGCTGGAGGACGAGCTCGGCGCTCTGCTGCTGAACCGCACCACGCGCCAGTTCTCGATGACCGAGGCCGGCCACACCTACTACCGCCGCGCCTCGGAAATCGTGCGCGAGGTCGATAGCCTGGCCGACGCCGTGCGCGAGTCCTCCGGCGACGTGCGCGGCCGCATCAAGCTGTCGGCGCCGCGCACCTTCGCCGACGCGCCGATCGGCCAGTCGCTGATCGACTTCGCCAAGCAGTATCCCGACATCGTGCTCGACATCCAGCTCGACGACCGCTTCGTCGACCTGGTCGAGGAAGGCTTCGACCTTGCCGTGCGCATCTCGCGGCTGGAGAACTCGTCGCTGATCGCCAGGCGGCTGGCGCCGTTTTCGATCAAGCTCTGCGGCTCTCCAGAACTGATCGCCAAGCATGGCATGCCGACACGACCGCAGGATCTCGGCCACATGCCCTGCATCGTCGACACCAATGGCCGCGGACTGAACAACTGGCCCTTCAAGGGCGACAATGGCGATCCGGTAAGCATCGCCGTCTCCGGCCCGATCGAGGTCAACAGCCCGATGGCGGCGCGCGCCGCGGCCTTGTCGGGGCTTGGATTTTGCATCCTGCCGGATTTCATCGCCGCCCCAGACCTCAAGAGCGGCCAATTGGTGGCGGTGCTCGACGACCGCATCCTGTCGGGCGGCGGCATCTTCGCCGTCTATCCGCATCGCCGTTACCTTCCGGCGAAGGTGCGCGTTTTCGTCGATTTCCTGGTGCAGTGGTTCAGGACGCGCGAGAGCGCCTGACCTGCCCCAGCAGCCCGGATACCGCACGCTTTTGAGCTCTCCTGCATGCGTGGCGCTATCCAAAGCCTCGCGCACTTTTGGGTGACATGCGCCCGCAGTCCCAATTTCGCCCCCTTTCTGGTAACCTTCGACCACGCTCTCGAAAGCCAAGGGAATCGCGACCGCGAATGCATCTGAAACGGCACGCAATCATGCTGGCCTCGGCCTTGGCGGCGATCTTTGCCGCGACAGGACCGGCCGAGGTGCATCCGCACGTCTTCGCCGAGGCGCGCCTCGACGTGGTCCTGTCCCCGGATCACCAAAGTGTGAAAGCGTTGCGTCATCTGTGGCGCTTCGACGATCTGTTTTCGAGCACGGTGATGATGGAGTTCGACAAGAACTCCGACCTGAAGCTTGACGACAAGGAGCTGAAGGAGGTCGCCGACACCGTCCATGCCTCGCTGGCCGAGTTCAATTATTTCCAGCTCGTCACGCAGGACGGCAAGGACGTGGCGATGACGCCGCCGCCGCATCTGATGGCCAATTTCGACAACGACCAGTTGATCATCCTGTTTGAATCCGAACCGAAGGCGCCGATCAAGCTGTCCGGCACGATCGACATCGGCGTCTACGATCCGACCTTCTACACGGCGATCGACTTCACCGAGGATTCCAACATCACCGTCGAGGGCCTGCCGTCGAACTGCACGAGCAAGGTCGTCCGGCCGGACCCGGACGAAGCGATCAAGGAAAACCAGAAGACCCTGACGGATGCCTTCTTCAACGATCCGACAGGCACCGACATGAGCAAGATCTTCGCCACCAAACTCGAACTGACCTGTCAGCCAGAAGGATAGATCCGGTGAACCTGATCGGCAACCGTTCGAAACCGTCCCTGCGTTTGGCAGTCGGCCTGTTGGCCCTTGCCTTTGCCATGATGCATTTCGCCGATGCCGCGCACGCCCAGAGTTCGCTCGGCATCGGCGTCAATGACGGCATGGCACCCACCACCGGTCCGTTCGCCCATATCCTGATGTGGATCAATCTCAGGCAGCAGGAATTCTACCGCGCGCTGGCGGCAGCCATGAAGGCAATGCGCCAGGACAACAGCAAGATCTGGATACTCATCGGCCTGTCCTTCGCCTATGGCATTTTCCACGCCGCCGGCCCCGGCCACGGCAAGGCGGTGATCTCGTCTTATATGGTGGCCAACGAAGTGGCGCTGAAGCGCGGCATCCTGTTGTCCTTCGTCTCGGCGCTGCTGCAGGGCCTTACGGCGATCCTGGTGATGCTGCTGGCCTATTTCGTCCTGCGCGGCACCACCATCTCGATGACCGATGCGGCCTGGTTCATGGAGATCATGAGCTTTGCCCTGGTCACCCTCTTTGGCGCCTGGCTTTTGTGGCGCAAGCTCGGTCCAGCCGTCCTGCGCCTGTTTGGCAAGGGCCCGGCCTACAGCCTGTCGGCGGCTCACGCCGGTCATTCCCATGCCGGCCATTCGCATGGCGCTCACGACCATGCGGCGCACGCTCATTCCCACGCACTGCACGGGCATGGCGATCACGACCATGGGCATGGCCATTCGCACGATCATCACGGCCACGGCGCGCACGATCATGCGCATCACGACCACCCCAGCGGCGAGGTCTGCGACACCTGTGGCCACTCGCATGCACCCGATCCGGCGCTGCTGTCGGGTGACCGCTTCGATTGGCGCACCGCCTGGTCGGCGGTGGCCGCCGTTGGCATCCGCCCTTGCTCCGGTGCTTTGATCGTTCTCAGCTTCGCGCTGCTCAACGGGCTCTGGCTCGGCGGCCTGCTGTCGGTGCTGGCAATGTCGATCGGAACCGCGATCACCGTCTCGGCCCTGGCCACACTGGCGGTGACCGCCAAGAACTGGGCGGTGTATTTCGCCGGCGACGGCCGCATGGGCAACCGCATCCACTCGATCGTCGAGATCGGCGGCGCCGCCTTCGTCTTCCTGTTCGGACTGCTGCTGCTGTCCGCGAGCCTGACGGGCAGCGTTTAGACCCTACCATTCCGTTGGAATGGGATTGGCACCGTGCGCTACTGAGCGGGAAGCTTGCCGCCCAGCTCATCCTCGATATGCGCGCGGATGATCTCGTCAAAACTCTTTTCGGCACTGAAGCCAAGTTCCCTTGACCGCCGCGCCTCGAAGCGGGTCGGCCAGCCCTTGACGATTGCCCAGATCGTCTCGTCGGGCACCTCGCGGATCAGGCTTGTCGTCTGCGATCCAGCCACCCGTTCCAGCGCCTCGATCTGCTCGCCAACGGTGACGGCGACACCCGGCATCGTCAGGTTGCGGCGCGGCCCCACGGCTGCGCCCTCGATCTCCGCGCCATGGATCAGGAAATTCACCGCCGAGCGCGGGCTGGCATGGGTGTGCACGACCGAGCGCGGCACCGGCAGGATCGCCTCCTGCCCGTTCAACGGTTCGCGAATGATACCGGAGAAGAAGCCGGACGCAGCCTTGTTGGGCTTGCCGGGCCGCACGCAGATCGTCGGCAGCCGGATGCCGATGCCGTCGAAGAAGCCGTGCCTGGAATAGTCTGCCAGCAGCGCTTCGCTCATCTGCTTCTGCGTGCCGTAGGAGGTCAGCGGCGTCGGGTGGAATTCGTCCGGTATGACGTCCGGGAACGGCGCGCCGAAAACGGCGATCGACGACGTGAAGACGACGCGCGGCGCAAACCCTGCCAGGCGGATGGCGTCGAACAGCGCACGCGTGCCGTCGAGGTTGACGCGGTAGCCGAGGTCGAAATTCGCTTCCGCCTCACCCGACACGATGCCGGCGAGGTGGAAGACGACATCGGGGCGCGACACAACCAGGCTTTCCGCGGCGCCTGCTTCGGCAAGGTCCCCCGTGTGCAGCGCGACGCTGACGCCGTCCATGGCTGGCGCCTGCGGCGGTACGATGTCGTGCAGGTCGAGCGCGGTGATCTTCTCGCCGCGCAGCGTGCCGTCCTTGGCCAGCCGGGCGATGAGCTTGCGGCCGACCATACCCGCGGCGCCGGTGATCAAAATGCGCATGTCCGATATCCCTTACTTCCGATTTTTGCGCTGGGTGCGCGCGCGCAACCAGAACACCAGGAAAAACGCCAGCACGAAGACGGTGCCGAAGATACCCGCCAGCACGGTCGAATAACTGCCGAGTGCCAACATCACGGTCGGCAGGTAGAAAGCGGTAATGCCGAACAGAAGCATGATCCAGACCGCCGCAATGGCCGCATTGCGCGTGTCACGGTCCATCATGCCGCACCGGAACGGCGGTCATTCATCGAGCTGAGTTGCAAAGCTGGAGGACTCCTGAGGCAGGCCCGACCATGGTTATCGATCGATCCTAGTGATAGTGGCCGTGATGCGGGGCCGCATCGTGCTCATGCTCGTGATGATGGTCGTCGCCGTCGTCGGCGCACCGGCCGAATTCCGGTTCCACGGTGGCATGGCTGATGCCGTGCTCGCTGGCAAGCCGCTTCTTGATGGCGCTGACCGCCTGATGGGCATCGACGCCCTCGTTGAGGCAGGCATGCAGCGTCGCCATGCTGCTCGACCCGTCGAGCGACCAGATGTGCATATGGTGCACCTCGCGCACGCCCTGGACCGTTGCCTGAATGTCCCCGGCGATCAGGTCGCGATCGAGGCTTGGCGGCACGCCTTCGAGCAGGACGTGGGCGGCGGCGCGCATCAGCGACCACGCGGTGGACAGGATCAGCAGCGATACCAGCACGGACAGGATCGGGTCGATCGGCGTCCAGCCGGTCGCCAGGATGACCAGTGCCGCGACGATCGCGGCTGCCGAGCCGAGCAGATCGCCGAGCACATGCAGGATGGCGCCGCGCATGTTGAGGTTGTCTCGATCGCCGCCATGCAGCACCAGGAAGGAGCCGATATTGACCAGCAGGCCGAGGATCGCCACCACCAGCATCGGCCCGCCCAGCACCGGCGCCGGTGTCAGCAGGCGATCCCACGCTTCGTAGACGATCCACAGAGCGATGACGAAAATGGCGATGCCATTGGTGTAGGCCACCAGCGTCTTGACGCGGCCGAAGCCGTAGGTGAGCTGGCCGGTTGCCGGCCGGCCCGCCAGATGGAAGGCATACCAGGCCAGGCCGAGCGCAATGGCGTCGGCGAGCATGTGGCCGGCATCGGCCAGCAGCGCCAGCGACCCGGTGAACAGGCCGCCGAGCGCCTCGGCCACCATGAAGCCGGCGGTCAGGCAGGCCGCGATCAGCACGCGCTTCTTGTCCGTCGAGCCGTGCACATGGCCGCCGCCGTGATCGTGCCCGCTGTGATCGTGGATATGCGCCAAATGGCAAACTCCCGTTAGGCGCCGAATTCCGCGCGAAAATCCTCGAGCCGGCGGTTCTGCTGGCCATTGGCGTCGAAGTTGGCCGGATCGAGCCAGGCTTCATAAGCCTTGCGCAGAGCCGGCCATTCCTTGTCGATGATCGAATACCACGCGGTGTCGCGGTTTTCACCCTTGACGATGAGATGCTGGCGGAAAATACCCTCGAACTTGAAGCCGAACCGTTCCGCCGCGCGCTTCGACGGCCCGTTGCGGTTGTTGCA
Organism: Mesorhizobium sp. B2-3-15; assembly: GCF_006442875.1. NCBI lineage: Bacteria > Pseudomonadati > Pseudomonadota > Alphaproteobacteria > Hyphomicrobiales > Phyllobacteriaceae > Mesorhizobium > Mesorhizobium sp. B2-3-15. The sequence goes on along the minus strand of NZ_VFVO01000006.1, from coordinate 264,505 downwards.
CTTCCATTCGTAGCGGCGATAGCCGAGTTCGTCGAAGATGTATTTCATGAACAGGAACTGTGCTTCCGTCGCCGCCGGCTTGCGCGAGATGAGGGGTCCCCAGTAGATGTTGCCGATCTCGATGACGCCATGGGTCGGATCGATGCGCATCAGCGTCTGGCGGCCGGCGACCTTGCCGCTTGCCTTGTCGACAACAGCGAAGAACAGCGGATCCTCGCTCGCCTCCACCTTGTCCAGCCAGGGCTGGAAGGCGGCGCGGGTTTCCGGCGGATAGTCGGGCAGCCACGCGAAGCGGCCGTCGACGTCGGCCACGGACGACGCTTCATAGAGGCCGTCGCCATGTGTTGCGGCACTCAATGGCTCGAGCCTGACATAGCGGCCCTCCAGAACCTTGCGCTCCGGGCGCGGGCGCGGCTGCCAGTCTTTGAGATTTTCCGACACCGAAAACTCCAATCCGTTTGACTTTTGCGGGCGGACGCTCACAAAAACGCTCGCCAACAGTAAGAACCACAGGGACGGGAAAAATGCTCCACACGATTTCGGCCTTCGACCGTCTTGGCGAGGAAAACGCTTTTGCCGTGCTGGCCCGGGCAACGGCGCTGGCGAGCCAGGGCCGCGACATCGTCAATCTCGGCATCGGCCAGCCCGACTTCAAGACGCCGCAGCACATCGTCGAGGCGGCGATCAAGGCGCTGCGTGACGGCCACCATGGCTACACGCCGGCCAATGGCCTGCTGGCGACCCGCGAGGCGGTGGTGCGGCGCACGCTGACGACCACCGGCGTCGAGGTCTCGCCGGAGGCGGTGATGATCCTGCCCGGCGGCAAGCCAACCATGTTCGCCGCCATCCTGATGTTCGGCGAGCCCGGCGCCGAGATCCTCTATCCCGACCCCGGCTTTCCCATCTACCGCTCGATGATCGAGTTCACCGGTGCAACCCCCATTCCGGTGCCGATGCGCGAGGAGAACGGCTTCGCCTTCTCGGCCGAAGAGACGCTGGGGCTGATCACGCCGAAGACTAGGCTCTTGATCCTCAACTCGCCGGCCAACCCGACCGGCGGCGTCACCCCGCGCGCCGAGATCGAGAAGCTGGTCAAGGGGCTTGAGAAGCATCCAGACGTGGCCATTCTCTCCGACGAAATCTACGATGTCATGACTTATGACGGCGAGACGCATTGCTCGCTGCTTGGCTTTCCCGAGATCCGTGACCGGCTGATCGTGCTCAACGGCTGGTCCAAGACCTGGGCGATGACCGGCTGGCGCATGGGCTGGTCGATCTGGCCGAACGGCGACAAGGGCGCCCACCTCTACGACAAGGTGCGCAAGCTGGCGGTCAATTGCTGGTCCTGCGTCAACGCACCAAGCCAGTTCGCCGGCATCGCGGCGATCGACGGCCCGCAGGATGACGTCGACACTATGATGCGCGCCTTCGACAACCGCCGGAAAATCGTGGTCGAGGGCCTGAATGCCCTGCCAAACATCTCCTGCATCACGCCCAAGGGCGCGTTCTATGCCTTCCCCAATGTCTCGAAGACCGGCTGGAAGGCCAAGAAACTCGCCTCGGCCCTGCTCGACGAGGCTGGTGTGGCGCTGATCGGCGGCCCCGATTTCGGCATTCTCGGCGAAGGCTATGTCAGGCTCTCCTACGCCAATTCCGAGGAAAACATTTTGCGCGCGCTGGACAGGATCGGAACGTTCCTGGCCAAGTGAGCATCAGCGTCGCCGCGCGAGCCGGATAGCTTGCCACCGCATTCCATGACGGTGTCATGAGCCGTCCGGAGGCGCGCAGCCAAGGCTGTGCGGGCATACCGAAAACGGCTACGAATTCCCGTATCAGGACCAATGAGGGTATCTCGCATGTTCTACGCAATCCTTGCCTATCACGTGGAAGATGCGATCGAGGCGCTGACGCCGCAGGAAGATGCGGCGCTGATGGCCGAGTTGCTCAAGATCAACGGCAGGCTTCATGCGGAAGGCACGCTTGGGCCGTCAGCGCGTCTGGGAACGACACGGGATGCCTGCACCTTGCGCGGCCCGGGCGACGGTATGATCATCGATGGGCCCTTCGCCGAGACCAAGGAACAGTTGCTCGGCCTCTATGTCGTCGACTGCGTCACCAGGGACGACGCCATCGCGATCGCGCGCGATCTTCGTCGTGTCAATCCGACCGCCGTTTACGAGATCAGGCCCATTCTACTCTTCAAGCCCGGCGTGCCGCTGGCGGAAAAATGAGGCACGGGCAAAAGCGCCGCCAGCGCCCGCTGCTCACCCACGCCCCACGAACGGCATCTTGGTCGCCATCACGGTCATGAACAGCACGTTGGCGTCGAGCGGCAGGCTGGCCATGTGCACGACCGCGTCGGCGACGCGTTGGACATCCATCACCGCTTCGGCTGATATCGAGCCATTGGCCTGCGGCACGCCGACGGTCATCGGCTGCGCCATGTCGGTCAATGCATTGCCGATGTCGATCTGTCCGCAGGCGATGTCATAGGGGCGGCCATCGAGCGCCAGCGTCTTGGTCAGCCCGGTGATGGCGTGCTTGGTCGCCGTATAGGGCACCGAGCCCGGGCGCGGCGCATAGGCCGACACCGAACCATTGTTGATGATGCGGCCGCCCATCGGCTTCTGCTTGCGCATGGCGCCGAAGGCCGCGCGCGCGCACAAGAAAGATCCGGTGAGGTTGACGCCGACGATATCGTTCCAGACCTCGACCGGGATCTCGTCGATCGGCGTCGACTTGTAGCCCATGCCTGCATTGTTGAAGAGCAGATCGACCCGCCCGAAAGCCTCCGCCACGGTCTCGAACAGATCGTCGACCTCACCGGCCTTGCTGATGTCGCAGGCAACCGCCAACGCTCTGGCCTCGGTCGGCCCGATCTCGGCGATCGCGGCATCCAGCACCGGCTTGCGGCGCCCGCAGAACACCGTATTCCAGCCGGCCTTGAGCAATGCCGTGGCTACGCTCTTGCCGATCCCGGTGCCGGCCCCGGTGACGATGGCGGTCTTTTGCTCGGTCATGGCTGATGTCCTCCGGCAGCGATGTGCGTGCTCGCCTGATCTACAAATTCGGTTCGGGTGGAGAAGGCATCGCAAATGATGGCAGCGATGGCAAGCGCGGCCACTGGGACATGGCCTCGAAAAGTGAACCCATTTATTTGGAGGGCAGCCGGCGAGGACGGACAAAAAGGGCGGTCATTGGCGACCGCCCTGATCTGAACCGGGCTTGGGAGGAGGAAAAGCCGATCCGACTGTGTAGAATCATGCGCTTCCTGAGTTAACGAAAGGTTAACGCCTCCACGGCCTGTGTGCCAATCCGGGTTACCACTGCGGATTGGGTGGCGTACCCTCGGCCGTGGGCACTTTCGCCGCCGAAACCGTCGCCTCAACATGGTCGATCAGCGAGTCCGGCAGGCCGAGACGCCCGGCAAGCAGGTCGAGGTAACCGCGCTCGGCGCGCGTGTTGGGATCGATGGTAAGGCGCGACGCCGTATAGAGTTCGAGCTTCTGCGCGTCGGTCTTGGCGCCGGCCACCAGCGTGTCGAGGTCGAGCGGCCTCTCCAGCTCCGCCATCAGGAATTTTTCCGCATCGGTGCCGATCCCGGCGAGGCTGAGCTTGCCGGCGATCTTCCGGCGCTCTTCGTCGTCGACATGGCCGTCGGCCTTGGCCGCCGAGATCATCGCCCGCACCAGGGTCAGCGTGAACTCATCCTCGCCTTGCGGCGCCTGCGACGGGTGGAAGGCGGTGTCCTTGGGCGGCGGCAGCAATTCCGGCTCGCCAGCCGCGGGCGCCTGTTCCGGTGCGTTGCCGGCCTTGTAGTTCTGGTAGGCCTTGTAGGCGAGACCACCGATGGCGGCCAGTCCGCCGAGCTTCACCGCGGCACCCGTCACCTGCCGGCCGGCGCCGGTCCCAAGCAGCACGGCGGCTAGCGCACCGGCGGCCAGCGGATTGTCCTTGGCCATCTGCACCGCCTGGCCAGCCTTGTCGCGGACCGTGCCGCTGGCACCGGGAACTTGCGAGCCGAGCAGATCGTCAAGAAGCTTCTTGGGATCGAACATCGATGCCTCCAGGATTTGCCCAGCCGAACGGGCAGGTTTCGAACGCCGAAGAGGTAGGTCCCGAAGCTTGACATTGCAATGACAGTGCCCCGGTTTGCCCGGCCCCGGCGCCCTCGATCAGGACCCGATGTGCGGTCCCCTGCCCCGCGCTTGCGCGAGCTCGACCTGTCGCTGCCGCTCCGCGTAGCGCTTCCGGTCTTCGTCCGAGCGGGCGTCAAAACAATGCGGGCAAGAAACGCCGGCGGCATATCGAGGCGAAGCCAGCTCGCTTGCCGTCAGCGGATGGCGACAGGCACGGCAAAGCTCCGCATCACCCTCGGTGAGGCCGTGCGACACCGAAACCCGCTCGTCGAAGACGAAGCACTCGCCTTGCCACAGGCTCTGCTCCGCTGGAACCTCCTCAAGGTATTTGAGGATGCCCCCCTTGAGGTGGAACACGTCCTCGAAGCCGAGTGACTTCACATAGGCGGTCGCCTTTTCGCAGCGAATGCCGCCGGTGCAGAACATCGCCACCTTGCGTCCTTCGAGATCCGCCCGATGCGCTTCCACCCAGGCCGGGAATTCGCGAAAGCTCGCCGTCGCCGGGTCGACGGCGCCCTTGAAGCTGCCGATCGAGACCTCATAGGCGTTGCGCGTATCGATGACGATCGTGTCGGCTTGCGAGATCAGCGCATTCCAGTCGCCCGCCTCCACATAGGTGCCCGCACTTGCCGCCGGGTCGATGGTCTCGACGCCCATGGTGACGATCTCGCGCTTCAGCCGCACCTTCATGCGATGGAAGGGCATGGCCGCGGCACTGCTGTACTTGACCTCGAGACCCGACAGGCCGTCGATCGCTTCGATGTGTTCGATCAGCGCGGCGATCGCTTCGTCGCTGCCGGCGACGGTGCCGTTGATGCCCTCATGCGCCAGGAGCAGCGTGCCCTTGATGCCGCGCCCGCAGCAGAAGGCCGCAAGCGGCGCGCGCAACGCCTCGAAAGCATCGAGCCGGGCAAAACGGTAGAGCGCGGCGACGCGGGCTGGCTGGGATGGCGCGGGCAGTGTTGTCATTGCCAGAGCAACTAGACGCTAGTAGAAGCCGATTCAAGTGAAACGGGTTCGATCCGTCTGTCATGGCTCTGTCGGGAAAGAACCTTTAAGCTGAGTGGCCACGCGTGACATCGCGCCGCGATGGGTTCCGTGGACAGGGCAATACCGGTCTGCTAATCGGTTGAAATCCCCTCGATACGCCGCCGACAAGGAGAGACCGAATGCCCAGCAAGACCGAGAACCTCCTGTCGCTCCTCAATGGCCAGCCGGTCATTCCGGTGTTGAAGATCGCCAACGTTGCCGATGCGGTGCCGCTGGCCCGTGCCCTGGCGCGTGGCGGTTTGCCGGCGATCGAGATCACGCTGAGGACCGCGGATGCGCTCGAAGCGATCCGTCGCGTGGCGGGCGAAGTCGAGGAAGCCATCGTCGGCGCCGGCACCATTCTGGATGCCAGCCAGTTCGACGAAGCGGCCGCGGCCGGTTCGCGCTTCATCGTCAGCCCCGGCATCACCCGCGAGCTTCTGGCTGCCGCCTCCGACAGCGAGGTTCCGCTGCTGCCCGGCGCCATCACGCCCGGCGAGATCATGGCCGCGCGCGAAGCCGGCCTTCGCTTCCTGAAATTCTTTCCGGCCGAACAGTCCGGCGGCATCGCTTCGCTCAAGGCTTTTGCCTCGCCGCTGGCGGACGTCAAGTTCTGCCCGACTGGCGGCATCACCGGCAAGAACGCGGCCGACTATCTCAGCCTGTCCAATGTCATCTGCGTCGGCGGCTCATGGGTGGCGCCCGACGACATGGTCAAGGCCGGCAAGTGGGATCAGATCGAAGCGCTCGCACGCGCTGCCAGCGAACTCGGGAAATAGCGCCTTTCCGCACGGCATGAAAAACCCGGCCGACGAGCGTCGACCGGGCCTTTTTGACTGGCTAGTCCAGACTGCGATCAGTTGCAGACCTTGACCGTCTCCGTCACCTTGTGATGGTGCCGCCAGTGCGTCACCACCCTGGTGCGGCAGTGCTTCTTCATCATGTGCATATGATTGTCGGTCTTGACGACAACGGTCTCCGCCTGTGATGGCGCGATCGCGGCCGATGCTGCCGCCAGCGCCATAACTGATGCCAGTAGAATCCTTTTCATGAATATCCTCGGGTTGGAGCGTACCCACACTAAACCGGAAATGAGTGGGCCGTTCCCGCTTCACGAGAAGTTCAGCCGCGCGTGATCCTCAGGGATCGGAGACCGCATGCATCGCACCCTGGGACAGCAAGAAGCCGCGCGGATCGCCCGGCGCGGCCTCGGCATACTGCGGCCTGTTCGTTACTTCGTCTGGAAGCGGGCGACAGACAGGAACTTGACGGCGTTGCCGGTAAAGCGATTGGCGTCGGCCACCTGATTGTCCTGCTGGAAGCCGGCCGTATAGACCTCGCTCGGCGGCGTATGCACGATGTTGTAGGCGTAACCCGGCGCGGTCGTCGCACTCGAAACGGTGGCGACGTTCTCGCCGCTGGTCAGTGCCCAGCGGGCGGCCTGCGGCGCTGCGGCAACCACCACGGCCCTGGGGCCAGGCTTTTGATCGCGGGCGGTGGCCCTGGCCTCCTTGCGGGTCGTCTTCACACCGGCGCCGATCGCGGCGGCCGGATCCGAACCGGCCGGCCGGCCGGCAACAGCCTGGCGCGGCGATGCCGCATCGACGCCGGACGGATCGTTGAAGGCTGAACGCGGTTCCACGGCCAGCGAGGCGAGCTGATATTCGTCGGCCGTGCCGGCCTTGGCATTGGCCTCGTCGAGCACGGCCTTGACGGCATCCGGCTTGGCCGGCTCGGGACGCGCCGTCGGCAGCACGGAGAACGCATCCGTCGCGGTCTTCCCCTGGTCAGCCGTTTCGGCCAGCGCCATCAGCACATCCTTGCTGGGCGGCGGCGCGAGATCCGCCGGCAGCGTGCGTTCGGGACGCCATGTCGGCAAGGGGATGTTGTTGACGGCGACCTGCGCCGGATCGGCCTTGCCGAAAGGCATGTTCGCCGGCGCCTGCGCGGTCGCCACGGCCTGTTCCGTGGTGGTCGTCGCATCCGCCGTGGCGAAGGGAACGTTTTCAGGCGTCTGTGCGCCGACATCGGCCTTCGGCCGAGGCGCGAAATCGGGCAGCGGGATTTCCTTGGCCGGCAGCGCCGCGATGATTGTCTCCGGCGTGTCCTTCTCCGGTTCCGGAGCCTGCTCGTCGGCAATCTGCGGAATGTCGGCGCGCTGGGCATTCTCGGGGGCCACGATGGCGATGCCAGGCAGGTTGCCGCTCTTGGCTGTCGCGGCCGGCTTCAGATTTCTAGCCTTGGGCGCGGGTGCGGCCGAAGCGGTCTCGACGTCTGCGCTGTCGTCGGCCTCGTCATCGCCACCGCCGCCGAAGAAGGCAGCGAGGAACCCGCCGGATTTCTTGCCGCTGCCGCCGGCGCTGGCCACTTCGATATTCGGTGTGCCCGAACCCTTGCGCGACTTGTAGGAGGCCAGCGCCTGTTCATAGCCGGGCAGCGGCCGGCCATCGCTCGGCACATGCAGCGTCTTGCCATTGGGGAACAGGCTGACCAGTTCCTGGCGGCTGATGCCGGGCCAGTGGCGCACATTGCCGACATCCATGTGGACGAATGGCGAACCGGAGGTCGGGTAATAGCCGACACCACCGCCCTGCATCTTGAGGCCGATGTTGCGCAGCTTCTTCAGCGGTACGCCGGGAATGTAGAAATCCATCGCCTTGCCAAGCATATGCTGGCTCTTCTCGGCGACACCGCGGCTGCGGCTGCGCAGCATCGAATTGGTGGACGGCGACCGGTAGCCGCAGACGACCTGGATATAATCGGTGGCGCCGCTTTCCCGATACGCCTCCCAGACCAGATCCAGCAGGCGCGGGTCCATCTTGGTCGGCTCGTTGCGACGCCAGTCGCGCAGAATGATGTTGATCTTCCTCAGGCCTTCGGGAACGTAGCGACCATTGCGCTTGTAGACGATCTCCGCCTTCTCATGCGTGTGGAGATGGTAGAGCTTCAGCGTACGAACTTCGGCCTGGGCGCCCGTGGCGGCCGCGGCAACAAAACCAAATGCGACAATCACCGCCGCCAACCATCTCGGCCAGACGCTCAAATGATAGTGTCGCCCGTTTGTGAGTCGTTCGATTCTGTTCAAATCAAAAGGCCTTGCAGGCTGCCGTTTGTCCCCGGATTTGCCCAAACGGACGTGTCGTTTTCACATCCGAATATCGATCCTAATGGTTAATCATCGCTTATTGAAGCCAAAATGCGGTAAGACCATGGCGATATCCCGTCAAAAATTGTCCGCAAGGTTTCTTGGTAAACCGCTGGTTTAGATCAGGATTCCGGCTTGGGCCGAACACGATGTGTTACCGCCGGCCTCAATGCGTGAACAATACCCCGTCGAGCGCCGCCATTATCCGGCGACGGCGCTCTGTCGAACCATATAATGACGAGGGAAACTGGTGCCTGCCTTGCGGCTCAGGAAGCAAGCCTGTCGACGCGGCCGGTTTCCGGGTCGATGCCATATTCCTTGAGCTTGCGGTAAAGCGTCGAGCGACCGATGCCGAGCCGGCGGGCGACCTCGCTCATCTGGCCATTGTAGTGATCGATGGCGAGCTTGATCATTTCGAGCTCGACATCGGCCAGCGCACGCACATTGCCGCGCTCGTCGAGCGCCCGCAGCGTGCCGAAGCGGGCCTGGACCCCGGCCGGCAGCACAGCCGCCGGAGCGGTCTCGTCGGGCACAACGTCCTCGTCGCGCGGCTCCAGCGACGGCGGCGGCGCAACGCTGCTTGCTTCCAATGTGTCGTCCGCGTCGAGATTGAGGGTGCCTTCCACCTGCGCGCGGATCTGCGGGAAGTCATCGGCGGTCAACACATCGCCTTCGCACAGCACCGAGGCGCGGAAGACGGCGTTTTCGAGCTGCCGGATGTTGCCGGGCCAGTCATAAGCCTGCAGCACCGCAAGTGCTGCCGCCGAAATGCCTTTCAGCCGATGGCGCGGGTCGGCCGGCGCCACCTTCTCCATGAAATGCGCGACCAGATGGGGAATGTCGTCGCGGCGGTCGCGCAGCGGCGGCACGAAGATCGGGTAGACGTTCAGCCGGTAGAACAGATCCTCGCGGAATTTGCCGTCCTTGACCTGTTGCAGGAGGTTGCGGTGCGTCGCCGAAATCAGCCGGATGTCGACCTTGACGGTCGAGCGGCCGCCGACCGGATCGACCTCGCCTTCCTGGACGGCGCGCAGCAGCTTGACCTGGACGTCGAGCGGCAGGTCGCCGATCTCGTCGAGGAACAGCGTGCCGGAATGCGCCTCGACGAATTTGCCGGTGTGCTTGTCGGTGGCGCCGGTGAACGAGCCTTTCTCATGGCCGAACAGGATGGATTCCACCAGATTGTCGGGAATGGCGCCGCAATTGACGGTGACGAAGGGTTTCGAGCGGCGGTCGCCGCTGCCCTGGATGGCACGCGCCACCAGTTCCTTGCCGACGCCCGACTCGCCCTCGATCAGGATCGGGATGTGAGAGGCCGCCGCTTTCTGGCCGAGACGTATCACCCGGTCCATGGCCGGACTATGGGTGATCATGTCCCTGAAGGTCAGCAGCCCGCCGCGTTTGCGCGACGTGCGCTTGACCTCGCCCTCTACCGCCTCGACCTTGAGCGCATTGGAGATCGAGGCCTGCAGCCTGTCGGGCGAAGCCGGCTTGACGACGAAATCGAAAGCACCGTGGCGCATCGCCGAAACCACGGTTTCGATGCCGCCCTGCGCGGTCTGCACGATGACCGGCACGCTGATGTCGCGCTCGCGCATCGCCTTCAGCACGCCGATGCCGTCGAGACCGGGCATGACCAGGTCGAGGATCACGACCGAGACATCGCGGGCGCCAGGCCCGTCGAGAACTTCGAGGCCGGCGGTACCGCCATCCACAACGATCGCGGTATGGCCGAACCGCGTCACCGCGGCCTCGAGCAGCCGGCGCTGCACGGGATCGTCATCGACTATGAGTATGGAACCTGTCATGACTATCTTGCTTCGCCCGCGCCCGAAAACCCCATGGATCATCTTGGCACAGGGTTCTAAATAAGGTTTCAAAAAACCCGGTGAACGAATTCCTTAGGATTTGACCGGCTTCTCCATTCCCGTTGAGTCCGGCTCCGTGATTGCGGCCACGTGATTCAACCCAGGCCATTTGATTCAAAGAAGGTATCTCGATGCGCATGATGTTTGATCGGCGGATTGCAGCGCCAGCGTCCGGTCAGGGCGCTGCCGGGCTTGGCGATCTGCCGGAATGGAACCTCGCCGACCTCTATGCCGGCATGGACGCGCCGGAACTGAAGCGTGACATTGCCAAGGCGGCGGCCGACGCCGTCGCATTCGAGGCCCGCTGGAAAGGCACGCTCGCCGCCGAGGCCGGGCGCGGCAGTACCGGCAGGCTGGGCGAGGCACTGGCCGCATACGAGGCGCTCGAGGAACTGATCGGCCGTATCGTCTCCTATGCTGGCCTCGTCTATGCCGGCAATACCGCCGATCCGCAGCGCGCCAAGCTCTATGGCGACATCCAGGAGAAGATGACCGATGCCAGCGCGCATCTGTTGTTCTTCGCGCTCGAGCTGAACCTGATCGACGATGCGGCGATCGAGGGCGCGCTGGCCGCCGATCCCGCCTTCGGGCATTACCGCCCGTGGGTGCTCGATCTCAGAATGGACAAGCCCTATCAGCTCGAGGACCGTGTCGAGCAGCTTTTCCACGAGAAATCGATAACCGGGCGCGGCGCCTGGAACCGCCTGTTCGACGAGACGATGACCGATCTTCGCTTCGATATCGACGGCGAGGAACTGACGCTGGAGCCGGCCCTCAATCGCTTGCAGGATGCCGACGGCGAGGTCCGCCGCCGCGCCTCGGAGGCGTTGGCCACGACCTTCCGCAAGAACCTGCGCACCTTTACGCTGATCACCAACACGCTTGCCAAGGACAAGGAAATTTCGGACCGCTGGCGCGGCTTCGAGGACATTGCCGATTCACGCCACCTCGCCAACCGCGTCGAACGCGGCGTGGTCGATGCGCTCGCCACCGCCGTGCGCGAGGCCTATCCGCGCCTGTCGCACCGCTATTATGCGATGAAGGCGCGCTGGCTCGGCATGGAGGTGATGAACCACTGGGACCGCAACGCGCCCTTGCCGGAGACGCCGCAGGCGGTGATCGGCTGGGATGAGGCCAGGAACACGGTCCTGTCGGCCTATCACCGCTTCTCGCCCGAGATGGCCGAGATCGCGCGCACCTTCTTCGACCGCAACTGGATCGACGCGCCGGTGCGTCCGGGCAAGTCGCCGGGTGCCTTCGCACATCCGACCGTACCCTCGGCTCACCCCTATGTGCTGCTCAACTACATGGGCAAGCCGCGCGACGTGATGACGCTGGCGCATGAACTTGGGCACGGCGTGCATCAGGTGCTGGCCGCCGGCCAGGGCGCGCTGATGGCCTCGACGCCGCTGACGCTGGCCGAGACGGCATCCGTCTTCGGCGAGATGCTGACCTTCCGCTCGCTGCTCGAGCGGACCACCGACCGGCGCGAGCGCAAAGCCATGCTCGCCCAGAAGGTCGAGGACATGATCAACACCGTGGTGCGCCAGATCGCCTTCTATGAATTCGAGCGCAAGGTGCATGCCGAGCGCCGCAACGGCGAGTTGACATCCGACAGGCTGGGCGAGTTCTGGCTGGAGGTGCAGGCCGAAAGCCTGGGGCCGGCGATCAAGTTGCGCGAGGGCTACGAGGTGTTCTGGACCTACATTCCGCATTTCATTCACTCGCCCTTCTACGTCTATGCCTATGCGTTCGGCGACTGCCTGGTGAATTCGCTCTACGCCGTCTACCAGAATGCCGAACGCGGCTTTCAGGACAAATATTTCGAGATGCTGCGTGCCGGCGGCACCAAGCATCATTCGCAGCTTCTGGCGCCCTTCGGCCTCGACGCCACCGATCCGGCCTTCTGGCAGATCGGGCTCGGCGTCATCGGCGGCCTGATTGACGAACTGGAAACGCTCGACGATTGAGACGCCTCTCGCCCGGCAAGAACAGTTTAGCCGGAATGCATGTTCGGGCCGCGCTTTTCTTGCCCTAAATATTTGTTCTTGAAGAACTCTACATCGACGTTTTCCCATAGCTTTCCGCAAGCTCTATGGTAGCTTTCCGTTTAAGCTCAGCCGGAGCGCATGCGGATCGGCGAGGGAAATCTCAGCCGGCCGTGGCGATCAGGCGAACGCGACAACGGCCGTTGGCCATGGGCAGGCAAAGCCGATCGCCGACAGCTTGACCGAAGCCGGCTGTTCCGCGAACCGCGGAACCATCATCGAGTAGTCCTGCGCCGAAGGCCATGACCCACGGCAGACGGATCTGACTGGAGAGAGACAATGGGCACTTTTTTCTACGTGGTCCTGGCGTTGTTGGTAGGCGTGTTGGTCGGCTGGTTCATCTGGGGGCGCCTGCGCGGTGAGCTCGACAGTCTTCGCGGCGACCTCGATCGCACCCGCAGCGAGCGCGACAAGCTGCGCGCCGACAGCGACCGCCTGACCGGCGAACTCAGTGCATGCGGCAAGAGCCGCTCCGACCTCGAGCGTCAGCTGCGCGAGGCCCAGGCCTCGTCGGGCACCGGCGGAGCAAAGGCGTCAAGTCAGCCACCGGCAGCCCTGATGTCGACGCCAGCCGTTGCAAAATCCGGTGCGGCGGCAGCCAAGCCAGCCGCCGCGAAGGCGGCCCCGGCAAAGGCAGCACCGAAGCCCGCGGCCGCCAAACTCGCAACTGCTTCGGCACCGGCAGCCATGGCTTCGCAGAGCAAGGCTCCGACGACCAAGGCTCCGGCGAAGACTTCGACCGTGCCCAAGGCAGCACCCGCTGCAAAGAAGACCGCACCGGCAGCGGCCAAGCCGGCGTCGGGCAAGCCCGACAATCTGCGCCGGTTGATCGGCATCGGCCCAGTCAACGAAAAGCTGCTCAAGGCGCAAGGCGTCACCACATACGCCCAGATCGCCGGCTGGACACCAGCCGACATCAAGCGGATCGAGGAGGTGATGAACTTCGACGGCCGCATCGCGCGCGAACGCTGGATCGAGCAGGCCAAGCTGCTCGCCGCTGGCAACGAGGCCGAATTCGCCAAGCAGTTTCCGACGGCCGGAACCGCCAGCAATACCTGAACGACGGATACAGAGGCCATGCAACCGGCGGCGCCAAGGGCGCCGCCGCTTTCTTTTGTCGGCAAGGTTCGATCCGGCAAAGGTCGGCTTTGAGGGACAGGGTGCCGTTCCCTCGATTGCGCGCGCCCGGCCCCCTATATAGAGCGATCGTCAGCTCCATCGATCCCGGTTCCCATGTCCCTGCCCGCAGCAATTTTCCGCAACGACGAAAGCGCGCGCCAGCTCGTTTTCAAGCGGCCGGCCGATGTCATCGTTGCGCATGAGGCCAAAGACTTCCCGGCGGCGTTGCAAGCGGCGCAGGCCGCGCACGATGCCGGCAAATGGCTGGCCGGCTATTTCTCCTACGAGGCCGGTTACCTGCTCGAACCGAAACTCGTTCCCTTGCTGCCGGGTCGGCGCCGGGCCCCGCTGGTCTGCCTCGGGGTCTTCGATGCTCCTGATGAAGAAGCGGTGCCGCCGCCAGGCACGCCGACCAACGGCCCGATCTTCGACGCAAGGGCAACGTGGTCGTTCGAGGACTACGAGAAGCGGTTCTCGCGGTTGCATCGGCACATCAGGCAAGGCGATTGCTACCAGGGCAACCTGACCTTTCCGGTGCACGCGCAATGGTCCGGCGATCCGCTCGCCGCCTTCGACGCACTGACCGAACGCCAGCCCGTGAAATATGGCGCCCTGATCGCGCTGGGCGACCCGATCGTCCTGTCGCGCTCGCCCGAACTGTTCTTCGAGATCGATGCGGCGGGGATGATCGAGACGCATCCGATGAAGGGTACCGCACCGCGCGGCGCAACCGGGGACGAGGACGAGCGGCAGAAGAATTTCCTGCGCAATGACGAGAAGAACCAGGCCGAGAACCGGATGATCGTCGACCTCCTGCGCAACGACATATCGCTGATCAGCGAGGTCGGCACGCTGGAGGTGCCGGAACTGTTCCGCATCGAGACCTACCCGACCGTGCACCAGATGGTGAGCGACGTCAGGGCCAAGCTGCTGCCCGGCCTCTCGATACGACAGGTATTCGCGGCGCTGTTTCCCTGCGGCTCGATCACCGGCGCGCCGAAGATTCGCGCCATGGAGATCCTGCACGATCTGGAGGCCACGCCGCGCGATGTCTATTGCGGCGCCATTGGCTGGATCGCGCCCGGCGGCACGATGCGCTTTTCCGTGGCGATCCGCACCATCTCGCTCTTTGCCAGCGGCGAGGCCGTCTACAATGTCGGCGGCGGCATCGTCTTCGATTCGGTCGCGGAAGAGGAGTATCAGGAGTGTTTGCTCAAAGCCCGTTTCGCGACGGGGACACCGCCGGTTTCGAGCTGATCGAGACCATGCGCTGGGAGCCCGCCTCGGGCTTCCTGCGCCTCGATCGCCATCTTGCGCGCCTTTATGGCTCGGCGGCGGAACTGGGCTTCAGCTATGATCCGCAAAGGGTTGGCGAGGCCCTGAGCGACGCGGTCGATCGATCGCCCGTCGCCATGCGCACGCGGCTCGCCCTGTCGCGCAATGGCCAGGCCAACGCCTCGGCGCAGCCCTATGAACCGCTTGCCGCCGACAAGGTGTGGGCACTGCGGCTGGCGCGGACGAGGCTCGATTCGAGCAACATGCTGCTGCGCCACAAGACCAGCCGGCGGCAGCTCTATACCCAGGCCCGCTCCGAATACCTCGTCACCCAGGCCGATGAGGTGCTGCTGGCCAATGAGCGCGGCGAGATCTGCGAAGGCACGATCACCAATGTCTTCGCCGATTTCGGCGACGGCGTGCTGGCAACGCCCCGGCTCGATTGCGGCCTGCTGCCTGGCGTACTGCGCGGCGCGCTTCTGGATGAAGGCCGCGCCGGTGAAGCGATCTACAGCTTGAATGACCTGAAATCCGCCAAGGCGCTGTTCGTCGGCAATTCGCTGCGCGGGCTGATCCCGGCCAAACTAATCTGAAGTCAACTGATCTGAGGCATGACGTCCCTACCCGCCCACACGCCGTATGACGGCTCGTCGAAACTCTTCACCATCGGGCTGAAGCCGCTCGACCCTGCGGACTGGATCGAGGTAGACGGCCATTTGCTGCCCTACCTCGCTAAAAAGCGCCGGCTCTATGCCGAAATCCCTGAACGCGTCTTCGTCGAGCAGGACGGTACGCTTGACGCCCAGCAGGAAGTGCTCGAACTGCTCGGCGCTTACCTGCCGGAAAGATTTCCCGACACCCACCGGCGCAGCGATGCGGGCGTTGCGGTCGTGGGTGCGACGAGCCGTCCCACGATCCCCTCCAGCCTCGCCGGCGCCCCCCTCGTCGCGGCCTCGCTGCTGGTCCAGGAGGACCTGATCCTCATGCGGCGGGGCGAAGACGGCTGGCGGCTCGCCGCGGGTTCGCTGTGCTTTCCCTCGTCCTGGTCGCTTGTCGAAAAATTCGGCAAGCCGCTGCAGCAGATCCACGAGCCGGTGCCGGGCTTCGGCCCAGGCACAAGGCCGGCCGATCTGATCAACCGGATGTTCGATGGCCTGCAGGGCCAGGCCGTCGAACGTTACAATTGGTCAATCCAATCAGGCGATGCACTCTACCATCCGCTGTCCAATATCGAGCGCATCGACCGCGCCACCAGCCGGCCGACGCGTTTCCCCGACGGTGACGTGAAGACGCACGCCTTCATCCGGGTCGAGCGCCAGACGCTGCGCAAACTGCCCGCCTCACGCGACATCCTGTTCACCATCCGCATCCATCTCGACCCGCTCGCCGTGCTGGCGCGGCACCCGGACCGGGCGACGCTGGCAGCGTCCTTTGCCGCGCAGCTCGAAGCACTCGATGTCGCCCAGCTCGACTACAAGGGCCTGACATCGGATCGCGATCGGCTGATCGCCGTCCTTAACCAAATGGCCAAGGACGCGTAGTCGCTGGTTGGCGCTTTTCGCTGGTTTGTGACAATGATCTGTGATGTAGCGCATGGCCGTTGGGTGAAAATGCCGGGCTTTTGCACGCAGTTGCCCAGCTTTTGAACGCAGTTGCCCGGCTTTTGGACGTAGTTGAAGGAGTGCTCGATAAAATGGCGAACGAAAACTGGCCCGTTTACGGTGAGATCACCGGCCCCGTGGTGATGATCGGCTTCGGCTCGATCGGACGCGGAACGTTGCCGCTCATCGAGCGCCATTTCAAGTTCGACAAGTCGCGCATGACAGTCCTCGACCCGCGCGATACCGATCGCAAGCTGCTCGACGAGCGCGGCATCGCCTTCGTCCAGGAAGCGGTGACCGAGAAGAACTACAAGAAGCTTTTGACGCCGCTTCTGACCAATGGCGGTGGCCAGGGCTTCTGCGTCAACCTGTCGGTCGACACCGGCTCGGTGGACCTGATGCGGCTCTGCCGCAAGCTCGGCGTGCTCTATATCGACACCGTCGTCGAGCCTTGGCTTGGCTTCTATTTCGACGCCAAGGCCGACAACGCCAGCCGCACCAACTATGCGTTGCGCGAGGCGCTGATCAAGGAAAAGCACGACAAGCCGGGCGGCGCCACTGCGATATCCACCTGCGGTGCTAATCCCGGCATGGTGTCGTGGTTCGTCAAGCAGGCGCTGGTCAACCTCGCCACCGATCTTGGCATGGAATTCTCCGAGCCATCGCAGGACGACCGCGAGGGCTGGGCCAAGCTGATGAAGAAGGCCGGCGTCAAGGGCATCCACATCGCCGAGCGCGACACCCAGCGGACCAAGAAGCCCAAGCCGATGGATGTGTTCTGGAACACCTGGTCGGTCGAGGGCTTCATCTCCGAGGGGTTGCAGCCAGCCGAGCTCGGCTGGGGCACGCATGAGACCTGGATGCCCAAGAACGGCAAGAAGCACAAGCATGGTTCAAAGGCCGCGATCTACCTGGAGCAGCCCGGCGCCAACACCCGCGTACGCTCCTGGTGCCCGACGCCGGGACCGCAATATGGCCTGCTGGTAACCCACAACGAGGCGATCTCGATCGCCGATTTCTTCACCGTGCGCTCCAAGAAGGGCAAGGTTCAATACCGCCCGACCTGCCACTACGCCTACCATCCCTGCAACGATGCGATGCTGTCGCTGGACGAGATGTTCGGTGCCGCCGGCAAGCCGCAGCCGGTGCACCACGTGCTCGACGAGAACGAACTGGTCGACGGTGTCGACGAACTCGGCGTCCTGCTCTACGGCCATGACAAGAATGCCTACTGGTACGGTTCGCAGCTGTCACTCGCCGAAGCGCGCAAGCTGGCCCCCTACCAGAACGCCACTGGCATGCAGGTCACCTCGGCTGTCCTGGCCGGCATGGTCTGGGCACTGGAGAATCCCGCCGCCGGCATCGTCGAGGCCGACGAGATGGATTACAAACGCTGCCTGGACGTGCAGTCGCCCTATCTCGGACCGGTCAAGGGCTATTATACCGACTGGACGCCGCTCGACAGACGCCCGGGTCTCTTCCCGGAGGACCTCGACCGCAGCGACCCGTGGCAATTCCGCAACATCCTCGTCCGATAGCACCACCCGGACCATGCTCCATTGCCTTGCAATCGCCCGGAAATCGGGCGATTGAAGGGAGGCGGCCTGGGGTGGCGATGTGCGTCCGTTGAACGCTTAAACCCCGGCACTTTGGACGTTCGCGTCAATCCCAGAAATCGGCCCGATTTCTGGGACGACGCGTTTGGAGAGGATTTCATATGATGATTGCGCGCAAAGTTCTTTCGACGGGCCTGGCGGGCGCCCTTGCCTCGATGCTTGCTGCCTGTGCCACCAGCGGCCCAGATACGCCGCCCATGGCCGCCGCCCCGAAAGGGGTCGAAGGTTCCTGGATCGATGCCAAGGGCACCGGCCTGTCGACCTTCACCGGCGGCACCTTCACGACCGTCGCCACCGACACGGGACAGAAGCTTGCCGATGGCAGCTACACGATGACCGGCGCCACGTCGGTGCAGATCAACGGCACCTCGCTGATCCGCCAAACCCCGGTAAGCTTCAATTGCCTGATGGTGTCGACCAGCCAGCTCAACTGCACCAGCTCCGCCGGCCAGAATTTCGTGCTGACGCGGCGCACCTGAACTCGGCGAACATTCCAGTCACAAAGAACGACGGCGGCCCCTCGGCCGCCGTTTTTTTGTGCAAGGTTTCGCGCCTGGAGATACCGCCGCATTTCCGCTTGCGTCGGCCCGAACGCGATGGGAACATGATCGAAAGGCTGGCTGTAATACCCAGTCAAACAAGGCGCCAGACGCCTCTGATCAGCCTACCGGGAGACGAAGATGAAGAAGCTTGCCGCCATTGCCGCCCTTTCCGCTTCGACGCTTGGCCTGTCGGCCGGCGCATCCTTTGCCGACTACACACTGAACATCCTGCACATTAATGACTGGCACAGCCGCATCGAAGGCAACAACAAATACGAATCGACCTGCTCGGCCGAGGAGGAGACCAAGGGCGAATGCATCGGCGGCGCCGGCCGGCTGATCACCGCCATTGCCCAGGAACGCAAGAAGCTGGAAGGCCAGAACGTGTTGCTGCTCAGCGCCGGCGACAATTTCCAGGGTTCGCTGTTCTACACGACATACAAGGGCAAGGTAGAAGGCGAGTTCCTCAATGACATGAAGTTCGACGCCATGGCACTCGGCAACCATGAATTCGACGACGGCGAGGCGGCGCTGGCGCCGTTCCTCGACATGATCAAGTTCCCGGTGCTCGGCGCCAACGTCAAGGCCAACGCGCAGTCCAAGCTCGGCGACCGCGTCAAGTCGTCTGTTGTCGTCGAGGTCGGTGGACAGAAGATCGGCATCATCGGCGCCGTCACCAACGACACGCCCGAACTCGCCTCTCCCGGCCCCAACATCAAAATCGAGGACGACGTCAAGTCGATCACGGCCGAGATCGAGAAACTCAAGGGAGAAGGCGTCGACAAGATCATCGCCGTGACCCATATCGGCTACAACAGGGAGCGCGACGTCATCGCCAAGATCCCTGGCATCGACATCGTGGTCGGCGGCCACAGCCACACGCTTCTGTCCAATACCGATCCGAAGGCGGCTGGCCCCTACCCGACCATGGTCGACAACCCCGGCGGCTACAAGGTGCCGGTGGTGCAGGCGGCGTCCTATTCGAAATATCTCGGCGAGTTCAAGGTGGTTTTCGACGACAATGGCGTCGTCAAATCGGCAAGCGGCGACCCGATCTATCTCGACAAGTCGATCACACCGGACCCGGCCGTGCTCGTCCGCATCAAGGAGCTTGGCGCGCCGATCGAGGCCTTGAAGAACAAGGAAGTGGCCGAGACCACCGACGTCATCGACGGCAGCCGCGAAAGCTGCCGCGCCAAGGAATGTGCGATGGGCAATCTCGTCTCCGACGCCATCCTCGACCGCGTCAAGGGACAGGGCGTCGAGATCGTCATCTCAAATGGCGGCGGCCTGCGCGCCTCCATCGACAAGGGCACCGTCACCATGGGCGAGGTGCTGACCGTGCTGCCGTTTCAAAACACGCTGGCGACCTTCCAGATTTCCGGCAAGGACCTGGTCGCCGGCCTCGAAGGCGGGCTCAGCCAGATCGAGGACGGCGCCGGCCGCTTCCCGCAGGTGGCGGGCCTCAAATATTCCTTCGACAAATCGGTCGCGCCCAATGCCGGCCGCGTCAAGTCGGTGGAGGTGATGGAAAACGGCGCCTGGACGCCGATAAGTCCGACCAAGGACTATTTGGTCGCCACCAACAACTATGTCCGCCAGGGCGGCGATGGCTACAAGGTCTTCGCCGAAAAGGCCAAGAACGCCTATGATTACGGCCCTGGCCTCGAACAGGTCATGGCCGACTATCTCGGCGCGCACCGGCCCTATACGCCGAAGCTCGACGGCCGCATCACCGAGATCGCAGCGACGACAGCGGCAGCTCCCGCCGCCGAACCAGCAAAGCCGGCGGAGACCGCACCGGCAGCGCCGGCACCGGCCGAGGCTGCCAAACCGGCTGCACCGGCAATGCCGGAATTGCCTGCCAACTCAGGCGATATCGCCAACACGCCGCCAGCCATATCGACGGAAAACGCGCCTGCACCACCGGCCCCGCCGGCACCTGCCGAACCGGCGAAGCCTGCCGAGACCACTCCCGCGCCGGCCACTCCTGCGCCTGCGACGCCCGCGCCCGCCGAGCCGGCAAAGCCCGCTGAAGCCACACCAGCCACCGGCAATCATGTCGTCGTGACCGGCGATACCTACTGGGATCTGGCGAAGAAGGCCTATGGCGATGCGACCAAGTGGAAGCTCATCTATGAGGCGAACAAGGGCCAAAGGCCGCATCGGCTTATGCCGGGCGCGACACTGACCATCCCGGCGAAGTAATTTCGTCCAGCTCCGCCACATCGCCCGCCCGGGGAACCGGGCGGGTTTATATTTCCATGGCCTGATGCATGTCGCCCGGAGGTGTCCTCGATTATCAGAAGCTTACGGCAGGTCGGGCGAATCCTATCCGCCGCGACATGCTGTAAGGTGCGGCCAGACGCGGCATTGAAAGCTCCTGCAGGATCGTTAGGTTCACGTCTCGGAGACCCATATGCCGCTTTCCACTATTGTCGATCCCAAAGCCGCGAAAGCCCCTGGCCCACGACCGGTCGGGCATCCGCCCGTCAAGACCGGCAAGATAGGGGTCATGCTGGTCAACCTTGGAACACCCGACGGCACCGAGTTCAGGCCGATGTGGCGTTATCTCAGGGAGTTCCTGTCTGATCCACGCGTTATCGAACTCAACAAGGCGATCTGGTATCCCATCCTCTATGGACTGGTGCTGACCACGCGACCGAAGAAGTCGGGCGCCAACTACGCCAGGATCTGGAACCGGGAGAAGAACGAGTCGCCTTTGCGAACCTATACCCGCGCACAAGGTGAAAAACTGGCCGAGGCGCTACGCGATCTGCCCAACGTGGTCGTCGACTGGGCGATGCGCTACGGCAACCCTTCGACGTCGAGCGTCGCCGAAAGGCTGGTCGCACAAGGCTGCGATCGCATCCTGAGCTTTCCACTCTATCCGCAATATTCGGCGACGACGACCGCCACCGCAAACGACCAGCTGTTTCGCGCCTTGATGAAGATGCGGGCGGCACCTGCCGTCCGCAGCGTGCCGCCCTATTATGATGAGCCAGTCTACATCGAGGCGCTGGCCAGTTCGATCGAACGGCACCTGGCGACCCTGGATTTCCAGCCCGAGGTGGTCATCGCCTCCTATCACGGCATTCCAAAACCCTATTTTGAGAAGGGCGATCCCTATCATTGCCATTGCCTGAAGACGACGCGGCTGCTGCGCGACAGGCTCGGCTGGGACGAAAGAAAACTGATCACCACGTTCCAATCACGCTTCGGGGCGCAAGAATGGCTGCAGCCCTACACCGACAAGACTGTGGAGAAACTGGCCAAGGACGGCGTCAAGTCGATCGCCATCGTCAATCCGGGGTTTTCAGTCGACTGCATCGAGACGCTGGATGAGATTGGCCGCGAAGCGGCCGAGACCTTCCACCATGCCGGCGGCAAGAACTTCGCCCACATACCATGCCTGAATGACAGCCCTGAAGGCATGGCGGTGATCGAAGCGATGGTACGGCGCGAGCTGTCAGGCTGGGCTTGATGCCGGAACAACACCAGCTCCGGAGCGTTGAGCAGCGCCTCCGGAGAACTCAATGCTCCGCAAACTTGACCTCAGCACTGGCCGGCCCGTCTGGTCCGCCTATCGGGCGCCCGCGGTACCGACTGGCAGTCTGACCCGGGACGTCAAGACCGATGTGCTTATCGTCGGCATGGGCATCAGCGGCGCCATGATGGCCGAGGCGCTGACAGCCGGCGCTCACGCCGTGATCTGCATCGACCGGCGTGGGCCGCTGAAAGGATCGACGGCGGCAACAACCGCGCTTGTGCAATTCGAGATCGACCAGCCGCTTTCAACGCTCTCGAGGATGATCGGCAAGGGCCAGGCACGGCAGGCCTGGCGACGCTCCCGGCTAGCCGTTTCCAACCTTGCCGCCCGCATCGCCGAACTCGGCATCAACTGCGGCATAAGCCGCACCCAATCGCTTTATCTGGCTGGCACCGTGCTCGGCCCATCGGAACTCCGGGACGAAGCCGAGGCGCGGCAGATGGCCGGCATCGGCGCGACCTATCTTACATCGGCGCCATTGGCCGGAGCATTCGGCATCGATCGGGGTGGCGCCATCCTGAGCCATGGCAACATCGCGCTCGACCCTCGCAAGCTGACGGCAGGGCTGCTGCTCAAGGCGCTGGAGCGCAAGGCACGTTTATACGCTCCCGTCGAAGCGACGGCGATCGAGGACAGCGCCGATGAGATGGTGGTGGCAACCATGGACGGCCCCACCATCACGGCACGGCATGTTGTCCTGGCCACCGGTTACGAGCTGATCGACATCGTGCCGGCGGCCGCTCACCGGGTCATCTCGACATGGGCGATTGCGACATGTCCGCAACCACGGAAGCTCTGGCCGGGCGCGGCGTTCATCTGGGAGGCGTCGGATCCCTACCTCTATGTCAGGGCAACCGCCGATGGCCGGGTCATCTGCGGCGGCGAGGACGAGGAATTCCTTGACGAGACGCGGCGCGATAAGCTGATAGCCGACAAAAGCGCCCGCATTGCCGCAAAACTCGACCTGATGTTTCCGCACCTCGACACCCGGCCCGACTTTGCCTGGACCGGCTCCTTCGGCACCACGACCACTGGCCTCCCCTACATCGGCGCCATTCCCAGGCACCCGCGCATCCATGCCGTGATGGGTTATGGCGGCAACGGCATTACCTTCTCGCGCATCGCCGCCGAGATCATCTCTGCTTCGATCGGCGGGCTTGAAGACACGGATGCAAGCCTGTTTGCCTTCAACCGCTGAGTGCATACCCACAAACAATCCCTCATCACCTGATTGTAACGTTCCTGAAACACACTTAAGTCTTTGGTGAAGCCGGTTGCGCGGGAATGGCTCGCGCGGCCTGCCCATGAGGGAGGGCCAAATGGATTTCAGTGGTTTCGATATTGCGGTCGTTGTTCTGGTGGCGCTTGTCGTACTGGTGCTGTTCAAGGGCATCAAGACAATCCCACAGGGATACAACTATACCGTCGAACGCTTTGGTCGTTACACCAAGACACTGAGCCCCGGCTTGAACCTCATCTTTCCGTTCGTCGATCGCATCGGCGCCAAGATGAACATGATGGAACAGGTGCTCGACGTTCCGAGCCAGGAGATCATCACCCGCGACAATGCCATCGTCGGTGTCGACGGCATCGCTTTCTACCAGATCCTCAATGCGGCACAGGCCGCCTATCAGGTTGCCGGCCTGCAGAACGCCATCCTCAACCTGACGATGACCAACATCCGTACCGTCATGGGTTCGATGGACCTCGATGAGCTGTTGTCGAACCGCGACGCCATCAACGAGCGCCTGCTGCGCGTCGTCGACGAGGCCGCGCATCCTTGGGGCATCAAGATCACCCGCGTCGAGATCAAGGATATCAACCCGCCCGCCAACCTGATCGAATCGATGGGCCGCCAGATGACCGCCGAGCGCAACAAGCGCGCGCAGATCCTGGCCGCCGAGGGCCTCAAGCAGTCGCAGATCCTCGAAGCGGAGGGCCGCAAGGAAGCCGCCTTCCGCGACGCCGAGGCGCGCGAACGCTCCGCCGAAGCGGAAGCCCGCGCCACCCAGGTGGTGTCGGAAGCGATCTCCAAGGGCGACGTCCAGGCACTGAACTACTTCGTCGCCCAAAAATACACCGAGGCGCTGGGCAAGATCGGCACCGCCACCAACAGCAAGATCGTGCTGATGCCTTTCGAGGCATCGTCGCTGATCGGCTCGCTCGGGGGTATCGGCGAAATCGCCAAGGAAGTCTTTCGCAGCGAAGGCACGACCGGCGCGCAAAGGCAGGCGGCACGTCCGCCCGTCGTCAGGCCCTCCGACAACTGAGATAGGCCACTCTCATGATCGACCGCATCGTTTCTGAACTCGGGCCGTGGAACTGGATGGTTCTGGGCTTCGTGCTGCTGGTGGTAGAGGTCATCGCACCGGGTTTCTTCATGCTTTGGATCGGCATCGCCGCTCTGATCGTCGGCGCGGTGTCGCTGCTGATCTGGGATGTCGCCATCTGGACATGGCAGGTCCAGGTGCTGCTATTCCTCGTGCTGTCGCTGGTTTCAGCCTTTGTCGGCAAGAAACTCATGGGCGGACACGACCAGCCAACCGATCAGCCGCTGCTCAATCGCCGTGGCGCCCAGATGGTCGGCAGGATGGCGACGCTCGCCGAACCGATCCGCGACGGTCGTGGCCGCATCAAGCTCGGCGACACGCTGTGGCGTGTCTCCGGCCCCGATCTGCCCGCCGGCACTCAGGTTCGTGTGACAAGCGCCGCGGACACGGATCTGGAACTGACGGTGGAGCGGGTCTGAATTCCAGCGAGTGCCAACGCGCTAAAGTATTGAGATTCAGGTCAGGCCAAGTCGTGAACGATTGGTTTCGGGTCGCTCTTGCGACGAGCAGGGCGGACATTAAGTCCGTGCGCTCCGGCCTATGCCGGAAGCGCAGGAAGCCTTCGCTCGCAGGCCGGCCTCACCTGAAGATCAATATCTTAGGCGGCGCCGATGCGCAGCAGGTCGTGGAAATGCACCACGCCCAGCGGCATGTTGTTCCTGGTCACCACCAGCGCACCGACATTGTGCTCGTTGAGCAGCGCGATCGCAGTGCCTGCAAGCGTCTGCGGGTCGACCGTCTTGGGTGTGCGGGTCATCACCTCGTCGACGATGACGTCGGCCAGGTTGCGGTGCAGGTTGCGCGCGACATCGCCATCGGTGATGATCCCGGCCAACTCGCCATTGGCGTCGACGATCAGCACGCAGCCGACCTTCTTCTGCGACAGCGTCATCACCGCTTCCGGCATCTTGGTGCCGAGCGAAGCCAGCGGCATCTGCTCGCCGACCCGCATGATCTCGGAGACCATGGTCAGGTTGGCGCCGAGCTGGCCGCCGGGATGGAAGGTGCGGAAATGGTCCGGCGTGAAGCCGCGCGCCTCGAGCAGCGCGATCGCCAGCGCATCGCCGATGACCAGTTGCAGCAGCGTCGACGTCGTCGGCGCCAGGCCGTGCGGGCAGGCTTCCGGGGTGCGCGGCAAAAGCAGCACGACGTCGGCCGCGCGCGCCAGCGCCGAGGTTTCTCCGGAGGTGATGGCGATGAGTGGAATGGAGAAGCGCCTGGAATAGGCGACGATGCCCATCATCTCCTTGCTCTCGCCCGACCACGAGATCGCGACGATGGCGTCGTCCCTGGCGATCATGCCGAGATCGCCATGATTGGCCTCGACGGGATGGACGAAGAAGGCCGGCGTGCCGGTCGAGGCCAGCGTCGCGGCGATCTTCGAACCGATATGGCCGCTTTTGCCGACACCGGTGACGATGAGCCGGCCCTCGATCTTCGAGATCGTCTCGACGGCCTGGGCAAAGGGTGCCGCCAGTCCGTTCTCAAGCGCCTCGGCAAGGGCCGCGATTCCCGCCTGTTCGGTTGTTACCGTTCTCAGCGCCGATTCGATCGACGCTTGCCTGTCCAGAGGCTTCTTATCGAGAGATCTCGCATGCATGGGTGATGCGATTAGCGCTTTGCCGCCCGCCTGTCCAACAGAAATGGCCTCTGCATGACGGACGGCCGGATGTGTGCGGTCGTTGGGGACGACGACAAGGATCAAAATAGAAGGCACGACGCGGACCCGCATTGGCGCCCGCGGAAATCCGCGTTTGGAGCCAGTCCTGCGCGCGGCCTCAACCCTCCGTTAACCATCCCCATTTACGGTTCGGTAAGTATGGCGCGCGTGCGCCGCGCAGGCAGTGGTGGCGATGTCCGGGGTCCAGCCAGAAAAATTGAGAGGACGACAGGGCAAGGCGATCTGCGCCTTGCTGCTGGCGACCAGCATCCTTGCCTTGCTGCGTTCCACGCCACTCCATGCCCAGGAAACGGAATTGCGCGGAGAAGTGTCGGAATCGGCGATCCTGTCTGACCAGCAGCGCAAGGCGAGAAACCTGGTTCTTGCACAGCAAGCGGCGGCCAATGCGGCCGCGCAGGACCATGCGCCGGCGCGAACCTATCTGCCGGCCAGCGCCGGCGCCGTGCCTGACGACGCGGACGCCGCGGACTCGGCCACCAGCGTCTTCGACCCGCCCCAGGCCGGCGACGATGCCTCCGCCGACGCGCCCACGCCGCCCAAGCCACGCCGCGCTTCGACCGCCAGGCAGAATGCGGCCGACAAGGCAAAGGACAAGGTCGCCGACAAAAAGAAGAAGAAAAAGAACACCATGGCGGCTACGGATCCAACCACCACCGCCACGACGGCCGCGACCGACGACACCGCCGATATCGCGGCGGATCAGGAAGCGGCCAATCGCCGTGCACTCACCATCGACAGTGTGGACAGGCAGAAACTCGACCCTGGCGCCGAGCGCACCGCTGCAATCGAGGGCCAGAACAAGAAAGCCGAGGACGATCCGTTCGCCGCCACCGGCGTCAAATGGGGCTCCTTCATCATCCGGCCGACCATCGAACAGGGGCTGACGGCGACGACGAACGGCGATTCGAGCAGTGCCGGCACATCGGCGCTGCTGTCCGAGACGGCGCTGCGCTTTACCGCCGCTTCCGACTGGCGTGAAAACGCCGCGACCATCGACGGCTACGGAATTTTCCGTGAAACCGTGTCGGGCTACCCGGTTCACGATGCGCAGGGGCGCATCGAAGGCCAGCTCAATGTCGACCTCGACAATGACTTGCGTGCCATCGCCAAGCTCGGCTACGAAGCCGTGCCGGAATCCGCGTCCTCGCCCGATGCCATCGCTGGCGTCAGCACCCAGCCGCTGCGGCAGACCATCGACGGCAGCATCGGCGTCGAAAAGGCCGTCGGCAAGATGCAGTATACGTTGACCGGGGCGGTCTCGCACGACTTCTATGGTGACGCCAAGCTCTCGGACGGCACCTCGCTGTCGCAGAAAGATCAGGACAATACGCTCTACACTGCAACCTTGCGCACCGGCTACGAGATCTCCCCCGCGCTCACGCCCTTCACCGAGATCGAGGTCGGCCGCCGGGCCTACGACCAGCGCATCGACAATGAAGGCTTCGAGCGCTCCTCGACGCGTCTTGGCGCCCGCGCCGGCTTGCAACTCGATATGGGCGAGAAGCTGTCGGGCGAATTCTCGGCCGGTTGGCTCAGAGAGGCGATCGACGACAACAGCCTGGAAGCGATTTCGGGGGCCACCCTCAATGCCGACCTCAAATGGTCGCCGCAGCGCGGCACCACCATCGGCTTGACCGGCAAGACCACCGTCGAGACCACGACCACATCGGGCGAAAGCGGCGATATCCTCTATTCCGGACGCCTGGCGGGCGAGCGCGTGATCCGATCCAATCTTACCGCGAATGCGGCCTTGGGCCTGGATTGGCGCGATTATGTCGGCATTGACGGCCATGACAGGATCTTGAGCGCCGAGGCCGGGCTGACCTGGTGGCTGAACCGCTATGCGGGCCTCACCAGCAGGGTAAGGACCGAAAAGCTGACCAGTAACCTGCCCGGCCGCGACTACACCGCCAACAGCATCTTCGTCGGCGTGAAGGTGCAGCGCTGAAGGCGTGTGCGCCAAGGTATGGCGAGAGTCAGGGTCGGGCCGAGTCGAGAATGGCTGATACCGAGAGCCTTTATGTACGTGAGCACAGTTCTACTGCGGCGCGGTAGAATGGGGAAGCGTAGGAAGCGGCCATTCGCAGGCCGGCATCACCTGAATATCGGCATGCCCTAAAAGGCTGCCCCGCGCCGTTCTGATGGCTTCATCTCGTCGAGCAGTGTGCGGATAACGCCGGCCATGCTCTGGTTCATGTCGTTGCGCCACAGCGCGAAGGCGACATTGGCCTCGACGAAACCTTCCGGCGAGCCGCAATCGAAGGTGCGGCCCTTATAATGGTAGCCGTAGAAGGCCTGCTGCTTCTCCAGCTTCAGCATCGCGTCGGTCAGCTGGATCTCGTTCCCGGCGCCCTTTTCCTGGCCTTCCAGAATCCTAAAGATCTCGGGCTGCAGGATGTAGCGGCCGTTGATGTAGAGGTTGGACGGCGCGGTGCCCGGCTTCGGCTTCTCGACCATCTCGGTGATGCGGAAGCCGTGATGCGTGTCTTCGCCGCGCCCGACGATGCCGTATTTATGAGCCTCCGCCGGGTCGCATTCCTGCACCGCGATGATGTTGTTGCCGGTCTCCTCGTAGAGCTCGACCATCGCCTTCGTGCAGCTCTTTTCCGACTGCATGATCATGTCGGGCAACAACAGGGCGAACGGCTCATCGCCGACCAGTTCGCGCGCACACCAGACGGCATGGCCAAGACCCATCGGCACCTGCTGGCGGGTGAAGCTGGTCTGCCCCGGTGCCGGCTGCAGCCGCTGCAGGCGGGCAAGCTGCTCGTCCTTGCCGCGTTGTGCCAGCGTATCATAGAGTTCGAACTGGATATCGAAATGGTCCTCGATGACCGCCTTGTTGCGGCCTGTGACGAAGATGAAATGCTCGATGCCCGCCTCGCGCGCCTCGTCGACGACATACTGGATGACTGGCCTGTCAACGACGGTCAGCATCTCCTTGGGAACAGCCTTGGTGGCCGGGAGAAACCGCGTGCCGAGACCGGCGACCGGGAAAACTGCCTTGCGAACTCTCTTCATACTTTCAATTATCCGTTTGCTGGCCAGCTCCGCAATCCCCGTCCCCCGACATTTTCGCGCCGGAATTGAAGATTAGTGGAACGGCTGAGGGAAACTCCCGCCGGTTAAAGCATCGAGGTGTCTTTTCGTTCCAGCCGACGCCTATGGTAAACTAATTCCTAACCCGGTTCGGCGAAGAATGGTTTTTCCTGGGACAGAGAAGGAGGAAAAGATGTCCGTTCGCAATGCCGCAAAACGTTTCGCCAGCGTCATGACGGCGGCCAGCCTCTCGCTCGCTTTGCTTGTCCCCACCGGGCCGGCCTTCGCCGACGCCGGTTTCCGGCAATGGGTCGCCGGCTTCCGCGCCACCGCCGTGGCGGGTGGCGTTTCCGGCGCCGTTTACGACCAGGCTTTCCGGGGCATCAACGAGCCCGATCCGGTGGTGCTGGAAAAGGCCCGCACCCAGCCCGAATTCACCGCGCCCGCCTGGGATTATTTCGACAACCGCGTCCATGACCAGTCCGTCGCCGTCGGGCAGCAGATGGCGAAGAAATGGAAGCCTTGGCTGGACAGGATCGAGGCGAGATTCGGCGTCGACCGCTACGTTCTCCTGGCCATCTGGTCGATGGAATCGAACTATGGCGAAATTCTCAAGCGCGACGACATCATGCGCAACGTCATCCGTTCGCTGGCGACTTTGGGTTATGGCGACGCGAAACGGTCGAAATACGCCCGCACCCAGCTGGTCGCGGCGCTGAAGATCCTGCAGACCGGCGATATCGACGAAAGCCACCTGATGGGCTCCTGGGCGGGCGCCATGGGCCAGACCCAGTTCATCCCGACCAGCTACCAGCACTATGCCGTCGACATGGACGGCAATGGCAAGCGCGACATCTGGAATTCCATTCCCGATGCGCTGGCGACATCAGCCAATTTGCTCAAGAAGAATGGCTGGCAGGCCGGCAAGACCTGGGGCTACGAGGTCGCGTTGCCGGCCGGCAAACTTCCCGCCGGGTCGAAGACCCTGGCGCAATGGCAGGCGCTCGGCGTGGGCCGCGCCAGCGGCAAGCCGTTCAAGAACCTCACCGACAAGGCAACGCTGAAAGTGCCGGACGGCCGTGGCGGGCCGGCCTTCCTGATGGTCAGGAATTTTTCGGTCATCAAGGCCTACAACAATGCCGACAAATACGCGCTCGCCGTCGGTCTGCTTGCCGATGAGATCGCGGGTGGCAGGGGCCTGGTCCAGGATTGGAACCGGCCTTTTACCAAGCTCAGCTTCGAGGAACGGCAGGAGTTGCAGAAGCGACTTTCCCAGCACGGCCTTTACGACGGCAAATTCGACGGCAAGATCGGCGACGGCTCGAAGACGGCCATCATGGCTTATCAGGCCAAGGTTGGCTTGACCCAGGATGGCTATCCGAGCTTGGAAGTGCTGAAATGGCTCAGGCAGAAATAGAGCCTGACGAAGTTGAGTAGGGAGGGAGCGATTGGTTTGGCCTACGCGCATCGGGACGTTCGTCCGTCGCATGCCGGTGCTGATCCTGGCCTTCGCCGTGCTCGCCATTGCCGTGGCCGGAGCTGTCCATGCCCCAGCCATGGCGCAGGAACAGCCGCAGCAAAGCCGGGGCTGGTCATTGCGCGACCTTCTGTTTCCGCGCCGCAGCGAGCGGGTCGAGCCGCCGCAGGACATCCAGAAGGCGAGACCTAAGCCGAAGAAGAAACCGCGTGCGCCTCGCCCACCAGAGGAGCCGGCAACGCCCGTGGTCGAAAAAGCGCCGGACGCCCGCACCGTCCTGGTGGTCGGCGACTTCATGGCGGCCGGCCTCGCCGAGGGTCTGGACGAAGCCTTCGCCGAGAATACCGGCGTCAGGATCGTTGTCCGCAGCAATGGCTCGTCAGGCTTCGTGCGCGATGATTTCTACAACTGGCCCGAACAGATCAAATCGCTGATCGACACCGAAAAACCCGCCGCGGTGGTCGTCATGCTGGGTTCGAACGACCGCCAGCAGATGAAGGTCGGCGACGTGCGCGAACAGCCCCGCTCCGAAAATTGGATCAAGGAATACGAGCGCCGCACCGATGAGCTGGGCAAGGCAATCGCCACCGCCAAGGTGCCTTTCCTGTGGGTCGGCATGCCGGCCTTCCGGGTGCCGAAGATGACCTCCGACATGCTGGCGTTCAACGACATCTACCACAAGGCGGCTGAAAGCCACGGCGGCGAATTCGTCGATGTCTGGGACGGCTTCGTCGACGAGAACGGCGCCTTCGTCACCTCTGGCCCCGACATGAACGGCCAGCCAGTGCGACTGCGCGCCGATGACGGCATCAACGTGTCCAAAGCCGGCAAGCGCAAGCTCGCCTTCTACACCGAAAAGCCGCTGCTTAAGATCCTTGGACTGGCCGCGCCGGGAAACGTGGCACCGACGACGGCGCCGGCGGGCGCACCGGTCGAGACCCCCGCTCCGGCGGCCGCGCCCATCGTCATCGATCGCACCCAACCCATGCTGCTCAGCGATCCCGCGCTCGATGGCGGCACAGAATTGCTCGGCGCCGCCCCGCCGCCGAAGGCCAATCCGGCTCTTCCTGGCGAAAGGCTGGTGATCGAGGGAAAGGCGCCGGAGGCTTCCCCAGGTCGCGCCGACGACTTTTCCCGGCCGCCGAAGGCAAGTCCGGCGACAGCGGCAGCGTCCGACACCACCACGGCGATCAGCCCTTAACGCGGCAGGACGGTCGTCCCCATCAGCGCCTCGTCGATCGAGCGTGCCGCCTGGCGGCCTTCGCGGATCGCCCAGACGACCAGCGACTGGCCACGGCGCACGTCGCCCGCCGCGTAGAGCCGGTCGACGCTGGTCCTATAGTCGCGGTCATTGGCCTCGACATTCCTGGAACGGCGGCTGTCGGTGGTGATCTTCATTTCACCCTCAAGTTCCGCCGCAACACCCGCCATCGCCGGGCCGGCAAAACCGATGGCGATGAAGGCGAGATCGGCGCGGATGACGAATTCGGTGCCGGCGATCGGCTTGCGCTTGTCGTCGACCTCGCAGCACTTCACGCCCGTAAGCTGGCCTTCCTCGCCGATGAATTCGAGTGTCGCCACCTGGAATTCGCGCTCGGCGCCCTCGGCCTGCGAGGACGAGGTGCGCATCTTGGTCGCCCAGTAGGGCCAGACGGAGAGCTTGTCTTCCTTCTCGGGCGGCTGCGGACGGATGTCGAGCTGGGTGACGCGCACCGCACCCTGGCGGAAGGCGGTGCCGACGCAGTCGGACGCGGTGTCGCCGCCGCCGACGACGACGACATGCTGGCCACCGGCGATGATTGGATGCGACGGCCATGCCACCGACTGGATCGGTTCGCCGCCGACGCGGCGGTTCTGCTGCACCAGATAGGGCATCGCGTCATGCACGCCGCCGAGATCGTCACCGGGAATGCCGGCAGCGCGCGGCGTTTCCGAACCACCGCAATAGAGCACGGCGTCATGTTCGGCGAGGAGTTCAGCCACAGGCTTGTCGACGCCGACATTGACGCCGCAATGGAAGGTGACGCCCTCGCCCTGCATCTGTTCGATGCGCCGGTCGATATAATGCTTCTCGATCTTGAAGTCGGGGATGCCGTAGCGCATCAGCCCGCCGGGGCGGCTCTCGCGCTCATAGACATGCACGTCGTGACCGGCGCGGCCAAGCTGCTG
Organism: Mesorhizobium sp. B2-3-15; assembly: GCF_006442875.1. NCBI lineage: Bacteria > Pseudomonadati > Pseudomonadota > Alphaproteobacteria > Hyphomicrobiales > Phyllobacteriaceae > Mesorhizobium > Mesorhizobium sp. B2-3-15. The sequence goes on along the minus strand of NZ_VFVO01000006.1, from coordinate 231,877 downwards.
GGCGGCCGCCATGCCGGCTGGGCCGGAGCCGATGATGGCGACCCGCTTGCCGGTCTTCTTCTCCGGCGGATAGGGCCTGATGTGGCCGGTCTCGTAAGCCTTGTCCGCGATCGCCTGCTCCACCGTCTTGATGGCGACCGGAATGTCCTCGAGGTTCAGCGTGCAGGCTTCCTCGCAAGGCGCGGGGCAGATGCGGCCGGTGAACTCCGGGAAATTGTTGGTCGAGTGCAGGTTGCGGATCGCGTTGTCCCAGTCCCTGTTGTAGACGAGGTCGTTCCAGTCGGGGATCTGGTTGTGGATCGGACAGCCCGTTGGCCCATGGCAGAACGGAATGCCGCAATCCATGCAGCGCGCGGCCTGTTTCTCGACTTCCTTGTCCGACATCGGCAGCGTGAATTCGCGGAAATGCCGGATGCGGTCGGAGGCCGGCTGGTACTTGTGCACCTGCCGGTCGATTTCGAGAAAGCCTGTTACCTTGCCCATAGTCCAGTTCCTGCTGTCCAGATGGTGCGGTTTTCGCCGCACCCGTTAACCTCTTGAGGCAGCCGTGGCAACCTTGAGCCCGAGGTCAAACTGTCGATGAAGGGGCCGGGAAGCCTGGGCCCCCCGGCAATTCTCAAATCTATTCGGCCGCGACGCCCATGCGCATGCGTTCCATCTCGATCAGCGCGCGGCGGTATTCGACCGGCATGATCTTGCGGAATTTCGGCCGGAAAATAGCCCAGTCGTCGAGTATCTCGCGGCCGCGCACCGAACCCGTATAGTGCACGTGGTTCGAGATCAGCTGGTAAAGCCGTTCTTCGTCATGACTGGTCATATCGCCAGACACGTCGACGCGGCCCTTGTGGTCGAGGTCGCCGCCATGGTGCAGCAGCTTTTCCATCAGATCGTCTTCTTCTGGGACCGGCTCCAGCTCGACCATGGCCATGTTGCAGCGCTCGGCGAAATCACCTGCTTCGTCCAGCACATAGGCGACACCGCCCGACATGCCGGCGGCAAAGTTGCGGCCGGTTTTGCCGATGACGACGACGACGCCGCCGGTCATGTATTCGCAGCCATGGTCGCCGACGCCCTCGACGACCGCAGCGACGCCCGAATTGCGCACCGCGAAGCGCTCGCCGGCGACGCCGGCGAAATAGGCCTCGCCCTCGGTCGCGCCATAGAGCACCGTATTGCCGACGATGATGGAGTCGGCCGCGACGATCCTTGCCTCTTCCGGTGGCCGGATGACGATGCGCCCGCCCGACAGGCCCTTGCCTACATAGTCATTGGCGGCGCCGACGAGCTCGAACGAGATGCCACGTGCCAGGAAGGCGGCGAAGGACTGGCCGGCCGTGCCGGTGAGTTTTACCTGGATGGTGTCCTCGCGCAGGCCCTTGTGCTTGAAGCGCTTGGCGACCTCGCCCGACAGCATGGCGCCCGTCGAACGGTCGACATTGCGGATGTCGACCTCGATCTTGACCGGTTGCTTGGCCTCCAGCGCGGGTTTGGCCAGTTCGATCAGCTTGCGGTCGAGCACATCGTCGATCGGATGCTTCTGCCGCTCGGTCCAGTGCACCGCTTCATGCGGCGCATCGGGCTTGTAGAACATCTTCGAGAAATCGAGCCCGCGCGCCTTCCAGTGCTGGATCACGTCACGCTTTTCCAGAAGGTCGGCGTCACCGATGATCTGGTCGATATGGGTGAAGCCCATTTCGGCGAGCAGCGCCCGCACCTCTTCCGCCACGTAGAAGAAGAAGTTGATGACGTGCTCGGGCGTACCCTTGAAGCGCTTGCGCAGCACCGGATCCTGCGTCGCGACGCCGACCGGGCAGGTGTTGAGATGGCATTTGCGCATCATGATGCAGCCGGCCGCGATCAAAGGCGCGGTCGAGAAGCCGAACTCGTCGGCGCCGAGCAGCGCGCCGATGATGACGTCGCGCCCGGTGCGCAGGCCGCCGTCGACCTGCAGCGCCACGCGCGAGCGCAGGCCGTTCAGCACCAGCGTCTGGTGCGTTTCGGCAAGACCCATTTCCCACGGGCTGCCGGCATGCTTGAGCGAGGTCAGCGGCGACGCACCGGTGCCGCCATCATAGCCAGAGATGGTGATGTGGTCGGCGCGCGCCTTTGCAACGCCGGCCGCGACCGTGCCTACACCAACCTCCGACACCAGCTTGACCGAGACGTCGGCCGCCGGATTGACGTTCTTCAGATCGTAGATCAGCTGCGCCAGATCCTCGATCGAATAGATGTCGTGGTGCGGCGGCGGCGAGATCAGGCCGACGCCCGGCGTCGAATGCCGAACCTTGGCGATGGTTGCGTCGACCTTGTGGCCGGGCAACTGGCCGCCCTCGCCGGGCTTGGCGCCCTGCGCCACCTTGATCTGCATCATGTCGGAGTTGACAAGGTATTCCGCCGTCACGCCAAAACGCCCCGACGCGACCTGCTTGATCGCCGAACGTTCGGGGTTCTTGCCGCCACCTGGCAGCGGCAAATAGCGATCGGCCTCTTCGCCACCCTCGCCGGTGTTCGACTTGCCGCCGATCTGGTTCATGGCACGCGCCAGCGTGGTGTGCGCTTCCCTGGAAATTGAGCCGAACGACATCGCCCCGGTCGAGAAGCGCTTGACGATGTCGGCCGCCGGCATGACGTCGTCGAGTGCGACCTTCGTGCGGCCGGTCTCATCCGCCAGCTTGATCTTGAACAGGCCGCGTATGGTCTGGGCGCGGGCCGTCTCGCTGTCGATCTGCGCCGAATAGTCCTTGAACGTCTCCCACGATCCCTGGCGCACGGCGTGCTGCAAGGTGGCGACCGCGTCGGGCGACCACATATGCGCCTCGCCGCGCATGCGGAACAGGTATTCGCCACCGACCTCCAGGCTGTTGCGCAGCACCGGATCGCTGCCGAAACCGTCCGTGTGACGGCTGACGGTTTCGCCTGCGACCTCATCCAGTCCGACGCCTTCGATCAGTGTCGCGGTGCCGGTGAAGTATTGCTGCACGAAATCGGTCTTCAGCCCGATGGCATCGAAGATCTGCGCGCCGCAATAGGACTGATAGGTCGAGATGCCCATTTTGGACATCACCTTGAGGATGCCCTTGCCGATCGACTTGATGTAGCGCGACACCACTTCGTAGGCGTCGACCTCCTCGGGCAGTTCGCCGCGCTTGTGCATGTCGAGCAACGTGTCGAAGGCGAGATAGGGATTGATCGCTTCCGCGCCGTAGCCTGCAAGGCAGCAGAAATGATGCACCTCGCGCGGCTCGCCCGATTCGACGACCAGGCCGACCGCGGTGCGCAGCCCCTTGCGGATCAGATGGTGGTGCACGGCGGCGGTCGCCAGCAACGCCGGAATGGCGATGCGGTCCGGTCCGAGCTGGCGATCGGACAGGATGATGATATTGTAGCCGCCGGCGACTGCCGCTTCCGCCCGCTCGCACAGCCGGTCGATGGCTCCCTGCATGCCGGCAGCACCCTCGCTCGACCCGTAGGTGATGTCGATCGTCTTGGTGTCGAAACGGTCCTCGGTATGGCCGATGGAGCGGATCTTCTCGAGGTCGCCATTGGTCAGGATCGGCTGGCGCACTTCGAGCCGCTTGCGGCGCGAATTGCCGACCAGGTCGAAGATGTTCGGCCGCGGCCCGATGAACGACACCAGGCTCATTACCAGTTCCTCGCGGATCGGGTCGATCGGCGGGTTGGTGACCTGGGCAAAATTCTGCTTGAAGTAGGTGTAGAGCAGCTTCGACTTGTCCGACATCGCCGAGATCGGCGTGTCGGTGCCCATCGAGCCCACGGCTTCCTGGCCGGTGGTCGCCATCGGCGACATCAATAGCTTGGTGTCTTCCTGGGTGTAGCCGAACGCCTGCTGGCGATCGAGCAGGCTGACATCCTTGCGCAGCGCGCGCGGCTCGACCGGCTTTAAATCTTCCAGGATGAGCTGCGTATTGGCAAGCCAGGTCTTGTAGGGGTGTTTGGTCGCGATCTCCGACTTGATTTCCTCGTCGGGGACGATGCGGCCCTTGGCAAGGTCGATCAGAAGCATGCGGCCGGGCTGCAGCCGCCACTTCTGGACGATCTTCTCTTCCGGCACTGGCAGCACGCCGGCCTCGGAAGCCATGATGACGCGGTCGTCGTCAGTGACGATATAGCGTGCCGGGCGCAAGCCGTTGCGGTCCAGCGTGGCGCCGATCTGGCGTCCGTCGGTGAAGGCGACCGCCGCCGGCCCGTCCCAAGGCTCCATCAACGCGGCGTGGTATTCGTAGAAGGCCTTGCGATCGGCATCCATGAGCTTGTTGCCGGCCCAGGCTTCCGGGATCAGCATCATCATGGCATGGCTGAGGCTGTAGCCGCCCTGGAACAGAAACTCGAGCGCGTTGTCGAAGCAGGCGGTATCGGACTGGCCGTCATAGGAGATCGGCCAGAGCTTCGAGATGTTGTTGCCGAACAGTTCGGAATCGACCGACGCCTGGCGCGCCGCCATCCAGTTGTTGTTGCCGCGCACCGTGTTGATCTCGCCATTATGCGCGACCATGCGGTAGGGATGCGCCAGCTTCCACGACGGGAAGGTGTTGGTCGAGAAGCGCTGGTGGACGAGGATCAGCGCGGTCTCAAAACGCGGGTCCTTGAGGTCCTTGTAGTAGGCCCCGACCTGATAAGCCAGGAACATGCCCTTGTAGACGATGGTGCGCGCCGACAGCGACACGCAGTAGGCGCCGATGTCCTTGTTGTCGTTCTCGGCGTAGATGCGGCCCGATATGACCTTGCGCAGCAGGTAGAGCCTGGCCTCGTATTCCTCGTCGTCGGTGATGTCGGCCGTGCGGCCGATGAAGACCTGGCGGTGGAACGGCTCGGACGCGACGATGTCGGGCGCCTTCGATAGTGACGAATTGTCGACCGGCACGTCGCGGAACCCGAGCAGCGGCAGCCCTTCGGACTGCGCCGATTCGGCGATGATCTCCTCGATATGTGCACGAAGGGCAGCATCCTGCGGCATGAACCAGTGTCCGACGCCGTACTGACCTACCGGTGGCAGTTCGATACCTTGTGCCGCCATCTCCTCACGGAAAAAAAGATCCGGAAGCTGTACCAGCACGCCGGCGCCATCTCCGACCAGCGGATCGGCGCCGACTGCGCCGCGATGCGTCAGGTTCTCGAGCACGGCAAGCCCGTCCTTGACGATCTGATGCGACTTCACGCCCTTCATGTTGACGATGAAGCCGACGCCGCAGGCGTCATGCTCGTTGCGCGGATCGTAGAGGCCCTGAGCGGTCAAGCCGCCGGCAGTCGCGCGATTTTTGGCGGAGGTATTTTTGACGGCGGCCGCTTTCGTCTGCGCGGCCTGGCCGTTCGTCGCAGAGAGCGTCAATTCCGTCATTGTCCTGTCCTCCATTCCAGCCCTTCAGGCGCTGGTTTGCCTCGGCAAGCGCTTGGCTCACCCTGATCCTTGCGGCACGTCTTGCGAAATCCTTTTCGAACCATGCGGCTTTTCGCATGCTTCGCATCTGGTATCGTACAGGCCAGCGTCCGGCCGTCCACCTGTCGCTCGCGGCAACAGCCGGAGAGGCCAATATGTTACGCCAATCCGGCCCTGTTTTGTGCGACAAAATAAGACAGCACTACTGTCCTAAATTTTTATGGCAGAATTCCTAAACGCGCACAAGACCGATTCACAAAAAACTTGGAGCTTCCGCGACATAAAATTACGCGGAGTGGAGGAAAAGCGTAAGCTTAAGTCGCGGACGCTTGCCGCCACGTTGGCTGGCTTCAACGGTTTTCCGGCGCCTGGCCCTTGCGGTCGGCGCGTTAAACCGGTCAACTCCGGCTGATTTCCCCAACATAGGCAGATACATGTTCTTCGCTTCCGACAATTGGGCAGGCGCCCATCCCAATATCGTTGCCAGCCTGTCTGCCTCGGCCGGTGGCTTTGCCACCGCCTATGGTGACAGCACCCTCGACGAGGCGGTTTATCAGCGCTTCAGTGAAATATTCGAACGCGAGGTCGCGGTGTTCTTCGTGGCAACCGGCACCGCCGCCAATTCGCTGTCGTTGACCACCTTCAACAAGCCGGGCGGCATTTCCTTCGCTCACCGAGAATCGCATGTCATCGAGGATGAATGTGGCGCGCCGGAGTATTTTTCCGGCGGCTCGCGGCTGCACGCCGTCGACGGTCCGCTGGGCAAGATCGACCCGCCCAATCTGGACAGGGCGATCGGCCGTTTCGCAAGCGAGGTCGTCCATTGGGGCCGGCCGATGGCGGTCTCGATCACCCAGTCGACCGAGGTCGGCACCGTCTATGGTCTGGACGACATCGATGCGATCTCGGCCATAGCCAAACAGCATTCCGTGCCACTGCACATGGATGGCGCCCGCTTTGCCAATGCGCTGGCCGCGCTCGACACCACGCCGGCCGAAATGACCTGGAAACGCGGGGTGGATGTCCTGTCCTTCGGCGGTACCAAGAACGGTTGCTGGTGTGCCGAGGCGATCGTGCTGTTCGACCTCGACCGTGCCAAGGAATTGGCCTTCCTGCGCAAGCGTGCCGCACAGCTGCTTTCGAAGTCGCGTTTCGTCGCTGCGCAGTTCGAAGCCTATTTCAAGGACGGGCTGTGGCTCGACACCGCCAGGCATGCCAACGCCATGGCCGCGCGCCTGGCGGCGGCGATCGAGGATTCGGCCACGGCAAAGCTCGCTTGGCTGCCGCAGGCTAATGAGGTGTTCGCGGTGATCGAGAAAACCGAAGCAGACAGACTGCAGGCGGCAGGCGCGGCCTTCTATGACTGGCACAGGCCGCATGGTTTTGACGGCCATATCGGCGAGGACGAACTGCTCTATCGCTTCGTCACCAGCTTTGCCACGACGACTGAGGAAGTCGACCGCTTTGGCCAGCTGATCGCCGGATAACAGTCAATCTTCGGACAAAAAAGCGGCGCCTCGCGGCGCCGCTTCCGTCTCGGGAGGAGACTTTAGATTTTATGCGGTCGTCAGGCTGCCGTCTTGGCCTCGATCTGCTTGGCCTTGGCCGGAGCCGAGGTGATCGCGATCTTGCGCGGCTTCAGCTCTTCGGGAATGTTGCGCTTGAGGTCGACGAAGAGCAGGCCGTTCTTCAGCGCGGCGCCGACGACTTCAACATGATCGGCAAGCTGGAAGCGGCGCTCGAAGGCCCTGGAGGCAATGCCGCGATAGAGCAGTTCGGAACCCTCGCCGGTGCCCTCGTCCTTGCGCTCGCCCTTCACGGTCAGCACGTTACGGTGAGCTTCGATCGAGATTTCCTCGTCCGAGAAGCCGGCGACGGCCATCGAAATCCGATAGGAATCCTCGCCGGTGCGCTCGATGTTATAGGGCGGATAGGTCTGCGCGCCGTCGGGCTGCGCAAGCGAATCCAACATGGTGAAGAGACGGTCGAAGCCGACGGTCGAACGGTAAAGCGGGGAAAAATCAACGTGACGCATGAGGTGTTCTCCTGTTGAGCAACATGGTTTGCGTATGGTCGGTGCGAAACCCGCGAGCGGCGTTTCGGGAGGACCAGCGGCCCCGATTGGCGACCGCAACCCACATCTGGGGAGCGCTCGAAAGCATTTCAAGTTTCGTTTGACGGCAAAAAAGAACGAGGCGGCCAACCTTTGATGAACGGCAGATGAACCGGTGCTTCGGCGCCCGTTCAGACAGCCAGCGCTAAAGTGGCCTTCAAGATTAAGGATTGGCGGCGCCGGATCTGCGAAGGTGCCGCAACGAGGCCGAACCGGGTGTTAACGTCCCTTCCTCCCGGATCGACAGGGGCCGGAAGCGCGCTCAAAGCCGCTTCCGGCCTGACCCGTCTCAGCCCTCAATAACCCGGATTTGCTTTGCTTTTGATGTGTTGGCGTCTATCACCGTGACGAGGCCAGCCGCGACCGGCTGGCGCGCAAGGACGCCGAGCACAAAGCGCCGAATGACGGATCTTTTCCACGACACTCCGCTCTTCCACGAAACCGAGGGCAATCCGCGACCGGAAAACGCCACCGGCGGCTTTTTCACCACGCGTGACGGCAAGAAAATACGTTATGGCCTGTTCGCCGCGGTGGCGCGGCCGATGCGGGGCACCGTGGTGCTGCTTGGCGGCCGCAACGAGTGCATTGAGAAATATTTCGAGACCATCCGTGACCTTGCCGCGCGTGGCTTTGGTGTCGCCATCCTGGACTGGCGCGGTCAGGGCGGTTCGGACAGGCTGATCCGCGATCGCCAGCGTGGCTATGTCAGGTCGTTCCGCGACTATACGGCTGACCTGGAGCAGTTCTTCGAAGAGATCGTGCTGCCGGACTGCCGCGGACCGTACTATATCCTCGCCCATTCGGCCGGCGCTGTGATCGCGCTGCTTGCCGCGCCGTCGATGGTAAACCGCGTGCGGCGCATGGTGCTGATCGCGCCGTTCCTGACATTGCCCGACCTGCCGGTCTCGATAGGGACGGTGCGCCGGATCTGTTCGTTTTTCTGCGCCCTGGGGCTCGGCTGGCTCTATGCCGCCTGGGGTCCAAGGCCGAGACACACGCTGCCCTTCGAAGCCAACAAGGTGACATCGGATCCGCAACGCTATCGCCGTAACACGCGCATTTATGAAGAATATCCGCAAATGGCGCTCGGCGGCCCGACGATCCGCTGGCTGCAGGCGGCGGCGAAGGCGTCGGCAGCCATCAGCGACCCCGACTTCATGGCCCGCATTCAGGTGCCGCTGCTGATCATCGCCGCCGGCGCCGACCAGGTCGTCTCGACCAGGGCGGTGGAGGCATATGCGAGAAATCTACGGCTGGGTTCGCTGTTGATGATCGACGGTGCCAAGCACGAAATCCTGCAGGAAGCCGATCTCTACCGCGAACAATTCCTCGCTGCCTTCGACGCCTTCGTCCCCGGCTCAGATGACCCGACAGCCTGACGGGCCGCGGCTCTTCCGCGAGAGGGTGTAGCTGACACTCCCTTTTTCAGGAAGGAGGCGCTGGCGGCGTTCAGGCAGACCTATGGGCGTACGCTGGCGGCATTCCAGCGGTCGAGAGCCGCCGGCCGGAGGCGATGTCAGCCGCGCAGGGCAGCCATGGCGGCGGCATGAAGCTCCGGTGTCGCGGCCGCTAGAACATCGCCGCCATTCTCCGCGGGCCCGCCGTCGAAGGTGGTGACGACCCCGCCTGCCTTCTCGATGATCGGGATCAGCGCCACGATGTCGTAGGGCTTCAATCCAGGATCGGCGACGATGTCGACGCTCCCCGAGGCGATCATGGCGAAGGCATAGCAATCGGCGCCATAACGGGCGAGCTGGATTTGCCGCTCGAACGCGTCATAGCGATTGCGTGCCTCGCCCTTGAACAGGGCCGGCGTTGTGGTGAACAACGTGGCCTCGGCCAGCTTCGTCGTCTTGCGGGTCGTCAGCTTGCGGGGCCCTCCCGGCCCCTCATAATGTGACCCGGAGGCGTTGGCGTAGAACAGCTCGCCGGTGAAGGGCTGGGCCATCATGCCGGCGACCGCGTCACCATCGACCGTCAGCCCGACCAGCGTCCCCCACACCGGCAGGCCGGAGATGAAGGCGCGCGTGCCGTCGATCGGATCGATCACCCAGACATGCCGGCTGGAGATGTTCTCGCTGCCGTGCTCTTCGCCCAGGATGCCGTGGTCGGGATACTCAGCCGATATCAGCGCCCGGATGGCGCGCTCGGCCTCGCGGTCGGCCTCCGTGACCGGATCGAAACTGCCTTTTTCCTTGTTGGCGACCGCGCCCTGGGCGCGGAAGCGCGGCAAGGTCTCCGCCGCCGCCGCTTGCGCGATACGGCGCATGAAATCGATGCTGATGTCCAACTGATTCTCCCGCTTTGCAGCGCGCCCGAGCCGGGGCTTGCCGCGACTTCCCCGCCAAGACAAGCTTGTCTATCGATTTATCCGCCGCGACAATTGTTGCCGGAATGTCACTCCAACGTCATCGAAACGCAATTTCCACATCACTCTGAATTAAAAAAGCCTAAACGTCGCTTGACATTTGTGCGCTGCACAATACCCTCAATCTCGGACAGGGTTTCCTGTCCATGCCCTCCTTGGGCGTTTCCTCCCTAGACTTCGACCGTATCGTGCAAACGATGCGGTCTTTTTTTCACGGCCGCTCCTGGAGCGGGCCGTCCAAAGAAGCACACAAAAATCTTGGGCGGTGGCACGCATGAGACAAGGCGTGGTCTTCACTCCGCGGCCAGCGGCAGATCGATGAAATGATGGTCCGGCATCGCCATCAGGTCCGCTGAAAACCGCGTCAGATCGTCGGCCAGCGCGTCGAAGCCGGCGGCTTTCTCGAATGTCCGCTCATTCATGTAGAGCCCGCGATTGATCTCGATCTGCAGCGCATGCAAATGACGCGCCGGACGGCCGTAATGCTCGGTGATGAACCCGCCGGCGTAAGGCTTGTTGTGGGCAACCGTATAGCCCATCGCGGTCAACAGGCCGATCGCGGTTTCGGTCAGGGCCGCGGTGGCCGAGATGCCGAAACGGTCGCCGATGATGAAATCCGGCCGCAGCCCGTTGTCGCCGACCCGGATGCCCGCCGGCATCGAATGGCAATCGATCAGCACGGCAAAGCCGAACCGGGCGTGGGTCCTGGTCAAAAGCCGCTTCAGCGTTTCGTGATAGGGCTTGTAGACGGCCTCGATGCGGGCAACCGCCTCGGCGAGCGGCAAGCGGCCCGAATAGATGTCGAGCCCCTCGCCCACCAGCTTCGGCACGGTGCCGAGCCCGCCGGCCACGCGCGCGGAGCGGATGTTGCAGAAGGACGGCACCGGCTCGGCGAACATGCGCGGGTCGAGTTCCCATGGCTCGCGGTTGACGTCGAGATAGGCGCGCGGGAAATTCGCCGCCAGCAGCGGCGCGCCGAGCGCCACGGCGCCGCCGAACAACTCGTCGACATAGCAATCCTCCGAGCGGCGGATGGCATTGCGATCGAGCCTTGCCATGGCAAGGAAGCGTTCGGGATAGTAGCGGCCGCTATGCGGCGAGTTGAAAAGGAAGGGGACGCGCTGCTCGGCGCCCGACCGGATTTCGAAGGGTGGAAAGACCGAAAAATCCTCGGCTGCCGTCTTCAATTTGAACGAACCCGAAAACACCAGTGCATCATGGCATGAAACTGCCACCTTGCTGGCCGCATGTCCAGCATTTCGGCGGTCGTGCGGCTGGGCAAATGTGGGCCAGGCGCGTCCGCGTTCACTTGATGTTTACTCTCACCTCCTCATATACAGGATGGTTAACGGGCCTGCCCCACGGCAGTCTCCGGCGGGTGATTCGGACGGGATAACATGGCACGCATTCTTCTGGCGGAAGACGACGACGATATGCGTCGGTTCCTCGTCAAGGCGCTGGAGCGCGCCGGCTATCAGGTCAGCGATTTCGACAACGGCGCCAGCGCCTATGAGCGGCTGCGCGAGGAACCGTTCTCGCTGCTTCTGACCGACATCGTCATGCCGGAGATGGACGGCATCGAACTGGCGCGTCGCGCCACCGAAATCGATCCCGACCTCAAGGTCATGTTCATCACCGGTTTTGCCGCCGTCGCGCTGAACCCGGATTCCAAGGCGCCGAAAGACGCCAAGGTGCTGTCCAAGCCCTTCCACCTGCGCGATCTGGTCAACGAGGTCGAGAAGATGCTGCAGGCGGCCTGAACCGCCTTTCGCAAGCCGCCGGCGTCGGTCCACAGCCGCGGCGGGACGACGTGTTTTTCCTCTTTTCCTGCTATTGACGCGCCTGACCAAAAATGGTGTATGCGCGGCTTCGGATGGGCGTGTAGCTCAGCGGGAGAGCACTGCATTGACATTGCAGGGGTCACAGGTTCAATCCCTGTCACGCCCACCATCCAACCCAGATATTCGGACCTTGCATAATGGCGCGAGCGTCCTGGCGCTCACCGGAATGGACGACGGGTGATCCGATCGCGAAACGCGTTTAGACCCCCGCGACGGCACACAGGTTTTTCATCCGCGAAATGGCAAGGTCGGGGTCGGCCAGCAATCCTGCCTGGTCGGCGAGGCGAAAGACGTCGGCATAATGGCGGATGCCGCGCGCCGACTGCATGCCGCCGACCATCGAGAAATGGTCCTGGTGGCCATTGAGCCAGGCCATGAAGACAATGCCGGCCTTGTAATATTCAGTCGGCGCCTCGAAGATTTTTCGTGACAGCGGCACGGTCGGCGCCATCAGCGCGTCGTAGCCGGCACGATCGCCGGCAGCCAGCTTCGCCAGCGCGGCATTGGCGACCGGTGCGATCGCGTCGAAAATGCCGAGCAGCGCATGCGAGTGCCGCTTGCCGTCTCCGGCGATCAGCTCGGGATAATTGAAGTCGTCGCCGGTGAACATCATCACGCCGTCCGGCAGCCGGTTCCTGAGCGCCACTTCCTTGCCGGCGTCGAGCAGCGATATCTTGATGCCTTCGACCTTGCCGGCATTGCGCTCCATGATGGCGATCACCGTATCGAGCGCGGTCTCGAAATCGTCACTGCCCCAGTAGCCTTTCAAGGTCGGATCGAACATGTCGCCCAGCCAGTGCAGGACGACCTTGCCGGAGGCCTGGCCCAATATGCGGTCGTAAACCAGGGCGTAATCGTCCGGCCCCTTCGCCACGGCCGCCAGCGCGCGGCTGGCCATCATGATCGCCTTGCCGCCCTGGCCTTCGATGAAAGCGAACTGCTCCTCATAGGCGGCGACCACGTCGTCGACCGTCCGGGCCTTCGACGGCGCCAGATGGTCGGTGCCCGCACCCGAGGCGAGATCGGCGCCAGCGACGGTCCGCGCCTCCGCGATTGAACGGCGGATCAATTCCTGCGCATTCGTCCAATCGAAACCCATGCCGCGCTGCGACGTGTCCATTGCCTCGGCGATGCGGAAGCCGAGCCGCCATAGATGATGACGAAACGCCATCGTCCTGTCCCAATCGACAACGGGCCGCGACCATGGATCTGTCATTCCCAGCGGATCGGCGACGACATGCGCGGCGGCATAGGCGATGCGCGAAAACCGCGCGCCGGTCACCGGCTGGACCGGCTGTCCGACAAGCGCGTAGGGTGTGCTGCGGCCACCCTCGCCAGGCAAGGCAATGTCCATGGATCTCTCCCTTTCGTGTCTCCTAAATGGAACGTTCCAATAAATCAAGAACCTTTAAGGTTTGAGATGGACGGCCAGCGATGCTGCGTTGCAACACAAACGACCCCTTGGGTAGCAATCGTTTGACCACATATGACCTGCTGCTCTTGCTAGAGAAAAATCCTGATTGACTCATCCTCGGAGCAAGGATTAGAACGTTCCAATAAATTCGATTGAAAAAACCGGGGAGGATATCTGGATGGCCAGCCGGCCGAAGGCGACGATCTTCGACATCGCCCGCGAAGCAGGCGTGTCCAAATCGACGGTGTCGCTCGTGCTCCAGGGCAGCGGCCTGATCCGCCCCGAAACCGCGGTCAAGGTGCGCAAGGCGATCGAGGATGTCGGCTATGTCTATAACCGCGGCGCCGCCAATCTGCGCAAGGCCCACTCCAACGTCATCGGCATGGTCATCAACGACCTCACCAATCCGTTCTTCGCCGAGATGGCGGTCGGCATGGAGCGGGTCTTCCAGTCGGCCGGCATCGTGCCCTTCATCGCCAACACTGCCGAAAATCCGGTGCGCCAGGAAGAAGTGCTGAAGTCTCTGATGGAACAGGGCGTCGCCGGGCTCATCGTTTCCCCGGCGCGCGGCACGACGCCAGGGGCGTTCCGGCGGCTGGAAATAGCCGGTCTGCCGATTGCCTTCGCCATGCGCCGGCTGCCTGAAAGCCGCATTCCGGTGATTGCTCCCGACAATCATCGGGGCGCCTATCTCGCGACTTCGCATCTCGTCGGCAAGGGGCATCGCCGCCTGGCCTTCTTCGGCGGTTCGTCCGACCTCGTCGTTTATCATGAGCGCCTGGGCGGCTTTCGCGAGGCCTGCGAGACGCTCGGCATCGACGCCCGCGATGCGCTTATCATCGAGGGCGAGACCAACCGCAAGGGCGGCATGGCCTGTCTGGAAACGTCGCTGGCAATGGCCGAGCCGCCGACCGCGGCGCTGTGCTTCAACGATGCCGTTGCCTTTGGCGTCATGCTGGCGCTGCGCAAGCGCGGACTTGAGCCGGGCGCGGATTTCGCTGTCGTCGGCTTCGACGATGTGGTCGAGGCCGAACATTATATGCCGCCGCTGACCAGCGTAGCGGTGGACTCCGCCGGTCTCGGCGAACGCGCGGCCCACGTCATGATCAAGATGATCCAGTCGCGCACCACGCGGGCCGAGGATCATGTCGGCGCCGTCAATCTCGTGGTCAGGGAAAGCTGCGGCCCGGATCGCCGCACGCGAAAAAGGCCCGTGGCAGCGGGAACCGCGCCATGAGCGTCAAATGGGGGCTGATCGGCGCCAGCACGATCGCCCGGCAATTCATGATCGATGCCATTCGCGCTCAACCCGATGGCGAGATCGCGGCTGTCATGAGTTCCAGCGCGGAACGCGCCACGGCCTATGCAAGGGAAAATGGCATTCCAGCCGCCGTATCGAATCTCGACGCCTTGCTCGGATCGGACATCGACGCCGTCTACATCTCCACCACCAATGAACTGCATTTCGAACAGGCGCTGGCCGCCGCCAAGGCGGGAAAGCATGTGCTGTGCGAGAAGCCGCTGGCGCTGACCAGCGATGACGCGCGCAAGATGGTCGCTTCGGCCAAGGAGGCTGGCATCGTGCTCGGTACCAATCATCATCTGCGCAATGCCGGCGCGCACCGTGCCATGCGCGACGCCGTTGCCGCGGGCCGCATCGGCAACCCCATTGCCGCGCGTGTCTTCCATTCCGTCTACCTGCCCGAAAACCTGCAGGGCTGGCGCATCGCCAGGCCCGAGGCGGGCGGCGGGGTGGTGCTCGACATCACCGTGCACGATGCAGACACGCTGCGCTTCGTGCTTGGCGACGATCCGGTCGAGGTTTCCGCTTTCACGCAATCCGCCGGCATGGCCGGGAGCGGGCTGGAAGATGGCGCCATGTGCGTCTGGCGCTTCAAATCGGGCCTCATCGCGCAATCGCATGAGGGGTTCACCACCAGGTTTGCCGACACCGGCTTCGAGGTGCACGGCTCGCAGGGCTCGCTCATCGCCCGCGATGTGATGACGCAGAAGCCGGCCGGCTCGGTCCTCCTGCGCACCGCCAGCGGCGAAGAACAGTTGAGCTTCGACCGCGAGGATCTATACGCCAGGTCGGTACGCGGGTTCCATGCCGCGGTCCGTGGCGAGGGCCAGCCTTCCGCCACCGGCGAGGACGGCATCTGGTCACTCGCCTCGGCCGAGGCGGCATTGCAATCGGCGGCTTCCGGCAGGACCGTCAAGATCGACCCGAAACTCGGGAGCATGAATTGAGCAAGGTCGTCTCATCGGCGCAGGCCGCCAGCCTGATCAAGGACGGCATGGTCGTCTCCGTGTCCTCGTCGAGCGGCCTCGGCTGTCCAGACGCCGTGCTCGCCGCGATCGGCGAACGCTTCGATGGCGAGGGCCATCCGAAGGATATCACCACGCTGCACCCGATCGCCGCCGGCGACATGTATGGCATCAAGGGCATCGATCATCTGGCGAAGCCCGGCCTCTTGAAGCGTACGCTGTGCGGCTCCTATCCGTCAGGTCCCTCCTCCGCCGAGCCGCCGCAAATCTGGAAGATGATCGGCGACAATGCGGTTGCCGCCTATAACGTGCCGTCCGGCATCCTGTTCGACATGCACCGAGAGGCCGCCGCCAAGCGACCGGGCGTGCTGACCAAGGTCGGCCTCGACACTTTCGCCGACCCGCGCCACCAGGGCTGCGCCATGAACGCCGCCGCCGCCGAGCCGATCGTGTCGGTGCAGCAATTCGACGGCGAGGAATGGCTCTATTTCCGCGCCATCGTGCCGCAGGTCTCGATCATCCGTGCCACCACGGCTGACGAGCGCGGCAACCTTACCTACGAGCATGAGGGGGCCTATCTCGGCGGGCTGGAGCAGGCGCTCGCCGCCCGCAACAATGGCGGCATCGTCATCGCGCAGGTCAAACGCGTCGTCGAGAACGGCACGTTGAAGCCGCATGATGTGCGCGTGCCGGGCGTGCTGGTCGACCACATCGTCGTCGCGCCCGACCAGTTGCAGACCACGCTCACGCCTTACGATCCGGCGATCTCCGGCGAGATCTTCCGGCCGCTGTCGAGCTTCCGCAATGCCGAGATGAATGTCCAAAAGGTGATCGCGCGCCGGGTCGCCATGGAGCTTCGCGACGGCATGGCCGTCAACATCGGCTTCGGCATTTCGGCCAACGTGCCGCGTATTCTTCTGGAAGAAGGCCAGCACGGCAAGGTCACCTGGCTGATCGAACAGGGCGCGGTCGGCGGCGTGCCGTTGCTCGACTTCAAGTTCGGCTGCGCCTCCAACGCCGAGGCGATCATGCCCTCGCCGCACCAGTTCATCTATTTCCAGGCCGGCGGCTTCGACGCTTCGCTGCTCTCCTTCCTGCAGATCGACCGCCACGGCTCGGTCAACGTGTCCAGGCTTTCGGCGCGGCCGCATGTCACCGCCGGCGCGGGCGGCTTCGTCGACATCACGTCACGGGCGAAGAAGATCGTTTTTTCCGGCTTCTTCAATGCCGGGGCCAAGCTGTCGCTCGCCGATGGCGGCATCCGCATCGACGCGGAAGGCAAGGTCAAGAAAGTCGTCGAGGAGGTTGAGCACATCTCCTTCTCCGGCAAGCGCGCCGTCGCGCAGGGACAAGACATCACCTATGTCACCGAGCGCTGCGTCATGAAGTTGACGCCCGATGGGCTGATGGTGACGGAACTGGCGCCGGGCATCGACCTCGAGCGCGATGTGCTGGCGCAGGCCGAGATCCCGCTCAATGTAGCCAACGACCTCAAGGTAACGCCGGCGGCACTCTACCAGGATCGGCCGATCGGCCTGTCGCTGAATGGCGGCGCCTCGTTCGGAGGCGCGCATGGCTGAGCGCCTCGTCACCTTCGAGCAGGATGGCGCGATCGGCATTGTCACCTTGCGCCGTCCGGAAAAGTTCAATGCGCTCGATATCCCGATGCTGCGCGCGCTGGAAGCGGCGCTGGACGAGGCGGAAAGCGATCAGCATGTCCGCGTCGTCCTCATATGCGGCCAAGGCAAGGGGTTTTGCGCCGGCGGCGACGTCGAGGCCTGGGGGAGCATGAGCGCCGCCGATTTCCAGGTGCAATGGGTGCGCTACGGCCACCGTGTCTTCGACCGACTGGCGCGGCTGCGGCAACCGACCATCGCCGTTCTGTCCGGCCATGCGCTCGGCGGCGGGCTGGAACTGGCTGTGGCTTGTGATTTCCGCGTAGCGGAAACGCAGGTGAAGCTCGGCTTCCCCGAGACCTCGATCGGCGTCGTCCCCGGCTGGTCCGGCACGCAGCGCGCGGTGCGTCGCTTCGGCGCCCAGACGGTGCGTCGCATGGCTGTCGGTGGCGAGATTTTTCTGGCGCCGGAAGCGCTTGCGCTAGGCGTCGTCGACCGCGTCGTCGAAACCGACAAGGCCTCGGATGAAGCCAGGATCTGGGCTGAAAAAATCGCCGAACGCGGACCGCTGGCCACCGAAGCCGCCAAGCTGATGATTGCGGTGGCGGAAGGCGAGGAAAGCGCCGCTGCAACAGAAGCCTTGGCCAGCGGCTTCATGGCGCTCACCGGCGATCTCAAGGCCGGCGTCGGCTCCTTCAAGACCAAGCAGAAGCCCGTGTTTTCGCGTTCGTAGGACAGAGTGGAAATCACATGAATGCACCTCTGAAGATTTCCATGCCTGCCGAGGCCTCCGTGGCCCCCAAGGCATACAAGCTTCTGATCGACGGCAAGCATGTCGATGCCCGCGATGGCCGCATGCTGGAACGCAAGAGCCCCGGCCACGGCTTCATGGTTTCACACTATGCTCAGGCGGGTGCTGCCGAAGTGGAAGCCGCGGTGCAGGCGGCGCACAGGGCCTTCGAGACCGGCCCCTGGCCGCGCATGAAAGCGTCCGAACGCGCCGCGATCTTGCTCAAGGCCGCCGACCTGATCGAGATCCGGCTGGAAGACATCGCCCGGCTCGATGCGCTGGAATCCGGCAAGCCGATCGCCCAGGCGCGCGGCGAGATTGGCGGCGCCGTCGACATCTGGCGCTATGCCGCCTCGCTCGCCCGCACGTTGCACGGCGAAAGCTACGCCAATCTTGGCGATGCCATGCTGGGCGTCGTGCTGCGCGAGCCGATCGGCGTCGTCTCGATCATCACGCCGTGGAATTTCCCCTTCCTCATCGTCAGCCAGAAACTGCCTTTCGCGCTCGCCGCCGGCTGCACGGCCGTGGTCAAGCCAAGCGAAATGACGTCTGCCTCGACCTTCGTGCTCGGCGATATCCTGTTGGAAGCCGGCGTTCCCGCTGGCGTCGTCAACATCCTCGCCGGCCTCGGCGCCGATGTCGGCGCGCCGATGGTCAGCCACCCGCTGGTCGAGATGGTTTCGTTCACCGGTTCCACCCGCGTCGGCAAGATGACCATGGCTGCGGCCTCGAATTCCCTTAAGAAGGTTTCGATGGAACTCGGCGGCAAGAACGGCCAGATCGTCTTCCCCGATGCCGATCTTAAAGCCGCAGCCGATGCCGCGGTATTCGGCGGCTTCTTCAACGCCGGCGAGTGCTGCAATGCCGGCAGCCGGCTGATCGTGCATGAGGCGATCGCCGACGACTTCCTGGGCGCCGTGAAGGCATTGACCGCCAGGGTAACCGTGGGCGATCCGCTCGACGACCTAACCAAGGTCGGCGCGATGATTTCGTCCGACCATCTGGCCAAGGTGACGGGTTACGTCGCGGCTGCCGCGAGCGAGGGCGGCAGTATCTACAGCGGCGGCGGGCAACGCCCTTCCAATGCCGGCCAATATCTCGATCCGACGATCTTACGCAACGTCACCGAAAACATGACGGTCGCGCGCGAGGAAGTGTTCGGGCCGGTGCTCTCTGTGCTGACTTTTGAATCGATTGAAAAGGCGTTGCGCATCGCCAACAACACGCCCTATGGTCTGTCGGCGGGTGTGTGGAGCGCCAGCATCGACACCTGCATGTCGGTGGCGCGGGGCGTGCGTTCGGGGACTGTCTGGGTGAACACGTTCATGGAAGGTTATCCAGAACTGCCGTTCGGCGGCTACAAGCAGTCGGGCTTGGGCCGCGAACTCGGCAAACGCGCTGTCGAGGACTATACCGAGGAAAAGACAATCCAGTTTCATCGCGGCCAGCGCACCGGTTGGTGGGTCGGCTGAGTTGGGAAGAACCCGGTGGGCTGCCACCGGTCGTGTAATGCAACAAGGGAGGAAGTACATGTTGCGCAAACTGCTTATCGGAACGGCGCTCGCTTCGGGCCTGGCTTTCGCGGCCCATGCCGAGGACGTCAAGGAAGTGCAGATGCTGCATTGGTGGACGTCGGGCGGCGAAGCAGCTGCTCTCAACGTGCTCAAGGGCGATCTGGCCAAGGAAGGCTATGCCTGGAAGGACGTTCCCGTGGCCGGCGGCGGCGGCGATGCCGCCATGACCGCGCTGAAGGCGATGGTCGCGGCCGGCAACTATCCGACCGCCTCGCAGATGCTCGGCTACACCGTGCTCGACTATGCCGCTGCCGGCGTGATGGGCGACCTCACAGAGACGGCGAAGAAGGAAGGCTGGGACAAGTCGGTTCCGGCCGCGCTGCAGAAGTTCTCCGTCTATGACGGCAAGTGGGTTGCCGCTCCGGTCAACGTCCACTCCGTCAACTGGCTGTGGATCAACAAGGCGGTGATGGACAAGATCGGCGGCACCGAGCCTAAGACCTTCGACGATTTCATCGCCCTGCTCGACAAGGCCAAGGCGGCCGGGGTCACCCCGCTCGCGCTTGGTGGCCAGAACTGGCAGGAAGCGACCATGTTCGATTCCGTCGTGCTGTCGACCGGCGGACCTGAGTTCTACAAGAAGGCGATGAACGACCTCGACGACGCGTCGCTCAAGTCCGACACGATGAAGAAGTCGTTCGACAATCTGGCCAAGCTCGTCACCTATGTCGACCCGAACTTCTCTGGCCGCGACTGGAACCTGGCCACCGCGATGGTCATCAAGGGCGATGCGCTGGTGCAGGTCATGGGCGACTGGGCCAAGGGCGAGTTCCACGCCGCCAACAAGACACCGGGTACGGACTTCCTCTGCTATCGCTTCCCAGGCACCGACGGCTCGGTGATCTACAACTCCGACATGTTCGGCATGTTCAACGTTCCGGACGACCGCAAGGCCGCCCAGATCGCTCTGGCCACCGCCACCTTGTCGAAGAGCTTCCAGTCGGCCTTCAACGTCGTCAAGGGTTCGGTTCCGGCCCGCACCGACGTGCCTGACACCGACTTCGACGCTTGCGGCAAGAAGGGTATCGCCGACCTGAAGAAGGCCAATGAAGGCGGCACGCTGTTCGGCTCGCTGGCCCAGGGCTATGGCGCGCCTCCGGCTGTCGCCAATGCCTATAAGGACGTCGTCTCGAAGTTCGTCCACGGTCAGATCAAGACCTCGGACGAAGCCGTGACCGAACTGGTCAAGGCGATCGACGACGCCAAGTAAGCGCCGGCCACAAACACCTTCCCCGCTCCGGCGGGGAAGGTTTCCGGTCCGTGAGGCCGATCGGCCGGATGCCGACGGGAGGAACCCCATGAGCAGTGTAGCGACAACCCAGATCAAGCTGACGCCGGAGCGGTCGCGCACCTCGGTGCGCTCGCGCCTGCAGGATGCCTTGCCCAAGATCGTGCTGGCGCCGAGCTTCGCCATCACCATCGTCTTCGTCTACGGCTTCATCCTGTGGACGATCTATCTGTCCTTCACCAACTCCAAGACCTTCCCGTCCTATGCCATAACAGGCGCACGCGCCTATCAGCGATTGTGGGGCTGGACCTTCGACACCGACCCGCCATCGAGCTGGTACACGTCGATCACCAATATGGGCATTTTCGGCTTTCTCTACATCTTGATCTGCCTGGCGCTCGGCCTGTTCCTGGCCATCCTGCTCGATCAGAAGATTCGCGGCGAAGGCGTTTTGCGCCCCATCTACCTCTATCCGATGGCGCTCTCCTTCATCGTCACCGGCGTTGCCTGGAAATGGTTCCTCGACCCCGGCCTCGGTCTTGAACAGACGCTGCATCAATGGGGCTGGACGAGCTTCCATTTCGATTGGATCAAGAACAAGGATTTCGTCATCTACACCGTGGTCATCGCCGGCGTCTGGCAGGCCTCCGGCTTCATCATGGCGATGTTCCTGGCCGGCCTGCGCGGTATTGACGGCGAGATCATGAAGGCGGCGCAGATCGACGGCGCCACCACCTTCCAGCTCTATCGCCGCATCGTCATTCCGCTCTTGCGGCCGATCTTCCTGTCGGCCTTCATCGTGCTCGCGCACCTTGCCATCAAATCCTACGACCTGGTCGTGGCACTGACCAGCGGCGGCCCCGGCGGCTCGGCCTGGCTGCCGTCCAACTTCATGTATGAATACACCTTCAAGCGCAACGAAATGGCGGTCGGTTCGGCAAGCGCCGTGATCATGCTGATGACCATCGTCGCCATCATCGTGCCCTATCTCTATTCGGAACTTAGGGAGAAATCGCGATGAGCGCCGTGACCACTCCCGCCCGCCGGGCCAGCGGCGGCGTCAACGTCAAGATTGTCAACCGCATCGTCATCTACGGGCTTCTGGCGCTGTTTGCGCTGTTCTACCTGATGCCGCTGTTCGTCATGCTGGTGACCTCGTTCAAGACCATGGACGAGATCCAGAACGGCAACATGCTGGCGCTGCCAAAGGCGCCGACCTTCGACCCCTGGCTGAAGGCCTGGGGTGAGACCTGCGTAGGCCTCACCTGCGCCGGCATCAAGGGCTATTTCTGGAACTCCATAAAGATGGTGGTTCCGGCCGTGCTGATCTCGACCATGCTCGGCGCGCTCAATGGCTACGTGCTGACCAAATGGCGTTTTCGCGGCGCGACCCTGGTGTTCGGGCTGATGCTGTTTGCCTGCTTCATCCCGTTCCAGTCGGTACTGCTGCCGATGGCGACGATCCTGGGCAGCCTCGGCCGGTTCGGCGTGACGCTGCAGAACACGGTCGGAACCAGCTTCGGCCTCGGCAACCCGACGGTGAACCTGGTGTTCGTCCACGTCGTCTACGGCATCGGCTTCACCACGCTGTTCTTCCGCAACTATTACGAGGCGTTCCCGACCGAACTGGTCAAGGCCGCGCAGGTCGACGGCGCCTCTTTCTTCCAGATCTTTCGGCGCATCATGCTGCCGAATTCGATGCCGATCTTCGTCGTCACCGTCATTTACCAGTTCACGAACATCTGGAACGACTTCCTGTTCGCCTCCGCCTATGCCGGCACCGGCGACGCCATGCCGATGACGGTGGCGCTCAACAACGTCGTCAACACCTCGACAGGCGTCGTCGAATACAACGTCAACATGGCGGCCGCGATGATCGCGGCACTGCCCACCCTTCTCGTCTACGTGCTCGCCGGCCGCTACTTCGTGCGTGGCCTGATGGCGGGCGCGGTCAAAGGATAACCCAATGGCTTTTCTGGAAATTGATGGTCTGAGGAAGCGTTTCGGCCAGGTCGAGATCCTGAAGGGGATCAATCTCGAACTGGAAAAGGGCGGCTTCCTGGTGCTGGTCGGTCCTTCCGGCTGCGGCAAATCCACCTTGCTCAACACCATCGCCGGACTGGAGACCATCACCTCCGGCGATATCCGCGTCGATGGCCGCACCATCACGGATCTGCACCCGTCCAAGCGCGACATCGCCATGGTATTCCAGAGCTACGCGCTCTACCCCAACATGACGGTCGCCGGGAACATCTCCTTCGGCATGGAGATGCGCGGCGTGCCGGCCGACGAACGCCAGAAGGCGATCGACAAGGTGGCCAAGGTGCTGCAGATCGGCCATCTGCTGAACCGCAAGCCGAGCCAGCTTTCGGGCGGCCAGCGCCAGCGCGTCGCCATGGGCCGGGCGCTGGTACGCGACCCCAAGCTGTTCCTGTTCGACGAGCCGCTGTCCAACCTCGACGCCAAGCTGCGCGTCGACATGCGCATCGAGATCAAGCGCCTGCATGCCACCACCGGCACAACCATCGTCTATGTCACCCACGACCAGATCGAGGCGATGACGCTGGCGACCAAAATCGCCGTCATGCGCGATGGCGAGGTGCAGCAATTCGGCACGCCGGCCGAGATCTACAACAACCCCAGCAATGTCTTCGTCGCCGACTTCATGGGTTCGCCGGCGATGAACCTGATCCCGGCGACCATCGACGGCAATGGCGGCGACCTGGCCGTCGTGCTCGATCGCGAGGCACGCCAGCCGATCACTCTGCCGATGGCCAATGCCCCCGCCGGATTGTCGGCGTTCAAGGGCAAGCCGGTCATCTTCGGCGTTCGTCCGGAGGCGCTCACCGATCCGGAAGGCGCCGAGCGCAACGCCTCGCAAATCGCCACCGCCGATTGCCATATCGAGGTTGTGGAGCCGGCCGGTTCCGATACCTTCGCCGTCACCAACCTCGGCGGTAAAGGCGTGGTGGCGCGGCTGCGCGCAGATGCCAACATCCAGCCCGGCACCAACACGCCGCTCGCCTTCAACCTGACCAAGGCGGTGTTCTTCGATCCGGCGACCCAGAGCCGTATTCGCTAATGCGCGTCGCCCAAAAGTGGGTCCGGTTTTGGGGCAACGACATGCATCAAGACAATAGACCTAAAGCGCGTCGCATGTGTCCATTCAAAAGCGGCGCGCTTTAGGCCATGACAAACCCGGATATCGTCATCATCGGCTCCGGCATCGGCGGCGCCACGATCGCCTCCGGCTTAGCCGGCAGTGGCGCCTCGATCCTGATACTGGAACGCGGTGAGCCGTTGCCGGCAACGCCGCATGCGCGCGACACGCGCTCGATCTTCGTCGACGGCCATTACCGGCCGAAGGAGATGTGGCGCGAGGCCGGTGGCGCGTCCTTCAATCCGGGCAATTACTACTATGTCGGCGGCAATTCGAAATTCTTCGGCGCGGTGCTGATCCGCTACCGCAAAGAGGATTTCTCCGCCATGGAGCACTTCGGCGGCGTCTCGCCGCCCTGGCCGTTTTCCTATGACGAATTCGAGCCTTGGTATTCCAGGGCAGAGCAGCTTTTTCGCGTCCGCGGCGCGCTTGGCGAAGACCCGACCGAGCCGTTCCACTCGGTCCCCTATGCCTATAAGCCTGTGCCCGACGAGGCGCCGATCGCCCGTGCCCGAGCCGAGCTCAAGCGGCTGGGCCTGCATCCGGCCTCGCTGCCGCTCGGCGTCGACATCGACACCTGGCTCAGAGAAGGCAGGACCGGCTGGGACGCTTTTCCGAACACTGGCCAGGGAAAGATGGACGCCCAGACCGCACCGCTGGCGGCGGCACTGAACGATCCTAACATCAAGCTCGAAACCGGCGCCCATGTCGAATATCTCGAGACTGCTCCGGACGGTAAAACCGTATCAGCGGTTCATTACCGCCAGAGCGGCGAGCTGAAAAAGCTGTCGCCAAAACTGGTCATCCTGTCGGCCGGCGCGGTCAATTCAGCGGTCATCCTGCTGCGCTCGCCCTCACCCAGCAATGGCAAGGGGGGCGGCAAGGGCCTGGCCAACCGCTCCGACCAGGTCGGCCGCAACTTCATGAACCACAATTCGAGCGCCATGCTGGCGATCGATCCGCGCCGCCGGAACGATGCCGTCTACCAGAAGACGCTGATGCTCAACGATTATTACCTCTCCGACGGCAAGGGCGGCAAACCGCTCGGCAATGTCCAGCTTCTCGGCAAGATCGACGGCAACATGCTCAAGGCCAATGTGAAACGAGTGCCGAAATTCGCGCTCGATTTCATGGCCGGCCATGCGGTCGACTGGTACCTGATGTGCGAGGACCTGCCAGATCCCGAAAGCCGCATCATGGCCGACGGCAAGGACATCGTCATGCAATGGCGGCGCTCCAACATGCAGTCGCTCGACGGGCTGACCAAGGTGATGCGCGAGAATTTTCGCGCCTGCGGTTATCCCCTGGTGCTGTCGCGCCCTTTCGACAAACGCACGCCCTCGCACCAGTGCGGCACGGTGAAAATCGGAGAGGATCCGGCGACGTCGCCGCTCGATCCGTTCTGCCGTGCCTTCGATCACCGGAACCTGTTCGTCGTCGACGCCGGTTTTCTGCCAAACTCGGCCGCCGTGAACCCGGCGCTGTCGATCGCCGCCCAGGCGCTGCGCGTCGCCGAGCACATCCGCAAGACGGACCTCGCCGCATGATCGGTCAGCGCCGCCCCTCATCCGCCTGCCGGCACCTTCTCCCCGTAAACGGGGAGAAGCACGCTGGCCGCAATCTCGGCACTTTTTCTGCAATGCTGGCGCATGGTGAAGCAGGCGATAACAGCGTCCTTCTCCCCGTCACTATACGGGGAGAAGTGCCCGGCAGGGCGATGAGGGGCGGCGCTGACATAAGGATGAGTATCCGATGACCCGCCCCGCAGCCATCGTCACCGGCGGCGCGCGCGGAATTGGTCTTGCCTGCGCTCAGGCACTCGCTGATGCCGGCTTTGACATCCTTGTCGCCGATGTTGCCGCGAAACCCGCTGACGAGCTTGCGCAAGACGTCGCCAAACGCGGCGCCAAATTCGCCTATGTCAGCTGCGACATCGCCGATCTTTCCAGCCACGCCGCCTTGGTCGAAACCGCCATGCGCGCCTTCGGCCGCATCGATTGCCTGGTCAACAATGCCGGCGTCGGCGCCGTGGTGCGGGGCGACCTGCTCGACCTCAAACCCGACAATTTCGACCGCGCGATCGGCGTCAACCTGCGGGGCACCGTCTTTCTCAGCCAGGCGGTCGCCAAGGCGATGCTCCGCCAGCCCAGCGATGAAGCGAAATCGATCATCACTATCACCTCGGTCAGCGCCGAGATGGCCTCGCCGGAACGCTCCGAATATTGCATATCGAAGGCAGGGCTTTCGATGTGGGTGAAGAATCTGGCGCTCAGGCTCGCCCCGGAAAACATCGGCGTGTTCGAGCTGCGGCCGGGCATTATCCGCACCGACATGACGGCGGGCGTGACCGCCAAATACGACGCTTTGATAGACGGCGGCCTGGTGCCGGCGAAACGCTGGGGCGAAGCGTCCGACATCGGCGCCATGGTGGCCGCGCTCGCTGCCGGGAGACTGGGCTTTTCGACCGGTTCGATCATCAATGTCGACGGCGCGCTTTCCGTGCCTCGGCTGTGAGTGGATGAGACAATGACCGACTACATCATCGTGGGCGCCGGCCCTGCCGGCTGCGTGCTGGCCAACCGGCTGAGCGAGGATCCCTCCAACTCCGTGCTGCTGCTCGAAGCCGGTGGCAAGGATTGGCATCCCTATATCCACATGCCGGCGGGCTTTGCCAAGATGACCAAGGGCATTGCGTCCTGGGGCTGGTCGACGGTGCCGCAGAGAAACATGAACGACCGCGTCTTCTGGTACACGCAGGCCAAGGTGGTCGGCGGCGGCTCCTCAATCAACGCCCAGATCTACACGCGCGGTAATGCGCGCGACTACGACGCCTGGGAGAAGGAGGAAGGGCTGGCCGGCTGGGGCTACCGCGACGTGCTGCCCTATTTCAAACGGGCCGAAAACAACCAGCGCTACGCCAACGATTTCCACGGCGACCAGGGCCCGCTCGGCGTTTCGAACCCGATTGCGCCGCTGCCGATCTGCGAAGCCTATTTCCGCGCCGGCCAGGAGATGGGCATTCCCTTCAATCCGGATTTCAACGGCGCTGCCCAAGAAGGCGTCGGCTATTACCAGCTGACCCAGAAGGATGCCCGGCGCTCCTCCGCCTCGGTCGCCTATCTCAGGCCGATCCGCGCTCGCAAGAACCTCACCGTCAGGACCGACGTACTGGTCACCCGCATCGTCGTCGAGAACGGTCGCGCCATCGGCGTCGAGGTGGTCGACAGGCCGGGCGGCGAGACAAAAATCCTGCGCGCCGACCGCGAGGTGATCGTCTCGTCCGGCGCCATCGGTTCGCCTAAGCTTTTGATGCAGTCGGGCATCGGCCCGGCCGACCATCTGAAATCGGTCGGCGTCACGCCGATGCATGACCTGCCCGGCGTCGGCTCCAACATGCAGGACCATCTCGACCTGTTCGTCATCGCCGAATGCACCGGCGACCACACCTATGACAATTACGCCAAGCTGCACCGCACGGCCTGGGCTGGCCTGCAATATCTGCTGTTGAAGAAGGGGCCGGTGGCTTCCAGCCTGTTCGAGACGGGCGGCTTCTGGTATGCCGACCCGACCGCCGCCTCGCCCGATATCCAGTTCCATCTGGGTCTTGGCTCCGGCATCGAGGCTGGCGTCGAGAAGCTGAAAAACCCGGGCGTCACCTTGAACTCGGCCTTCCTGCGCCCGCGCTCACGCGGCACGGTGCGGCTGAAAAGCGCTGATCCCGCCGACCACCCGCTGATCGACCCCAACTACTGGTCCGATCCTTATGACCGCGACATGTCGCTGAGAGGGCTGCAGCTGGCGCGCGAGATCATGCGGCAGAAGGCGCTTGCCCCTTACGTGCTGCGCGAGGTGCTGCCCGGCCCGTCGCTCGCCAGCGACGATGAGCTGATCGACTATGCCTGCCGCACCTCCAAGACCGATCACCATCCTGTCGGCACCTGCCGCATGGGCCATGATGAGATGGCGGTGGTGACGCCGGACCTGAGACTGCGCGGCATCGAGGGGCTGCGCGTCTGCGATGCGTCTGTGATGCCGCGCGTGCCTTCCTCCAACACCAATGCGCCGACGATCATGGTCGGCGAAAAGGGTGCCGACCTGATCCTCGGCCGCGAGCCGCTGCCGCCGGCAGTGTTTTCCGGCAATCGTGCTGCATAGGGAGTGGTAAAATGATCAGGCACTGCGTTTTCGCCAGATTTCGCAGCGATGTGTCGTCGACCGAGCGCACGGCCATCCACGCCGGCCTCGAGGCGTTGCGACAGGTGATCGAAGGCATGGACACCGTCCAGTTCAGCACCAATGTCAGCCCAGAGCCTTTCGCGCGCGGGTTCACCTATGGCTTCACCATCGATTTCCGCGATGCCGCGGCGCGCGACGCCTATCTCGTCCATGAGGCGCATCAGCGTGCCGGCGCCCGGCTGCTCGCGGCTCTCGAAGGCGGCGCGGACGGATTGATGGTCTTCGATCTCGATCTTACGAAAAAGTGACCGCCGGCCTTTCGAAAGCCGGCTGATCGCTGTTCTCTTTTGCCGACAGGGCGACATATCGTTCCTTTGGGGGATGCAAAGGAGGACGCCTTGAACCTCACTACCGAGCAGAAGAAAACCGTCCTGGCCTCATTCCTGGGCTGGACGCTCGATGCTTTTGATTTCTTCCTTCTGACATTCCTGCTCACCGATATTGCGACTGAATTCCAGACGGATGTCCCGGCAGTGTCAAAGGCACTGTTCCTGACCTTGGCCACGCGCTTCATCGGCGCGTTCTTCTTTGGCATGCTAGCCGACAAATACGGGCGCAAGCCCATTCTCATGCTCAACATCGTCAGCTATTCGGTGATCGGGGCGCTGGCCGCCTTCTCGCCCAATCTCGGCATCTTCCTGGCGCTGCGCGCGCTGTTCGGCATCGCCATGGGCGGCGAATGGGGCCTCGGCAGTTCACTCGCCATGGAATCCGTCCCGCCGAGCGCCCGCGGCATCGTCTCGGGCATCCTGCAATGCGGCTATCCGGCCGGCTACCTGCTGGCGGCGGTGGTCTATGGCCTGCTCTACCAGCAGACGATCGGCGGCTACACGATCGGCTGGCGCGCCATGTTCCTGCTCTCCTTCGTCCCGGCGCTGGTCGTCCTGTTCATCCGCTCGCATGTGCCGGAATCTCCTGCCTTCGTCGAGGCACAGAAAACCGCTCGACCGGGGATGCTGGAGACCTTGCAGAAGCACTGGGGCGTCGCGCTCTATGCCGTCGTGCTGATGATGTTCTTCAACTTCTTCAGCCATGGCACGCAGGATCTCTATCCGACCTTCCTGAAGAAGCAGCACGGCTTCGATCCACATACGGTGAGTTGGATCACCATCGTTGCCAACATCGGCGCCATCGTCGGCGGCCTGGCATTCGGTGCGCTGTCGGAGAAGATCGGCCGCGTCAACGCCATTACACTCGCCTGCATCATCGCCCTGCCGGCGATCCCGCTATGGGCCTACAGTTCAAC
Source organism: Mesorhizobium sp. B2-3-15 (assembly GCF_006442875.1). Taxonomy (NCBI): domain Bacteria; kingdom Pseudomonadati; phylum Pseudomonadota; class Alphaproteobacteria; order Hyphomicrobiales; family Phyllobacteriaceae; genus Mesorhizobium; species Mesorhizobium sp. B2-3-15. Next base: position 202,628 of record NZ_VFVO01000006.1, on the reverse strand, counting down.
GCCGTTCATGCTGGCCATCGGCGCCTTCGTCATGCAGGTCGCGGTCCAGGGCGCCTGGGGCGTCATCCCGGTCCACCTCAACGAGCTTTCGCCGGGTGCGGTGCGCGCCACCTTGCCCGGCTTCATCTACCAGGCCGGCAATCTCGCCGCTTCCTATGGCGGTCCATATCAGGCCGGGATCGCCGAAGCCCCCGGCGGCAGCTATGGCTATGCGCTGGCGCTTTTTGCCGGCGTGGTCGCCGTCTGCATCATCGTCGTCATCCGCTTCAGTCCGGAGCGGCGCGGCCAGGTAATGACGGTGCTCGGCTGAGAGGTCAACCCATCCTCAACGCGATGACGCCCGCAACAATGCTGAGCGCGGCGGCGCCGCGCCAGCCTGTCATCTTTTCGCCGAGGGCGTAGACCGAGATCATCATGGCAAACAGGATCGAGGTCTCGCGCAGCGACGCCACCGAGGCGATCGGCGCCTTGGTCATCGCCCACATGACGATCCAGTAGGCGGCGCCGGAAAGCACACCGGTGAACAGTCCCGTTTTCCAGTCGCGCGCCAGAACGGGCAGCGCCTTGGGCCCTCGGAAAACGAGGCACAGCACCAGCGCCCCAAATGCATCGCAGATGAACAGCCAGGCGGCATAGCTCTGCGCCGTTGCCGCCAGCCGCGCGCCGCTGCCGTCGGACAGCGTGTAGCTGGCGATGAAGATCGACGTGCCCAGCGCATAGCCGACCGCGCGCAGATTCAGCTTCTCCAGATGCGCGCCACCGCGAAACGACATCACCAGCGTGCCGGCCGACAACAGCAGGATGCCAAGGATGGCAAGCGGCGCCGGCACTTCGGCGACGACGAACATGCCGCCAATCGCGGCCAGCAGGGGTGCCGTGCCACGCGCCAGCGGGTAGGTCTGGGCGAAATCGCCGGCCTGGTAGGCGCCGATCAGGAAGGTGCGATAGCCCATGTGGAAGATCACCGAAGCGATGATGTAGGGCCAGACCTCCGCCTTCGGCATCTCGACGAAGGGCAGCACGACGATGGCAGCAGTGCCCATGCCGAGCGTCATCAGCGTGATCGACAGAAAACGGTCGAGATGCACCTTGACCAGTGCGTTCCAGATCGCGTGCATGGCGGCCGCGGCAAGCACCGCGAAAAAGACGAAAAGCGTCATGGGGAGCTCATCGACCTCCCAAGCCGAAGGGCGTCTCGAGATCGATGTCGACCCGGACCGGGAAGTGGTCGGAAGCCACCTCGCCCATGTCTGATCCAACAGAACGCACACGCCCGGCCAGCATGCCGCCGACGAAGCAATGATCAAGCCGGCGCTTTGCCAGTCTGCCGTCGATGATCTTCTCATGCGTATGGAAATCCGCCACCGGCTCGCTGGCGACAGAAGCGGCATCGACGAAGCCGTCGAGATAGGCAGCGCCCCGATGATAGGGCGTGCTGCCGACAATGCGGCGATATTCGGCGCTGCCGGGTTCCATGTTGAAATCGCCCATCCAGATCGTCGCCAGCGGATTTTCCGGCTCGACTTCCCCATGTGTCCAGTTACGCGAAGGTTCATCGTCCGCTCCGCTCCACGGTCCGCCTTCCGATGGTGCCCGGCGGTGCTCGGCCGTGAGATAGTCAATCTGCTCCAGCCGCTCTTCCGCCGCGATGTGCGCGAGATGCAGCGACAGCACCCTGACCGGCCCGGCCGGCGTGCGGATCATGCATTCGAGGGCGGCGTTGCGGGTGTTGAGCGGCCGCAGCGTGCGGCGCATCGGCAGCGCGTGCAGTCGCGACCAGACGATCGGCAGCTTCGACATAACCATGGTGCCGAATTGCCGGCGGCGGTTGACCAGGCGGCCGTCGCGCAGCTCGCTGGCATCCATGTCGAAGGCTGGGCCGTAGACCCAGTGATACCCAGGCAGCAATTGGGAAAGCCGCTCCGGCTGGTCGTCGAAATCGCTGCGCTGCCAGTGCCGCTCGACCTCCTGCAAGGCGATGATGTCGGCGCCGGCGACAAGGCGTGCCGCACGCGAAAGATCGTAGCGCCCGTCGCTGCCGAATCCGTACTGGATGTTGTAGCTGACCAGCTTCATTGCTTATCCGGCTCACTTTTCGGTGTTGGCAGTAACGGTTCGGCCGATCGCTTGCAATGTGCAGGAGGACGGACGGGGCTTGGGCCAGCAGGGCAGCGGCCGAGACGCGGTATCTGCTAGTCGGTGGTCAGCGGCTGGAACCGGCCTGCCGGCGATGCCGCAAGTTCCGTCCAGTCGATCTCTTCCTCCAGACGGTGATAGGCTTCGTCACCGATGGTGCCGTTGCGGCGCAGCTCCTCCAGGGCATCGCGCTGGCTTTTGATGGCATAGAGACGCAGCCTGTCATATTCGGTCGCGGCCTGGGCATCCTCGGGATTTTTGGCGATCTTGCGCTGGGCGGCATATTGCTCGCGCACCGCGGCTGCGGCGCTCGAGGTCTTGCCGCTCAATACATCAAGCGCGGCCTGCATGACCACGACGCGCGCCTTCGCTACCTCCCGGTCGACCGTTTCGTCGGGATCCAGCTTCAGGACGCGCAGCAGCGGCTTCAGGCTCATTCCTTGCAGCACCAGGGTGCCGAGCACGACCGTGAAGGCGGCGAGCACGATCGGGTCGCGAGCAGGAAATTCGACCGGCAAGGCGAATGCCGCGGCAAGGGTTACCAGTCCCCGCATGCCGCACCAGCCGATGAGCACGCCGCCGCGAAAGGACGGCGTATCCGGCTGATGCTCGGCGCCGCCAAAGCGGGCAAACCACCTGATGACCGCACCGCAGCCCAGCACCCAGATCAGGCGCGAAACGATGACGACCGCCAGCACAGCCGCGGCAAAGACGAACGCGTCGAGCTCTCCCGTACCGGCGAGCCGTCCGACGATCGACCGAGCCTGCAGACCCATCAGCACGAAGGCCAGCACGTTGAGCACGAACACAGCCGTCTCCCAGACCGAATAGGAACTGACACGCTTTCTTGCCGACATTCGGCGCGGCGCGGTCTGTGCGATGGTCATGGCGTAGACGACGATGGTGATGATCGCCGAGAGACCCAACCTGTCCGCCAGGATCCAGACACCGAACGTGCCGGCGAACTGCACCACGGTACCGCTGGCCGCGTCCTCGATGCGGCTCAGCGTGGCAAGCGACAGCCGACCGAGTACATAGCCGGCCACCAGGCTACCAACGGTCGACAGGGCGACCATGGGCGCGGCGCTGCTCAACAGGAACGGACCGAGTGCGGCGGCGACAGCGATACGGTAGATCAGCAGCGCGGTTGCATCGTTGAGCAGGCTCTCGCCTTGCAGGATGGTGGTGATGCGATGCGGCACCTTGAATTGTCCGAGCACGGCCGACGCCGCGACGGCATCGGGCGGCGCTACGATGGCGCCAAGGGCGACGGCCGCGGCGATCGGCAGGCCTGCCATCTTCCAGCCGAGCAGCGCAACCGCTGCGGTGGTGAAAACGACCGCCCCCAAGGCCAGCAGGGCGAGCGGCAGCCGGTTGCGATTGAGATCGCGCAACGAGGTGTCATAGGCGGCGTCGAGCAGCACCGGCGCGATGAACAGGGCCAGCGCCAGTTCCGGGTCGATTTCGATGGTGGGCATGCCGGGCAGGAAGGCGATGCCCGCGCCCGCCAGCGCCAGCAGCGACGGATAAGGAACTTGCAGCCGGCGCGACAGCGCCGTCAGCGCGACTGCAATCAACAGGAGGATAAGCGTCAGTTCGAAAAGAGCCATGCTCTATCGTAGCCGCCGAACGAGGCGATTGGCAGTGCCAAAGTCATGGTCGTGGAACAACAGGGACATCTCTGGCACGGACCGTGTCGTCCGCCGGCAGCATGAGAAATCCCGACGGCTGGAGCGCCCGTTTGGGAGCGCCTTCCGACAGCGGACTACCTAGTGCAGCACCAGCATATCGCTCGACGAGAACGAAATCTCGGCTTTCTCCCCGACTGCGGGCGGCGGGGTGGCGGAGTTGTTGAACGTGTCGAGCGACACCGTGTTGCCGCCGATGCCGACACGGACCCGGATAACCGAGCCGAGGAAGTGCACTTCGGAAATCTCTCCGGTCAGGCTGGAGTCGCGGCCGGGCTGGCGGCCGAGCGAAATCGCCTCGGGCCGCAGCGCCAGAGACAGCGTGTCGCCGGACTTCGAGCCGTTGAGCTTGCCCTTGAGCGAGACTTCCTGCGTATTGACCTGCACCTTGCCGGAGGCGGCGTCGGTGACCTTGCCTTCGAGCACGTTCAGCGTGCCGACGAAATTGGCGACGAACTTGGTCGCCGGCCGGTTGTAGATTTCGAACGGCGTCGCGACCTGCTCGGCCTTGCCGCCATACATGACGGCGATGCGGTCGGAGATCGACAGCGCCTCTTCCTGGTCATGGGTCACGAAGATGGTGGTGATGCCGAGCTTCTTCTGGATCGAGCGGATTTCCTCGCGCAGCGACACGCGCACCTTGGCGTCCAGCGCCGACAGCGGCTCGTCGAGCAGCAGGAGCTTCGGCTTCGGCGCGATCGCGCGCGCCAGCGCGATGCGCTGCTGCTGGCCGCCGGAGAGCTGGTAGGGATAGCGGTCCGCCATCTGCGGCAGTCTGATCATGTCGAGCATCTCGGCGACGCGCTTGTCGGCGTCGGCCTTCGGCATGCCGGCAACCTTCAACCCGAAAGCGATGTTCTGCGCCACGGTGAGGTTCGGGAACAGCGCATAGGCCTGGAACACCATGCCGACATTGCGCTGGTTGGGCTTCAGCCGCGTGATGTCCTTGCCGGCGACGACGATCTTGCCGGCCGACGGCTCCTCGAAGCCGGCGACCATACGCAGCACCGTCGTCTTGCCGCATCCGGATGGCCCCAGGAACGAGACGAACTCGCCCGGCTCGACGTCGAGGCTGAAATCCTGCACCACGGTGTTGGACCCGTAGGACTTTCGCACATGCTGGATGGACAGGAATGGCTCGGCCATGGCTTTTTCTCTCAGGTCAGTGCTTTTCGATCAATTCGGGCGGTTCGCCGATTTCGGCGCGAAGCGAGACAGGATCTGGATGAGCGACATGCAGCCCCAGGTAATGGCGAAGGCGATGATGGCAAGGGCTGCCGGTTCATAGGCGCGGTTGGCGCCGACGTTTTGCAGATACGGGCCAAAGGCCGGACGGTTGAGAAGGCTCGCCATGGTGAACTCGCCGATGACGATGGCGAAGGTCAGGAAGGCGCCCGACAGCACGGCGATCAGGACATTGGGCAGGATCACCCGGCCAATGATCGTGCCCCAGCCGGCGCCCAGGATCTGCGCTGCTTCGGTCAATGTCCGCACATCGATGGTGCGCAGCCCCGTATCGACGGCGCGATACATGTAGGGCAGAGCCAGCGTCGCATAGCCGATCACCAGCAGCGCATTGGCGCCCATATTGCTGCCCAGGAACGGCAGCGGGGAATTCGAGCCGTACATCCTGATATAGCCGAACACGATGACGATGGCCGGAATGACCAGCGGCAACAGCGTGATGAATTCGACGATCGGCCTGAGCTGCGGCAGGCGCAGCCGGATCCAGTATGCCGCAGGCACCACGATCAGCACGCCGAGGATGATGGTGAAGACGGCCGCTACCACCGAATACAGGAAGGTCGACTGGAAGCGAGCGTCGCCCAGCACGATCTGGTAGGCATCGAAGGAATGGACGCCGCGGCGCATGCGCAACGAGAACTCGACAGTCGCCATCAGCGGAATGAAGAAATAGGCCGCGCCGACAATGAAGACGACCCAAGCCCAGAATTTGCCCGACTTCATTTCAGCCACCTTTCGGACCGGGTCCGGAACCAGATGTAGAAGACGTTAGCCAAGCCCGTGATGACGATCATGCCGAAGGCGATGGCATAGCCGAGCTGCGGGTTGTGCAGCACGTCGCCATTGATCTGCGAATAGAGCTTGATGGGAACGATGTTGAGCGCCGGGCCGGCAAACGCATAAGCCGTGGCGATGGCGCCGAAGGAATTGGCGAACAACAGGATGACGGTGCCGAGGAAGCTCGGCCACAAGACCGGGATGACCACCATGCGCCAATACTGCGACTGGGTGGCCCCGAGCGTGGCGGCGGCTTCGCCCCATTCCTTCTTCAAGCCGTCGATGGCCGGCACGATGATGACCACCATCAGCGGAATCTGGAAGAACAGATAGACCGCGATCAGGCCCGATGTTGTGAGGAAATTGAAGCCCATCGCATATATGTTGACATTGAGAACGTCACGCAGAAGCGTTGTGACGATGCCGACGCGGCCGAGGGTCGCCAGGAAGGCGAAGGCCAGCGGCAAGCCGGCGAAATTCGACGCGACGCCCGAGAAAGTCAGGGTCGCCGAGCGGGTCCAGTTGGGAAGCCCGCCGCGCACGATGGCGATGGCAATCGCGAGCCCGGCAAAGGCACCGATGACGGCCGACCAGAAACTGATCTTGATCGAAACCCAGTAGGAAGCGCTGATCGAGGGATCGCTGACCAGCTGCAGGATATTGTCCAGCGTCAGCTGACCGTCGCCATTCTGGAAAGCGCCCAGGACGAGATAGATCGTCGGCAGGATCAGGAACATCAGGACGAAGATGAAGAAAGGCGCCACGCCAATCCACTGCATCGGAAAGCGGAAAGCGGTCGCCTCGGTCGGCGGCGCGGGCTTGGTGGTAACGGACTGATTTGAAAGCGTAAGATCGGTCATGCGCCGGCTACCGTCTTCGAGGGGAAGCCGGGCGGCCTCGCGGCCGCCCGGTGGATTTCAAGCCTTACTTGACGTTGGCGCCGACAACGGCGTCCCAGTTCTTGCTGATGGCTTCCTTGGCCTTGCCCTGTTCGTCGAGCGTCGGGAAGGCGGCCGAGGCGTAGGATTCCGCCGGCGGCAGCTTGGCCAGCACGTCAGCCGGGATCTTGCCGTTCTTGGCCAGATCGTTGAAGCGGATCGGGTGGCAATAGCCCTTCAGCCAGCCGACCTGGCCTTCGTCGGAATAGAGATATTCCATCCACAGCTTGGCCGCATTCGGATGCGGCGCAAACGCGCTGATCGCCTGCACATAAACACCGGCGACAACGCCGGTCTTCGGCACGACGACGTCGACGGGCGGGTTGCCCTTCAGCGTGTCGCGACCGGAGAGCGCGTTGTAATCCCAGTTGATCAGGATCGGGGTCTGGCCCTGGGCAAGCGTTGCCGGCTTGCCGACGACCGGCACGAAATTGCCGGCGGCGTTGAGCTTCTTGAAGAAGTCGAGGCCGGCGGTGCCAGCGGGTTCACCTGCAGCCGCGCCACCGGAAAGGCCTGCGGCGTAGACGGCCTGGATGGCCTGGTTCGAAGCGCGCGGATCGCCGGCAACGGCGACCGCGTTGGCGAATTCGGGCTTGAGGAGATCGGCCCAGTCCTTCGGCGACTCCTTGATCAGGTCCTTGTTCACCATGAACGAGAGAACGCCATAATAGTCTCCGTACCAGGCGCCATCGGCATCCTTGGCGCTGTCCGGGATCGAGTCCCAGGTCGACACCTTGTATGGCATCAACAGGCCATCGGCCTTGGCGGTCGGGCCGAAGGACAGGCCGACGTCGATGACATCAGGAGCCTGCGGACCCTTGTTGTCCTTGTTGGCCTTGATCGCCTCGACTTCGTCGCCGGAGCCGGCGTCGGGGTTGAGTTCGTTGACGGTGATTTCCGGATACTTCGCCTTGAAGCCGGCGATGACGTCGCCATAACCGCACCAGTCATGCGGCAAGGCGATCGTGGTGAGCTGGCCTTCGGCCTTGGCGGCCTTGATGAGATCGTCCATCGAAGCGGCGGACGAAATCACCGACGACACCATCAGGGTCGCGGCCGAAAGGGAAAGCACTTTCCCCGTGAATTTGAACATGTGTTCTCTCCATTGAACTGACGCCGTTGGACGTCTGCGATGCGGTATCGTTTTCGTGTGACAGCCAGATGAAAGCTTTGTGAAACCGGCGCCTCGCAGCGTGAAAAGTTAACTCTTTTTAACGGACTGTAGCAATTAGCCATCACTTAATTTTCCGGCTAAACATTAATCCGCCCCTATATCGCCCCTTCCCCTCTCCTTTCCTCTCGTTTCCCGATCAATTTCCGCATCCAGGAACCGGCCTCAGACCGTCCCGGCGATGGCGTTTTCGAGCAGTGTCAGCGCCGCCTTCTTGGTCAGCTTGACCGGGTTGCCGCCGGCCGTCGGATCGACCACCGCCATGTCGGCGATCAGGCCCTTGCGCTTCTTGTCCATGTCTAGCCCCTTGATCAGGCCCGGCAGCGCGTGCGGCACCTTCAACTCCTTGCGCAGCTTGATAACAGCCTTGGCGAAGCCGTCGAAACCGCCCTTGATGCCGCAATAGGCGGCGAGCCGGGCGATACGCTCTTCGATGGAGTCGCGATTGAAGGCCAGCACATATGGCATGAACACGGCATTGGTCATGCCATGATGGGTGTCGTAGAGCGCGCCGATCGGATGCGACAGCGAGTGGATGGCACCCAGCCCCTTCTGGAAGGCCGCGGCGCCCATGGCGGCCGCGCTCATCATGTGGGCGCGGGCGACGAGGTCTTTGCCATTGGCATAAGCCTTCGGCAGGTTCTCGAACACCAGGCGTATGCCTTCGACGGCAATGCCGTCGGCCATCGGATGGTAGCCCGGCGCGCAATAGGCTTCGAGGCAATGGGCGAGCGCGTCCATGCCGGTGCCGGCGGTGATGAAGGAAGGCATGCCGACCGAAAGCTCCGGATCGGCGATGACGATCGCCGGCAACAACTTCGGATGGAAAATCACCTTCTTGGTATGCGTCTCCTCATTGGTGATGACGCCGGCGCGGCCGACCTCCGAGCCGGTGCCGGCGGTGGTCGGCACCGCGATGATTGGCGCGATGGCGTCGGAGTTGGCGCGCGTCCACCAGTCGCCGACATCCTCGAAGTCCCAGATGGGCCTGACTTGGCCGGCCTGGAAGGCGATCAGCTTGCCGAGGTCGAGCGCCGAGCCGCCCCCGAAGGCGATGACGCCGTCATGCTTGCCCTTCTTGAACACCGCGATGCCAGCGGTGAGGTTGGACTCGACCGGGTTCGGCTTCACCTCGGAGAACACGCCATAGGGGACCTTGGCCTCGTCGAGAATCCTGAGCGTCGAGGCGACGACCGGCAGTTTCGCCAATCCCGGATCGGTGACGAAAAGCGGCCGCTTGATGCCGGTGGCCGCGAGCACCTCCGGCAGTTCCTTGATGCGCCCGGCGCCGAAGCGAACGGTGGTGGGGTAGTTCCATTTGGAGATGAGCTTGGACATTTTTGTCTTTCGAAAATTAGATGGCTTCACGCAGATGGAAGGATTTCGGCCGGGTCAGATTGTCATAGCCCAGCGCCGACAGGGCAACGCCCTTGCCGGTGTCCTTGACGCCGGTCCAGACCAGCGCGGGATCGAGATAGTCGCAGCGGTTCATGAACACCGTGCCGGTCTCGACGCGGTCGCCGATCGCCACCGCATGCTCGGTGTCGCGCGTCCAGATCGAGGCCGTCAGCCCGTAGGGGCTGTCGTTCATCAAAGCGATCGCCTCCTCATCGTTGCGCACCTTCATGATGCCGACGATCGGGCCAAAGCTTTCCTCACGCATGACGCTCATCTGATGGTCGACTTGCGTCAACACCTCCGGCGCCAGGTAAGGCGAGCCGGCCTTGTCGTTAGCCACCTTCATGTTGATGTGCGCCTTGGCACCCTTGCGCAGCGCTTCGGCCTTCTGCTCGCGGATCAGGTCGGCAAAGCGCGCCTGCGCCATCGGTCCCATCGTCGTCGCCTGCTCCAGCGGATTGCCGACGACATAATTCCTGGTCTCGGCGATGAAGCCTTCGACGAACTCGTCATAGATTTTTTCGTGCACATAGACGCGTTCGATGCCGCAGCAGCACTGGCCGGAATTGAAGAAGGCGCCGTCGACCAGATTGGCCACGGCATGGTCCATCTTGGCGTCGGGCAGCACATAGGCCGGATCCTTGCCACCGAGTTCGAGCCCAAGCGTCATGAAGGTGCCTGCCGCCGCCTTTTCGATAGCACGGCCGCCAGCGACCGAGCCGGTGAAATTGACATGGTCGATCTTGCCGGAACCCAGCAGTTTTTCCGTCTGTGCATGGTTGAGCACGACATTCTGGAACACGCCCTTTGGCAGGCCGGCCTTGTCGAAAGCCTGTTGAAAGCGCTCGCCGACCAGCAACGTCTGCGCGGCATGTTTCAGGATGACGGCGTTGCCGGCCATCAGCGCCGGCACGATGGTGTTGACCGCTGTCAGATAGGGATAGTTCCATGGCGCGATCACCATGACCACCCCAAGCGGATCCTTCTTCACATAGCGCCGGAAGCCGTCCTTCGGGTTGGAGGCCGGCACGGACTTGAGCGCCGCTTCCGCGATCTCGACCATATAGTTGGTACGCTCCTTGACGCCGCCGAACTCGCCGCCATAACGAACGGGACGCCCCATCTGCCAGGCGATCTCCGGCACGATCTCGTCGGTCATCGCGACCAGTGCTTCCAGCATCGCCAGCATGTACTTGCCGCGCTCGACGATCGGCGACTGCGCCCACTTCTCCTGCGCCGCCTTGGCACGCTCGACCGCGGCGTTGATCGCCTGGTCGGTAGCGACCGGCCGCTCCGCATAGATCGAGCCGTCGATGGGGGATTTGAGTTTTACGGTTTCCAAAAGATGCTCCATTTAGCAGGCTAATGTACGCAGATGGCCGTTGCGGCTGTAGCGAAGGATGGGCTCGTCTCGCGTCACAAGAACCATGTCCAAGGCCCTTGCAGTGGCAATCAGTATTCGATCCATAGGATCGCCATGGGGCGAACCCGGCAAGTTGGAGGACGCGATCAGAATGGCCGGCGAAATCGCGCTGAGTTTCGCGGACATGCGCTCAATGAAGCGCTCTACGAAATCGAGCGGCGCTATGGGCAAGTTGAGCCGGCCCTTGGCCACACCGATGCCGATCTCCCATGCTGACATCGGCGAGAGATAGAGGCGGCCATCATAGGCCGCGTCGGAAATCTCCTGACTTGCCTGAGGGTCGATTTTGCTGTCGTTTGCAATGAAGATCATCGCGCACGTGTCCAGCAGCAGGCTCGGCTCTTCACTCATTTGCGCATCATGTGTTTGCCGTGCTGCGCCTGAGTTTCACCGCCCAGATAACCCCGATCCCAAGGCTCATCATCGAACGGTTTGGTGACATCAAACCCGGCCTCGATTGCTATCAAGCCCTTCATGAAACCAAATCCAGGGTGACGGTGCGTACGCACCGCGGGTGCGCCGTCACCGGTCGGCATCTTGCGAACGCGGCGAAAGACAAGCTTGCCAGTGCCTACGTTGACGGATTCGGTCTCGAACCCGGCCTCGAGCCACTCCCTGGTCATGGGATTGTTGCTCGGATTGTTGCTCCACCACGCGGGGTATCGCTTCGATGCCGGCAAGGGCAGACTAAGCACGCTCTCGATCTGATCGAACGACATAGGCACACGGTCGGCATTCTGGGCGACCAGAAATTCCTTCAGCGGCGCATATTTGGACATTGCGAACTCCCCAACAATTGCAGTTTGCAGCCTTCATATGAGCCGCATTAACTACATTGTCAACAATAAAGCTGCATAAAGCTTTAATACCGCTCGAACCCTCTGTGCAGTTCCCAATCCGTGATACGGCGATCGTATTCGAACTGTTCCCACTTCGCTGTGTGGACATAGTGCTCGAGCACATCCTCGCCGAGCGCCTGTTTCAGCATCTTCGACTTCGACAGCGTCTCGGTCGCATCGCGCAGCGTCTTTGGAATCTCCGGCAAACGAGAAGCCTGATAGGCGTCGCCGACGAAAGGCTTCTGCAATTCCAGCTTCTCGTCGATACCGGCGAGGCCGGCCGCGATCAGCGCCCCGAAGGCCAGATAAGGATTGAGGTCGGCGCCGCCGATGCGGCATTCCATGCGGATGCCCTTGGTGCCCTCGCCGCACAGGCGGAAGCCGGCGGTGCGGTTGTCTTCGCTCCACATGATCTTGGTCGGCGCGAAAGTGCCGGCCTGGAAGCGCTTGTAGGAATTGATGTAGGGCGCCAGGAACCAGGTGAATTCCTTGGCGTATTTCAACTGCCCGGCCGCCCATTGCTGGCCGAGCGTCGACAAGGTCCAGTCGGCTTGTCTGTCGAAGAACAGCGGCGTCTTGCCGTCCGCGCTCCACAGCGAATTGTGGATGTGGCTGGAATTGCCGGCGAGACCGTAATTATACTTGGACATGAAGGAAATCGCCTTGCCTTCGGACTCGGCAATCTCCTTGGCGCCGTTCTTCAGGATGACGTGGCGGTCGGCCATGTCGAGCGCCTCGGCGTAGCGCACATTGATCTCTTCCTGGCCCGGCCCCCACTCGCCCTTGGAATTCTCGATCGGAATGCCGGCGGCTTCCATCTCGTTGCGAAGCCGGCGCATGACGCCTTCTTCCTTGGTGGTGATGCCGATCTGGTAGTCCCCAATATAGGGCGAGGCTGTATCGAGCCCCTGCCAATGCTTCTTGCGGGCGGAATCGTAGGTCTCGTTGAACAGATAGAATTCGAGCTCGGAAGCGAAATAGCCGATATAACCGCGCTCACTCAGCCGCTTGACCTGCTTCTTCAATATGGCGCGCGGCGAATGCGGCAGGTCGTCATGGGTGTGGTGGTCGAGCACGTCGCAAATGACGAGCGCCGTCTTTTCCAGCCAGGGAATGCGCCGCAGCGTCGCCAGGTCAGGCTTCATGACGAAGTCGCCATAGCCCTTCGACCAGCTTGCCGCCTTGTAGCCCGGCACCGGCTCCATATCGATGTCGGCCGCCAGCAGGTAGTTGCAGCCATGCGTCTCGTCATGCGCGGAATCGACGAAATATTGCGCCAGGAACCGCTTTCCTGCCAACCGGCCCTGCATGTCGACAATGCATGCCAGCACCGTGTCGATCTCGCCGCTGGAGACCGCTTTCTTCAACTGATCGAACGAGAAACTTCCGGCCATTCCTTTGGCACTCCAGTGCTTGGCGTTTCGGGCTTGTCATATTGAACGAGAACAAAAAACCGTGGCGAGCGAACCCGCCACGGCTTGATTGGTTGTTTAGGCGGATTCGCCGACGGCCTTTTCGGCCGCTGCGATGGTCGCCCTGCGCTTGGCGATTGCCGTCTCGCCGATGGGCGGCCCCTGGAAGCGGCGGTTCTCGACGGCAAACCACAAAACGACGAGCAGAACGATCAATCCGATCGCATAGTTGATCAGGATGTCGAAGGGCGGTTGGATGCCGGCATACATCAACACCAGAACACCAAGCACGGTGATGACCGCGAACGGCTTTGACCAGATGCCGAGCCGGAATGGTCCGAACTCGGTCCAGCTCTTTCCTTCCGCAAGAAGTCCGGCCGCGATCGGCATGGCGTAGGAGACGTAGAGGAAGAGTGCGCAGCCGGCTGCCAGCGCCGCGAAAGCCGGCGAATAGAGCGTGGCGGCAATCGACAGAACGACGCCGAGCCAGATGGCCGGAACGGGCGTGCGCCAGGTCGGCGAAACCTGCTTCCATAAAGAAGACCCCGGCAGACCTCCGTCACGCGAAAAGGCAAAGATCATGCGCGAGGTCGAAGTGAGCCCTGCTAGCGCGCACAGATAGTTCGACAGCACGATGGCGATGCCGAGCAGAGCCTTGAGCCAGGTTGGCGCCGGCAGATTGTTGAACAGGTTGAACCAGGCATTGCCGCCGTCCTTGGCGGTCGCCACGAGATCGGGGCTGGCAAGGACAAAGGAGACCGCCATGACGAAACCGAAGACGAGAGACCAGAGGACCGCGTGGATCATGCCTCTGGGCACAGCGACGCGGGCATTGTGCGTTTCCTCGGCGGTATGCGCGGAGGCGTCGAAGCCGGTGATCGTGTAAAGCGGGTAGAGAAGGCCAATCAGGAAGGCCACGAGTGCGGTGCGGCCCGTCGGAACATAGCCACCACCGAGATCGCCGGTCGTGTTGACGAAAGTCGTCAGCCGCGCGAGATCGAAGCCGTGCGCGCCCCAGATCAGGAAGGTCAGCGTCAGCACGACCGCCACAACGAGGATGAGGTAGCCGGAAAAATCGGTCAACATCGTCGTCGTCTTGATGCCGAGATGATTGAACAGACCTTGGGTGACGGTAATCAAGACGACCGCCGCCGTCTGTTGCCAGAAGCCCCAGCCCGATGTGTCCCAGCCGAAGATCGGGCCAGCAACGAGCCCCTGAAACAGCAGGTAGACGCCGACATTCACCGAAGCGACGACGAAGATCAGGCCGAGCAAGTTGATCCAGGCCGTGGCCCAGCCCCAGCCGCGTCCGCCCAGGATCGAGGACCAGTGATAGAGGCCGCCGGCTGTCGGATAGGCCGATCCAATCTGGCCGAGAGAAGCCGCGACCACGAGCGCAAAGACGCCGCCGATGACCCAGCCGATGGTCGCCTCGAAACCGCTGCCGGTGGCCATGGCCAGCGGGAAAGACGTAATGCCGCCTGCCAGAATGCATATGATCGAGAAGGAAATGGCGAAGTTGGAGAAGCCGCTCATGCGACGCGCCAATTCCTGGGCGTAGCCCATACTGTGGAGGATTTTTGTGTCCTCCGACTTGTCAGAGTGATCAGGTGTTGTCATGTCAGAGTTCCCCTATTGGTTCTTAGCTGGCCGATTGAACTGACTTTCCGACTGCGCTTCGTCGAGAGCCCTTGGCCTCCTCTGGCTCCAGATCCGAAAAAATGCCCGTGAGCATATCCGCCCATTTCCGCTGCCCGGTTTCGCCGGAGATTTCATCGTTGCGGATTTCGATCATCGCGCAGGGTAGCCCGCGCGAGCGCGCATGCCGTTCCAGCGTGAAATAGACGCGGTCGGCCGGCGAATAGGGCTCGTTGATGCCGACGGTGATGCCTGAGAGCCGTTGCAGCGCCGATATCAGCGGCGCCGCCAGCCGGCGATCTTCGTCATGGATGATGCCGATATGCCAGGGCCGATTGCGGCCCTTGTAGACCGGCGTGAAGGAATGAACGGAAACCAGGCGGGTCTCCTGGCCGCGCGCCAACCGGTCCTCGACGATGCGCTCGATGGCGCCATGGAACGGTTGCCATGACAGGGCGACCCGCGCCGCGCGCTGTTTTTCCGACAGGCCGGTATTGCCCGGTATGGCAGTGGTTTCGCTGACCGGCGGCACAAGGTCCGGCGCGTCGAGCGGCCGGTTGCAGTCGATGACGAGACGCGAAATGCGGGTTTCGACCAGCGTCGCATCAAGCGCCTGCGCCATCCGCAGCGCAACCGGCAGTGCGCCGGGATCCCAAGCGATGTGACGCGACAGGTCGTCGGCGGCGAGGCCGAGCGTGCCGAATTCAGCCGGCAGGAAATTGGAAGCGTGGTCGCAGGTCAGCACGAAGGGGCTCGATCCGCCGGGGTTCGTCACCCCCACGGTAGCAGACGATGCAAGGCTGGCGGGCCGCGCTGTCTCCATAGTCCTGCCGTCCCCTGGGAGCGCTGTATCGTATGTTACGTATTTTGTTTCATTGCGTCCCGGTGGATGATTTCATACAGTTTGTTTGGCTTTGTCAAATGCGATCTGGGGAAAAGACGATCGGCGGGCCAAGGGTGGGGAAAAGATGATTTCCAACATTGCCGAATTGATTGCCGACCGTATCGGCGCGATGCCCGCCGGCGAACGGCGCGCAGCGCAGACGCTGATCGCGAGCTATCCGATGATCGGCCTCAAGACAGTCGCCGAATTCTCATCCGCGGCCGGCGTTTCCTCGCCGACGATCCTGCGTTTCGTTGCCCGGCTGGGTTTCCAGAATTACCCCGAGTTCCAGTCGAGCCTGCAGGATGAACTGGCGGCGCAATTGCAATCGCCGGCGATACGAACGCTCAATCCGCCCTCGCCTATTGGCGGCACGGTGTCGCCCATGCTGGAAGCAACGCTGGACAATATGCGCGAGACCTTCAGGCATCTGTCCGACAAGCAGCTTGCCGACATTGCCACCAGGCTGGCCGAGCGGCGTGGCAAGACATTCCTGATCGGCGGCCGCTTTACCGACCCACTGGCGCGCTACATGGCCGCCCATCTCGCCGTCATCCAGCCCGATGTCTTTCACCTCGCCGGCCAGGAGAGCATGTGGCGTGACCGGCTGATTGACATGGGCAAGCGCGACGTGCTGGTGATCTTCGACATCAGGCGCTACCAGGACAGCCTCGTCCGCTTCGCCGAGAAGGCGCATCAGCGCGGCGTTCAGATCGTACTGTTCACCGACCAGTGGCTGTCGCCGATCGCCCGCTTTGCTCGCCATGTCATCGCCGGACGAACCGCCGTGCCTTCCGCATGGGATTCCTCCGCGGCACTTTTCGTCGTCGCCGAAACGCTGATCGGCGCCGTCACCAGGCAACTCGAGGCCGACGGCGCCCGGCGCATCCGCGAGATGGAAGGCCTGCGATAAGCAGAATCCTCCGGATCACTGCATCGGCTTCACGGCCGTCTCGGTTTCACGTTACCGAGATTTAATGTGCACGATTGCGTGATAATTGCCATAAACCGCTGATATCGGGGTGTGGCGTGGCCGGATTTTTGCCGCCCGCCCGCATCGTCGCTGTGCCGGTCCTTCGGGAATGGCCGACGATTTCTGAAACCGGAGTGTCGATGCGGACCTGGAAGCAAATTGTCGTTGCGCTTGTGATCGTGGTCGCCGCCGCGGCCGCCTGGGCACGCTTCTATCCAGGCGCGCCGGCAGTGCTGGCGCGCTGGGGAATGGATTGGGCCTACGCGGCAACGCCTCCCGCCAGAAGCGGTGCGGACGGCGCGAAACAGGCTGGCAATCGCAATGGAGTCCGGCAGGTCAACGTCGTCGCCTTGCCTGCCGGTACGGCCACCATAAACGACCGCCTGCAGGCGATCGGCACCGGCCGTGCCAACGCCTCGGTGACCGTCAATCCCTACAGTTCCGGCCGTCTTGCCGAGTTGCTGGTCGAATCCGGCACTCATGTCGACAAGGGACAGATCATCGCAACGCTCGATTCCGAGACGGAGATCATCGCACAGGACCGCGCCAAGCTTGCCTTGCAGGATGCTCAGTCCAAGCTCGACCGCGTCAAGTCGCTGCGTGCCTCCAACGCGGCGACACCGGTCGCGGTCGCCGATGCCGAAGTGGTTCTGGCCGGCGCCAAGCTGGCGCTTCAGGATGCCGAGCTTGCACTGCAGCGCCGCTCGATCTTGGCGCCGATCACCGGCACGGTCGGCATCCTGCCGATCTCGGCCGGCAATTACGTCACCAACCAGTCGGCGATCGCCACGCTTGACGACCGGTCCTCTATCCTGGTCGATTTCCAGGTACCCGAGCGCTTCGCCGCCGCCGTCAAGGTCGGCGCGCGATTGACGGCGACGCCGATCGCCAATCCGAGCAACGCGTACACCGGCACGGTTTCGGCGATCGACAATCATATCGACGAAAAGAGCCGCACACTTCTGGTCAAGGCCACCATCGCCAATCCGGCCGATTCGCTGCGCGCCGGCATGTCGTTCTCCATCACCATGAAATTCCCCGGCGAGACCTATCCGGCCGTCAGCCCGCTGGCGATCCTCTGGGGTTCGGACGGCGCCTATGTCTGGCAGGTCGAGGACGGCAAGGCCAGGCGCGTGCCGGTGCGCATCATCCAGCGCAACACCGAGACCGTATTGATCGACGCGGAGATCGACAGCGGCGACATGGTGGTCACCGAAGGCACCCAAAGTGTCAGCGAAGGCGGCGAGGTTCGCATCGCGGGCCAGGAGCAGCGCGCCGCCAACGCCGCGGAAGGCTCATGACCGGCTCCGTCAACGCCGCCAGCGATACCGGCTTCACCGCGCTGTTCATCCGCAGGCCGGTCATGGCGTTCGTGCTGAACACTCTTATTGCCGTTGCCGGCCTCGCTGCCTTCTACGGTGTCGAAATCCGCGAATTGCCCGACGTCGACCGCGCCGTCGTCACGGTCTCCACGACCTTCGAAGGCGCGGCCGCCGAAACCGTCGACCGCGAACTGACCGACACGATCGAGGGCGCCGTCGCTCGCGTCTCCGGCGTCAAATCGATCTCGTCTTCCTCCTCCTTCGGCTCGAGCCGCGTCACCATCGAGTTCAACGACGGTGTCGATCTCAATGTCGCCGCCTCGGATGTGCGTGATGCCGTCGGCCGGGTCGCCAACCAGATGCCCGATACCGCCGATCCGCCGCGCATCGTCAAGGCCGATGCCAATTCCGACGCGGTGATGCGGCTGGCGGTGACTTCGGACACCATGTCGATCCAGGACATGACGGTGGTGGTCCAGGATCAGATCGAGGACGAACTGGCCGCCGTGCCCGGCGTCGCCGACGTCCAGGTCTATGGCGACCGCGACAAGATCTTTCGCATCGATGTCGACCAGAACAAGCTCGCCAGCCTCGGCTTCACGGTCGCCGACCTCCGGGCGGCGCTTGCCTCCGTCGCCTTCGATTCCCCGGCCGGGTCGATCACAACGACCAACCAGGACCTGATCGTCCGCACCACGGCCGACGTGACGACGCCCGAGGAATTCGAAAACATCATCATCGGCGGCACGACGCGCATCCGCGATGTCGCGACCGTCACGCTCGGCCCCGATGTTGGCCAGACGACGCTGCGTTCGGACGGCAAGACCGGAATCGGCCTCGGTATTATCCGCCAGGCGGAATCGAACACGCTGGACATTTCGACGGGCGTCCAGGTCGCCGTCGCCAAGCTGCAGGAGAACCTGCCCAAGGGCATGTCGATCAAGATCACCAGCGACGACGCTGTCTTCGTCAAGGGTGCGGTGCACGAGGTCGAGATCGCGCTTGGCCTGTCGGTCACCATGGTGCTGATCGTCATCTACATCTTCCTGCTCGACTGGCGCGCCACGCTCATCCCCGGCCTGTCGATGCCGGTCGCCATGATCGGCACCATCGCCGCCATCTATCTAGCCGGCTTCTCGGTCAACATCCTGACGCTGCTCGCTTTGGTGCTGGCCACCGGCCTTGTGGTCGACGACGCCATCGTCGTCTTGGAAAACATCGTGCGACGGCGCAATGAAGGCATGGGGCCGCGTGCGGCGGCCGTGCTCGGCGCGCAGGAAGTGTTCTTCGCCGTCGTCGCCACGACACTGACGCTTGTCGCCGTCTTCGTGCCGATCTCGTTCCTGCCCGGCCAGACCGGCGGCCTGTTCCGCGAATTCGGTTTCGTGCTTGCGATGTCGGTGCTTCTGTCCTGCGTGGTCGCGCTGACGCTTTGCCCGATGCTTGCCTCGCGCATGCTGACCAGCGCGCCGCTTCACCACGAAGGCGGCCAAGGCATCGGCGCTCGCATCGGCGGCGTCCTGAATGCCGGCTACAAGCGCGCGCTGCACGCTTGCCTCGACGCGCCCTGGATCGTGGTTCTGGTCGCGGTGCTGTTTGCCGGCGTCGCCTTCGCGCTGTTCGGCACCATCCGCCAGGAACTGACGCCGACCGAGGACCGCGCCGCCGTGCTGTTGCGCATCAACGCCCCGCAAGGCGTCAGTCTCGACTACACGACGCAGCAGATGCAGAAGATCGAGCGGCTGATCCAGCCGATGCGCGATTCCGGCGAGATCCGCTCGACCTTCGAAAACGCCGGCCAGAACGGTTCCTACAATTCGGGCTTCATGGTGATGACGCTGGCGCCGTGGGACGAGCGCAGCCGCAGCCAGCAGGAGATCATGGCCGAGATCAGTCAGTTGACCAGGCAGGTGCCCAGCGTGCGGATCTTCCCGGTCCAACCCAACAGTCTCGGCATCCGCGGCGCCGGCAACGGCCTGCAATTCGCTCTGGTTGGCAACGACCGAAAGGCGCTTGGCGATGCAGCGGTCAAGATCATCGCCGAGATGCAGAAGGATGAGCGCTTTCAGACGCCGCGCCTGTCGATCGACCCGACGCAGCCGCAACTGGCCGTAGCGATAGATCGTGAGCGCGCCTCCGATCTCGGCATCGACATCACGGGGCTCGCCAACACCATGCAAGCCATGCTCGACGGCAACGACGTCGTCGATGTCTACATCGCCGACCGCAGCTACGGGGTGAAACTGGTCTCGACCACCAATCCGATCAACGATCCGACCGATCTGGAAAATGTGTTCCTCAAGACGGCGGATGGCCGCTTCGTGCCGATGTCGACCATCGCCACCCTGACCGAGCGCGCCGTACCACCGTCGCTGTCGCGCGAACAGCAGCAGCCTTCGGTGGCGATCACCTCGAACCTTTCTGGCAATTTCGCGCTTGGCGATGCGCTGACACGCGCCGAGCAGATCGCCACGCCGCTCCTGCCGCCTGGAAGCCGCATCCTGCCCCTGGCCGAGGCTGCGACTTTGGGTGAAACCAACAGCGCCATGGTCACCATCTTCGGCTTCGCCCTGGTCATCATCCTCCTGGTGCTGGCCGCCCAGTTCGAGAGTTTCGTCAGCGCCGTCATCATCATGGCGACGGTGCCGCTCGGCCTTGCCTGCGCCATTTTCGCGCTGCTTCTTTCAGGCACCAGCCTCAACGCCTACAGCCAGATCGGCCTGGTGCTCCTGGTCGGCGTCATGGCCAAGAACGGCATCCTGATCGTCGAATTCGCCAATCAGCTGCGAGATCGGGGCCTGGGCGTGCGCGAAGCGATCGAGCAGGCTTCCACGATCCGCCTGCGGCCGGTGATGATGACGATGATCTGCACCATACTTGGCGGTGTGCCGCTCGTGCTGGCCGCCGGCGCTGGCGCCGAGGCACGCGTGGCGCTCGGCTGGGTCATTGTCGGCGGGCTTGGCCTGGCCACCATCTCGACACTGTTCCTGACCCCGGTCGCTTATCTCCTGCTTGGCCGCTTCGTCACACCGAAGACCCATGAGGAAGCACGGCTGAAGCGCGAACTCGAGGAAGCCGCCTACACCAACGTGGAACCGGCGGAATAGAGATACCTATTTCAGCAGCCGGCCCTCGATCGACCAACGCGCGGCAAGGAAGTTCAGCACGGCCGCCACGATGACCCCGCCGATCTTTGCCGGCCACACACCGCCGATGCCGGCGAAGAGTGCGATCGACAGGCTGGACACGCCGAGCGAAATCAACGCCCCAGCCGAGACGAAGCGCAGGAAGGCGTCATGCAGCCGAATGGCGTGATTGCGTTCGAACGACCAGAAGCCATTCGCCACGAAAGAGAAGACGACGGCAATCGACCAAGAGATGACATTGGCGGACAGCGGCGGGGCGTGCAGCTTGAGCAGCAGGAAAAAACCGGCAAGGTCGATGGCCGTATTTGCCAGTCCGACCAGCGCAAAACGGACGATCTTGCTGCCGGTCGAACGCCGTGGCTGAACGCCATTCATTCCCGGCCGTCCAAGATCTCGACACCGGCTCGGGCCAGGCTCGCGCCGAACGCATCCGAAGCCAGAACGCCGAATTCCACTTCGCGCACGCCTTGCATCGGGTCACGCGCGCACAGCGTTTGGTCGACATGGCCGGGGTGGCACATGAACAGCCCACGGTCCGACAGCGCTTCGACGGCAGCCTCCAGCAAGGGGGCGAACTTTTCGGGTTGCCGCCAGTCATAGATGCCGGCGAGCGGCTTCAAAACGGCAAAGCCGGCACGCTGCATCGATTGGTTGAAGCCGGCGGCCACGGCAGCGATTGCCGCGATTTTCGGTGCGGCGGCGGCATCGCTCAGCGCCGGTGCGCCTCGCAGCACCGGCCTGCCGGCAGTGTCGGGAAAACGTGTCCGCAGCCAGCCGCGCACGACAGGCAGGAAATGCACGTGCTGATGACCGTCGATGAAGTCGGGTTTGCGGCCCAGCGCCTCGACGAAACGGCTATATTGCGCGTCGAGTTCGGCATGGACGTCGCGCTCGTCGACCCGCCCGCGCAGGACCGGCAGGGCCAGCGAACGAAGCGGCGGCAACCGGCCCCCGGGCGCCAGGCTCGATTTGCCTGTGACCGCTGGCTGGTCCGTAAGGGTCAGGTGCAGCCCGATCGCCGCGCGGCCGCGCAGCGGCTTTATGCGCGCCGCCGCCTCGGCCCATTCCGGAAAACCGGTCATGCAGCTGGTGCCGGTCAGGCGTCCGCGGTCGAGCAGGTCGAGAATGCCGGCGCAAATCCCTGGTGCCAGCCCGTAGTCATCGGCGATCAGGCGAATGCGCCGCGTCATCCGCGGGACGCGCCCGGCGGCTTGTCGTGAGCGGTCTCGCTGAGCACCACATCGCGCACCAGATAGACCGGCCGGTCCTTGCTCTCCGACAGCGTGACCCAGACATATTCGCCGATCAGGCCGAGCAAGGTGAGGTTGAGACCGCCGAGCAGCACGACGGCGACCATCAGGCTGGGGTAACCAGGCACGGCAACGCCGTAGAACATCACCTCGAAGAACACTTTGGCGCCGTAAACGACGCCCGCCAGCGCCGCCAGCATCCCGCTCAAGCTGATGATGCGCAGCGGAATGACGGAAAACGATGTAAACCCTTCCAGCGAAAAGGCGATCAGGTTGAGCCGGCTCCATTTCGACGTGCCGATGGCGCGGTTTTCCGGCGAATAGGATATGGCTTTCTGACGGAAACCGGCCCAGGCGAACAGGCCCTTGTTGAAGCGCCGCTTGTCGCGCAGGCTGGTCAGCGCGCGCACCACGGGACCGCGCATGACGCGGAAATCACCGGCGTTCTCCGGAATGTCGAAACGCTGGCTGCTGTTGATCAGGCTGTAGAAAAGTCGCGCCAGCTGGCTGCGCCGCCAGCTCGCCTCGCGGCGGTCGTTCTGCGCGTATACGACGTCGATGTCTGGGCTTTCCACCAGCTCGGCGATCATCTTCAAGCTGATATCCATGGAATGCTGCAGATCCGAATCCATGATCAGCACCATGTCGCCCCGCGACTGGTCGAGGCCGGCGAGCACCGCGACCTCCTTGCCGAAATTGCGGCTGAGGCGAACGATCTCCCACGATCCCGACAGGGCTTGCGAAAATCGCCTGGCGCCATCGTCGAGGCTGCCGTCGTCGACCAGGATCTTGTGGACGGCCATGCCGAAACGGCTTGATACCGCTTCCTCGAGCCTGTCGAGCAGGGCGGCAAAGGCCGACGCCGATTGCGCCTCGTTGAAGAAGGGCGCCACGATGTCGAGTTTTTGACGCGGATCAGCCATGTGCAACGGGTCCGACGCTCACGATCTTTTCGCGCGCCTTGGCCCAGAACCACCAGATCAGCGAACAGGCGATGAAGGTGACCGCGATCGGCCGGAACCAAGGGTAGAAGAAATCATGCATGTGGCGCTCGACGCTGGTCAAACCTGTGAGGAACAATACCGTCGACAGCACCGAGGCCAGGACGCCGCCACGCTCCTCCCGCCACAGTGTGGCGATAGCGAGGCCGGCGGGCACGGCGATCATGGCATAGGTATTTGGCTCGACACGCGGATTGAAGACGCACATGTAGAAGGCAGCCGCCAGGAAGATCGCCAGTGCGGCTATTCCAGGCTGGAGCTTGCGGTCGAACCAGAGGACGGTCGACAGCGTAAGCAATGCCCCGACGATGCGCACGATCGTGGCGGCGAACTCAGGCATGGGCAGCCCGGCCGAGGTGAAAGGCGCCGTGAAGTCGGTAGGGACAAAGTGGCCGGACTTGTCGACGGCCATGGAGGTCAACATGCGGGCGAAATCGCCGTACTGCTGGTTGAGGTAGCCGGCAGGCGCGAACGCGTACGGTATGGCCAGTACCAACAGCACTGCCAGCACGAGCACGGGTATCAGCCGCAGGCGCAGGGCTCCCACCAGCAAAAGCATGATGATCGCGGTCGGTTTGGCGATGATGGCGACCGAAGCCCAGAAGAAGGTTTCGGCGCGCCGCCCTTCGAGCGCCGACAGGGTCAGAAGCCAGCAGGCCGCGGTCAAAAGGATCGTCGCCTGGCCGTTGCGGATCGCACCCAGCGCCATCGGCAGGGCAAGGAAGAGGCCGAAGGAAAGCAGCCATGGCAATTCCTCACCGCCGATTTTGCGCACTTGCCGCATCGCCGCGAAGGTGAGCGCTGCGAAGCCCACCACATGCCACACCACGCCGCCCAGATAGGGTCCGAGCTTCAGCACCGGCAGGTAAAGCGCGGCGAAGGCTGGTGCATACAGGTACCCCATCTCGGATTGAAGATTGTACAGCGGCCGCCCGGTCAGGAATGCTTCGCTGCCATATCCATAGGCCTGCGTCACCGTGCGCGTGCCGGGCGACCATAGCACCAGGCCGAGAACGATCAGGAATGCCCCGATCCATATGCCCAGCCCCAAACGATCGAAAACCGGCTTGGAAATCGTCATCAATTCACCCCGCACGCCATTGGGGAAGACGCCTCAGCCTTGGCGCCGTCCCGGCATTCGATGGCGGCGACATATCACGGACAAAGCGACGAGGCATAGGGGCCGAAAGACGCGGCGATCAATTTCGGGGATTGTCAAGGATGGTCGACCGAACTGGAAAAAGCGTCCAGAAAGCCTGCGATCGCCCTTCCGGCGCCGCATAAGACGGCATCAGGGCCGGATGAACACCTTGCCGTTGGGCTTGGCCAGTTCCGCCGGCATTCGCGCCATTGCCTCGGCCAGCGGAATGACCGCCGTCACGTCGGTCGACCAGCGTCCGTCGGAAAAACGCTTCTGTGCCTCGAGGACCGCCGGACCTCGCCGATCCCTGGATTGCCGCATCCACTCGCTCAGCCAGAAGCCTTCGATGTGCTTGTGCTGGAAGATCAGCTGGCCAGGCTCGCGGATGATCGTTGCCTCGGGATCAAGCCGGCCGTAGATGATCCAGCGCGCCCTTTTTGGCATCGCGTTGAAGATGGCTGACGCCAGCGGCCCGGTGACGGCATCGAGGAAGATGCGCGGCTGTTCGGCCTTCATCACCTCGCGCAGCGTGGCCTCGAAATCAGGCACCTTCTCGTTGAGGACATGCGCCGCTCCAAGTTGTTTCAGCAACGCGATCTGCTCGTCACGGCGCACCGTGACAACAGGCCGAAACCCTTCCTCCCTCGCCAGCCCGATGATCAGCTTGCAGAGCTGGCTCGCACCGGCGGTCATGACGAAGGCCTTTTCGCCTTCCTGCTTGACGATGTCGAACATGGCGATCGCGGTCAGCGGATTGACGATCATCGCAGCGCCATCCTCGTCTCGAACCGTATCGAGAAGCGGAATGCAGGCCGCCGCCTCGGCGACGGCATATTCAGCCCACGAGCCCCAATTGCTCAGACCGGTGGCGAAAGCGACGCGCTTGCCGACAAGGCTCTTGGGATAGGGCTCCTCGCTGCCCGCGACGACCGTGCCGACACCCTCGAAGCCGGCCGGACGGCCCATAACGCGCGGCTGGCCGTACTGGCCCTTGATGAAGGCGACATCCGATGGATTGATCGAAGCGAGGCTGACCTTGATCAGCACTTGGCCAGGTCCGGGCGCAGGCACAGGGATGCTGCCCGGCTCGAGATACGGCTCCATCGCCTCGAGCGCACTGCCGCTCGGCGTCCTCGTATAGCCGTCACCGACCAAGAGCAGCGCCTTCATTTCGGAGGGGATCGTCATTGACGGTATTCCTTGTTTGTCAGCGGCAACGCTGCCGGGCAGCGCTCAGATCTTTTCATGCGTGTATTTCTTCAGCTCCATGCGTGCCACCTGCCGCCGATGCACTGCATCGGGCCCGTCGGCGAGGCGCAGCGTCCTGAGATGCGTCCACGAGCGTGCGAGAGGCGTATCCTGGCTGATGCCTTGCGCGCCGAACATCTGCACCGCCTCGTCGGTGACCTTGAGCGCCACGCGCGGCGCGATGACCTTGATCTGGCTGATCCAGGGGGCCGCGGCCCGCGAGTCGCCCTGATCGATCATCCATGCCGCCTTGAGGCAGAGCAGCCGGGCCATCTCGATCTCCATGCGGCATTCGGCGATGATGTCGAGATTGGCGCCGAGTTTCGCCAGCTTCTGGCCGAAGGCCTCGCGGCGTAGGGAACGCTGGCACAGCATCTCCAGCGCCATCTCGGCCTGGCCGATGGCGCGCATGCAGTGATGGATGCGGCCGGGGCCGAGCCGGCCTTGCGCGATTTCGAAGCCCCTGCCCTCGCCGAGGATCAGGTTCGACGTCGATATCCGCACATTGTCGAAGCGAAGATGCATGTGGCCATGCGGCGCGTCATCGTCGCCATAGACCTGCATCGCCCGGACCTTGGTCACGCCCTTCGCGCCCGAGGGAACCAGGATCATCGAATGGCGGCGGTGCTGTGGCTCTTCATCGCCGGCGGTCCGCACCATGACGATGTAAATGGCGCAGCGTGGGTCACCGGCACCCGACGCCCACCATTTCTCGCCGTTGAGCAGATAGTCGCCGCCCTGCCGCTCGCAGCGCATGGAAATGTTGGTGGCGTCGGAGGAGGCGACGTCCGGCTCCGTCATGAGATAGGCCGAGCGGATCTTTCCGTCCAGCAGCGGCTCGAGCCATTCCCGCTTGTGCTCGGCCGAGCCGTAGCGTTCCAGAACCTCCATGTTGCCGGTGTCGGGTGCCGAGCAGTTGAAGGTTTCGGCGCCCAGATGGGCCTTGCCCATCTCCTCGGCCAAATAGGCGTATTCGACGGTGGACAGGCCGTAGCCGCGTTCCGAACCGGTCAGCCAGAAGTTCCATAGGCCGCGCTCCCGTGCGGTCTTCTTCAAACCTTCAAGGATCTCCCCCTGGCGCTTGGTGTAGACCCAACGGTCGCCGGCCTTGCCGACCTCGCTCAGGAATTCCTTGTCGAGCGGCATGATCTCGTCGCGCACCATGGCCGCGACGCGGGCGTGGATCGGCCTCAACCGCTCGGTCATGCCGAGATTCATCTCCGTCATCGGTCGCTAACCCTTCATGCAGGCCGGGCATTTTGTCAGTGGCAAGGATGACCGTACTTCGGATAGCCTTGTCAACGCGAACTGTTTGCCCGCAGGCCGTGCGGAGGATTGTGATGAGCTATCTGGACGATCTGTTTTCGGTCACCGGCAAGACCGCGCTGGTGACGGGAGCCGCGACCGGCATCGGCCGCATGGCGGCGACCGCGCTGATCAAGGCCGGCGCCAGCGTGATGATCGCCTCGCGCAAGGGCGAGGACTGCATCAAGGTGGCCAGTGAGTTGAACGGGCTTGGCGCTTCGGGCCAAGCGGAAGGCTTTGCCGGCGACGTCTCCAGCGAGGCCGGCATTGCCGCCTTGGTCGGCGAAGTCAAGGCGCGCACCGGCAAACTCGATATCCTCATCAACAATGCCGGCGTGTCCTGGGGTGCGCCGCTGGAGAGCTTCCCTTATTCGGCATGGGCCAAGGTGTTCGGCGTCAATGTCACCGCGGTTTTCCATCTGACGCGCGAATTGCTGCCGCTGCTCGATGCCGCCGCCAGCGACGAAGATCCTGCCCGCGTGATCAATCTGGGCTCGGTGATGGGAACGCAGCCGCTGGCCGACGACGCCTATTCCTACACCGCCTCCAAGGCGGCCGTTCATCACCTGACACGCACGCTGGCGCTCGAATTCGCCGGCCGCCGCATCACCGTCAACGCCTTTGCCCCCGGTCCCTTCCAGAGCCGCATGACCGCATTTGCCACCGGCACGGACGAGCAGGCCAGGCATGTCGGCGGCCATGTCCCGATCGGCCGCATCGGCACACCGGATGACATTGCCGGCGCAACGCTCTATTTGTGCAGCCGTGCAGGCAGCTATGTCACCGGCGCCATCCTTCCGATCGACGGCGGGCAGTCGGTGCAGCATGGGTTGACCTTGTTCAAGGAATGACATTTTCCGGCCGCAGAAGCCGGAGGTGAACTGGAGGACATGAGCGTGGAACCAATCAGTCTCGATGTGCTTCTGGCCAGTGTCGGCAAGGAGGTCGGCGTTTCGTCCTGGCGGGTGGTCACGCAACGCATGATCGACCAGTTCGCCGACGCCACCGACGACCACCAGTTCATCCACTGCGATCCGGAGCGGGCCAAGCGCGAAACGCCGTTCGGCGGCACCATCGCGCATGGCTTCCTGTCGCTGTCGCTGCTGTCGGCGATGACGTTCGAGACCATGCCGCCGCTGGAAAACGGCAAGATGGGCGTCAATCACGGTTTCGATTCGCTGCGCTTTCTCGCCCCGGTGAAGACCGGCGCGCGCATCCGCACCCGTTTCGTGCTGGCCGACGTCAAGGTCAGGCCGTCGGGCTGGGTGCAGACGGCGCACGACGTGACCATCGAGATCGAAGGCTCCAAAAAACCGGCGCTCACCGCCCGTTGGCTGACGCTGACCTTGCTTGAACGCCAGCCCGAGACAGCATGAACGAGGCCAACGCGCTCGACCAGGCGACGCTCGCGCCTTACCTCGACGCGCATATCCCGGGTTTTTCCGGACTCGCGGCCGTCGAAAAATTCAAATCCGGCCAATCCAACCCGACCTATCTCCTGACGGCGGCAAGCGGCCGTTACGTGCTGCGCGCCAAGCCGCCAGGCCAACTCCTGAAATCGGCTCACCAAGTAGACCGCGAATTCCGTGTGATGAAGGCGCTTTCCGGCACCGCCGTACCAGTGCCCGAAATGCTGCACCTGTCGACCGAGGATTCGCCCATCGGCCGCATGTTCTACGTCATGGATTTCCTGGACGGCCGCAT
Organism: Mesorhizobium sp. B2-3-15; assembly: GCF_006442875.1. Lineage (NCBI taxonomy): Bacteria > Pseudomonadati > Pseudomonadota > Alphaproteobacteria > Hyphomicrobiales > Phyllobacteriaceae > Mesorhizobium > Mesorhizobium sp. B2-3-15. The sequence goes on along the minus strand of NZ_VFVO01000006.1, from coordinate 173,990 downwards.
CTTCTGGGATCCGGCACTGCCGGAGGCGCACGGCAACGAGGAACGCGCCGCGATCTACGACGCCATGAACGCCACGCTCGCCGCCCTGCACGATGTCAATGTCGAGGCCGTGGGTCTTGGCGATTTCGGACGCCCCGGCAATTACTTCGAGCGGCAGCTGGCACGCTGGACCGGCCAGTACCGTGCTTCCGAAACCGGCATCATTGCCGACATGGACCGGCTGATCGCCTGGCTGGAAACCCACCTGCCGGTCGATGACGGCCTGATATCGCTGGTGCATGGCGACTATCGGCTGGACAATCTGATCTTTGCGCCGGACCAGCCGAGGGTACTGGCGGTGCTCGACTGGGAATTGTCGACATCGGGCCACCCCTTCGCCGACATCGCCTATCAATGCATGCAATGGCGCCTGCCGCATGCCTCCGGCTTTCGCGGCCTTGGCGGCATCGATCGCCCGGCACTCGGCCTGCCCTTGGAAGAGGACTATGTCGCTGCCTATTGCCGGCGGCGCGGTCTCGCCGGCATCGGCAACTGGACGTTCTTCCTCGCCTTCTCCTTCTTCCGTCTGGCGGCAATCTGCCAGGGTGTCTACAGGCGGGCGCTGGACGGCAATGCTTCCAATCCGAAAAAAGCCAGAACCTATGGCGAGGCGGTGAAGCTGCTGTCGCACCTCGCCGCCGAGCTGATCGACAAGGAAGACTAAGCAATGGGCCGCTTTGATGGAGCCACGGTGCTGATCACGGGCGCGGCCGGCGGCCTCGGCCGTGGCGCCGCCAAGGGCTTTGCCGCCGAAGGCGCCCGGCTGGTTCTCTCGGACCTGAATGAAACGGCCCTGATGAGTTTCGCCGAGACGCTCGATACCGAGACCGCGATGCTGGCAGGCAACATTGCCGAGGAGGCACTGTCGGAAGCACTGGTGGCGCTGGCGTTGGAAAAATTTGGCCGCCTGGATGTCGCCGTCAACAATGCCGGCATCGTTCAGAGTTTCGTGCGCCTGCCGCAGGTTCCATCGGACGAAGCCCGCCGGGTGCTCGAGATCGACCTGCTCGGCGTCTTCTACGCCATGAAGCACCAGATCCCGCAAATGGAGCGGCAGTTCAAGGCGACCGGCAAGGGCGGCGCCATCGTCAACATTGCCTCGGCCGCCGGCCTTTCGGGCGCGCCGAAGCTTTCGGTCTATGCAGCCGCCAAGCATGGCGTGATCGGCCTGACCCGGTCGGCGGCGGTCGAATATGCCAGCAAGGGTCTGCGCATCAATGCCATCTGCCCCGCCCACACCAGAACGGGCATGATAGACGGTTTCGTGAGCGTCTCCGGCATTCCGGAGGCAGAGGCGTTGGCCGAGCTGACCCGTGGCATACCGATGAAGCGCGTGGCGGAAGTCGACGAGATCACCACGGCCATCCTGTTTGCCGCCGACCCAGCCAATTCCTTCATGACCGGCCATGCGCTGGCCATCGATGGCGGTGTCGGCGCGATCTGACGCCTGCCGCATGGGAACCCGCGGCGCCCTTGTCCGTTTCCGTACAGCGTATATAATTTAGCCAGGCACCAACCAGACAAGGGCAACGGACTTGCCGCTGAGCGTCCAGAAACGCCGCGAGAAACAAAAGGCCGAACTGCGCTCGGAGCTTGTCGCGGCCGCGCACAAGCTCGTCCAGGAAGAAGGCTATGAAGGCTTGACCATCCGCAAGCTGGCCAAGCGGGTCGGCTATGCGCCGATGTCGGTCTATTCCTACTTCGCCGACAAGCAGGACATCCTGTTCGCCCTGGCCGAGGACGCGTTCGAAACGCTCGCCCGACGCATCGAGGAGCACCCGTCCGACGATCCGATCGAGGCCTTGCAGGCGGTCATGACCGAATATGCCGCCTTCGGGCTCGGCAACCCCAACGAATACCGCACCGTCTTCATGACCGAAAAGACCAAGCTGCCGGAAGGCAGGAGCTACGAGGACATGGAGGAAAGCAACCCCGCAATGAAGGCGCTGATCAGCAGGGTCGAGGCCTGTGTCGCCGCCGGCAAATTGCATGGCGATCCACGCGCCATCGCCACCATACTGTGGGCCGTCGGCCATGGCACGATCTCGCTTTTGATCACCTTCCCCTTCTACCCGTTCGGCGACCCGCAGGCTTTCGTGAAGCGAATGTGCGACTTCACCCTTGCCACGCTCAGCACGCAATATGTGCCGCCATTGACCGAGACACCGGTCAACTGCTGAGCGCTATATCCTTTGTTCTCCTAGATTCCGCACCGCCCCCTCCAAACCTTCCGCGGCGACTTTCTTGGTTAACAAAAAACTACCGTACGTGTACGATTTTCTCTTGAACTTCGCGATCGACGGACGTATCTGTACGAGATAACGTACATGTACGGAAAAAATTCACCCGCCGAAACCGGAGACAGACCATGAAAAAGACACTCCTCACCCTCGCCGCCGTGCTGGCACTTTCGGGCTCGGCCTTTGCCGCCAACGCCACCCACGCGGTCAAGCACGTTCCCGCCGCGACCTGCGTCGACACCAAGACCAATATGAAGCTCGATTGCGCTTCGACCGGCTCAGTCGACAAGGAGGCCTCCACGGAAGCCACGACCGACGGGAAGGGTCCCCGGCTCGGCATCACGGTGAACCCGTGGATCATGCCGAGCGCCTACTGAGATTTTTCGAAAGTAGGTTCGGGCCGGCTCAGCCGGCCGGATGGTGATTTCAGCCGATCGAGACCGGCAGTTTGGTCGCTGAACTTTCGAAGGCGGCGTCGATCAGCCTTTGCATGTCGGCGGCCCGCCGGAACGACGGATCACCGTTCTGTCCCGTGTCCAGCGCATCGACAAAGCGCTGGGCGTTGTGCTTGACGCCTGGAGGCGTCAGCGTCCGCCAACGGTGCTGATCGACGTCGTCACCCAGGCAAGCGGACAGTTTCGAAACCTTGCCGTCGGTCTCGACCTTGATCGCGCCCTTGGTACCGTGCAGGGCCAGCGACAAATCATTGCCGTGGCCTGTCGTGTAGCGGCTGGCCATGATCGTGGCCAGCGCGCCTGAACCGAGCCGCGCCGTTATCGCCAAGCTGTCATTGACGTCGAGCACATAGTCGCCGATGCGGTCGCCTTCCGCCTTCGGAAAGGTCACAAGATCGGCATGCAGGCTGACGATATCCTCGGCCGCCCCATAGGTCGCGAAGTCGAGGATATGGATGCCGACATCGCCCAAAACACCTGTCGAACCGTGCCGGCCCGACAGGCGCCACAGCCATTTGTCGTCGACCCGCCAATCGCCCCAGAACTTGCTGACCAGCCAGCTTTGCCGGTAGCTCGCCTCGACATGGCGCAACTCGCCGATCTCGCCGGCCTGCACCATGCGCCGCGCCTCCTGGATCACCGGAGTGTTGCGATAGGTCAGGTTGACCATGTTGACGAGCCCGGCCGCCTCGGCGGCATCGCTCATCGCAAGCGCATCGGCGTGGTTCGGCGCCAGCGGCTTTTCGCAGAACACATGTTTCCCGGCGGCCAGCAGGGCCAGCGTCGTCGCCTTGTGAACCTGGTCGGGCGTGGCGTTGATGGCGGCATCGAACTCACCCCAAGCGATCGCCGCATCGAGGCTTTCAAAGAAAGTGCCTATTTTGTTGGCGGCTGCGAACGCCGCCGCGCGGCCCGGCAGGTGGTCCACGCAAGCGACGATGGCGCAGCCCGGGACCTGACCGAACTCCTCGATATGATGCGCCGCGATCCAACCGGTGCCGAGCAAAAGCAGGCGGTGCATCAGCTCAGTCCCTTGTCACCGTCCGCATGCAGGCGCAGGCCTTTCTGGACGATCTTCTCCTTGGCCTTGTCCGTCGACACGTTTGGCGCATTGGTGATGCCGGACCAGGCCGGGGCCGGGTTGTGCGCCCAATGCACGGCGTTGCGCAGCACCTGCTGAACGCCTTCATTGTGATAGATCGGATAGGTCTCATGGCCCGGCGAGAAGTAGAAGATTTTTCCCGCCCCGCGCTGATAGGTCAGCCCCGATCGGAACACCTCGCCGCCTTGGTACCAGGAGACAAATACCGTCTCCAGCGGCTCCGGCACGGCGAACGGCTCACCATACATTTCCGTCTCGCCGATCTCCAGGCATTCGCCGATGCCTTGCGCGATCGGGTGGCCGCGGTTGATCGCCCAGACACGCTCGCGCTCGCCCGCCTCGCGCCATTTCAGCGAACAGGGCGTGCCCATCAGCCGCTTGAAGATCTTCGAGTAGTGGCCTGAATGGAGCACGATCAACCCCATGCCTTCCCAGACCCGCTTCTGCACGCGCTCGACGATCTCGTCCTTGACCTCGCCGTGGGCGGCATGGCCCCACCATAAAAGCACGTCGGTGGCGGCCAGGCGCGTCTCGCTCAGGCCATGCTCGGGTTCCTGCAAGGTGGCGGTGGTCGCTTCGACGCCCTTGTCCTGGTTGAGTGCGGCGGCAATGGTGCCATGCATACCCAGCGGATAGAGGTCGCGCACGGCAGCATTGGTCTGTTCATGGACGTTTTCACCCCAGACAACGGCTCTAACAGGCATTTTTCCTCTCCAAAGCGCTTTGAATATCGCATCCACGGAGGTCTTGGGAAGAGGCCGTCAGCCAAAAATTCTGAAATCAGGGTTTGCGGGTCTTGCGGCCGGGGACGGTCTTGGCCTTGCCGGGTTTCGCCGGTGCTCCAGGAATGGACGACCCGGTAATCGACACGGGATCGCTGGCCGGGAACGTGTCCTCGAGGCCTTCCTCAAGTTCCTCTTCGGCGTCAGCCTCGTAATGCCGCTCATGTTCGAGCGAACGGACCGCCGCGGTTTTCGGCGATTTCGGCGCGGACTTCGACGGCATCGGCATCTCTCCCTCGACTGTCGCCGCTCAACGGACGCGGGCGGCAAACGTTCCGGGGTCAGCCGGCGGCGTCGCGGGCTCCCTCGGACAGGAAAGTAAAGACATAGTCCGAGAAGGAACGCCAGCACTCGACCCGGAAGGCCTCGTCGGCCGTGCGCAGCAGCACGATCTCGGCCTTGCCGAGAATGGTGCGCGAAGCGGCGCCCACCGGGAAGGCGTCGAGCGACAGGTCCTGCGGGCAGCCCGAATTGATCGCGGCTTCCGCCGCCGGACCGGCGACTAAAATCGCGATGTTGCGATGCGAGATGCCGACCGACGAATGCAAGGCGGAAACTCCTGCGCAATCGGCGAGTGGGTCCTTGCCGGCCTCGTCGATGACAAGCCACTCGTCCGGGCCAAGCCACAACGCCGTACGCCCGCCCTTCGACGCCGAGGTTTTCGGCTTCTTCGGCAAGGTCAGGCCGAGCGCCTTCGACAAAGCGGCGACTGAAGCCTCCGGGGCGCGCAGCGAGATACGCTCGGCCGGCGGCAGCACTTCGACCTTGACACTCGTTGCGGAGACAGTGCGCCCGGCCAATGCCGGACGCCGCTCTGCTGATGATGAAGCCATCGTGGCCGTCTTTGCAGCAGCCTTAGCCATTGAGGCGCCCTCCCGTCTCGTCGAAGAACACCATGCCGGTAACCTCCACTTCGATGACCCCGTTCGGCATCGGTACATAGAGCGTGTCGCCCATCCGGTCACGGCCGCCGGCCACCAGCCCCAGCGCGATGGAACGGCCGCAATTTTGCGACCAATAGCTCGAGGTGACATGGCCGATCATCTTCATCGGGATCGCCTGCTTGGGATCCTCGACGATCTGCGCGCCTTCTTCCAGCACCACCTTTGGATCCTTGGTCTTCAGGCCGACCAGTTGCTTGCGGCCCTTGGCGACGAGATCAGGCCGCGTCAGGCCGCGAATGCCGACGAAATCGGCCTTCTTCTTGCCGACCGCCCAGTCCAGACCGGCATCGTTTGGCGTCACCGTACCGTCCGTATCCTGGCCTACGATGATGTAGCCCTTCTCGGCGCGCAGCACGTGCATCGCCTCGGTGCCGTAAGCGGTGGCGCCATGCTTCTGGCCCTCGGCCCACAACGCTTCCCAGACCGCCTGGCCATGGTCGGCCGGCACATTGACCTCGAAACCGCGTTCGCCGGTGAACGACATGCGGAACAGCCTCGTCGGCACGCCGCAGATCTTGCCCTCGCGCACCGACATGTGCGGCAGCGCCTCGTCGGACATGTCGATGCCTTCGACCAGCGGCGCAATGATCTCGCGCGACTTCGGCCCCTGGACGGCAATGACCGCCCACTGCTCGGTGATCGAGGTCAGCCAGACATTAAGATGCGGGAACTCGGTCTGGAGGTAATCCTCCATGTGGTTCATGACGCGCGGCGCGCCGCCCGTCGTCGTCGTTACATGGAAGCGGTCCGGCGCCAGCCTGCCGACGACGCCGTCATCATAGATGAAGCCGTCCTCGCGCAGCATGATGCCATAGCGGCAGCGGCCGGGCTCCAGCTTCTCCCACGGATTGGTGTAGAGCAGTTCCATGAACTTCGCCGCGTCGGGGCCGACCACTTCGATCTTGCCCAGCGTCGACGCATCGAACAGGCCGGCCTGGTTGCGGACGGCGACGCATTCGCGGTCGACCGCCGCATGCATGTCCTCGCCTGCCTTGGGGAAGTACCAGGCGCGCTTCCACTGGCCGACATCCTCGAACACCGCGCCTTGCGCCTCGGCCCAGGGATGGATCGCGGTTCTGCGTGTTGGGTCGAACAGCGGCCCACGCGCGTGGCTGACGATCGCGCCGAAGGTGACAGGCGTGTAGGGCGCGCGGAACGTGGTCAGGCCGACTTCCGGGATCGGCTTGCCCAGGGTTTCGGCGGCAATCGCCAGTCCGTGCATGTTAGAGGTCTTGCCCTGGTCGGTCGCCATGCCGTTGGTGGTGAAGCGCTTGACATGCTCGATCGAGCGCATGCCTTCATGCACCGCCTGGCGGATGTCCTTGGCGGTCACGTCGTTCTGGAAATCGACGAAGGCTTTCACCGTCGTGTCCGGCCCGGCGCCGGGGCCAGCACCCAGCATGCCGCGCGACCAGCTTTCCGAGGCTTCGACCTTCGGCTTGGTGCCCTTGGACGCCTTGCCGCCTGTTTCTTTCGCCGCCTTGGCGCCCGCCGCATAGGCCTCGTCCACGGTCGCCGTCAGGCCGTCGGTGCCGTTGCAGGCGCCGACCGACACGCAGTCCTGCGCGTAGGTGCCAGGCACGAAGCGCTTGGTCTCGTCGTTGAAGGCAACCTTGCCGCGCGATTGCGAGAACAGATGCACCGACGGCGTCCAGCCGGCGGACATCAGGATCGCATCGACGGGAATAGTGCGTTCGCCGCCGCCATTCTTCGGCTGCACCGTCATCGACGACACGCGTAGCTTGCCGCCGGCGCGGATCACTGCACGGCCGAAATTGATCTCGATGCCGAGGGCCCTGGCCTCATCGATCACCGGGCCGGTCGGGTTGTCACGCAAATCGACGATCGCCGCCACGTTGATGCCGGCCTTCTTCAGGTCGATCGCGGCGCCGTAAGCCGAATCGTTGGCGGTGTAGACGCCGACATTCCGGCCAACCGCGACACCATAATGGTTGAGGAAGGTGCGCGCCGCACCCGCCAGCATGATGCCGGGCCTGTCATTGTTGGCAAACACCATGTGACGCTCGATGGCGCCGGAGGCCAGCACCACGCGCTTGGCGCGGACCTGCCAGAGCCGTTCGCGCGGCAGATCGTGGCCGGGGACCTTCAGGTGATCGCTGACGCGCTCGACCAGACCGACGAAATTCTGCGCGTAATAGCCGAACGCCGTGGTGCGCGGCAGCACCCGGACATTGTCCATCGCGCTCAGTCTGGCGATCGCCGCTTGTGCCCAGGCAAAGCCGTCCTGGCCGTCGATCTTCGCACCAGATTCGAAGCGCAGGCTGCCGCCGAACTCGGCCTGCTCGTCGGCCAGGATGACGCGCACGCCGGTCTCCGCCGCGGCAAGTGCCGCCGCGATGCCGGCCGCGCCGCCGCCCAGCACCAGCACGTCGCAATGGGCGTAGCGCGACGAATAATGGTCGGGATCGGGTTTGTCGGGCGAAACACCGAGGCCGGCGGCTTCGCGGATCTTGGGTTCGTAGAGGCTCTTCCAGGCCGCCTTCGGCCACATGAAGGTTTTGTAGTAGAAACCGGCCGAGAACAGCGGCGAGGCCAGGTCGTTGACCGCGCTGACATCGAAGGACAGCGACGGCCAGCGGTTCTGCGAATTGGCGGCGAGCCCGTCATAGAGCTCCTGCACGGTGGCGCGCACGTTCGGCGTCTTGCGCGCGTCGTCACGCACGATCTGCACCAGCGCGTTGGGCTCTTCCGCGCCGGCCGACAGGATGCCGCGCGGGCGGTGGTACTTGAACGATCGGCCGACCAGATGCACGCCATTGGCGAGCAGCGCCGAGGCCAGAGTGTCCCCCTCGATGCCCTCATAGGACTGGCCGTCGAAGCTGAACCGCGCGGTCTTGGCCTGGCTGAGGCGTCCGGCGCCGGGAATGCGCAACGCGCCGCTCATTTCGCTACTCCGGGCAGCTTGGAGGGTTTCGGTTCGCCGGCCTTGTAGGTCATGACGAACTTGTCGGTGACGGTGTCTCGCACCGCGTTGAAGAAGCGCGCGCAGCCATGCATGTGGCGCCAGCGCTCATAGATAATGCCCTTTGGATTGGAGCGAATGAAGAAGAACTTCTCGAAGTCGTCGTCGCTCTCGCCTGATATGTTGGCCGAGCGTGCGATGTGCGCCTCGCCGGCGTTGCGGAATTCGAGTTCCGGGCGCTCTTCCTCGCAATAGGGGCAGCGGATGAGAAGCATCGTGTTTGTTCCTACAATTCGCCGTGGCCGACGCGCGCGCCAGCCGGTTGATCGCAAAGCTTCTGGCCCATAGTCATGAAGGGAGCGACGAGCCGCAGCCGCTCCTCGACGCTCGTCGCCGCGCTGAACAGATCGCGGTTGGCCATGTTGCCGAGCGTCAGCTGCATCGGATCTGTCGTAACGATGACGCCACGCGGCTGGAAATCCTCGTCTTCATCCAGCCCATACGGCCTGCCTTCGAAGAACATCACCACTTTCTGGCCGACACTCCAGACGCAGGCGAGCATTCCCTCGTCGACAGAAAACGGCCAGCCGGTCTCGTTTCCCGCACGGCTGATCGGCTGCAGCCGCACTTCCTGCGCCGTCGGAACATGGAACATGCCCTGTTCCCCCGCCAGCATCAGCGGCACCGCGACTGCCACCTCGGCCATCATCATCAGTGCGCCACCGCCGCGGCCGCCGCCTCGTCGATGAGGCGGCCTGTGCGGAAGCGCTCGATGGTGAAGGGCGCGTTGATCGGGTGCGGATCGTCCTTGGCGATGGTGTGGGCAAAGACATGCCCGGACCCCGGCGTCGCCTTGAAGCCGCCCGTGCCCCAGCCGCAATTGACGTAGAGGCCGGGCACCGGCGTCTTGGCCAGGATCGGCGAGCGGTCGGGTGTGACGTCGACGATGCCGCCCCACGACCGCAGCATCTTCATGCGCGTGAAGATCGGGAACATTTCGCAGATGGCGTCGAGCGTATGCTGAAGAATGTGCAGCCCACCGGTCTGCGAATAGGAGACATACTGGTCGGTGCCGGCGCCGATCACCAGCTCGCCCTTGTCGGACTGCGAGATATAGGCGTGCACCGTGTTCGACATCACAACGCAAGGCACGACCGGCTTGATCGGCTCCGACACCAGCGCCTGCAGCGGATAGCTTTCCAGCGGCATGCGCACGCCGGCCATGTTCATGATGACGGAGGAGTGTCCGGCGGCGACGACGCCAACCTTCTTGGCGCCGATGAAGCCGCGCGTCGTGTCGACGCCCGTCACCGCGCCATTGGCGGCCCGCTTGACGCCGGTCACCTCGCAGTTCTGGATGATGTGCACGCCGCGCGCCGAGGCGCCGCGCGCATAACCCCAGGCGACCGCGTCATGGCGCGCCGTGCCGCCACGACGCTGCAGCGCCGCACCGACCACCGGATAGCGTGCGTCCTTGGAGGTGTTGAGCGGCGGGCAGAATGCTTTCGCCTGCTCGGGTGTCAGCCATTCATTGTCAATGCCGTTGAGCCGGTTGGCGTGCACATGGCGCTTCAGCACCTGGATGTCGTGCACATTGTGCGCCAGCATCATGACGCCACGCGCCGAATACATGACGTTGTAGTTGAGCTCCTGGGAGAGCCCGTCCCAGAGCTTCAGCGCATGGTCATAAATCCCGGCGCTCTCGTCATAGAGATAGTTGGAACGGATGATGGTGGTGTTGCGGCCGGTATTGCCGCCGCCCAGCCAGCCCTTTTCCAGCACCGCGACATTGGTGATGCCGTGCACGGTCGCGAGGTAATAGGCGGTTGCCAGCCCATGGCCGCCGGCGCCGACGATGATAACGTCGTATTCCTTCTTCGGCTCCGGCGAGGACCATTGTTCCTCCCAGCCCTTGTGGCCGCGCATGGCCTCGCGGGCGATGGCGAATACCGAATATTTCTTCACGTTCCAGCCTCGCAAATGGCAGCCGGGCGTTCATCATCAAGCCCCGGCGCGCGAGGTGTATCACTAGCGAAACAGCGCTGCCACCCTTGCGCTGTTTGCGACGGCGCTTGCCGTTTTGCGCCGCGCTGAAAAAGAGCTATCCGGCCTGGCTCCCACGATTGCCTTCAGTCACACTTCTCGGCGCTGGGATTCGGAGGATGATGATGGGCAACGCCTGGTGGAATCTCACATTGCGCTTCCTGCTGGAGCTTGCCGCCTTGCTCGGCCTCGGCATGGCAGGCTGGAGCCTTTCGGACGAAGCGTGGCGTTGGGTCCTCGCCATTGCCTTGCCGCTCGCCGCAGCCGCGGCATGGGGTATCTTCGCGGTCCTCAACGATCCAAGCCGGTCGGGCCGGGCACCGGTGCCTGTACCGGGCGCTGTCAGGCTGGCGCTGGAATTCATCGTCCTGTTCGGCGGCGCCGCGGGTTTCCATTTGGCGGGCCATACCATTACGGCCATCATCATGGCCTTGCTGATCGTCATCAGCTACGCGTTCTCGCTGGATCGTCTGGCATGGCTGCTGCGGCGGTAGTGGCGCGAATCTCTGCAGCTTTCGGGTGGCTGCTGTTCTGCCGATTTGCGACCAAGCATCCGATCGCCGGCGAAGCTGGCGCGAAGGACAAGGATGCCAAACATGCTCGCACTCGCCAACAAGATCGCCATCGTCACCGGTGCCAGTTCCGGCATCGGCCGCGCCACGGCAAAGCTGTTCGCCGAGGAAGGCGCCAAGCTCGTCATTTCCGCTCGCCGCCAAACGGCGCTTGATGCACTCGCAGTCGAAATCGAGGACGCCGGCGGCACGGCCGTCGTTCTCGCGGGAGATGTCACCGACGAGACCTATGCGAAAGCCCTCGTCGAGTTGGCGGTCGGCAGCTTCGGCGGGCTCGACATCGCGTTGAACAATGCCGGCTCCGTCGGATTGATGGGCTCCGTCCCCGACATGTCGGCACAGACATGGCACGGGACGATGGATACCAATCTGACCAGCGCCTTTCTCGGCGCGAAGTATCAGATACCGGCCATGCTGGAGCGCGGCGGCGGCTCGCTGATCTTCACATCGAGCTTTGTCGGTTATACCGCCGGCATGCCGGGCATGGCCGCCTACGCTGCCGCCAAGGCAGGCCTGATCGGTTTGACGCAGGTGCTGGCCGCCGAATATGGACCGAAGCGACTGCGCGTCAACGCGCTGCTGCCGGGTGGCACCGACACACCGGGTGCGACGACGACCACACCCGAGGCCCGCGCCTTCGTCGAGGGCCTCCATGCCCTGAAACGCATGGCCCAGCCGCAAGAGATCGCCCGCTCGGCGCTTTACCTTGCCTCTGACGCCTCGAGCTTCACCACGGGTACCGCGTTGTTTGCCGATGGCGGTGTGTCGATCAACCGGACGTGAAGGATTTTGCGGTGAACGGGCCTGTTCGTCGTTGTGACGCAGGCCGCCGCTCTTGCTTTTTCGGCGCGATTTGGCGATTCCGTTTCCTGTCGAAACGGGTCTTCTTGCCAAGACGGGTTGTGAAACCATGATGCTGGTCCGAACCTATGTCGCCCAGAGCGCAATCGAAGGCGTCGGCATGTTCGCCGCCGAACCAATCCGGAAGGGCGCCTCGATCTGGCGCCTGGATCCGGATTTCGACCGGCTGATTCCGATGGACAAATATGAGGCCGCACCCCAGCCCCTGAAGGAATTGCTCGACCGCTATGCCTATCCGAGCCCGGACAAGCCCGGTTTCATGGTCTACGAGGTCGACAATGGCCGCTTCATGAACCATTCGGCGACACCGAACACCGACTTTTCGCAATATGGCGGTGCGACCGCGACCCGGGATATCGCCGTCGACGAGGAGATCACCTGCGACTACGGTGAGTTCTTCGAGGATTTCGAGCGGCTGCACCTGGCGACGGCGTAACGGGCACACTATCTCAAGGCGACGTGGCAATTTGGCTGTCGTCTCTCATTTCGACTGTGGACAGCGAGGCTTGATTCTGCTATCAGCCGCCACAATTCGTGGTGTCGAGCGCCGCGGAGGCTTGCGGCTATGGCTGCTTGCCTGTTGATATCAAACCCGAAAGACAGGATTGCCCGTGCAGGTACTCGTCCGCGACAATAACGTTGATCAGGCGCTTCGCGCGCTGAAGAAGAAGATGCAGCGCGAAGGCATTTTCCGCGAAATGAAGATGCGCGGCCACTACGAGAAGCCTTCCGAGAAGCGCGCCCGTGAAAAGGCCGAAGCCGTTCGCCGCGCCCGCAAGCTGGCCCGCAAGCGCGCACAGCGCGAAGGCCTGCTGCCGATGACCCCGCGTCCGGTCGCTGCTGGCGGTGCCGCCGGTGCAGCGCGTCCGCCGCGCTGATTATCGCCAATATTTCGTCCTTTTCGAAGGATACCAGGGTGGCGCGATGCGGAATCGCCGCCACCCTTTTATTTTGATGTGACCCGGCCCGGAGGGGGGAACCGGACCTGAACGACGGCGCAAGTGAGGACAGGGCAGACATGAACGCAACAAGCGTGGAGCGCGGGACCGCATTGCGTGGTTTCGCCCTGACAGCGGCCCTGCTTTCCGGACTGGTGCTTGCCGGCTGCCAGACATCGGGGCCGGCCGGTGAATTCAACAACATCGACAAGGCGCAAGGGTCGAGCGAGAATATCTCCTCGCTGTCGGCGGTCATCCAGCGCAATCCCCAGGATCCGGAAGGCTATAATGTCCGCGGCTCGGCCTATGGCCGCGGCGGCCAGTACCAGGCGGCGCTCAAGGATTTCAACCAGGCCATCCAGCTCAATCCGAATTTCTACCAGGCCTATTCGAACCGGGCCCTCATCCAGCGTTTCCTCGGCAACCAGGAAGCAGCCCTTGCCGACTACAATCGCTCGATCCAGATCAACGGCAATTACGACGCCGCCTATATCGGCCGCGGCAATCTCTACCGCAAGGCCGGCCGCACCCAGGATGCCTTCAACGACTTCCAGAAGGCGATCCAGCTCGACACGACGGACGCCCGCGCCTACCACAATCGCGGCCTGATCTACCAGAGCCAGGGCCAGCACAAATTCGCCATCGAGGATTTCTCGACCGCCATCTCGCTGGCTCCTGACGCCGCCGAACCCTATAACGGCCGCGGCCTCTCCTATCTGGCGACCGGCGACGAGGACAACGCCTTCTCCGATTTCAACATGGCCATCAAGCTCGACGGCCAGAACGCCGAGGCCTGGGCCAACCAGGCGCTGATCTACGAACGGCGCGGCGACAAGGCAAAGGCGGCGAAGGCCTATCGCGAGGCTGTGCGCCTCAACCCCAGCTACCAGCCGGCCAAGGACGGCCTCGCCCGGGTCAGCTGACGTCGGCTCATCAGGCCTGCAGCAAGGCGCTCACTGCATCGTGCGTGTCCGAAAGGATACGCGGCGTTGGAGACCGCCGCCAATCCGGCAACCCTGTGTTAACCCCCGCGACAAGCCGTTAACCCTCGCCTTGTTCGCGCCAAGTTTTCGGCGGAACGGTCGCGGCGCTCGAGACGTTACTGAAGACTGATTGCGAAAGGACCCTCCCATGATCAAGAAACTCGTCTGCGCCGCCGCCCTTGCAACGACAATGTTCGCTGCCGCCCCGGCCAGCGCCGGCAGGTTGCAGCTCGGCACGCTCGACTGCACCATCGATGGCGGCACCGGCTATCTCGTGACCTCCAACAAGGGCGTGTCCTGTGTGTTCCGGCCCTATCATCACGGGCCGTCTGAAATTTACACCGGCGTCATCTCGAAACTCGGCGTCGATCTCGGCAAGACGCACCAGGGCCAGTTGGTCTGGGCGGTGTTTGCCGCGACCCGCGACCGTGACGCGGGCGACCTTGCCGGCAGCTACTACGGCGTCAACGCCGAGGCGAGCGTCGTCACCGGTGGCGGCGCCAACTTGCTGGTCGGTGGCTTCGACAGCGCCTTCATGCTGGAGCCACTCAGCGTCCAGGCGCAGACCGGCGTCAACCTGGCGGTCGCCGTCACCTCGCTGGAGCTGATCCACTCGCTCAAGTGATTGCACGGAGCCACGCGCTCCACGACCCCTCACCCTGCGGCGCGGAACCAGATAGTATGGTTCCGCGCCGTTTGATTTTGAGGGGACCGCCATGTTCAGGACAGCCATCGCCGCTGCCGCGACCACGATCATGCTTGCGGGCGCCGCACGAGCGCAGGACCAGGGTATCGAACTCGGTGCGCTTGAATGCGCCATTTCAGGCGGCACCGGCTTCATCTTCGGCTCGAGCAAGGATTTGAGCTGCACCTTCACCCCGGCCGACAGGAGCTTCGCGCCGGAAGCCTATTTCGGCGCCGTCAACAAATACGGACTCGATATTGGCACGACCAAGCAGGCGGTGATGCGCTGGCTGGTGCTGACGCCGCTGAAGAACATCTACGCGCCGGGTGCATTGGCGGGCGACTATATCGGCGCCAGCGCCGAAGTGACCGCCGCCGTCGGCGCCGGCGCCAATCTCCTGGTCGGCGGCTCCTCGCAGGCCTTTACCCTGCAGCCGCTCAGCCTGCAGACGCAGACCGGCATCAATCTCGCCATCGGCGTCAGCCAATTCCAGTTGCGCAGCACCGAGAATTGACTGGGCCATGAGGGCGGCTTCCGCAGCGATTCGTCATCCACGGGCGGAGCTAGGAGCGTAGCGACGCGGCGCAGACCCGAGGATCCATGCCGGGGCTCCGAAGCGCTGCAGCGGTCCAGGACCCAGCACCGCTGCACCCCTCAGCCAGGTCGTGGCATGGATCCTCGGGTCTTCGCCACGCCGCTACGCGGCTGCTCCGCCCGTGGATGACGAAATTGAGAGGCTTCGCGAACGTCTGCAAAAACGCCGCTTGAACTCAACCATGCTTGAGGTTTTAGAAGCCTGCCCTTGGGTAGACAGCGCCTGGATACGGCGCTGTCGATCCTTATGGTCCTGCCGGAAGCCCGCACTGGCCTCTGGCACCATGCGCTACAAGCGAGATAGGCAAAGGCAGGGGTGAACATGACTGAAATCACCAGCAACAAGGTAGACTGGCGCGCATTGTGGGCAAGCGGCGACCTCGCCCGCTTCTGCTTCATCAGCCTCGGCATCCTGCTGCACGCCACCAATGAGACGATGGTGGCGACGGTCATGCCGGCCATGGTCGGCGAACTGGCCGGCGTACAGCTCGTCGGCTGGTCCCTGGCGATCTACGAACTCGGCGCCATCGTCGCCGGTGCCGCCGCCGGACGCCTGGTGAGTTATGTTCCGCTGCGCACCAACATGGTGGTCGCGGCCCTGCTTTATGCCGCCGGGGCGCTGATCTGCGCCACCTCGCCCTCGATGCAATTGTTCCTTGCCGGCCGCTTGATCGAGGGCCTCGGTGGCGGCGCGCTGGTGTCGCTGGCCTTCGTCTCTGTGGAGCGGCTGTTTTCGCGTGCCATCTGGCCGCAGCTTTTCGGCATCATGTCGGCTATCTGGGGCGTCGCCGCGTTCAGCGGACCGTTGCTCGGCGCTGTTATGACCGAATTGCTGTCCTGGCGCTGGGCCTTCGGCGTCTTCACACTCGGCGGCACCGCCATGGCGCTGGCAAGCTTCCTCGTACTCAACACGCCGGAGGCGAAGAAACCCAGCACGAGTGCCGGCAAGGCGCCGCCCTTCCCTTTCGTGGCGCTTGGTTGTCTTGCCGTCGCCGTGGTGCTGATCGCCTCGGCCGGCGTCGACATCGCCCTGTTGCGTTCCTCGCTGCTGATCGTGTTGGGCCTGACGGGCCTCGCGCTGTTTTTCTACGTCGACGCGCTGAAGCCGCGCTCCAGGCTGTTCCCGGCGCGGCTGTTCTCCTGGCGCACGCCGGTCGGCGCCGGCATGACGATGGTCGCCGCCTTTTCCATCGCGACCTGCTCCTTCGGCGTTTACGGGCCGCTGCTCTTGACCAGCCTGCACGACATTCCGCTGCTGACCACCGGCTACATCATCGCCGCCGAATCGATCGCCTGGTCGATCCTGTCGATCCTCGTCGCCAACGCGCCGCCGCGGCGCGAAAGGCTGATCATTGTCTGCGGCGCGCTGATGATCGCGGCGGGCATCGCCGGCTTCGCCTACACGATACCGCTGGGCTCGATCCCGCTGATCCTGGTCTGCGCCCTGCTGCAGGGCGGCGGCTTCGGCATTGCCTGGCCGTTCCTGACCCGCGTCATCGTCGCCTCCGCACCGGCCGAGGAGCAGACCATCGCCTCGGCCGCGGTGCCGACCATGCAGCGCATCGGCTATGCAGTGGGCGCCGCCATTGCCGGCATCGTCGCCAACGCCAGCGGCTTTTCGCAGGGCCTGAATCACGACGCCGCGGCCAATGTCGCGAGCTGGCTGTTCCTTGCCTTCGTGCCGCTCGGCATTCTGGGCTGTCTCGCCGCCTTGCGGATATCGGCGGCGGCAAATCGGCCTCTGGAGGCGATCGGCTGACGCAGGTTTATCGGACAGGCTATTTCACTCGACACGCAGGCGATAGCCGACACCGGTCTCGGTGGTGATGTAGCGCGGCTGGTCGGGGGTTTTTTCGATCTTCTGCCTGAGCTGACGGACATAGACCCTGAGGTACTGCACGTCTGTCGAATCGTCCCAGATCTGCTTCAGGATGAAGTGGTGGGTCAGCACCTTGCCGGCATGCTGCACCAGGATGCGCAGTATGTCGTACTCTTTCGGCGAGAGCTTTACCTCCCTGTCCTCGACCTTGACGACGCGCTTGACCAGATCGACGCTGAGGTCACCGCTCTGGAATATCGGCTTCTCACCCTGCTGCTGGAACTTGTGGCGCAGCGCCACCCGGATGCGTGCCACCAGTTCGTTCATGCCGAACGGCTTGGTGACATAGTCGTCGGCGCCGAGTTCGAGCGCGCTGACGATGCCGGCCTCGTCGGTGCGGCTGGAGAGGATGACAACGGGAACGTCGACGCCCTCCTCACGCCATTTGCGCAGGAGGTCATGGCCCCCCATGCCGGGCAGGCCGAGATCGAGCAGCACCAGGTCCGGCTTCTCCTGTTCCATCAGCTCGATCGCCAGCTTGGCGTTCGGCGCCTCGCTGACCGCGTAACCCTGGCTGCCAAGGCCGACCCGCAGCAGCTTGCGGATCGGCGGCTCGTCGTCGACGACCAGTATCCTGACATTCGAATTGGTCATCGAGGCTGATCCATGCCGGGCTCGTCGCCGCGGTTGCCGATATCGCGCGCTTGCGCCGGCACCGGCATCGTGACGGTGAAGGCGCCACCGGGGCGGTCGGTCCGGTTGGCGGCCGCGATCGTGCCGCCCATCGCCTCGACGAAGCCACGGCAGATCGACAGGCCGAGCCCGGTGCCGGCGCGCACCTGATCGCCCTTGCGCACCCGGTAGAAGGTATCGAAGACGCGTTCCAGGTCCTGCGCCGGAATGCCCGATCCCTCGTCCATGATCCGCACGATGACGGAGCCATTGTCCGCCCAGGCCTGGACGCGGATCGTCGAGCCGGGCGGCGAATATTTCGAGGCATTGTCGAGAAGGTTGAACAGGACCTGTTCGAACAGCACGGGATCGAGCCGCAGCATCGGCAAGTTGGGCGGAATATCGACCTCGATCTTGTGCTCGCTGGTGATCTTGCGGGCACGGTCGAGCGCCGTGCCGACGATATCGCCGACATAATGGAGGGCGTAGTTCGGCTCCATCGCCCCGGATTCGATCTTGGTCATGTCGAGCAGGTTGGCGATGAAGCGGTTCAGCCGCTCCGATTCGTCGATCACGGTCGACAGCAGCTCCGCCCTGTCCTGCTCGGGGAGGTCGGGCGCGAATTCCTTGAGCGTGCCGGCCGCGCCCATGATGGCGGCGAGCGGCGTTTTCAGGTCATGCGAAATCGAGGTCAGCAGCGCCGAGCGCAGCCGGTCGGCTTCGGCCGCGAGCTTGGCGCGGTCGACATCGGCGACGAGCTGGATGCGTTCGATCGCCACCGCCGCCTGATCGGCCAGCGCGTCGAGCAGCCGCTGCTGCTCGGGCGTCAGAAGCGGGCCCTGCTTGTCATTGTCGAGGCCGACGACGCCGATTGCGGTGCGTCCCGTGCGCAAGGGAAGATAGAGGCGCTTGGCGCCAGGAAGCGTGTCGGCGCCGCGTCCGGCGGCACGGTTGTGCTCCCAGGCCCAGCGTGCGGCGGCAATGTCGGCCTCGGCCAGCGTGTCGTCGGGCGGATAGCCTGCCTTGACGGTGATCGTGCCATCTTCCGGCAGCAGCAGCACCACGCGCAGCTTTAGCATCGAGGCGATCTGGAAGGCGGTGGCCCAGAGCACGTCGTCGAGCGTGCCGGCGCCCGCGAGCTTCTTGGAGAACAGATAGATGTCCTCGGTTGCCCGCGCCCGCGAGCGGGCGGCGGCGGCCTGACGCTGCACGCGCGCCGTCAGGTTGCTGGCAATGACGGCAACGGCGACGAAGACGGCAATCGCGACGATGCTCTCGGGATCGCGGATCGTCAGCGTGTAGCGTGGCTCGAGGAAAAAATAGTTGAAGGCAAGGACACTGAGGAAACAGGCGTAAAGCGCCGGCCAGAGACCACCAGCCACCGCCGACGTCAGCACGGAGAGCAGGAAGACGATCGCCAGATTGCGAACGTCGAGGAACTGGTCGAGAACGGTGCTGACGGCCAATGATCCGGCAACGTAAGCCGTGGCGAGCAAATACGGCTTGGCCTGGAAATGCCTTTCCTCGGCTGCCGCGTTCACTCTCCTGGAAGACGTTTCGGTGTCCCGCTCCGTTCCGGAGATGACATGGACGCTGATGTCGCCGGCATTGCGGATCAGATCATAGGTGAGCGACCCTTCGATCAGTTCGCGCCAGCGCGAGCGGGTCGGCCTGCCGACCACGATGTGGGTGAAATTGTTGGCCGTCGCATGGCGAACGATGTCCTGCGCGACGCTCTGGCCCGGGATGGTCGTCACCTCGGCACCGAGCTGCTCGGCGAGGCGCAGCAGTGTGGCGAGCCTGTCCTTGTCGTCCTCGGACATGCCGGCGGAGCGGGGCGTGTCGACATGAAGCGCCATCCATGGCGCACGAAGCCTGTCAGCCAGCCTGCGTGCGTAGCGAATGCGGGCTGCCCCGCCCGGACGGGCATCGACGCAGACAAGAACCCGCTCCCCCGCCGCCCACGGACCCTGGATGGCGTGGGACTGCATGTGGTTGAGCAGTTGCTCGTCGACGCGCTGGGCGGTTCGGCGCAGCGCCAGTTCCCGCAACGCCGTCAAATTGCCGGGCGAAAAATAGTTCTCGACGGCGCGCTGCGCGGTGTTGGGGAAATAGACCTTGCCCTCCTCCAGCCGCTTGATCAGGTCGTCGGGCGTCAGATCGATGATCTCGACATCATCCGCCTGGTCGATGATGGAGTCTGGAACCGTCTCGCGCACCCTGACCCGGGTAATCTGGGCGACGACGTCGTTCAGGCTTTCGACATGTTGGATGTTCAGCGTCGTATAGACGTCTATGCCCCGCGCCAGGATTTCCTGGACATCGAGATAGCGCTTGGGGTGGCGGCTGCCGGGCGCGTTGGTGTGGGCGAGTTCGTCGACCAGGACCAGCGCCGGACGCCGGGCAAGGATGGCATCGATATCCATCTCGTCAAGGATGCGCCCCTTGTAGTCGACCCTGCGGCGGGCAATGACTTCAAACCCCTCGACCAGGGCCTGTGTTTCCTTGCGGCCATGCGTCTCGACCACGCCGATCACCACGTCGGCACCGTCGGCCACCCTGGCACGACCCGACATCAGCATCTCGTAAGTCTTGCCGACACCAGGTGCCGCGCCCAGGAATATGCGCAGACGGCCGCGCCCTTCCCGCACGGCATGCTCTAGCAGCGCGTCGGGAGATGGTCTGTTTTCGACGTAGCTTCTGTCGTCCGGCATCGGGTCCGATCATGAATGGCGCCGGGGACCGTGTCGATCCCCGGCGCCGGACATCACCTACTTCGCGGCATCCAGCGCCAGGTTGAGGGCCAGCACATTAACCGCCGGCTCGCCGAGCACGCCCAATTCCCGGTCCTCGACCTGGCCGTCGACGAGCGCCTTGACCTTGGCCTCGTCGATGCGCCTTGCCTTGGCCACGCGCGGAACCTGGAAATAAGCGGCCTCGGGACTGATCTGCGGATCAAGGCCGCTGCCGGACGTCGTCACCAGGTCAATCGGCACCGGCTGGTCCGGGTTCTCAGCCATCAGCTTTTCCGCGTCGCCCTTGATGCGCTCGATCAGCTTCGGGTTGGTCGGACCGAGGTTGGAGCCGCCGGAGGCGCTGGCATCGTAGCCGTTGCCGGCAGCCGACGGCCGTCCGTGGAAATACGTGTCGCTGGCGAAAGCCTGGCCGATCAGTTCGGAGCCGATCACCTTGCCGCCCCTCTCGATCAGGCTGCCATTGGCCTGGCGCGGGAACAGCGCCTGGGCGATGCCGGTCATGCCGATGGGATAGACGAGCCCGGTCAGCACGGTGAAGAAAACGATCATGATGATCGCGGGTCTGATCTGCTTGAGCATCGGAATGATCCTTATGCAAGGCCAAGGGCGGTGACGGCCATGTCGATTGTCTTGATGCCGACGAACGGCACGACGATGCCGCCGAGACCGTAGACGAGAAGGTTGCGGCTGAGCAGCGCACCCGCGCCGATCGCCCGGTACTTCACACCGCGCAGCGACAGCGGGATCAGCGCGATGATGATCAGCGCGTTGAAGATGATGGCCGACAGGATGGCGCTCTGCGGTGTCGCCAGATGCATGATGTTGAGCGCTTGCAGCGGACCTGTGGTCTGGCCGGGCGCGACGTAGAAGACCGCGAACATGGCCGGGATGATGGCGAAATACTTGGCCACGTCATTGGCGATCGAGAAGGTAGTCAGCGAGCCGCGCGTCATCAACAGCGCCTTGCCGATTTCGACGATCTCGATGAGCTTGGTCGGATCGCTGTCGAGGTCGACCATATTGCCGGCCTCGCGAGCAGCGACCGTGCCGGTGTTCATGGCGACGCCGACATCGGCTTGCGCAAGGGCTGGCGCATCGTTGGTGCCGTCGCCGCACATGGCGACCAGTTTGCCCTTGGCCTGCTCGTCGCGGATCAGCTTCAGCTTGTCCTCCGGTGTCGCCTGGGCAAGGAAGTCGTCGACGCCGGTTTCGGCCGCGATGGCGGCTGCCGTCATCGGGTTGTCGCCGGTGATCATGACCGTGCGAATGCCCATCTTGCGCAGCTCGGCGAAACGCTCGCGGATGCCGCCTTTGACGATGTCCTTGAGGTGCACGATACCCAGCAGGCGCCCGTCCCGCTCGACCGCCAGCGGCGTGCCGCCGGATTTCGCAACCTCGTCGGCGATCGCCTGTAAATCCCTGATCGTGTCGCTGTTCGGGCGCGTCGCGCGGCTGGCCGATGTCGCCTGGCTGACATGGGCGAGCACGGAATCGACCGCGCCCTTGCGTACCGACGAACCGTCGATGTCGACGCCGCTCATGCGGGTCTGGGCGGTGAAGGGCACGAAAGCAGCATGCAATGTCGCCATGTCGCGGGCACGGATGGCATATTTCTCCTTGGCCAGCACCACGATCGAGCGGCCTTCAGGCGTCTCGTCGGCGAGCGAGGCAAGCTGTGCCGCGTCCGCCAGTTCCTGCTCGCTGACGCCCTTGACCGGGCGGAATTCCGTCGCCTGGCGATTGCCGAGCGTGATGGTGCCGGTCTTGTCGAGGAGCAGCGTGTCGACGTCGCCGGCGGCTTCGACGGCGCGACCCGACATGGCCAGCACATTGAAGCGCACCAGCCGGTCCATGCCGGCAATGCCGATGGCCGACAGCAGCGCGCCGATCGTGGTCGGGATAAGCGTCACGAACAGCGCGACGAGCACGGTCACCGAAATATAGCCACCCGAGTAGTGGGCAAAGCTCGGGATGGTCGCTGTAGCCAGCACGAAGATCAGCGTCATGCCGACGAGCAGGATGTTGAGCGCGATCTCGTTGGGCGTCTTCTGGCGCTCGGCGCCTTCGACCAGCGAGATCATGCGGTCGAGGAATGTGTGGCCGGCGGCGGCGGTGATGCGCACGCGGATCCAGTCCGACAGCACCTGCGTGCCGCCGGTGACGGCCGATCGGTCGCCGCCGGATTCGCGGATCACCGGCGCGGATTCGCCTGTTATCGCCGCCTCGTTGACCGAGGCGACGCCTTCCACCACCTCGCCATCGGACGGGATGATGTCGCCGGCTTCGACGAGAACGATATCGCCGACCTTCAGGCTGGTGCCGGGTACCAGCTTGAACCTGGTGCGGTCCACGCCCGTCAAAAGCTTGGCCTGGGTTTCGGTGCGAGCCTTGCGCAGCGAATCCGCCTGCGCCTTGCCGCGCCCTTCGGCGACGGCTTCGGCGAAATTGGCGAACAGCACCGTGAACCACAGCCAGATGATGATCTGCAGCGTGAACAGCAAATCACCGCCGCCGGTGACGAGGTCCTTGACGAACAGCACCGATGTCAGCGCCGAGACGACGGCGACGACGAACATCACCGGGTTGCGGGCGAGCGTGCGCGGATCGAGTTTGCGGACGGCGCCGCCGATGGCGGGCCACAGGATGCCGGCATCCATGATGCTGGCTGACTTTGACTGACTCATTTTGAAGCTCCGGCTTCAGTGTTGGTGTGCGGCGGCGACTGGTCGGATGCCGAAAAAAGATGAGGAAGCCCGTAGGCCAGCAGCCAAAGCGCGATCATGGCGGCGGCAAGCCCAAGAAACGTCGACATGGTCGGGAAGGGAGGCGGCAGCCCCTCCTTCCCCGGATCGGCCCGATGCCTGATATTGCGGCGCTTGTTGCTGAACCAGGACATGTCTGCCTCAGAATGTCTGTCCATGGATCATCGCCAGGTGCTCGACGACAGGTCCGACGGCGAGCGCAGGCAAGAAGGTCAGGCCGCCGACGATGACGATGACGCCGACCAGCAGCCCGACGAACAGCGGACCGTCGGTCGGGAAGGTGCCGGCTGAGGCGGGGACGGTCTTCTTCGCCGCCAGCGCGCCGGCGGTGGCAAGCGCCGGGATGATGACCAGGAAGCGGCCCATCAGCATGCCGATGCCGAGCGTGATGTTGTACCAGGGCGTGTTGCCGCTGAGGCCGCCGAAAGCCGAACCATTGTTGGCCGCCGCCGAGGTGT
The DNA here is from genome assembly GCF_006442875.1 of Mesorhizobium sp. B2-3-15. NCBI lineage: Bacteria > Pseudomonadati > Pseudomonadota > Alphaproteobacteria > Hyphomicrobiales > Phyllobacteriaceae > Mesorhizobium > Mesorhizobium sp. B2-3-15. Next base: position 150,362 of record NZ_VFVO01000006.1, on the reverse strand, counting down.
AGGCGTAGAGAATCTCGGAGAAGCCGTGCGGCCCACCATTGGCGATCGACGCCACCGCGCTCGGCAGCACCACCGCGGTCGCCGTGAAGATCAGCATCGCCAGCGGCAGGCACAGGATGGCCAGCATCGCCATCTTGACCTCCTTCGCCTCGATCTTCTTGCCGAGATATTCGGGCGTGCGGCCGACCATCAGGCCGGCAACGAAGACGGCGATCAGGATGAACATCAGCATGCCGTAGAAGCCGGCGCCGACGCCGCCGACGATGACCTCGCCGAGTTGCATGTTGATGAGCGGAACCATGCCGCCGAGCGCGGTGAAGCTATCGTGCATGGCGTTGACCGCGCCGCAGGAAGCGGCCGTGGTGATGACGGCGAACAAAGCCGAGAGCGCGATGCCGAAGCGGGTCTCCTTGCCTTCCATGTTGCCGCCGTCGATGCCCAGCGCATGCACCAGCGGATTGCCCGCGGCTTCCGCCCAGTAGCAGACGGCGACGCCAACGATGAACAGCACGCCCATTGAGGCGAGGATCGCCCAGCCCTGGCGCTGATTGCCGACCATGCGGCCGAAGACGTTGGTCAATGCGGCGCCGACGACGAAGATCGACAGCATCTGGATCAGGTTGGAGATGGCGTCGGGATTCTCGAAGGGATGTGCCGCGTTGGCATTGAAGAAACCGCCGCCATTGGTGCCGAGCATCTTGATGGCGACCTGCGAGGCGACCGGCCCCAGCGCGATGGTCTGCTTGTCGGCCTCAAGCGTCGTGGCGTCGACGTAAGGCCCCAGCGTCTGCGGCATGCCGAGCCAGACATAGACCAGGGTGAGCACGACGCAGAGCGGCAAGAGCACATAAAGTGTGGCGCGCGTCATATCGACCCAGAAATTGCCGATGGATTTGCCCGACGCCCGGGCGAAGCCGCGGATCAGCGCGATTGCAATGGCGATGCCGGTGGCGGCCGAAACGAAATTCTGGACCGTCAGCCCGACCATCTGCACGAGGTAGGACATCGTGCTTTCACCACCGTAGTTCTGCCAGTTGGTGTTGGTCATGAAGCTGGCGGCGGTATTGAAGGCGAGCGCTGGGTCGACCGCGCTCATGCCGGCCGGATTGTAGGGCAGACTGCCTTGCAGGCGTTGCAGGCCATAGAGCACCAGGAAGCCCGCCAGGTTGAACAGCAGGAGAGCCACCGCATAGGTGGTCCAGTGCTGCTCCTCGCGCTCGCTGGTTCCGCAAATGCGGTAGAGCCCGCGCTCGAGCGGGCCGAGGACCGGTGAAAGCGGCGTGCGATCACCATTGAAGACGCGGTGCATGTAGAAGCCAAGCGGCTTCACCAGCAAAACGAGGATCCCGCAATAGAGGAGGATCTGTATCCATCCGTTCAGTGTCATGGCTGTGGCTTTCCGTGCCTTCAGAAGCGTTCTGGACGAATGAGGGCGTATGTCAGATAGGCGAGCAGGAACAAGGTCACGCCACCGCCGAGGATGTAATCGACAAGCATGGTTCGATCCTTCAGCCTAAATCCTGTCGCAAGCTTTGACGTAGACGATGGACAGACCGAAGAACAAAGCCCCGACCCCAAGAACAATGATGTCCATTCTGTTCTCCTTGCTTCCAATTTTTTACTGGTCTCCTGCCAAAGACAGGGCGGCAATACTGTGAGACGGCGCGCCGCACTGGGCGGCGTCGACGGCTTTGCTCGACGTGAATATGGACCCGATCGCCATAAAGGTTCGAGACGGGGCGGATGGGAAAGAAATAGGAATTCTATAAAGGTTTCCGGCGCGGCTCGCCGTCGAAGAGCAGCTTGTCGACGCGGATTGCCGGGAAGGATATGCCGCCGCGCTTTGCGGCCTTGCTGGGAACGCTCTACCGCGGCTCCCGCGTCAGGCTGAGATAGGTCGGATCGAACTCGGCGATTTCCTGGAGCCTGTGCCAATCCAGGATTGTCACCGTGTGATTTGCCCAGTTGACGACGCCGACTTTGCGCAAGGCGCCGATGACGCGGTTCATGTGTACGACGGAAAGACCGAGCACATCGGCCAGCTCGGCCTGTGAGAGCGGCAGGTGAAAGCTCATGCCGTTGGTGCGCTGCACCACCTGCAGCCGTACGAAAAGCTCACAGAGGAGATGGGCCAGGTGTGAGGTCTTGGAGCGGCGGCCCATCGCCACGATCCACTCGCGATGGATGGCGCCGTCGACCAGCGTGTCCAGCCACAGCAGCCGCGTCAGATGCGGCGCTTCCTCGGTGATGGCGCGAAGCCGGCTGTGATCGGCGAACATGACATGACAGGGCGACATGGCAACGATGCCGTGATCCATCGTCTTCAGAAGGAAGGCGTGGAGATCGACGAAATCGCCAGGCACCTGCAGCGAGGTGAACTGCCGGCCGCCATTCTCGAGCACCTTGTAGCGCGCCGCCAAACCGTCGAGGATCAGGGTCGAATAGGTGGGCCGCGCGCCCGATGCGACGATATCCTGGCCGACCGCGAAATGCCGCTCGAAAGTCATGGCCTCAGCCAGCAGCGCCTTTTCGGCATCGGAAAGCGCGTCGTGCTGGGCGAGATTCAGATACAGGGATTCCAGCACCGCTATCTCCAGCGAAAGGGCTCAGAGCCGATCGCCAACTGTCGAAAGCAAGGGGCGGCTACCGAAGCACTAGGTCGTCGGGCGCCGGCGGGCATTAACATTTGTTAGAAGGCGCTTATTCGCCAACGAAGATCATCTCTGATGGAACAACGGCTTAGCCCGCGAATTGTCGCTCAAGTCTCTTTTGGAAATTTCATCAGCTCGGGATCCGGCCGCATCATGCCCAGATACTTTCTCGACCTTTACAATGGCGATGGCCTGACGGTGGATGACCATGGTCAGGTGTTCGATACGCGCGAGCGTCTGCGGCGCGAGGCAATCCTTATCCTGCCCGACATCATTCGCGACGAGATGATCGAAAACGACCGAACGGCCATCACCGTGAAGGTGCGGGACGAGAGCGGGCGCCATGTCTTCGAAGCATCGCTCGTCATCTCATCGAGTTGGTGCGATTGACCGCGGCCTGGTCTGCGGACCCTCCGCAAGATGGAACGGAAAAGCCGGGCTCGGAGGGCCAAGCCGGGCTTTCGGGGGAGCGGCCGTACGAACCGGCCATCGCAATGACAGCTCGAACGATCAGGCGGCGTAGCCGCCATGGCCGCGTGCGACGGCCCTCGCCACGATGACCGGCTCGATCTCGGGCCAGAGAATACCGGTGGCTTCCGCGAATTCAACAAGCGCATGGCGCGCCTCGTCCCTCGTGATGCAGCCTTCCAAGGCCAGGCTGCACGCCTCGACGGCATTGCGATAAAGCGGACCACGTCGGGAGGTCGTCCAGTTGGTCAGGAAATCGTGCATTTCGGCCAGCGAGGCGATTTCGCGCTTGAAGCCGAGACCGACGGTCAGTGCGACGGGCGAATGAAACAGCTTGTCATACATGAAGCGGGCTCCTGATTGGACGCGGTTCTCGGAGAAAATCCTGGCGGGGATCTATGATGAGACGCCGGGTAACGCATCGCGAGCTGGGAGGTTCCGGAGCAAACAGGACCGTTTGCGAAACGCACGCCTGAGTGCGCCGGAAATCTTGCATCCTGATCCACCGGCCATGGCTGCTACTCCGTCGGACCGGCGAGAAGACGGATTAAGGTTCGATAGTCGAGATGCTAGTATGCTAGACTGCACCCAGAGGCGCCCGGCGAAAAGGGAAGCTGGCGGAGAGAGCGGGATTCGAACCCGCGTTACGGTCTCCCGTAAACACACTTTCCAGGCGTGCGCCTTCAACCACTCGGCCACCTCTCCGTCCTTGCATTTTTCGCGACGGCCGGTTTCGCCGCGCGGGTTGGGGACAATGCAGTCCCTTCAGGGAGGAGTAGCGATTTCCGCGCTATGGGTGCCGCCAACCAGCGGACACCTCTCCCCGGCACCTGAGCCGTCAAAGCAACAGGCGCGGGGCTCATCTAGTCGATCCCGCGCCGAATGCCAAGCCATAACGACAGTCTATTCGCTTTGCCGGCCACACAGCGCTTCGCGAGGCCGCCGCGGCATCCGTTTCGAGGTGCCGACGCCCCGAATGATGTGCACAGGCGAGCCCGCAAGGCCGGCCGCGCTTGACTTCGTCGCGGGCCACCTGTCGAGTGAAACGGAGGCTTTGCGGGGGGGCATCGTCCGGGCATGACATCAGGCAGTGAACAACCGGGCGGCGGGATGCCGGGGCAGGCGCCAATCGGGCGCCCGGACAGCGGGCTGTCCTACGTGCCGGTGGGCTGGCTCATCTTCGTCATGGCGTGGTCGGTCTACGGCCTGGCCTCCGCCTGGTGGCTGACCGGCAATTCCGGCCTGCCGGACAGGATTTTCTATTTCCTCCTTGGCGGGCTTGCCGTCGACGTCATCACCATCCTGTGGGGGCTTTATTTGCTCGGCCTTGCCTTTGGCCGCTCGGCGCGCTTCCCGCGCCAGTTCATCATCTGGCAGGTGGCGACCATCGCCTGGGTGCTGGCGAGGCAGGCCTATGTGCTCGCCGTGCCCGATTTCGTCTTTTCCGCCAGGAGCCTGCTTATCGGCGGCGTCGAAATCGCCATCGGCCTGCTCTGCATCTATCTGCTGCGCCGTGGGTCCGGCGCCGAGGGCGTCTATGCCAGGTCGCTGATCGAAGCGCCGTCGGTCTTCGTTTCCATCGTGGCTGCCTTGCTCGGCATCGTCCTGGGCGCGATCATTGGCGCGGTTGGCGGCTTCCTGGCTGGCTCGGTGATCGCCGATGTCGCCGAGGTCAGTTGCTTCGAGGGCGGCTGCGGCTACTTTGCCGCCTTCATCGGATTGGCCGGGCTGGTGGTCGGCGCCATTGCCGGAGGCATTCTTGCCGTCTGGCTCGTTCACCGCCCCAGGCGCGAGCCGGTCGCATAGGGCCCAGAAAAGCGCGGGCCTTAAATTCGCGTATCGCGATTGCAGCTGAACCGCACGCATTCTATTTCTGTTTCGGACATGTGCCGGCGGTCTTCTGGTCAGCGTCCAGGGGGAACCGGGGGAGAGCCTTGATGTTTCGCTTCGTCTTTCGTCTTGCGGCCATGGTCGCGCTATCGGTTTCCGTCATCATGGCGGTGCTCGACACGACGCGCACGGTGGCGGCTTCGGCCCTTGTGCTGACCCCGCTCAACGCCAGTTGGCTGGCCGTCTCGCCGGACACGCGGGCCGCCTTCGAAACCTTCGTGCGCGCCAAGGCCAGTCCGCTGCTGTGGGACACGGTCATCGCCTGGGTGCTCAACCAGCCGGGCTTTGCCGTCTTCGCGGTGCTGGCCTTGCTGCTGTACGCCATCGGCTATCGGCGGCAGCGGCGCACAGGACAGTTCGCCGCCAACTGAACCCATCTCCCGCACCATTCCGGCCGGCTGCTGAAAGCTTGCACGCAAGATCGGATCGCGGCGTGGCTTGCCCGTGGCACGCTTTTCCAAAAGGTCAAAATTCCGCGTGAATTTTGTTTCGGGCCGTGCCAGATTGCCCGGGAGCGGGAGGGCAATACACTCCTGGCTAACGTCGTTTGCTTGCCGGAGAACCGGGCAGGCAGGCGGTGTGCAACGGAAAAAATAACCGACAGGGTGTGGATCACATGAAACGTATCGTTCTCGGCCTCCTGGCCGCAACCGCAATGGTTCTTCCGGCTTTCGCCGCGGATGTCCAGCCGGCCATCCTCTATGATCTCGGCGGCAAGTTCGACAAATCCTTCAATGAGGCTGCCTACCATGGCGCCGAAAAATTCAAGACCGAGACCGGCGTCGCCTATGTCGAGTTCGAAGTGTCCAACGCCTCGCAGCGCGAGCAGGCGCTGCGCCGCTTCGCCGAGGACGGCCACAACCCGATCGTCATGGCCGGCTTTGCCTGGGAGGATGCGCTGAAGAAGGTCGCGGCCGAATACCCGGACCTCAACTTCGCCATCATCGACGATGCGGTTGACCTGCCCAATGTCCGCTCGCTGGTGTTCAAGGAGAATGAAGGCTCCTATCTCGTCGGCATCATGGCCGCGATGGCGTCGAAGTCGAAGAAGGTTGCCTTCGTCGGCGGCATGGACATCCCGCTGATCCGCAAGTTCGAATGCGGCTATGTCGGCGGCGCCAAGTCCGCTGGCGCGACCGACGTCATCCAGAACATGACTGGCGATACGCCGGCGGCGTGGAACGATCCGGCCAAGGGTGGCGAGATCGCCAAGACGCAGATCGACCAGGGCGCCGACGTGGTTTACGCGGCCGCCGGCGGCACCGGCGTTGGTGTGCTGCAGGCGGCGGCCGATGCCGGCAAGCTCGGCATCGGCGTCGATTCCAACCAGAACGGCCTGCAGCCCGGCAAGGTGCTGACCTCGATGCTGAAGCGCGTCGACGTTGCCGTCTACACCGCCTTCATGGATGGCAAGAACGGCACCTTCAAGGGTGGCGTCGAGAATCTCGGCCTCAAGGAAGGCGGCGTCGACTACGCCATGGACGACAACAACAAGGCACTGGTGACCGACGAAATGAAGGCGGCCGTCGAAAAAGCCAAGGCCGACATCATCGCCGGTACTGTCAAGGTGCACGACTACACCGCCGACAACGCCTGCCCCTATTGATCGGCGGCACCGTACGGCCATGATCTGCAACCGCCGGGCGAAAGCCCGGCGGTTTTGCTTTTGCCGATCGAACGAAGCAGGCATGGAGCGAGGAATGCAGCCAACGATCGAACCCATCCGCGGGCATGACATCGAAGTCGTCGCGCGACTGCGGATTGCCGCCTTCTTCGAGGGCACGGAAGGACGCTGGAAGAGGATGCGGCAGGGCTCCGCAACCTGCTGACCAGCGACGGCCTCGAAAAGGCTCTGGTTGCCCGTGTGAACGATGTGCCGATAGGCACCTGCCTGCTGGTCCGCCACGAACTGGAACCGGCGCATGATCTGACACCGTGGCTGGCCGGGCTTGTCGTCGATGCCGGCCATCGAGGCAAGGGAACCGGCACCGCGCTGGTCAAGGCGATCGAAGCGCATGCGGCGTCAGCCGGCGTCGAGACGCTCTACCTCTACACTTGGCAAGCGCGCGAGTTCTACGTGGCGCTCGGCTGGGACGCGATCGAGCTGTGCGAACAGGACGGCGAAACGATGATGCTGATGTCGCGCCGGCTCGATCACAATGTGCCCAGGAGATAGCCGAGCGCGAAGGCCGCAATCAGCCCGGCCATGACGACAAGTCCACGCCTACCGCCGAGCGAATGCACGCCAACGCCGTACGGCTGTCGGGACAGGCTTCGGATCACTGTCGGCGACTTGGCATCGTTGCCGCCCAAGCCAACGCCTCGCATCTGCGGCAATTCGGCGAGTCGCTGCGTAACCAGTTCCCAATGATTGACGCCGGCTGGTTTTTCGGCGCGATCGAAGACATGCATGCGCTCGGCCAGCTGCACCACCGCGTCGCGGAACGCAGGGTCGATCTCGAGATCGCGCTCGGCCCGCTCGCGCTCGGCATCGTTCATCAGGCCCAGCACATAGTCGCCGGCCCTTGCGATACGGTCGCTCTCACCGGCCATGATCCGTGCCCTCCCCCTCTCCTCACCAGTGTGGCGGCTTGGTCACCGCACATCCGGTGCCGCCTGCTCTTCAAGCGCGAGGAAGCGGTCTGTCAGCGCATCAAGCTTGCGCTGCATGCGGTCGATCACCTTCCACTGCTCGGCGATCTGGCCCGACAGTTCCTCGATGGTCTTCTCCTGCTCCGCTGCGCGGATTTCCAGCGTCGTCAGCCGGTCGGCGGGCATGATCATGCAAAGTCCCCAGTTTGTACCGCGACACCTTGCGCCGCAACGTCAAATCGACCTCGCCATAGTAGCGAATGTGAGAGCTTCGGCCACGTTCGAAATTGACAAGCGCGCGGGGATTTGTCGAGAGTGGATGCTGCTCCGGACAATTGGCATGGGCGGAGCGCCATGCTAGGCGTTTTGACCAAGCGATAAAAAAATAAGAGTGGGACAGGCTGCATGGCGCAAGCCGCAATCGAACTGATCGGCATCAACAAGAGTTTCGGCGCGGTGCGCGCCAACCGCGACATCAATCTGGAGATCGCGCGCGGCACCATCCACGGCATCGTCGGCGAGAACGGCGCCGGCAAGTCGACGCTGATGTCGATCCTCTACGGTTTCTACCAGGCCGACAGCGGCGAGATCCGCGTCGGCGGCAAGCCGGCATCGATCAAGACACCCAACGACGCGATCGCGCTCGGCATCGGCATGGTGCACCAGCATTTCATGCTGGTCGACAATTTCTCGGTGCTGGAGAACATCATCCTCGGCGCCGAAACCGATGCGCTTCTGAAGAGCAGCATCGCCAAGGCGCGCTCCGAGCTTGACCGGCTGGAGCGCGAATACGGGCTGGACGTCGATCCCGATGCGATCATCGAAGAACTGCCGGTCGGCCTGCAGCAGCGTGTGGAAATCCTGAAGGCGCTTTATCGCGGCGCCGAAATCCTGATCCTCGACGAGCCGACGGGCGTTTTGACGCCGGCCGAGGCCGACCACCTGTTCCGCATCCTCAGGCAGTTGAAGGAACAGGGAAAGACGGTGGTGCTGATCACCCACAAGCTGCGCGAGATCATGGCCATCACCGACACCGTGTCGGTGATGCGTCAGGGCACGATGGTGGCGACCCGGGAGACCAGGAAAACCACCGTCGAGGAACTGGCCGAACTGATGGTCGGGCGGCGTGTCCTCTTGAGGGTCGAAAAGGGCGAAGCCGAGGCCGGTGCCGTCAAGCTCGCGGTCAAGAACCTGACGGTCAGGGATTCCCGTGGCGTCACCATGGTCGACGACGTCTCCTTCGATTTGCGCGCCGGCGAGATCGTCGGCATCGCCGGCGTTGCCGGCAACGGGCAATCCGAGTTGCTTGAGGCGATTTCCGGCATCAGGCACGCCGTTTCCGGTTCCGTGACGCTCGACGGCAAGCCGATCGATCTCACCGGCAAGGCCGATCCCGGCGAATTGCGCGACCGTGGCCTCGCCCACGTACCGGAAGACCGCCACCATGTCGGGCTGGTGCTGGCCTTCGAGGAGAACGAGAATTCCATCCTCGGCTACCACGACGATCCCCGTTACCTCAGGGGACCGTTTCTCAACATCGATGCCATCATGGCCGATGCCAGGGACAAGATCGAGAAATACGACATTCGTCCCGGCAATCCGCGCCTGAAGACGGCCAATTTTTCCGGCGGCAACCAGCAGAAGATCGTGCTCGCGCGTGAAATCGAGCAGGACCCCGGCGTGCTGATCGTCGGCCAGCCGACGCGGGGCGTCGACGTCGGCGCCATCGAGTTCATCCACAAGCGCCTGATCGCCATGCGCGACCAGGGTAAGGCGGTGCTGGTGGTCTCGGTCGAGCTAGACGAGATCCGCTCGCTCTCCGACCGCATCCTGGTGATGTTTGCCGGCCGGGTCGTCGGCGAGCGCGGCCCCGACGCGACCGAAGGCGAGCTTGGCCTGCTGATGGCCGGTGTCGAGCATCGGGAGGCGGCGCAATGAGCACGCCTTACGCCAAATTGCCGGCCTGGGCCGACTACGGGCTGATCCCGCTGATCAACCTGTCGGTCGCCTTCATCGTCGCTGGCTTCGTCGTCATGCTCGTCGGCGAAAACCCCTTCCGTGCCGCCGTCATCCTGGTCGAAGGCGCCTTCGGCAAGGGCACCGGCATCGCCTTCACCCTCTTCTACGCCACGACCTTCATATTCACCGGGCTTTCGGTGGCGGTGGCGGCGCATTGCGGCCTGTTCAACATCGGTACCGAGGGACAGGCCTACATCGCTGGCCTCGGCATCGCCATCGTCTGCCTTTCCTTCGACAGCACACTGCCCTGGTGGCTGACATTTCCGCTGGCAATCGTCGCTTCGGCGCTCGTGGGCGCATTGTGGGCGTTGATCCCCGCCTACCTGCAGGCCAAGCGCGGCTCGCACATCGTCATCACGACAATCATGTTCAACTTCATCGCCGCCTCGATCATGGTCTACCTGCTGGTCGGTCCGCTGAAGCCGGCAGGGTCGCAGGCGCCGCAGACGCGCAACTTCCTCGCCGGTGCGGAGCTGCCGAAACTGAACTGGATCATCGAATTGTTCGGCGCCAAGATCCGCTCGGCCCCGCTCAACATCTGCTTCCTGCTGGCGCTGGTGATGGCTTTCCTGGTCTGGCTGCTGATCTGGCGCACCAAGCTCGGCTATGAGATGCGCACCTATGGCCACAGCCCGAAGGCGGCCCGCTATGCCGGTATTTCGGAAACGCGCATCATCATCACAGCGATGATGATCTCGGGCGCGCTGGCCGGCATGATGGCGCTCAACCCTGTGATGGGCGACCAGCACAATGTCGCGATCGACTTCGTTTCGGGCGCCGGTTTCGTCGGCATCGCCGTGGCGCTGATGGGCCGCCTGCATCCGGTCGGCATCGTGCTGGCGGCGATCCTGTTCGGCATGCTTTACCAGGGCGGCGCCGAACTCGCCTTCGAGATGCCGGCAATCAGCCGCGACATGATCGTCATCATTCAAGGATTGGTCATCCTCTTCGCCGGCGCGCTGGAGCATATGTTCAGGCCCTATATCCAGGCTCTGTTCGCCTCGTTCAGCCCGAAATCGGTGGGCATGCAGGCTGTCAACGGGAAGGGCGCCTGAGATGGATATCTTCAACGCGATCATCCAGGTGCTGGACTCTACCATCCGCCTGTCGGTGCCGCTGCTGCTTGCCTGCCTCGCCGGCCTCTATTCGGAGCGGGCCGGCATTTTCGACATCGGCCTCGAAGGCAAGATGCTGGTCGGCGCCTTCGCGGGTGCTGCCGCGGCTTCCGTGTTCCATTCGGCGCTTATCGGTCTCGGCATGGCGATCCTGATCTCTGTCGCCTTCGCTTTGGTGCACGGCTTTGCCTCGATCACCCATCGCGGCAACCAGATCGTTTCGGGCGTTGCGATCAACTTCGTCGCCGCTGGATCGACCATCATTCTTGGCCAGGCATGGTTCCAGCAGGGTGGCCGCACGCCGGCGCTGCAACCGGGCGAACGATTCGAGGCGATCATCTGGCCCGGCGCCGATGCAATCAGGGGCGTGCCGATCATCGGTCCGATCTATGCCGAACTGATCTCCGGCCATTCGATCCTCGTCTATTTCGCCTTTGCGATGGTGCCGTTCACCTGGTGGGTGCTGTTTCGCACGCGTTTTGGCCTCAGGCTGCGCGCGGTCGGCGAGAATCCGGCCGCGGTCGACACCGCCGGCATCTCGGTCGCCTGGCTGCGCTATCGCGCGCTGATCTGCACGGGCATCCTGACCGGATTTGCAGGCGCCTATCTTTCGATGGTGCAGAATGGCGGCTTCGTGAAGGACATGACCGCGGGCAAGGGCTACATTGCGCTGGCCGCGCTGATCTTCGCCAAATGGAAGCCGGTCAACGCCATGTTCGCCTGTCTGCTGTTCGGTTTCCTCGACGCGGCGTCGATCCGCCTGCAGGGAACGCCGCTGCCCATTGTCGGCAAGGTGTCGGTGCAGTTCATGCAGGCCCTGCCCTATATCCTCACCGTCGTCCTGCTTGCCGGCTTCATCGGCAAGGCCATCCCGCCGCGCGCCGGCGGCGTGCCCTATGTCAAGGAACGCTAAAGGTCGACAGTTCGGCGCAGACGAAGCGCCGGGTTTTGGACACGATCATCGGAGAGAACACCTGAATGTCGCATGATCTGTTCGAAGCGGCCAAGGCCGCCATGGCCAAGGCTTATGCGCCCTATTCCAAGTTCCCGGTGGGTGCCGCCATACGCACCGAGGACGGACGCGTCTTCACCGGCGCCAATGTCGAGGTCGCCTCCTATCCGGAAGGCTGGTGCGCCGAGACCACCGCGCTTGGCCATTATATCATGGGCGGCGGCGGCAAGATCGTTGAAATCGCCGTCCTTGCCGAACGCATGGCCAAATGCTCGCCTTGCGGCGGCTGCCGCCAGCGACTGGCCGAATTCTGCCGCCCGGAAACGAAGCTCTATCTCTGCGACAACACCGGCGTGGCCGAAACCGTGACCATGGGCGACATGCTGCCCTACGGCTTCCGCGGCGACATCCTGAAATGAAGAGCTGGCTGATATGACGCAAAAAACGGTCGACCACCTTATCGAAAGGCTGGACGGCCTGGCGCCGTCGACCGCGCTTGTGCTGGGTTCGGGCCTGGGCGGCCTGGTCGACCGGATCGAGAATCCGATCCGCGTCTCCTATGCCGACCTGCCCGGCTTCCCCAGGAGCGGTGTCAGCGGCCACGCCGGCCAAGTGGTCGCCGGGCTGTTTGCCGGCGTTCCCGTGCTCATGCTGTCCGGCCGCGCCCACTACTATGAGCATGGGAACGCCGCGGCGATGCGTCCGGTGCTGGAAGTGCTCGCCGGCATCGGCATCACGAAACTGATCCTCACCAACGCGGCCGGCTCGGTCGATCCGGATATGCCGCCGGGTTCGGTGATGCTGCTCACCGATCATATCAACTTCTCCGGCACCAACCCGCTGATCGGCGAGCCCAGCGACCGCCGTTTCGTCGGCCTCACCGGAGCTTATGATGCCGGCATCCGCGACGCGATCGAAGGCGCGGCGAAGGCGACCGGCACTGCGCTTCACAAGGGCGTCTACATGTGGTTCTCGGGCCCCTGCTTCGAGACGCCGGCCGAAATCCGCATGGCGCGCATCATGGGCGCCAACGCCGTCGGCATGTCGACCGTGCCGGAAGTGATTCTCGCGCGTTTCCTCGGCCTTCGCGTCGCTGCCTGTTCGGTCATCACCAATTTGGCCGCCGGCATGACCGGAGCCGAGCTTTCGCACCAGGAAACCAAGGACATGGCGCCGGTTGGCGGATCGCGGCTGGCAACGGTGCTGCAGCGCGTGTTCCGTGACGGGCTGCTGGAGAGCTGATGCTTCCACAGGAAATCATCCGTCACAAGCGCGACGGCCACAGGCTGGCGCCTCACGAGATCGCCGCCTTCATCGACGGCGTGACGTCCGGTACCGTCACCGACGGCCAGGCCGCGGCCTTTGCCATGGCGGTGTTCTTCAACGGCATGAACCGCGACGAGGCGGTGGCGATGACGCTGGCCATGCGCGATTCCGGCGACGTGCTCGACTGGTCGGATTTGCCAGGCCCTGTCACCGACAAGCATTCGACGGGCGGTGTCGGCGACAATGTCTCGCTGATGCTGGCGCCGATCGTTGCCGCCTGCGGTGCCTATGTGCCGATGATCTCGGGCCGTGGCCTCGGCCATACCGGCGGCACGCTGGACAAGATGGATGCCATTCCCGGCTATATCAGCCAACCCGACATCACGCTGTTCCGCAAAGCCGTGCTGGAAACCGGCTGCGCCATCATCGGCCAGACCGCCGACCTGGCACCTGCCGATCGCCGGCTCTACGCCATCCGCGACGTGACAGGAACCGTGGAGTCCGTGCCGCTGATCACCGCATCGATCCTGTCGAAGAAGCTCGCGGCGGGCCTGCAATCGCTGGTGCTCGACGTCAAGGTCGGCAATGGCGCCTTCATGGAGAAATCCCGGGATGCGACCGCGCTTGCCAACAGCCTCGTCGAGGTCGCCAGCGGCGCCGGACTGAAAGTCTCGGCACTGATCACCGGCATGAACGAACCGCTTGCCTCCGCCGCCGGCAATGCCGTCGAGGTGCGCAATGCCGTCGATTTCCTGACCGGCCGCCTGCGCGACCGGCGGCTGGAGGACGTGACGCTGGCGCTGGCCGCCGAAATGCTGCAGTCGGCGGGACTGGTGTCGTCGAACCAGGACGGCATGCGCCGCGCCACCGAGACGCTCGCCAGCGGCCGCGCCGCCGCCACCTTCGCGCGCATGGTGACGGTGCTTGGCGGCCCCGCCGATTTCATCGAGAAGCCAGAGAAATATCTGTCGGAAGCAGCAACGGAAATCGCGGTGAAGGCGACGTCGGAGGGGTTCGTCACTGGCATCGCCACCCGCGACATCGGTCTCGCGGTCGTCGGCCTGGGCGGCGGGCGCACCCGGCCCGAGGACAGGATCGACCCCTCGGTCGGCATCACCAGGCTGCTGCCCATAGGCGCGGAAGTACACGCCGGAGATGCGCTGGCTCTGATCCACGCCCGCTCACCGTTAGATGCCGAGACGGCAGCCGCGACCGTGCTTTCAGCGTATGCGATCGGTGCTTCGAAGCCGGCCGCCGACAAGTCGGTCATCCGGCGGATTCTGCCGCGTGGCTGAGTGGACCTACTGAACCAGCAGCAATGTGCCGTTTTCGGCCTGGTATTTGCCGAGTCTGTTGAGAAAGCTCATGCCGATCAGGTTGGTGCGCAGTGCCCTGTCGTCGAGTACGATCGCCTGCACACCTTCGACGCTGATGCTGCCGATCTGCAAGCGATCAATCGTCACCACGGCTGCCTTGATGGTGCCGTTGGCGGTGTTGACTTCGTGGCTGAAATCGGAGGGATTGAGCGACAGTCCGATCCGGCGTGCCGTCGACATATTGACCGCGACCAGCGTCGCACCGGTGTCGATCATGCCGTCGACTTGACGGCCGTTGAGCCTGAAGGTCGACGAGAAGTGTCCGCGCCCGTCCGCCGCGACCACGACCTTCCGGCCGGTCGGCAGCGGCGCTACCGGCTTGTCGGGAACGGAGGCCAGGCTGACATCCGGTTGCGTCTCGGCCGCTGGCTTGGCCGTCACCGCCGATTTCAGCAGGTTTTCGAATATTCGCGGATTCGACTGGTAGACGACCGGGATCGATGCCGACGCACCGGCAAAGGCGCTGAGAATGAGAAGCTTGCGCAGCATGGATCGGCCCTTGTGAAGAGCTGATCATTAGCGCCGGGTGGTGTTTGCCGCTTTAACGCGCGCCTGAACCACGTCTTTGCGTAAACGCCTGGTAAAAAATACCAAGCACATTGCTCGGTATTACTTCGTCCCGTACATGCGGTCGCCGGCATCGCCAAGGCCGGGCATGATGTAGCCCTTCTCGTTGAGCTGGCGGTCGATGGACGCGGTGAAGACCGGAACATCCGGATGCGCCTTGGTAAAGCGCTCGATGCCTTCGGGCGCCGCCAGCAGGCACAGGAAGCGGATGTTGGTGGCGCCGCGCTCTTTCAACTTGTCGATCGCCGCGATCGCCGAATTGGCTGTCGCCAGCATCGGGTCGACGACGATGACCAGTCGGTCGGCGAGGTCGCTCGGCGCCTTGAAGAAATACTCGACGGCCTCCAGCGTTTCATGATCGCGGTAGAGGCCGACATGGGCGACGCGGGCCGCCGGCACCAGGTCGAGCAAACCTTCGAGCAAGCCGTTGCCGGCGCGCAGCACCGAGGCGAAGACCAGCTTCTTGCCCTCCAGCGTCGGAGCCTCCATCGTCTCCATAGGCGTTTCGATCGTTGTCGTCGTCAGCTCGAGATTGCGGGTGACCTCATAGCCGAGCAGCAGCGATATCTCACGCAGCAACCGCCGGAAGCCGGCCGTCGAGGTCTCCTTCTTGCGCATGATGGTCAGCTTGTGCTGGACAAGCGGATGATCGACGACGGTGACGCCCTTCATGATGTGCTCCGACGGAATAGTGAGTGGTGAACAGTGAGTAGTGAATAGTGAGCCGATTTGCGAGTCCCTGCGTCAGTGAAAGCGCCGGCCTTCAACCGCTCGATGCGTGCACCGCCACTACCGACTACCGACTACTCACTGTTCACCGAACTTTCGCGTCCAACCGACTAAGAAGCGCTGTCTTGGTCTTCCTGTCGACGAAGGCGGCTTCGATGGCGGTTCTGGTGACGGCGGCAAGCGCCTTTTCGCTCATCGAGAAATGTTCGGCGGCGATATCGTATTCGCGCTTCAGCGAGGTCCAGAAATAGGGCGGGTCGTCGGAGTTGAGCGTCACCTTGCAGCCGGCCGCCCGCAGGGCGGGAAAGGGATGGTCGGCGAAACTGTCGAACACCTTGAGGGCGATATTGGAGCCGGGGCAGCATTCCAGCACGACGCCCTGGTCGGCGATACGCCGGACAAGGTCGGGGTTTTCGATGGCGCGCACGCCATGGCCGATGCGCGACGGGCGGATATGGTCGAGTGCCGCCTGGACGGTTTCCCAGCCCGTCAGTTCGCCGGCATGGACGGTGATGCCGAGCCCGGCCTCGCGCGCGATCTCGAAAGCCCTGACATAGTCCTCCATCTCGCCCATGCGCTCATCGCCGGCGACGCCGAACCCGGTGACCAGCGGATGGCCACAGCGCGCCGCGAAGCGTGCCGCGCGCTCTATCGACTCGACACCGACATGGCGCACGCCGGTGACGATCATACGCCCCTCGATGCCGGTTTTTGCCTTGGCGCGCAGCATGCCTTCGCCGAGCGCATCGGTGTAGGCCTTGGGTGACAGCCCGGCTTTCGTCGCGTGGTCGGGCGAGGTGAACACCTCGGAGTAGATGGCGCCATCGCGGGCCAGGCTGGTCAGATAGTGGTCGGCCAGCCGCGCATAATCCTCCTCGGTCCGGAACAGGTCGGCGGAGAAGTCATAGGCGGCGAGAAAGGAGGTGAAATCGTGCCAGACGAAAGAACCGTTCTGGATATAAGGCGAGGTGTCCTTGCCGTATTTCTGCGCTTGGCGAATGACGAGATCGGGCGCCGCTGCCCCTTCGATGTGGCAGTGCAGTTCCGCTTTCAGAGGCATTCAAACATCCCGTCGGTCAGTCCAGGTCTTGAAACCCACCACCTGGAAGCGCGGCTGAACACCGCGCCTTAAACAATAGCGCCCGCATCATCGATCGGCTATGGTCCCGCCGGTTTTATGACGGATCAAAAAAATGTCAGTTGAGAGAACCACGGCCGCCGGCGGCATGGAAACCTCCTATGGTTTCAAGCGTGTAGGGAAAGGCGAGAAGCAATCCCTGGTCAACGATGTTTTCCACAAGGTCGCTGACCGCTACGACCTGATGAACGATTTGATGTCTGCTGGCCTGCACCGGCTGTGGAAGGATGCCATGGTCGCCTGGCTCAATCCGCCCAAGCGCGCGGGCTGGCGCGTGCTCGACGTTGCCGGCGGTACCGGCGACATCGCCTTTCGCATCGTCGATGCCAGCCATGGCCATGCCCATGCCACCGTGCTCGACATCAATGGCTCGATGCTCGCCGTCGGGCGCGACAGGGCCGATAAGAAGGGATTGTCCGGCAACACCGATTTCGTCGAGGCCAATGCCGAGGAACTGCCCTTCCCCGACGCCAGCTTCGACGCCTACACCATCGCGTTCGGCATTCGAAATGTCCCGCATATCGACGTGGCCCTGGGCGAGGCATTGCGCGTGCTGAAGCCCGGCGGCCGTCTCCTGTGCCTGGAGTTCTCCGAGGTCGAGATGCCGCTGCTCGACAAGGTCTACGAAGCCTGGTCGTTCAATGCCATCCCCAGGATCGGCAAGTTGGTCACCGGGGACGGCGAGCCCTATTCCTATCTGGTCGAATCGATCGCAAAATTCCCCAATCAGCAAAACTTCGCGGCGATGATTTCTCGGGCCGGCTTCGACCGCGTCTCCTTCCGCAACTATTCCGGCGGCATAGCGGCCCTGCATTCGGGCTGGAAGCTTTGAAGCCGTCGCCGATCTTCCTCACGCGACGAGCCTTGCGCCAGTTCGATGAACCGGTAGGGCGGACGTGGCCATGAGCACCGTCAGCGCGGCGTTCCGGCTCGTACGGGCCGGTTGGGTGCTGGTGCGCGAGGGCGTCGTTGCCGCCTTGCCCGGCGAGGAACTATCCGGCCTGCCGAAATTCGGCTGGCGGCTGGCGCGGCTGTTCACCCGCCGCCGCGCGCTCGCCTATGAGCGCAGCGATCGGCTGGCCAAGGCGGTGGTCCGGCTCGGCCCATCCTACGTCAAGCTTGGCCAGTTCCTGGCGACGCGGCCCGATGTCGTCGGCAACGACATGGCGCTCGATCTCGCCATGCTGCAGGACAAGATGCACACCTTCCCGACGGCCGAAGCGGTCGCCGCCATCGAAGCCTCGCTCGGGCGCAAACTCGGCGATCTTTATAAGCAATTCGGCGACCCGGTCGCCGCGGCTTCCATCGCTCAGGTCCATGCCGCTGAAACCGTCGATGGTGGCGTCGCCAGGAAGGTAGCGGTCAAGGTCATCCGGCCGGGCGTGCGCCGCCGCTTCTTCCAGGACCTCGAAAGCTATTTCCTCGCCGCCCGCCTGCAGGAGAAATACATACCGTCGTCGCGCCGGCTGAGGCCGGTCGAGGTGACCGAGACGCTGGCGCAGACCACCAGGATCGAGATGGACCTGCGCCTCGAGGCGGCCGCGCTCTCGGAACTTGGCCAAAGCACCAGGGAAGACCCTGGCTTTCGCGTCCCTTCGGTGGACTGGGAACGCACCGGCCGCGACGTGCTGACCATGGAATGGGTCGACGGCGTCAAGATGAACGACATCGCCGGCCTGCAAAGCGCCGGCCATGACCTGAAGGCAATCGCCACCAACCTCATCCAGTCCTTCCTGCGCCATACGCTGCGCGACGGCTTCTTCCACGCCGACATGCATCCGGGCAATCTGTTCGTCGAGGCGAACGGCACCATCGTCGCCGTCGATCTCGGCATTGCCGGGCGCCTCGGCAAGAAGGAGCGCCGCTTCCTCGCGGAGATCCTCTACGGCTTCATCACACGCGACTATCTGCGCGTCGCCGAGGTGCATTTCGAGGCCGGCTATGTGCCGCGCCAGCACAATGTCTCTGCCTTCGCGCAGGCGATCCGCGCCATCGGCGAGCCGATCCATGGCCAACCCGCCGAAACCATTTCGATGGCCAAGCTTCTGACGCTGCTGTTCGAGGTGACCGAACTCTTCGACATGGCGACACGGCCGGAATTGATCCTGCTGCAGAAGACCATGGTGGTTGTCGAGGGCGTGGCGCGCACGCTCGATCCGGCTTTCAACATGTGGAAGACCGCCGAACCGGTGGTCGGCGGCTGGATAGCCGGGAACCTCGGGCCGCGCGGCCTGCTGGCCGACGCGCGCGACGGCGGCAAGGCAATACTGACGCTGATCCGCCAGGCGCCGGAACTCGCGGCCCGTACGGAACGGCTGTCGCGAGAGATCGACCTGATGGCCGAGCACGGCCTGCGCTTCGATGAGGCGACCGCCCGCGCCATAGGCAAGGCCGAAGCGCGCTACAGCCGTTCCGGCCGTGTCGCATTATGGGTGATCGCGCTGACGCTGGTCTACATTGCCTGGCAGCTTCATTAGGCCCGTATTCGCGGCAAGCCAGCTGCTTGCGGCAATTTGATTGCATTGCTATCATCGCCATCAAGCGGGATGAGTAGAGTGCAATCACATGGCCAGCATCACGATCCGCAACCTGGACGATGAGGTCAAGGAGTTGCTGCGCCGGCTGGCCGCGGAAAACGATCGCTCCATGGAAGAACAGGCGCGGGTGATGATCCGGGCCGCCGTCGACAGCCAGGTCGGCCCTGTTGGCCGTCTCGACCAGATCGAGAAAGCGCTGCACGAACTGGCCACCTCGCAAGGCACCCCGACCCCGGCGTCAGCATTAGCAGGCAAGAGCTTGCCGCGAGGCACGCTTTCCAACAGGCGCATCCTGCTTATCATCGGCGGCGGCATCGCCGCTTACAAGGCGCTCGATCTCATTCGCCGGCTGCGCGAGCGCGGCGCGGCGGTGCGCGTCGTCATGACATCGGCGGCGCAGGAGTTCGTCACCACGCTGTCGGTCGGCGCGCTCTCCGCCGACCATGTCTTCACTGACCTGTTCGACCGCAATGATGAGCACGATGTCGGCCACATCAGGCTGTCGCGCGAGGCGGACCTCCTGGTGGTGGCGCCCGCCACTGCCGACCTGATGGCCAAGCTCGCCAATGGCCATGCCAGCGATCTGGCCTCGACCGTGCTCATCGCCACCGACAAGCCGGTGCTGATGGCCCCGGCGATGAACCCCAGGATGTGGTCGCATCCCGCCACCCGCCGCAACCGCGCGAGCTTGGGCAAGGACGGCATCACCTTCGTCGGCCCTGCCAAGGGTGAGATGGCTGAGAGCAATGAGGCCGGCGAAGGCCGCATGGCCGAACCGCTTGAGATCGTCGCCGCGGTCGAGGCGCTGCTCGATGCCGGCCCCAGGCCACTGGCGGGGCGCAAGATCATCGTCACGTCAGGCCCGACGCACGAGCCGATCGACCCGGTGCGCTATATCGCGAACCGCTCGTCCGGCAAGCAGGGCCACGCCATCGCCGCGGCACTGGCAAGGCTCGGCGCCGATGTGCGCCTCGTCTCCGGTCCCGTCACCATCGCCGATCCGGCCGGAGTGAAGACCCTCCATGTCGAACGGGCGCAGGAGATGCGCGACGCGGTGGAACAGCTTCTGCCCGCCGACGCCGCGGTGTTCGTCGCCGCCGTTGCCGACTGGCGCACCGAGAATTCAGCCGGTGAGAAGATCAAGAAGGTCGCGGGCGAAGGCCCGCCGGTGCTGCGCATGGTCGAAAACTCCGACATCCTGGCGGGTGTCGGCCATCACAAGCAGCGACCAGGCCTAGTCGTCGGCTTTGCCGCCGAGACGCAGGATCTCTTGCGCAACGCCGAGGCCAAGCTCACGAAGAAAGGGGCCGATCTCATCGTCGCCAACGATGTGTCGCACCAAAGCGGCATCGGTCCTTCAGGCGTGATGGGGGGTGATCGCAACCGGGTGCGGATCGTGTCGAAGGCCGGCGTCGAGGAATGGCCTGAAATGACCAAGGACGAGGTAGCGGCACGGCTTGCCGCGCTCATCGCCGAGCGGTTGAAAATCATCGTCGTCTGACAAGTGCCGGCGGAAGCGTTTGCCGCCAACATCCTGTCGCTTGCGGTGAGCCAAGCCGTCAGTTGGCCAAAAGCTCCGCCGTGCGGGCAAGCGCACCGCCGAAGCCATTGAGCGGGATGGAAAAGCTTATGACTTGCCCCGTATCGGCCGCGAACGCATCGATCTTGAGCGTGGTGCCGTTCTTGAGCAGCGGCGTGACATTGGCATCGAACGCCACCGGCACCAGGCAGCCGACCACCTGGCAGGTGCTGAACGGCAGGCTGCCGTCGAGCTTCTGATCGTCGATGGTCAGCGCGACACCCTTGGCAAGCGCCAGACCGAAAGGCAGGGCAAGCGTTCCGGTCGCATCCTCGCCGGTCTTGCTCGACAGCTCGATCGCCAAAAGTCGTTGGTTGCTTTGCTTGTTGAACTGCTGGTGCGACAGGCTGCAGACCTTGTTCGTGCCCGATATCTGGCAATTGACCGTCCAGTCGCCATGGGTTTCGGACAAGGCCGAAGCACCACCCGGCAGTTGCGGCACGTCAGCTGCGGCGGGCGGCGTTGCCGCCACCTTGTCGCCCTTGGTTTGCGCCGTCATGGCCGGCAGGCCTGCGATGCAGGCAGCACCCAGCACTGCTGCAAAATACGCGTATTTCCTCATCAACATCTCTCCCGCCCGGCTCCGCCTCGAGCCAGCCTAGAAACTGACCTTGAAAGACGCGCTGACTGCATTCTGTTTGACCGTTTCCCCGAAGGCGCCATTATATCTGACGGACATGATGACGCCATCGACGCAATTCAGCTCGAGGCCGGCGCCGACCCGATAGAGCGGCGAATCGATCGCCTCCGTCAAGTGCAATGCGGGGGTGCCAGCAGATTCTCCGCCGCGCCGAAGCGGCCTTCGATCTCCCACTCCTTGGTGGAAAAAAGTTGAAACCTGCAACCGACCCTTCTTCCTTGCCGGAAACACGCAGTCAGCGCGGGTGGCAGCCCTTGAGCGGGCGCGGTTGGTGTGAGGGTGATCGGCATTCTCGCATGGCATCGTCGGGCAAAAGCCCTATATATCTGGTGTGATGAGATTTTTTTGCAGGAATAGATGGATGTGTGCGCGTCGTTCATCGATGATATCAACATTGGTGGTGCTGGCTGGAGCGGTTTGCGCCGGCTTTGCGATGCCCGCTTCCGCGCAGGTGCTCAATCCCACGGTCAGAAACAACACAGTCATCCAGCAGAACGATCTGCAGGCGTTGCAAAACCGGGTTCAGCGGCAGCAGTTTCAGCAGCAGCAACAGCAGTATCGTGCCCAGGATCGCATCATCGTCCAGCAACCGCCGCCGGTCGTGCCGCAGGTTAGGCCGAGCTGCCAGACGCAGATAATCGGCAACACCGCCGTGAGCACCTGCCGCTGACGAACGGCAGCTTCTTTTATTTAGCCGACTTACATGATAGGGCACTTCAGGTGCCCCTGCGGCAGTTTGGATTTTGCAAAGGCGTCGCAGCACGCTAAGGGGCATTGCAGCGACTGGATTATCGAGATGGCAGCCACCAAGAAAAAGACCGTACGCCAAGCCAAGAAAGGCGAAAGGATCCGCCAGGTGGCGGCGATCCCCTTCCGGCTGAATGCGCATGGCGGCATCGAGGTGATGCTGGTCACATCGAGAACCACGAGACGCTTCATCGTGCCCAAGGGATGGCCGATGAAAGGCAAGAGCGGGCGCAAGGCAGCCACCATCGAGGCACTGGAGGAAGCCGGCGTGCTCGGCAAGACGCTGAAGCAGCCGGCGGGCACCTATTCCTACTGGAAACGTTTGGCCAACCGCTTTGTCCGCGTCGACGTCGTCGTGTTTCTGCTGGAAGTGACGGAAGAGCTTGCCGATTGGCAGGAAGCCAAGCGGCGGCAGCGGGCCTGGCTGGCGCCGGCCGACGCCGCGATGCTCATCGACGAGCCCGATCTCTCGACGCTGGTGAACACCTTGAAGTTTCCCGGACCCGCGCCGCTCGAGCAGGCATAAGCCTCAATTGTCCGCGCCCTCATCTTCAGGAAGCGGCCGTGCCGGCGGGCCGCTATAGGCCCACAGCCATTCGCGCGGCAGCGGCCCCTTGTTGCGCTCGGACTGCTGAGATTGCTCCCAGGCATGCGCCAGGATGCCGACGGAACGCGACAGCACGAAGAGCCCGCGCGTCAGCGGCGGCGGAAAGCCGAGTTCGCCATAGATGACGGCGGTGGCGCCATCGATGTTGAGCGGGATTTTTTTGCCCTTGCGCCGCGCGACGTCGGCCTCGATCGCCTCGGCAATGTCGGCAAAGCGGCCGTTGACCACGCCACGCGCGGCAAAATCTCTGACCAGTTCCAGCAGGCGCGGCGCGCGCGGATCGACAGGATGGAAGCGATGGCCAAGCCCCGGCACATAGCCCTTCTCCTGCCCGAAGAGCCGGTCGAGACGTGTCGAAACCGCTTCGTTGAGGCCCATGCCGCCATCGAGCGCCACGGCAATATCGCCATAGAAGGAAAGCGCCTGCTCGCCGGCGCCACCATGCACGTCGCCCAGCACGTTGATGGCCGAGGCCATGGCGCTGTTGATGCCGACGCCGCAGGTCGCCGCCATGCGGGCGATGGCGATCGACGGCGCCTGCGGCCCGTGGTCGACGGCCGCCCCCAAGGCAATGCCGAGCAGTGCCGCCTCGTCCTCGCTGGGCAATTCGCCACGCAGCATCAGCCAGATGACAGCCGGGAAGCTGACGCGGCCGATCAGGTCCTGGATCTCGTAGCCGCGGAGCCGGATCACACCGGGGCTCATCTCGATGATGCCGGTCTGCCACCATTCCTCGCCGCGCGCGCGGCCTGTTTTCTTCTCCACGCCGCTCATGTCAGGGCCTTTGCCTTGGCGCGCGGCGGCAGGCTGGCGAACACCTCGTCCATGTGCTCGCCCAGCACAGGCGGCGGCCGCGTCGGCAACGGTGCCGTACCGTCTACCATGAACCCGCCGCGCAGGACGGTCAGCGGCCCATCCATGCCAGCCACATCCTCGAAACGAGCCGTCACCTGGCGTTCGAGCACTTGTGGTTCGGTCAGCACTTGCGGGATCGTCAGTACCCGGCCCGCCGGCACGCCGGCTCGGTTGAGCGTCTCTTCCCAAATTGCCGCCGGATCGCTTGCCAGAGCATCCTCGATCTCGACCTTGAGCGCGGCACGGTTCTGCTTGCGGGTCTCGCGCTCGGCAAAGCGCGGGTCCGACGCCAGTTCCGGCCGTCCGATCAGCCGGCACAGCGTCACGAACTGCTCCTGCTTGTTGGCGGCGATGTTGATGAGCCCGTCGCCGGTGCGGAAGGCGCCGGAGGGAGCCGCCGTCATGTTCTCATTGCCCATCGGCTTGGGATCGACCCCTGCCGTCAGGTAATTGGAAACAGGCCAGCCAAGCGCGGAAAGCGTGCATTCGAGCATCGACACGTCGAGGAACGCGCCCTCGCCCGATGTCTTCTGCCTGACCAGCGCCGCGGCGATCGAGAACGCGCCGACCAAGCCTCCCAGCGTGTCGGCGACGGGATAGCCGACGCGCAGCGGCGCGGTTTCCGGCGTGCCGGTTATGCTCATGATCCCGGAAAGACCCTGGATGATCTGGTCATAGGCCGGGTTGTCGCGCATCGGCCCGCTCTGCCCGAAACCCGATATCGCGCAATAGACGAGGCCCGGGCGGACCGCCCTCAGCATCTCGTAGTCAAGCCCGAGGCGTTTCATCACGCCGGGCCGAAAATTCTCCACCAGCGCATCGGCGCTGGCGACCAGGTCGAGGAAGCGCCCGCGATCCGTGTCCTTCTTGAGGTCGAGCATGACCGATCGTTTGCCGGCGTTCTGGGCCAGAAAGGATGCGCCCATGCCGGCATTGTTGAGCTTTGGAGAGCCGCCGAGCTGGCGCGCCAGATCGCCGCCTTGCGGCCCCTCGACCTTGATCACGTCGGCTCCCAGCAAGGCCAGCTGATAGGCACAGTACGGCCCGGCGAGCACATTGGTCAGGTCGAGGACGCGGATACCGGAAAGCAGGTCTGTCATACCTTTTCAGATCGCTCAGGCATCGCCCGGCACATGTTCGGGACCGCGCCGCCGCCGGTTTTCGATGAAGGCCCAGACATGCGGCCCGACCAGGCCGATGAAGGCGAGCGTCAGCAGGGTCAGCGACAACGGATGCTTGTAGAACACCGACCAGTCGCCGTTCGAGATGGTCATCGCCCGGCGGAACTGGGTTTCGGCAAGCGGTCCCAGGATCATGCCGATGATGACGGGCGCGGTCGGAAAATCGAACCGCCGCATCAGGAAGCCCGCGGCGCCCAGGAGATAGAGGATGACGAGATCGATCGGCGACTGCGAGATGCCATAGGTGCCGACAGTGGCGAACACCAGGATCCCCGCATAAAGCTGCGGCGCCGGGATCTTCAGCAGCCGCACCCACAGGCCGATCAGCGGCAGGTTGAGGATGACCAGGATGACATTGGCGATGAACAGGCTGGCGATCAGGCCCCAGACAAGGTCGGCTTGTGTCGTCAGGAGCAACGGCCCCGGATTGATGCCGTAGCTCTGGAAGGCCGAGAGCATGATCGCCGCCGTCGCCGAGGTCGGCAGCCCAAGCGTCAGCATCGGCACCAGCACGCCGGCGGCGGACGCGTTGTTGGCGGCTTCCGGCCCTGCAACGCCTTCGATGGCGCCGACCGTACCGAACTCCTGCTTGTGCTTCGACAGTTTCTTTTCGATGGCATAGGACAGGAAGGTCGGGATCTCGGCGCCGCCGGCCGGCATGGCGCCGATTGGGAAGCCGATCGCCGCTCCCCGCAGCCAGGCCTTCCACGAACGCCCCCATTCGGCCGCCGTCATGTAGAGCGAGCCTTTCAGCGGCACGATCTCGTCTTTGCCGGCATAGCGGCGCGAGGCCATGTAGAGCGTCTCGCCAACCGCGAACAGGCCGACGGCGGCGATGATGACGTCGACGCCGTCGAGCAACTCGGTCATGCCGAAGGTGAAGCGCGGCTGGCCCGTCTGCAGATCGACGCCGATCATCCCGATTACAAAGCCGGCAAACAGGCTGGTCAAGCCTCGCACCGACGACGACCCAAGCACCGCCGAAACAGTGATGAATGCCAGCACCATCAGCGAGAAATACTCCGCCGGGCCGAAGGCCAGCGCGAACTTGACCACGACCGGGGCCAGGAAGGCGACGCCCAGCGTGCCGAGTGTGCCAGCGACAAAAGAGCCGATCGCCGAGGTGGCGAGTGCTGCGCCGCCGCGGCCGGAGCGGGCCATCTTATTGCCTTCCAGCGCCGTCACGATGGTTGCGCTCTCGCCCGGCGTGTTGAGCAGGATCGAGGTCGTCGAGCCGCCATACATGGCGCCGTAATAGATGCCGGCGAACAGGATGAAGGACGCCTCCGGCGCCACCTGATAGGTGATCGGCAAGAGCAGCGCGATGGTCAGTGCTGGCCCAAGACCAGGCAGCACGCCGATGGCGGTGCCAAGCGTCGTGCCGAGTAGGCACCACAAAAGATTGGTCGGGCTGAAAGCGACCGCGAAACCGTGTGCGAGATGGCCGAGCGTATCCATGGCGTCAGCCTCCCAGCGTGCTGGTGAACGCGTCGATCACCATGTTCAGCTGGTTCTCGACGAAACCAGCGCCGATGTTGACGCCGAGCGCCTTGGCAAAGCCGAAATAAGCAGCCAGCGCCAGCACCAGGCCGGTGAGCACATCGCGCAGCGTATGCCTGCTGCCGAAGCCGTAGCAGACGAGAACGAACATGATGACCGACGCGGCGGTGAAACCGAGCGGCTGGATGAGCACAAGATTGGCCAGCAGACCGATAACGACGAAGCCCATCGCCTTCCAGTCGGTCGGCGTTTCCTTTTCCTCCTCCGGCTGCCAGCCGCCGCGAAGCGCGGCGAGGATGAGCAGCAGGGAAAGCACAACCAGGCCGACCATGGTCAGATAGGGAAAGACGGTCGGACCAACCTTGGAATAGAGCGGCGAGACCGGGATCGCCAGCGTCTGCCAGGCGACGGCCCCGGCGCAGGCCAGGAGGCCGACGCCGATCAACAATTCCGGTACGGCAAGTCGCGGCGGCACTGCCTGCTGGTCGGTGGTGCTCATGAATGTCCTCCCCGCTATGGATGGCTACGATCTGGTGGCCAAAACAGCCGCCTCCAGCAGCCGGCTTCGTCGTACCTTCACGCTGCATGGCCGCATGCGATCGATGCGTCGAGAAAAGGAGGAGGCGGCACGAGCCGCCCCCTTGGGGAAATCAGGCGAGACCGAGATCCTTGAGGATGGCCTCGATGCGAGCCGAATCCTCAGTGACGAATTTCGCATAGTCGTCGCCGGTGAGCAGGATGGACGTCCAGTTGCGGTTCTTGCATTCGGTCGCCCATGCATCGCTCTTGGCCATGGTTTCGACCAGCGTGATCATCGCCGCCTTGTCGGCGTCGGAAATGCCGGGCGGCGCGAAGACGCCGCGCCAGTTGAACAGTTCCACATCGATGCCGGCTTCCTTGAGCGTCGGCGCGTCGATGCCGTCCTGACGCTTGTCGGCCGAAATGGCGAGCAGCCTGAGCGCGCCCGCCTTGACTTGCTCGGAGAACTCGCCGAAGCCGGAAATGCCGGCCGCCACCTGGTTGCCGAGCAATGCCGACAGAGCTTCGCCGCCGCCCGCGAACGGTACATAGGAGAGGCTGGGAGCCGGAACGCCGACCGTTTTGGCGATCAGGCCGAACAGGATGTGGTCGGACCCACCGGCCGAGCCGCCCGCGACAGGAACCTTCGTCGGATCGGCCTTGAGTGCCGCGACGAAATCGGCGGCCGTCTTGAACGGCGAGTCCGCCGGCACCACCAGCGCCTCGAACTCCCCGGTGAGACGGGCGATGGGCGTGACTTGGGTCAGGTTGTTGGCCGCCTTGTTGGCGATGATGGCGCCCACCATGACCATGCCCGCGACCATGAGCGCATTGCCTTTGCCGCTCCACTGATTGATGAACTGCGGCAGCCCTACCGTTCCGCCGGCACCACCGACATTGGTGATCTGCGAGCCGGAGATGAGCTTCTCGCCGCGCAGCACCTGATCCATCGTGCGCGCCGTCTGGTCCCAGCCGCCGCCGGGCGCCGCCGGCACGAAGATCTGGACTTGAGGCGCACCTTCGGCGAAGGCGGGTGAGAAATGCGATGCCACCAGCCCGGCCGCGCCAGCCGCCGCCGTACTCATCAAAAATCTGCGTCTGTTCAGCATGGGATTCCTCCAGATCACGACACCTCCTCCGGTGCCTGCCAAAACGCGCCTGTTCACAGACCCGTGATCAAGTTCAAGCAGATTTTACCGTGTTCCGTCAACAGGAACGACATTCTGCTGGACAGAACGGTCCGGTGGCGCGACAGAGTGGTTCCGCTCGGGCTTCACCGAATTGGGAACCGCAATGGACCTACCAGGCAACTCGGCTGATGCGGAAATCCGGCGCACCTCCGTCGAAGGTGTTGCGGCACTCGACCGGGCGATCGCCATCCTCGATGCCTTCAGCACGGCCGAACGCTCGCTAAGTCTTGCTGAAATCGCGATGCGCACCGGTCTTTACAAAAGCACGATCCTGCGGCTCGCCAATTCGCTGTTGCGCGGGCAACTGCTCGAGCGCCTGGACGATGGGCGCTATCGCGTCGGACCCGCCGCCTTTCGGCTGGGCGCGCTTTACCAGCGTTCGGTGGTGGCGATGGACATCCTGTTGCCGATCATGCGCGATCTCTCCGAACGAAGTTGGGAGAGTGTTGCCTTCTACGTCCGCTCGGGAGACGTGCGCACCTGTCTCTACCGGGTCGAATCCAAGCATCCAATCCGCTACACGATACGCGAAGGCGACGTATTGCCTCTGCTGGCCGGCTCGGGCGGGCGCGTGCTGGCGGCCTTTTCGGGACAGCAGGGCGAACCCTACGAAACCATCCGCAAAACGTGCAATTGTCTCGCTGTGGGTGACCGCGACCCCGAAACGGCAGGCGTCTCGGCGCCGGTTTTCGGGCCGGGACACGCGCTGCTTGGCGCCTTGACGCTGGCTGGTCCAAGCACGCGCGTCGACGCTGCGTTCCTTGAGCGCATGAAGCGCCCGCTGCTCGAGGCGGCGGCCCGCGCCACTCGGGCCTTCGGCGAGGATGCCTCCATGCTGGAGCAGGCGAGCCTCGCGACGGCGGCTTTGCCCTAGCTCCCGCGGTGATGGCGTCGGAAAGGCCTCCAACCTCCGTTCGCCGCCTTGTAGGGAAGCTGCCCCCAAGGCCGGCTGCGGCAGGTCAAGGTGTGCAGCGGTTTTCCGTCCGGATTGCGCGTTTGTAGCGCCTGGCCGGGTGATTGTCGGCGCCCTCGCCTCGCCTGACACCCCTCAGGGCAGCCGCTCCAGCAGCATGGTCGGCGCATCATGATAGAGGGTCTGCGTCAGCTCGATATAGCCGCACTTCCTGGCGACGTTCAGCGAAGCCGAATTTTCGGGATCGATGATGCAGACGGTTCTGGCACCTCCGAACGTCTCGTCGCCCCAGCCATGCAAGCGGCTGACGATCTCCGTGGCAAGGCCGGCGCCGTGCGCGGCCGGTGCGAGCGCCCACCCCGCCTCGGGGATGCCTTCGATCGACGGCTCCATGTCGCGCTTCAGATCGTGGAACCCGGCCTCACCGATGAAACGGCCGGTCGCTTTCTCCTCGATGGCCCAGAAGCCGTAGCCAAGCAGCGACCACAGGCCGGCATGGCGCAGGAAGCGCATCCAGCTTTCCTCACGCGTGCGCGGCTTGCCGCCGATGAAACGGGTGACGACGGGGTCGGCCCACATGGCGGTATAGGCGTCGAAATCCTTCAGTTGGTGCGCCCTTAGAATGGTTCGCTGGGTCTCGATGACCGGAACACCGTGCGGATTTTTCATGACGATATGCCTCGCTGATCTTCAGCGCTTAGCAAATCGCTGGTGCGGGGCAAGGGCCAGGGGGATACGCGCCATCATCCAGGGAAGGCCTAGTAATCGAAGCAGAACTTCAGCCTGCCAGACCATATTCATGTAGACACCACCACGCTGCAATTCATCCAGCATCTGGTCGAGCCGCTTTCACCTGGTATCCGGGTGCTTGGCGCGGCCGATCCAGCCGAGATAGTCGTTCTTCTGATAGTCCGGCCGAGCCTGATCCCGGTGTTCGCGGCGGCGATGGCGCGCGGCTACGGCGCCTGATCTTCGGCGGCGACAGTTTCAAGCGGGGCGATCGGCACCAGGGGCGCCGGAATGCTGGTCGTCTTCACCTCTGCCTTGCAAATATCGGCGATGACGCAGGCCGGGCAATCCGGCTTGCGCGCCTTGCAGACATAGCGTCCGTGCAGGATCAGCCAGTGATGCGCATGGCGCATATATTCGTCCGGGATGATCTTCAACAACCCCTGCTCTACCTGTTCCGGCGTCTTGCCGGGCGCCAGGCCAAGCCGGTTGCCGATGCGCAAGATATGCGTGTCGACCGCCATCGTATGCTGGCCGAAGGCCATGTTGAGCACGACATTGGCGGTCTTGCGCCCGACACCGGGCAACTTGACCAGTTCATCGCGGTCATCCGGCACCTCGCCGCCATGGTCGCGGATCAGCGCCTGCGATAGGGCGATGACGTTCTTGGCCTTGTTGCGCCAGAGACCGATGGTCCTGATATGGTCGCCGACCTTGGTTTCACCGAGCGCCAGCATCTTTTGCGGCGTGTCCGCAACCTTGAACAGAGCCCGCGTTGCCTTGTTGACACCGGCATCGGTCGCTTGCGCCGAAAGCACCACCGCCACCAGCAGCGTGAAGGCATTGACGTGTTCGAGTTCGCCCCTCGGCTCCGGCCGCTGCACCGAAAAACGCCGGAAAATCTCATGCACTTCAGCCGGGCTGTAGCGGGACGAGCGCCGCGCCGGCCGAGGGCGCGGCTTGGCATTGGAGCCATCACGCCGTCCGGCCGGCAGCTCTTTTTCGGGCATGGAAGACTCATTGGACTTGGGACGCGCCATTTCCCTCCTATAATAGTCTGCCATGAGTGACACAAACGCCTCGTTTCAGGCTGACGAGCCCTTCTTTCATGCATTGCTGACCCCGCACCGGTCGCTGGGCAGGACGGGCTTCCTGATCCTGATGGGCGCACTGATGTTCGGCTGGTTGGTGACGGGTGCGTTTTTCCTGTCGCGCGGTGCCTGGCCGGTGTTCGGCTTCTTCGGCCTCGACGTGGTGGCCGTCTACATCGCCTTCCGCGTCAATTACCGGGCTGCACGCGCCCGCGAGGAAGTGTCGGTCTCGCGCACCAGCCTCGACATTCGCAAGACGGCCCCCTCGGGAAAGTCGGAAGCGCATCGCTTCAATCCGTTCTGGGTACGGTTTTCGATCGCCCGGCACGCCGAGATCGGCATCACCAAAATGACCGTGGAAGCACAAGGCCAGAACGTGCCGATCGGCGGCTTCCTCGACCCCGATTCGCGCGAGAGCTTCGCCACCGCCTTCTCGCGCGCGCTGGCGACCGCCAAGGCGCGCTAAAAGCAATTCCAGGAAATTTCCGTTGGGAAAGCCTTGCCGTAGAGTGTCATGAGCAAGCTCTCTTTTGCCCCTGTCAGATGGACTTTTTCGCCAGCCATCAGCGGCTCCCTGGCTCGAATCCCGAGTCTATCTGGGCAAGTGCTGCAAGAAGGCAGGTTTCGGGTGGCGATCGGCGCCCCGAGGGGCGATATTCCAGCCCAAGGAGACAGTCCATGAGCACACACACGGCAGTCCTCAAGAAGGACATCACGCCTGAGGGCAGCGACTACGAAATCGTACGCCGCGCCATCGAAAAGATCAGTCTCGACTATCGCGACCAGCCATCGCTGGAAGAACTGGCCGAGGAGGTCGGCGAGACGCCGACCGGCTTGCAAAAACTCTTCACCCGCTGGGCCGGCCTGTCGCCCAAGGCTTTCCTGCAGGCGGTGACGCTGGATCATGCGCGCAGGCTGCTCGATTCCGGCATGCCTCTGCTCGAAACCTCCTTCGAACTGGGCATGTCCGGCCCCGGCCGGCTGCACGACCTGTTCGTCACCCATGAGGCGATGTCACCGGGCGACTACAAGACGCGCGGCGCCGGCCTCACCATCCGCTACGGCTACCACACCTCCCCGTTCGGCACTGCCCTGATCATGGCCACCGACCGCGGGCTTGCCGGCCTCGCCTTCTGCGACGCAGGCGAGGAACGCACCGCTTTTGCCGATATGTCAGGCCGCTGGCCGAACGCGCTCTATATCGAGGACAGGGAAGCGACGGGGCCCTATGCCGCGCGCATCTTCGAGCCGACGCTGTGGCGCGCCGATCAGCCGCTTCATATCGTCATGATCGGGACCGACTTCCAGGTCCGCGTCTGGGAGGCGCTGCTCCAGATTCCGATGGGCAAGGCCCGTACCTATTCCTCGATCGCGGCCAGCATCGGTGCGCCGAGCGCCAGCCGCGCGGTCGGCGCCGCCAACGGCGCCAACCCGCTCTCCTTCGTGGTGCCTTGCCACCGCGCCATCGGCAAATCAGGCGATCTCACCGGCTATCACTGGGGCCTGACCCGCAAGCGCGCCATCCTCGGCTGGGAGGCGGGGCAGATTTCGTCGTGAAATGTCGATTTTTTCTTCCTGCCCCGGAGAATATACTTATATTTGGAAATACGCAGTATTATTGCGCTTGGTTTTGAAACTTCTGGATACAACCGTGGACAACCGCCGGTTTCTTCACGAGCGTTATTTCGATATCTTATTTAAGTTTACGCTAAATTAACCACGATAAAGCGATGATGACCCATATTAATTCGGGCGATCCGACTTAATAGGAGAATCTCGATGAAGTTGTTCCGCACCGTGTTTGGTGCAGCCTTGCTGGTCACGTGCCTGAACCACGCGGCGATGGCCACAACGCAGAATGTCATCTTCAATGGCACGGTCACCGCGACCTGTACGCTTGTCGTCGGCACCAACGGCACCATGACGGTGAGCGCCGACCTTCAGTCGCTGAGCTCCCACAACAGCGGCGGTTCGGCTGGAACAGTCACGCTCACCACCACCGGAGGTGTTTCACTTAGCGTCGATCCGGTGACCCTCACCACCGTGCCCGCCGCCGACAGCACCGCCACCACCTGGACACCGACCTATTCGGCCAGCGGCGCCCACACGACCGCTGAAACGGGGGCCGCCACCGCCCTCGCTGTCCCCGGCGCCGACCTTGTCTCGGTCCATCTCGCTGGCACCAAGGGCGGCAGCAACCGCTTCGCCACCGGAAACTATCAGGCAACGGTAACACTGCGCTGCGAATAGCCGTCGCGAAGGAGGGATCCTTGAAACATGCACGAATCCTGGCGACGGCGCTGGCCGTCGGCCTGCCGGCCATTGCCGCCAACGCCCAGTCGATGTCGCCGATGCGGGGTGAGGTCAACAGTTTCACCGACGCCTTCGCGGTCCGCGTGTTTCCCGCCAATCCCTACGGCCAGAAGATCAAGGTCGAAATCCACGTCTACGATCAGAATTTTCAGCCAGTGGATGCCAAGATCTCTCCGAGCGTTTTCCAACTGGGCTCGCAGGCTTCCCGTCCTGTCCTTGTGGTCGTGCCCTTCGGCGGCGCTGCCGAGCGTAAAGTGCGTATCTGTACCGAGAGCATCCCCTTTCCCAATCAACAGACGCAGATAAGGGCACAGATATGCGGAAAGTTTTTTGGGCACCGCAAGTCCTGACAGTCGCGTTTGCGGCAACCTGGGCAGGGATCTCGCCGGTTCTGGCCGAGGATGTCTACAACCTCAATCAGAATGAGAGCGGCTTCAACCTGCCCGGCGTGACCTTGCCGCAAGGGCAGGATGAGGTCCACGCTTCCGACGGAACCACCTGCCGCTCCGCCGTATCGGGCACCGGTGCCTATCTCGATCTTGGCGTTATCAGAGGCAACAATCAGGCGAACAACGACATCGCCACCTACGGCCGCGTGGTGATTCCGATCGGGCGTACGCCGAAGCGCGTCGACTGCAGCCGCCTCTACGAGCTTGAGGTCGAGCGCCTGCAGCTGGAGCTGAAGCTCCTCAAGATGGGCCTGGGCGGTGACGGGCCGACTGCGAGCGTGGCCGCCAGCGCACCTACGCCCGTGGCCGCGTCACCCGGATGGGCCAACGAAGGCTGGAGCATCAGGACCGGAAGCGGCGATGGCAAGAAAAAGAAGAAGAAATAGCCGCGCGCTGCTCGCGATGGCCGCGCTCGCCGGCTGCTGCCTTCCGGCGCAGGCCGCGATCATCGGCACCTGCACCATCATGGTCGGGGCATCGGGCACGATGACCGCCAATCCGGCCATCGGCATACTGGGCTCCAAGCAGGCAGGCGGATCAAGCGCCAGCGCCACCGTGGTGGCAAGTTCCCTGCTGTGCTCGCTGCTCAACTTGCTGGACTGCTATTCGGTTTCAGCGCCGGCGCCTGCCGCATTCTCTTCCGCGCCGAGCGGCGGCGGCACCAACGTGACCTTCGCCTCGGTCTTCCGCCTCGATGGCTCGGGGGTCGACAACAATGGGGGCGTGCCGCAAAGGGTCGCCAATGGCACCCACGCCATGCAGATCGACCTCACCGCCACCAAGTCGAGCGGTATCTTTCCCGCCGGCAACTATCAGGGCATCGTCACTGTGCTTTGTGAATGACGCGGCAAATCACGCTGGACCATTCGCGTGGTCTGGCATCGAACGGCTTGGCAGGATAGCTTCCGCGCATCAGCAGGAGGCATTTCTTGATTATCGTAGTCGGTTCGATCAACCTCGACCTTATCGCCAGTGTCGACCGCTTGCCGAGCCCCGGTGAGACGGTGAGCGGTTCCAGCTTCACGACGGCCCCCGGCGGCAAGGGCGCCAACCAGGCACTCGCCGCCGCGCGTGCCGGCGCTCAGGTGCGCATGGTCGGCGCCGTCGGCAAGGACAATTTCGCCCCCGAGGCACTGGCTTTGCTGCGCGAGGCCAAGGTCGACCTGTCGGGCGTGGGAGAGACCTTTGCCTCGACCGGCACGGCGCTGATCATGGTCGGCGATGACGGCGAAAACATTATCGCCGTGGTGCCCGGCGCCAACGCTTCCGTGGTGCCCGGCGACCTCTCCAAGGCTTTTCTGACAAAGGGCGACGTCGTGCTGCTGCAGCACGAAATTCCGCTCGCGACGGTCGATGCGGCCCTCGACCAGGCAAGGGTGGCCGGCGCGATCACTGTCCTCAACACGGCCCCTTTCCATGGCGGGGCAGCCGCCTTCCTCGGCAAGGCCGACTATGCGGTCGCGAACGAAACCGAATTCGACCTCTATGGCGAAGCCCTTGCCCTGAAAGGCCGCGATCGTGCAGCGCTGATGCGCGACTATGCCAGCAAGACTGGACGCATCATCGTCGTCACGCTCGGTGGCGACGGCGTGATGGCGGCAACGCCAAGCGAATTCCTGACCGTCCCTGCTTTGCAGATCACGCCGGTCGACACGGTCGGGGCCGGCGACACTTTCTGCGGCTATTTCGCCGCCGGCCTGTCGTCGGGCCTCACGCTCGAACAGGCATTGGCGCGTGCCGGCGCCGCCGGCTCGCTGGCTTGCCTTAAGCCCGGCGCCCAACCGGCGATCCCACTGGCCAAGGATGTCGACCAGGCGCTGCAAGAGGCCGGTTGAAATGATGCGTCCCCGCACGAAGCATGCCGTACCGGCGGCCGGCGACATCTGCCGCCTGTCGGCTGTCGAACTTGCCGGTGCGATCCGCCGGAAGAAGCTCTCCGTGCGCGAGGTGGTGACGGCGTTCCTCGATCGCATCGATGCGGTCAACCCGCTGGTCAACGCCATCGTCTCGTTGCGCGACCGTGCCGACATACTGCGCGAGGCCGATGCCGCCGATATCAGCCGGACCGATGACACCGGCGCGCTCTTTGGCCTACCCATCGCCATCAAGGACCTTGCCTCGACCACCGGCCTCAGGACCTCGTTCGGCTCGCCGATCTTCGCCGATTTCGTGCCGCGGGAAGACGATTTCTTCGTCGAACGCATCCGCGACGCCGGCGCCATCATCATCGGCAAGACCAACGTTCCCGAATTCGGGCTCGGCTCCAACACCTACAACAATGTTTTCGGGCCGACGCTGAACGCTTTCGATCCGGCGCTGACCGCCGGCGGCTCGAGCGGCGGAGCGGCGGTGGCGCTGGCGTTGGACATGGTGCCCATCGCCGATGGCAGCGACTTCGGCGGCTCGCTGCGCAACCCGGCGGCCTGGAACAACGTCTACGGTTTCCGGCCGTCACAGGGGCTCGTGCCCAGCGGTCCCGACTTCGAGGTCTTCCACGCGCAGATGGGCGTCGAGGGGCCGATGGGCCGCAACGTCGCCGACATGGCGCTCTTGCTCGACGTGCAGGCCGGCTACCATCCGCAGGCGCCTCTCTCCTATGAGAAGCAAGGCTCCTTCCTCGAAGGCCTGGCGACGGCGGCGACCGGTGGCCGTATCGCCTGGCTCGGCGATCTCGGCGGCCATCTGCCGATCGAGCCCGGCATCCTCGACCTATGCGAGGCAGCACTCGCACGGTTCACGGATGTATCTTTCCTGACCGAGCCCTTGCGACCGGATTTCGATTTCGAGGCACTCTGGCAGGCCTTCGTGACGCTGCGCCAGGCCAGCAGCGGCTGCGCCCTGAAAGTACACTATGACGACCCCGCCAGGCGTGGCCTGCTGAAGCCGGAAGCCGTATGGGAAGTGGAAAACGCGATGCGGCTGACGGCGCCGCAGATACGCGGGGCCTCGGTCGTCCGAACCTCCTGGTACCGCACGCTGCTGTCGATCTTCGACCGCTTCGACCTCATCGCGCTGCCGACCGCGCAGGTCTTTCCGTTCGATGTCGGCACCCATTGGCCGCGCGAGGTCGGGGGGCGGGCAATGGACAGCTATCATCGCTGGATGCAGGTTTCGGCCTTCGCCACCCTGGGCGGTTGCCCGGCGGTCAATGTTCCCGTCGGCTTCGACGACAGGGGCCGGCCGATGGGCATGCAGCTGGTCGGCAGGCCACGCGGCGACCTCGCCGTGCTGAAGGCCGCGGCTGCCTATGAGACGACGCTGCCCTGGCCCGCCGGAGCCTGAGCCAGACCGGCGCGCCGGCTTGCGTCGTCCTCGCCGTCATGCATTGATTGTTGCATGCTAGGCCGCGATAGCGGCATTGCGAGGAAAAATCATGTCGTTGGAACTCTACGCCGCCTATGTCCTTGCCTGCATCGTCATCATACTGGTGCCGGGACCGACGGTGACGCTGATCATCGCCAACAGCATCCGCCACGGCACTCGCGCCGGTCTCGCTAATGTCGCCGGCACGCAAGCCGGCCTAGCAGTCATGATCGTCATCGTCGGCATCGGCCTCAACACGCTGATTTCGGGCATGGGCCACTGGTTCGAGTGGGTCAGGCTGATCGGCGCGGCCTACCTGATCTGGATGGGCGTGCAGATGTTCCGCTCGAAGGGCACGCTGAACGCCGACGGAACCGCCCGCAAACCACGCGGCGGCTTCTTCCTGCAGGGCTTGGCCGTGGCGCTGAGCAATCCAAAGACGCTGATCTTCTTCGGCGCCTTCTTTCCGCAGTTCATCTCTCCCGCCGGCAACTACCCACTGCAGATCGTCATCATGGGCCTGACCGCCATGATCTTCGCCGCCATGTCGGACTCGACCTATGCGCTCGCCGCCGGCCGCGCCGGGCGCATGCTGTCAGCCAGCCGCATCAAGCTCCTGTCGCGGATCAGCGGCAGCTTCATGGTCGGCGGCGGCCTGTGGCTGGCGTTTTCGAAGGCAAAGTAACGGCGAAAGCGCCTTCTCCATAAAATTTTTGCGGAGACATATTGAAGAATTGTACGCTGCTGCACAACTCTTCACTATGCGCAAATCAAACGTTTCCTTTCGGGATCGCTTGCTTATTTGGCAATACGAGTACAGCGACGCAGTGATCGGCACCGCTTTCTTTTGCGCCTTTGCGCTGATGAAATCCATTGCGGTTGTAGGGCTCCAGGCCAATCCGGTCGTCACCACTCAACGCGTGATGGCCGTGGTAGAATACATCAGAGTGAAACCTGTCAGCCCGTATGCCATGGTGGGTCACAATCTATACTACACCTACGACGTGCGCCTTGATGACGGCAACACGCGGATTTCGATCGACGAC
Organism: Mesorhizobium sp. B2-3-15; assembly: GCF_006442875.1. Taxonomy (NCBI): domain Bacteria; kingdom Pseudomonadati; phylum Pseudomonadota; class Alphaproteobacteria; order Hyphomicrobiales; family Phyllobacteriaceae; genus Mesorhizobium; species Mesorhizobium sp. B2-3-15. The sequence goes on along the minus strand of NZ_VFVO01000006.1, from coordinate 112,400 downwards.
GACGTCGAGCGACCGCATCTTGTTGGCTCACTCGTTCCTATTGAACGTCAACACCACAAGCGCGGCGTCGACACCTATCGATTGCTCAATGGGTGACAACGCGCGCCGGTGACACCGCGCGCTTGTCGGCGATTCCAAACGTCAGTTAAGCCGCCCCAGCCTTTCCACCAGCAGCGCGAAAAACCCATCATGGTCGATGTCGCGCATCACCATGGCGTTCTTTTCCCTGGAGGTGACCCCCCACCAGTCGACCACGGTCATGCCCATGGTCAGTTCGGAGGCGGTTTCCACGGTGACGTTGCAATGGCGGCCTTTGAACAGGTCGGGCTTCAGGAGATAGGCGATGACGCAGGGGTCGTGCAGCGGCCCTCCATCCGTGCCGTATTTGCCTTCGTCATAGCGCTCGAAGAATTCCAACATCTCGGCGGCGGCGATGCCGACCTTGGTGCCGAGCTTGCGGAACGCCTCGATGCGCTTGGACGTGGTCAGCGCCTTGTGGGTGACATCGAGCGGCATCATCACGATCGGGATGCCGGACCGGAAGACGACGTCGGCGGCATGCGGATCGACATAGATGTTGAATTCGGCCGTGGGCGTGACGTTGCCGCCCTCGAAGAAGCCACCGCCCATCAGCACGATTTCCTTGATGCGCGGCGCAATCCGGGGCTCTCGGATCAGCGCCAGCGCAACATTGGTGAGCGGTCCGAGCGGGCAGAGCGTGATGGTGCCGCTCTCTTCCTTCATCAGCGTCTCGACGATGAAATCGACGGCATACTGGTCCTGCAGCTTCATTGTCGGTTCGGGCAAATCCGGTCCGTTCAAGCCGGTCTTGCCATGGACCTCCTCGGCCGTGACCAGTTCGCGCGCCAACGGACGGATGGCGCCGGCGTAGACCTTGATTTCGGGCCGGCCGGCCAGTTCGCAGATCTTGCGGGCGTTCTTTTCGGTGAGCTTCAGCGGCACGTTGCCGGCGACGGCCGATATGCCGGCGATCTCCAGTTCAGGACTGCCAAGCGCCAGCAGAATGGCGATGGCGTCGTCCTGGCCGGGATCGGTGTCGATGATGATCTTGCGTGGTTGGGGCATTTCAATTCCTTGTTTGGCTGGCCATCAGCTCACCGGGCCGGTCCTGCGCCCGAAGACGCCAACCGGCTGCAAAGCTGCTGAACCGCTTGACGGGGGACGGTTCCGGCCTGCGCGCTTCTCCTTGCATCCGCGCGTCGATTCAAGCGCCATGTCGATTATTCCTGTGAGTCCACGATGATCCTGGGCTATTTCCGTGGGTCCGCGACATGGTCTCCTTGGGCGGGTCTTTTGGTGGCTTGAACTTGGTCGCGGGGCGGACCATATCAAGACCATCGGGAAAAATGCCATTTGGGTTTTTCCAGTTTATGTCGCTCTTGAGAGGACAGTGTAACATGAGCCGAATGACGCCTTTCTCCAGCCCGCTTCTCCTGGGTTTCGACGCCATGGAAAAGACCCTGGAGCGTCTGGCGAAGTCCGGTGACAGCTACCCTCCCTACAACATCGAGCGCCTGAGCGGTGCCGACGGCAAGGCCGAAAGGCTGCGCATTACACTCGCCGTCGCCGGGTTCGCCGAAAGCGATCTCGATGTGACAACGGAGGAAAACCAGTTGGTCGTGCGCGGTCGCCAGACCGACGATACCGAGCGCGAATTCCTTCATCGCGGCATTGCCGCACGCCAGTTCCAGCGCTGCTTCGTGCTGGCCGACGGCATGCGTGTGATCGCGGCGGAGCTGAAGAACGGCCTTTTGTCGATCGACCTTGATCGGCCGGAGTCGGAACGGCTGGTACGGAAAATAAACATATCGGTGAAAGACTGATCTTCACCGATGGCTCTCATGCGGGATGGCCTTGAGCGGCGTCCTCGCGCCAAGGAGGCTTGAAATGACCAGAACTGACGAAACCATCACCATGACCAGCGGCGAATTCGCCCATCTCGGCGAAGGCTCTGTCGCCTATCTGCGCAAGGTCTCGAGCGACGAACTGCTCGGCCGCTTCCCCAACATCGGTGAAATCGCGCCCGGCATGGAGCTGTGGGCCCTGTTTGGGGCCAATGGCCAGCCGATCCTGCTTTCCGACGCGCGTGACCGCGCGCTGGCCGGCGCCATGGAAAACGACCTGACCACCGTCGCCATTCATTAAAGACAATTGGTTGGCTGAACTGAAAAGGGCCGCTCATGGCGGCCCTTGGAGCGATATTTAAAAAGATGGCTTCAGGCCGCGTGCGAGGCCTGCGTATCCGACAAAAGCGCATGGATCGCCGCGGCGTCGCGCGTGCCCCTGACCTTGGCCACGGTGTCGGCGTCGCGCAGCACGCGCGCAATGCGCGACAGTGCCTTGAGATGATCGGCACCCGCCCCTTCGGGCGCCAGCAGCAGGAACACCAGATCGACCGGCTGGTCATCCAGCGATTCGAAATCGACCGGCGTCTCCAGCCGGGCGAAAACGCCGGCGATGCGCTTCACGCCGGCGAGCTTGCCGTGCGGGATGGCGATGCCGTTGCCGACGCCGGTCGAGCCCAGGCGCTCGCGCTGCAGGATGGTGTCGAACACCTCCCGTTCCGGAATGCCCGAAATCGTCGCTGCCCGCTCGGACAGCAATTGCAGTAGCTGCTTCTTGGAGTTCGCCTTCAACGCCGGCAAAATCGCCGGAACGCTGATAAGATCGCTCAGATCCATGCTTGAAAATCCTTGTTCGCCTGCCGCGCCAGTCCCCACCCCTCGTGCGGCTGGCTTTTATCCCTGTGCGACTTTGGTCGTGGACGGATCGATCCAGCCGATGTTTCCGTCGGGCCGGCGATAGACGATGTTGAGATGGTCGGTTCCGGCATTGCGGAAAACAAGCACGGGACTGTCCTTGGTATCGAGTTCGATGACCGCCGAGGCCACCGACATGGTCTTCAGCGTCATGGTCGATTCGGCGACGATGGCCGGTGCGAAATCCTCCGGGATTTCCTCATCGTCATCGGCAAGCGGTGCCATCACCGTGTAAGCGATGTCGGTCAACTCGCCGTTGCCATTGCCTGAATTGTGCGATTTCAGACGGCGCTTGTATCGCCGAAGCCGGGTCTCCAGCCGATCGGCCGCGGCCTCGAAGGCGAGTGTCGGGTCCTGGGCATCGCCGGTGGCCTGCAGCGAGGCGCCGGAATCCAGCCGGATCATGCAATCCGCGGAATAGCGCGAGCCCGATTTGATGACGGTGACATGCCCCGCGAAGCCGCGATCGAAATATTTGCCGATCGCTTCACCGACACGATCGTTGATGCGTGTACGGAACGCATCGCCGATATCCATGTGCTTTCCCGAAATGCGCAGATTCATCTGAAAACTGACCTTCCTTGCTCAGGCTTCAAACTGGCCCGAGTTTATACTCGTGATCCGTGCGCACAAGCTTTGCGGCGTCACTCGCGCCGATTTAAATCCGAACTTTCCGGTTGATCACAAGCCGCCTTCTTGACCGTCCCGGGTCATTGTCGTGACGGACCATCCGCTAGCGGGCATCGAGCCCGTCTCATGCGGGCGGGCTTCTAGCCACTTCACCGTGGCTTGTCAATGAAACTTGAAAGCTGTGGAAATCGTGAACGCCTAGCGGCCGGCGCTGGCGAGCGCCCGTTTCTCGCGCCGGCGCTGTACCGAGGAGGGAATATTCATGCCTTCCCGGTACTTGGCGACCGTGCGCCGGGCGATATCGACGCCGCTTTCCCTGAGCATGTCGACAATAGCATCGTCCGACAGCACATCGACGGGCTTCTCCTCGTCGATCATTTGCTTGATGCGATCACGCACCGCTTCCGAGGAATGCGCATCGCCACCACCCGATGCCGCGATCGAGGCCGTGAAGAAATAGCGCAGCTCGAACACGCCGCGCGGGGTGAGCATGTATTTGTTGGCGGTCACCCGGCTGACCGTCGATTCGTGCATGCCGATGGCGTCTGCCACCGTGCGCAGGTTGAGTGGCTTCAGCTGGCGCACGCCATGGACCAGGAAGGCGTCCTGCTGGCGCACGATTTCCGAGGCCACTTTGAGGATCGTCTTGGCCCGCTGGTCGAGGCTCCGTGTCAGCCAGTTGGCGTTCTGCAGGCACTCGGCCAGGAAATCCTTTTCCGCCTGGTTCTTCGCGTGCGGCGACACCTGGGCGAAATAGATGTGGTCGACGAGCACGCGCGGCAGCGTTTCGGCATTGAGTTCGACGGTCCAGCTGCCGTCATTGGCCGCCCGCACCTCGACATCGGCGACGATCGCATCGCTGGCGCCGCCAGAAAACGCCATGCCCGGCCGCGGGTCGAGCGCCCGGATTTCGGCCAGCATGTCCAGCAAATCCTCCTCGTCGACGCCGCAGAGCCGCTTCAGCGTCTGGAAATCGCGGCGCGCCAGCAGTTCGAGATTGGCGACCAGGGCCTTCATGGCCGGATCGAGACGGTCACGCACGGCAAGCTGCAGCGTAAGGCATTCCGCGAGGTCGCGGGCAAACAGGCCGGCCGGCTCGAAGGTCTGGCACACGGCCAGCACCTTGCCCACCGCCACCTCGTCAGTGCCAAGCCGCGTGGCGATCTCCGCCAGATCGGCCCTGACATAGCCGGTTTCGTCCAGCCCATCGGCAAGTTCTCCGGCGATCAGCCGCGCGACGGGATCGATGAAGGCGAGCGCGACTTGCTCGCCGACATGGTCGCGCAGCGTGATCCCGCTCGCAGCCATGTCGCCGGCGTCGAGCCCCTCGGACGAGGAGCCTCCACTGCCCGAAGCCGATTTCCATTGCGCCGTCAGGTCGGGGCCCAACCGCTCGCTGGTGCCGGGATCGTCGGGAAACAGGTTTTCCAGGGACGTATCGAGCTTTTCCGAGATGGCTTCGGCACTCCATCCCGCCTCGTTCTCGAACCAGTCGCCATCGGCGGCCGCTTGCGGCTCTACGTCGAGCTTCTGCGCCTGGTCGCTCGCGGCATCATCCTGCGGCTCGGCGCGCTCCAGAAGCGGGTTGCGCTCGATCTCCTCGTCGATGAAGTGCTCTAACTCGGTATGGGTGAACTGCAGCAGCCGAATCGACTGCATCAGCTGCGGCGTCATCACCAGCGACTGCGACTGTCGGAGCTGTAGTTTGGCCGCCAATGCCATGGTTCGGTTTCAAACGCCTCCTCTACGCGTCCCCAACTTCCGGAAATCAATTTCACGGCCGGCCATAGAAACTGGCCCGGCTTTTGCTTGTCAAGGCAAAGCCTAGCAAAACCCGCTTACCGGAGCGTTATCCCGGAGCAAAATCGCGGAAAACAGGTCGCCGGCGCGCAAAAAATCGTATCAGAAAACAAATTTCACGCTCAGAGCGTAAAACCCTCGCCGAGATAAAGCCGCCGCACGTCGGGATTTGCCACCACTTCGTCGGCGCGGCCATGAGTGAGCACCTGGCCGGCGTGGATGATGTAGGCGCGGTCGATCAGGCCGAGCGTCTCACGCACATTGTGGTCGGTGATGAGGACCCCGATGCCGCGCGCCGTCAGGTGACGCACCAATTGCTGGATATCGGCGACGGCGATCGGATCGATGCCGGCGAAGGGCTCGTCGAGCAGCATGTAGGCCGGGCGCGTCGCCAGCGCGCGCGCGATTTCCAGGCGCCGCCTTTCGCCGCCCGAGAGCGACATGGATGGCGCCTTGCGCAGATGGCTGATGTGAAATTCCTCAAGCAGTTCGTCGAGGTTGCGCTCGCGGACCTTGCGATCCTTTTCGACCACTTCGAGCACGGCGCGGATGTTCTGCTCGACATTGAGCCCGCGAAAGATCGAGGCCTCCTGAGGCAGATAGCCGATGCCGAGGCGCGCGCGACGATACATCGGCATCGAGGTGACGTCGAAGCCGTCGATCTCGATCGTGCCTTCATCCACCGGCACCAGGCCGGTGACCATGTAGAAACAGGTCGTCTTGCCGGCGCCGTTGGGGCCGAGCAGCCCGACGGCCTCGCCTGCGCGCACGCCCAGCGTGACGCCGCTGACGACCTTGCGGCCCTTGTAGCTCTTGGTCAGACCCTTGGCGATCAAGGTTCCCTTGAACTTCGCCTTGTCGACCGTGGCCGGCGCCGAAAGCTTACCTGCGGCCCGTCCCGGAAGACGTGCCGTCAGCGACGACAGGCTGACCATCAGGGGTTCGTCGCTCCCGATTTCGGCGGCGGCGTGATCGACATCTGCACACGCTGCCCAGCACATGGATCGACCTGGGCCAGCCCGGTTTTCATCTGCACGGTGAGCTTGCAGCCGACCAGCACATTGTCGTTTTGCGAAAGGACGACCTTTTTGCCCGAAAGCACCAGCACCTGGCTCTTCATGTCGAAACTGCCCTGATCGCCGGTCGCGACCTGCTGATCCGACTTGATGTAGACCTTGTCGGAGATCTCCAGGTGATCGATGTTGGCCGAGCCGGTCATGGCTGCCGCCCCGGCGGCTTCGGCGCCCTTGGCGCCCGCATTGGGGTCCTTGACGTAGTAGACCATCATCTTGCCGGCCTTCATCAGCGTCGGCCCCTGGACGACGGTGACATTGCCGGTGAAGATCGCGACGCTGTCGGCCTGGTGGACTTCCAGCTTGTCGCTTTCGATCTGGATCGGCTTGTCGCCGGCCAGTTTGAGACCCGACACCTGGCTGGCCGCTCCCGACTGCGCCAGCGACGGCGCCAGGCTGAGCAGGAACAGCGCCGAAGTTGCGGCCGCAAGCCGTGTCGAATTATTGAGCCACATTCGCTTCTTCGCCCTTTGCCTCAGCCGCCTTCAGAACGGCGGGATCGATGTTGACACGAACCTTGTTCTCGAACACCAGGATCTTGCCATTGTCCTGGACCGACATCGAATCCGCCCTGATCTGCGACCCGCCACGGCTGACATCGACGGGATCATCCGTCTTCATAGTGCCTTTGCCCATGTCGAGGAAGACGGATTTGAACTTGGCCTGCATGCCGTCGGTCGTGCTGATGGTGACGTCGCTGTTCAGCTTCATCGTATTGCCGTCGCGATCGTAGGTACCGCGCGAGGCTTTAATCGCCGCGACATTGTCGGGGGCGATCGGCACCTTGGCGTCGATGCCTTCGAGTTCGATGATGCCTTGCGTGCTCACATCTTGGATGGCGCGCAGCGCCGTCATCGAATAGGGCTGCTTCTGCTTGGTGAAACCATTGAGTTTGGGATTGGCCATCACCAGCTTACCGTTCGAGAAGGCGGTGCCTTCGGCCTGCACCGCGACGGAAACGGGCGCGGCGAGGTAGGAATAGACTGGGAAGGCGACGGCGATCAATGCCGCGGCCAAGGGCACGGCGAATTTGAGCACGCGCACGCGGCGTGAATGACGCTGGGCGCGGTCGAAAGCTTCGCCCCGCGTCCAGTCATCCGCCGGGGGAGCCAACTCCGTCTCCGGGCTGGTCGGTTCATTCGGTCGCGCTAACATGACTGCTTTCTTCTAAAACCCTGCCCCGGGAGCACCGCCTATAGGTGGGACGCCAGCGCCCTCGCGCAAGCACAAGCCGACGAAAACCGCAAAAATGTGACAGCTGCCGTGCACAAACGAAACCCGGGTCAGCGCAACAGCCAGTGCTTCATAACAGAAATAGACGCCCTTGCGTCTTTTTTCACCACCGAAGTTCTTCCCACTTATCTTGCGTCGCCCGCACAGGCCAGTCACAAAACAGACAACACGGACCGCCGCGCGCGGATTGCCGCGCCATGTGCGGGACGGAACTGCTTCCCGATCAAGACATCATGGTCTAAAAGCGTCTCTTCCCGATGACTGTGAGGCTGACGATGGCATTGAGAGCCGACGACCTGATCGACCGCCGCCGCTTGCGGCGCAAGCTGACTTTCTGGCGTGTCGCGGCCTTCGGCATCGTGGCGCTCGGGGTGATTGCGGTGTCGGCCTGGTTCTATGGCGACGATTTCGGCGGCTCCGCCGTCGACCACATCGCCAAGGTCAGGATCGAAGGCACCATCACCGAGGACGACGAACTGATCAAGCGGCTGGAGGCTATCCGCCAGTCGCCGAAAGTAAAAGGCGTGATCCTTGTGGTCGATTCTCCTGGCGGCACCACCGTCGGCGGGGAATCGATCTACGAGGAGGTGCGCAAGCTGGCCGCCGACAAGCCTGTCGTGGCCGAGGTCGGCACGCTCGCCGCGTCGGCGGGTTACATGATCGCCAGTGCCGCCGACCATATTGTCGCCCGCAAGACCTCGATCGTCGGCTCGATCGGGGTGCTGATCCAGTATCCCGACGTAAGCGGCCTGATGGACAAGCTCGGCGTCAAGCTGGAGGAGGTCAAGTCCTCGCCGCTGAAAGCCTCACCCTCGCCCTTCAAGCCGACCAATGACGACGAGCGCGCCATGGTCCGCAAGCTCATTCTGGACAGCTACGACTGGTTCGTCGGCATCGTCGCCGAACGTCGCAAGATGACCCACGAACAGGCGCTGGCGCTGGCCGACGGTTCGATCTTCACTGGCCGCCAGGGTGTTGCCAACGGGCTGATCGACGCCGTCGGCGGCGAGTCCGTGGCGATCGACTGGCTGGCGACCAAGGGTGTCGATGCCAAGCTCAAGGTGGTCGAGTGGAAGGACACGGAACGGCGCGGCGGTTTCCTGTTCTCGAAGGCACTGGCACGCACGATCGCCGGCGCGCTCGGCCTGCCGGACTCCGGCGGCGACGTGATCCATGAACTTGGCGCCGACCGCTTGTTTCTTGACGGTCTCGTTTCCGTCTGGCACCCTTGAGACGCGTTGGGACAGCTAAAAAAGCAAATAAAATCATCCTGATAATTTTGGCCGAACTGCTTTCACGGGGACCCGTCTGATGATCAAGTCCGAGCTTGTGCAGATTATTGCCACGCGCAATCCGCATCTTTTCCTGCGCGACGTCGAAAACATCGTCGGCGCGATCTTCGATGAAATCACCGACGCGCTTGCCGAGGGCAACCGGGTCGAATTGCGCGGTTTCGGCGCTTTTTCGGTGAAGAACCGACCTGCCCGCACCGGCCGCAACCCGCGCACCGGCGAATCCGTCGAGGTCGAGGAGAAATGGGTGCCGTTCTTCAAGACCGGCAAGGAGTTGCGTGAAAGGCTGAACGGCGGCAAGTAGGCGCGTCAGCGCCGGACGGCCTTATCGGCCCGCTTGCGACGGAAAACATCATGCTCAATCGCTTCATGCTCATCGTGGTCTTCGTACCCCTGGCGATCATCCTGATCGCTTTGGCCGTCGCCAACCGCGAACTCGTCGCCTTCACGCTGGACCCCTTCAATCCCGGAAATCCGAAGCTGACACTCACCTTGCCGCTGTTCATCTTCCTGTTCTTGGCGCTCGCCATCGGCATGGTCGTCGGCAGCCTGGCGACATGGGTGAAGCAGGGCCACTACCGCAAACTGGCTCGCCAGCGCGGTGTCGAGGCCGAAAACCTGCGCCAGGCAGTCAGCCGCACGCCCTCGGTGCCGCAGGCATCAGCCCAAGCACCGGCCCAAGGGTCGGCGTTGCCGAAGCCGACCAATTGAGCCGCAGGTCGGCGCGTTTCTTTTCACGGAGCTTTTCATGCTGACCATTTCGGCCGCTGAGGTCGATCGTGCGCTGACCTTTCCTGGACTGGTCGAGACATTGCGCACGGCATTTCGCGAGGGCGCGGTGCAGCCGGTCAGGCATCATCACACGGTCGAAAGGCCTGACGGCGCGGCGTCGACCTTGCTGCTGATGCCCGCATGGACCGATTTTCACGCCGCGGGCCGTTCCGCCGGCGGCCATATCGGCGTCAAGATCGTCACCGTCTCGCCCGACAACAACGCCGTCGGCAAGCCCGCCGTGATGGGGCTCTATCTCCTGCTCGATGGCAGCACCGGCGAGCCGGAAGCCCTGATCGACGGCCAGCGGCTGACGCAGTGGCGCACGGCGTGCGCCTCGGCCCTCGCGGCGTCCTATCTCGCCCGCGACGATGCCTCGCGGCTGCTCGTGGTCGGCGCCGGCGCGCTGTCGCCCTTCCTGGCCAAGGCGCACAGCGCCGTGCGGCCAATCAAGACCATCCGCATCTGGAACCGCACCCCGGCCAACGCCGAGAAAGTCGCGGCCGATCTGCGCGCCGAGGGCTTCGCGGCCAGCGTCGCGACCGATCTCGATGCCGAGCTTGGCCAGGCCGACATCGTCTCCTCGGCGACAATCACCACCACGCCTCTGATCAAGGGCACGTTGCTGCGGCCCGGAACCCATGTCGACCTGGTCGGCGGCTTTACGCCTGCGATGCGCGAAAGCGATGACGACGCGATCATGCGCGCCCGCGTCTATGTCGACACCCGTGCCGGCGCCACTAAGGAAGCCGGCGACATCGTCCAGCCACTGGCCTCAGGCGTGCTAAAACCACAAGCCATCGTCGCCGACCTGCACGAACTGGCGCACGGCCAAAAGGAAGGTCGCGGCAGCCCGGACGAGATTACGCTGTTCAAGTCGGTCGGTGCCGCGCTGGAGGACTTGGCCGCCGGCATTGCCGTCTACAAGGCGCTCAGGGGCTAGTCAAAGCGAGTTTGGCGCCCATCGTCTGCGCGATCAAAGCGAAATCGGCCACGCTGATCGGGAACAAGCCAAAGCGCAACGGGTAACCCCAGTTCGATTTGCCTGAGGTGAACTCCAGCCTCTCAAGCAATGGCTTGATCGGCGTTTCCTGTGCCTGCGCCCAGTTGACATCGCGACGGAACGGCGTGAAGCCGCCGCCCATGTCGCCTTGATAGGGCTCTCCTTCCCGCACCATGCCGATCGCCGTGAACGCCTGCAGACCGTCTTTCTCCACCAAAACCCTGGTCGGCGAATAATAGACGATGCCATCACCGGGCCTGACGCGGCGCAGCGGTGCCGCCTTGCCATGGTTGACCTGCATGAAGCCGCCCTTGCGGCCGCGCCGGACATGTTCGGCCGACGCCACGGCGATCCAATACGCGCTCATTTCTGTTCCTAATTGGCCAGTTGTCCGTCGGCCAACGCTTGCCCGCTAATCGGCCCGCAGTGCCGGAGCGCCAAACGATAGGGCTGGGGCCGCGGCAATGGCAAGTGCGGCCGTTCGGAACGGCTTCGGCCCGGAACCGTTGTTGCGTCATGCGACTATATGGCTTCCTGCTGTTCTGGTCTGTCTTGGCCACCATGATCGCTGCGCTCAGCCTCGGGCCGTCCTTCGCCCATGTCCTGGAATCGGTGCCCCGGCTCACCCGATGGTCCCCGGCGCTTTGGCGCGAGGCCACCGTTTTCAACGGCCAGTTCCTGCTCTTCGCAATCATTGGCGCGCCGCTGGATGTCGCGGCAATCATCTGCCCGGGACTGCTGGCGTGGCTGCTGCGCCAGGATCGGTCGGCGTTCTGGTTCGCACTCGCCGCCACCTTGCTCTATGCGCTATCCCTCGTACTTTGGTTCGTTCTCGTCAAACCGGCCAATAAAGTTCTCGCCACCTGGGTGCCAGGGCCGATTCCAGACAATTTCGACGCCATACGGCTGCGCTGGGAAACCGGCCACATGGCCGTCACGGCGGCCAAGGCTGCCGGCTTCGTTTCGCTGGTTGTCGCACTGCTTTCGATCGGGCGTGGCGGCTAAGCCATCCGCAATCGCGCAATTGCCCCAATCGCCCCAATCGCGCAGTCGCAATGTCGCGCGGGTTTGTTGCGCCGATGGGCATAGCTGTGGCAGAAGCGGGCCGAACCGCCGGAGAAGCTGTCTCTTGAAGTCTTTTCGCGACAAACGCCGCGACGGCCGCCCGCACCAGCCGGGTAAAGGCGAAGCCGCGCAATCGCGTCCACCGGAAGGTCGCGGCGTGGCCAGGCCGGAGGTCAGGCCGCGGCAAGACCTGAAGCCGGACCAGCCCGCACCGAAATCCACGCCCCGCAACCTTGCCCGTCGCGACGGCGTCCTGCCCGCTGAGCAACTTCCGGTAATCCTCGAAGTGGCACCCAACGCGGATTACGCGCTGCTCGACAGCGGCGCTGGACAAAAGCTTGAACAATATGGACCCTACCGCATCGTGCGGCCCGAGGGCCAGGCGATCTGGCAGAAGGCTCTGCCGGCCAGGGACTGGGAGCGTGCCGACGCGATCTTCACCGGCGACATCGACGAGGAAGGCATCGGCCGCTGGCGTTTTCCCAGGACGCCGCTCGGCGAAACCTGGCCGATGAAGCATGACGGCATCGACTATCTCGGCCGCTTCACCTCGTTTCGCCATGTCGGCGTCTTTCCCGAGCAGGCCTCGCACTGGGACCATATGGCCGGGCTGATCGCGGCCGCCAGGCGGCCGGTCAAGGTACTCAACCTGTTCGGCTATACCGGCCTTGCCTCGCTGGTGGCGGCGCGCGCCGGCGCTGAGGTCACCCATGTCGACGCCTCGAAGAAGGCGATCGGCTGGGCTCGCGAAAACCAGGAGATATCCGGACTTGGCGGCAAGCCGATCCGCTGGATCGTCGACGACGCGGTCAAGTTCGCCGAGCGCGAGGAGCGTCGCGGCAGCCGCTACGACATCATCCTGTTCGATCCGCCGGCCTATGGCCGCGGCCCCAAGGGCGAGGTCTGGCAATTGTTCGAAGATCTTCCCGATCTGACGGACCTCTGTCGCTCGATCCTGACCCCAAGACCGCTTGCCGTGGTGCTGACCGCCTATTCGATCCGTGCCTCCTTCTTCGCCATCCACGCTCTGGTGCGCGACACGTTCGCCGGCATGGGCGGCAAGGTTGAATCGGGTGAGCTGATCATCCGTGAAAAGTCCGCCGGCCGGGCGCTTTCGACGTCACTGTTTTCGCGCTGGGTGGCCTGACATGAACGAACGGCATGCCGGCGCGCCCGGTCAGGTGAAGGAAGTCACCAGCCTTGCCAATCCGCTGGTCAAGGACATCAAGGCACTTGCCTTGAAGAAATTCCGCGACCAGCAGAACGCCTTCATGGCCGAGGGGCTGAAGCTGGTCATCGATGCGCTCGACTTGGGCTGGCAGATCAGGACGTTGGTTTTCGCCAAGGCAGGACGCGGCAACGCGGCCGTGGAAAAGGTCGCGGCACGCACGGTCGCCGCCGGGGGCACCGTGCTCGAAGTATCGGAAAAGGTGCTTGTCGCCATCACCCGCCGCGACAATCCGCAAATGGTGGTCGGCGTCTTCTCGCAGAAATTCCTGGCCCTGAAGGACATCCGTGCCGACAATGGCGATGTCTGGGTGGCGCTCGACCGGGTGCGCGATCCCGGCAATCTCGGCACCGTCATCCGCACCGTCGATGCCGTCGGCGCCAAGGGCGTCATCCTGGTCGGCGACACCACCGATCCGTTTTCGGTGGAAACGGTGCGCGCCACCATGGGGTCGATCTTCGCCATACCGGTGGCCAAGGCAACGACGGAGGCATTCCTTGCCTGGCGCGGCGGCTTTTCAGGGCTGGTTGCCGGCACGCATCTGAAAGGCGCGGTCGACTACCGCTCGGTCGATTTTTCCCGCGGGCCGGTGCTGCTGATGATGGGCAATGAGCAGCAGGGCCTGCCCGAAAGCCTGGCGGCAAGCTGCGACAGGCTGCTCAGGATTCCGCAGGCGGGCCGTGCCGATTCGCTCAATCTCGCGGTCGCCACCGGCATCATGCTGTTCGAGATCCGGCGCGGCGCGCTGAAGCTCGAACCAATTTCGGACCAGCAATGAGGGTTGCCCAATCGTGAAATCATGGTCTCCCTACGCGCTGCTCGTCATCGTGGCCATTGCGCTCGACCAGTGGATAAAGACACTGGTCGAAGCCGGACTGCCCTTCCAGGAAAAGCTCGACCTCCTGCCCTTCCTGGCGCTGTTTCGCACCTACAACACCGGCATCGCCTTCTCGATGTTCTCCTCCTTCGGTGACATCGGCCTGGTTGTCATCGCGGTGCTGGTCGTCGCTTTCGTGCTTTACCTCGCCACGCGCACGCCATCGGGCCATGTCATCGCCCGCACCGGCTTTGCCCTGATCATCGGCGGCGCGCTGGGCAATCTGATCGACCGCGCCGTCTATAGCCACGTCATCGATTACATCCTGTTCCACACGCCGGTCTGGTCCTTCGCCGTGTTCAACCTTGCCGACGCCTTCATTTCGGTGGGCGCGGCCCTGGTCGTCTTCGACGAACTCATCGGCTGGCGGCGTGAACCCACGCCTCCGAACGTCAAGCCTTCCAAGGATTGACCCCGCGCGGCCATCGCCGCACAGTCACGCCAAGCAAGTTCGCGGAGAACAAGATGACCGAAACCTTCAAAGCCATCCTCGTTTCGCGCGATGCCGAGAAAAAACAGTCGGTCGCCGTGACCGATCTCACCGACGCCGATCTGATGGAGGGCGACGTCACCATCGCGGTCGAGGCGACGACGGTGAACTACAAGGATGGACTGGCGATATCGGGCAAGGCGCCGGTGATCCGTCGATGGCCACTGGTGCCGGGCATCGACCTTGCCGGCACCGTCATCTCCTCTTCCAATCCCGACTGGCGCAAGGGCGACAAGGTCATCCTGAACGGCTGGGGCGTTGGCGAAACCCATTTCGGCGCCTATGCCGGGCGCGCCCGCGTCAAGGGCGACTGGCTGGTGCCCCTGCCGGAGGGCATGAGCGCGCATGATGCCATGGCGGTCGGCACCGCCGGCTACACGGCCATGCTCTGCGTCATGGCGCTGGAGCGGCACGGCATCCTGCCTGAGCGCGGACCTGTCGTGGTGACGGGTGCTGCGGGCGGCGTCGGTTCGGTCGCGGTCTCGATCCTGTCCAGCCTCGGCTACCATGTCATCGCGTCGACCGGCCGCAATGCCGAAAGCCCCTATCTGATCAACCTCGGCGCCGCCGAGGTGATATCGCGCGACGAGCTCAACCAGCCCGCCAAGCCGTTGGCCAAGGAGCGCTGGGCCGGCGGCATCGATTCGGTCGGCAGCCACACGCTGGCCAATGTGCTGTCGATGACCTCCTATGGCGGCGCGGTCGCGGCCTGCGGCCTGGCCGGCGGCATGGATCTTCCGTCGAGTGTCGCCCCCTTCATCCTGCGCGGCGTCTCCCTGCTCGGCATCGATTCGGTGATGGCGCCGAAAGCCGTGCGCCTCGAGGCCTGGCGGCGCATCGGCTCCGATCTCGATGTGGACAAGCTCGCCAGCCTGTCCACGACCATCGGCTTCGACGGCATCATCGGTGCGGCACACGACATCGTCAACGGCAAGATCCGTGGCCGCGTCGTCGTCGACATGTGACCCGGTTCAGGGGTGGCAGGCGCCGGGCGGAATTGCCACATTGGCTGGCAAATCCGTCGCCGCCGGGCCAAAAACGCCCGATCCGCTAAAATTCGAACGATCCCCCGCAATTTTCCATAATCTCTGTCTGGCAAAGGATTTCGCATGATCGCGGAATCCGACAGCCAACAGGCCGACGCCGGCGACGACATCGATGCGGCATCGGTACAACCGCCGGTATCGGCGCGGCGGTTTATCGCCGCGCCGCCGCTTGTCCCTGATCAGCAACCGGCCAAGCGCGAAGGCCTGCCGATCCTGACCTTCGTTGCCGTCATGCTGCTGGCCGGCCTCTCATCCCTGACGGGGGCGCCAGTCTTCATCAGCCTTGCCTTGCTGGCAACCGGCCTTGCTGGCCTGGCCATGCATCTGCGCGCCAGACGCAGCGTACGCCGCACTGCCGTCCTGCTCGACGAAACCACCGCCCGTAACCGCGCCGAGATCGAGACGCTGGCCGACCGCATGTGGGAGATGCAGGAAAGCGAGGAGCGCTTTCGCGGTCTCATCGACGCGCTCGGCGATCTCGTCATCCATCGCGACCGCGACGGCTACATCGTCTACGCCAACAAGGTGTTCGCCGACCTCGTCGAAACCGATCCGCGCGATCTTGCCGGCAAGACGTTGGCCGAACTCGGCATCGAGGTCGGTATCGTTCCCGATGCGGCTTTCTCGGATCATGAATGCCTGAGTTCCACCGACGTTGCCATCCGCACGCCGACGGGCCCGCGCTGGTTCTCCTGGATCGAGCTGTCGGTGCGCGAAAAGGACAGCGGTGCCGTTTCGCATCGCGCCATCGCCCGCGACATCACAGCACGCAAGCGCGCAGAGTCGTCCATGATCACCGCGCGCGAGCGGGCCGAATTCGCGAGCCAGGCCAAGTCGCGCTTCCTCGCCGCCGTCAGCCATGAGATCCGCACGCCGATGAACGGCATCATGGGCATGGCCAGGCTGCTCGCCGACACCAGCCTTTCGCCGGAGCAGCAGACCTATGTCGGCGCCATCTCGACCTCGGCCAGCGCCTTGCTTGCCCTGATCGAGGACTTGCTCGATTATTCCAAGATCGAGGCCGGACGCTTCGATCCCGAACCGCAGCCCATGTCGGTGCGCGAGATCGCCGACAACATCATCGAATTGATGGCCGCGCGCGCCTTCGCCAAGAGCATTGGCCTTGGCTGCCATGTCGAACCGGATGTGCCGCAATTGATCACCGCCGATCCGGGCCGGGTCAGGCAGGTGCTGCTCAACCTCATCGGCAACGCCATCAAGTTCACCGACAGTGGCGGCGTGCTGGTCAGCGTCGCGCGCGCCCGAACCGAGACCAGCGACCGCATCTGCTTCACCATCGCCGATACCGGTCCCGGCCTGCGCGACGAGGACATGGAGCGCATCTTCGAGGAGTTTGAGCAGGCCGACGGCACCTCGACGCGCACGCATGGCGGTGCTGGACTGGGACTTGCCATCTCCAAGCGCCTGGTGGCCGCCATGGGCGGCACGATTTCGGTTTCCAGCCGGCTTGGCCAGGGATCGGAATTCGTCTTCGAGATTCCCGCCACATCAGCCACCGAGCCGCCGCAGGGCCGGTTGAACGCGCTTGCCGGGCGACGCGCCGTGATCGTCTCCAAGAACACCGTCGAGGCCGACGCCATCGCCCGCACCATCCGCTCCAATGGCGGAGCGGCCGGAATCGCCACCACCGTGGCTCAGGCCGCATCCTTTGCCGACGGCTGCGACGTGCTTCTGGTCGACGCGGCCATGGAAGAGAGTGACGGAAGGCTGCTCAAGCGGCTTCGCCAGTATGGGTTTTCCGATTGCGAAGCCGTCACGCTGATCGCACCCACCGACCGCGGCATGCTGGGCGAGTTTCGTGCCAGCGGCTACGCGACTTTCCTTGCCCGGCCAGTGCGCGGAGGAACACTTTTGCGTGTCCTTTTGAGCAGCCACGCACCGGTCCTGGCCCAGCCGCAGCCGGAAAAACGCCGCGCACCGGCGCTTCGTGCCTCAGGCGAACGCCAGCAGGGCCTGTCCGTGCTGATCGCCGAGGACAACGACATCAATGCCATGCTGGCCCGCGCGACGCTGTTGAAGGCCGGGCATCGCGTCAAGGTGGTCGGCAACGGCAAGGCCGCCGTCGAGGCGGTCACCGGTGCCGGCCACAAGCACCGCTTCGACGTGGTTCTGATGGATCTTCATATGCCCGTCATGGACGGACTGGACGCCATTGCCGCGATCCGCCGCCATGAAGAGGAGGCCTCCGTGCCGCCGGTGCCGATCATGGTGCTGTCGGCCGACAGCCAGGAAAAGACCCGCCATGCGGTGCTCGCCCACGGCGCCAGCGGCTTCGTCACCAAGCCGCTCGACCCCGATGCGCTGGTCAGTGCCGTCGAGGGCCAGGTCGCCGCTTGAGCCAGCTTTTTCCGGGGTGCGTGGCTGGTCAAGGCCGCCAAAAACCAGCCCATTTTCGGCGCCCGCGAACGCGACGCGCCTGGGGTCTTGTGACGCAACGTAGCCGGTTGACCGTTTTCGCCAGCCGACGAAGTATTGCCCGCGACGCCGTATCACGGTACTGTCACAATCCTGTTGCACCTACACCGTATCCCCGTGCCAAGAGGGATGGCTCGAAGGAGAATCACTCGTGCATACAGTTATGCCGGAATGTGACACTCGGCCGAACGCCAGCAGCGCCTTGCTCGCCGGACGTAATGTCGATTCCGTCATAAAGGGCGCGGCGCTCGGCCGTATCGGCAATCTCGAAGTGCGGCTCGCCCGCAACGAGGCCGAGATCGCGGCCGCGCAGGAAGTGCGTTACCGTGTATTCTATGACGAGCTTGGCGCCAGGAAGGATCTGTTCCAGGCGCAGGACCGCCGCGATGCCGACCGCTTCGACCCGCTCTGCGACCATCTGCTCGTCCTCGACACCACGCTTTCCGGCCCTGAGCACCGTCGCATCGTCGGCACCTATCGGTTGCTGCGGCAAGAAATCGCGGCAACCGCCGGAGGCTTCTATTCCGAAGGCGAATTCGAGCTGACCAAGCTCATCGCCCGCCATCCCAGCCAGCGCTTCCTTGAACTCGGCCGTTCCTGTGTCTTGCCGGAATACCGTTCGAAGCGCACCATCGAAGCGCTATGGCAAGGCATCTGGGCCTACATCAATCACTACGAGATCGGGGTGATGACCGGCTGCGCCTCGTTCCATGGCACCGTGCCGGCCGCGCATGCGGAGGCGCTCACTTATCTTGCCCATCACTGCCGCACCAACTCGGCCTGGGACGTGCGCGCTGTGTCCGGGCGCTATTGCTCCATGGACCTGATGCCGATCGAGGCGGTCAACACCAAGGCGGCGATCGCGGCGATGCCGCCTCTGGTCAAGGGCTATCTGCGGGTCGGCGCTCGCATCGGCGATGGTTGCGTCATCGACCGCGAATTCTCCACGGTCGACATTTTCGTCGTGATGCCGGTCAAGGAGATCGGTGCCCGCTACGTCAACTATTATGGCGGGGAAGCGCAGCGCTTCGCCGCGTGAGCGATTAGGCAGTAGTCAGTAGTCAAGACGACACGATTCGCGCTTCGGCGACTACTGACCACTCCCCTACTCCCTCTCCTCACGGAATGTCTTCCGGCCGCCGGCCGGGCCGGCTCTTGTAGGCTGGAAAGGTCCAGCCGAAACGGAGCGCGCCGCCGCGCACCGCGAACGCCGCGGCGAAGCCGGCCAGCTCTGAAACGATCGGCGGCAATCCTGTGACGTCGCCAGCCGTGAAGATGGCAGCGCCTGTGAGAGCGGCCGTAACATAGATTTCCGGCCTCAGCAGCACCGAGGGTTCGCCGGCCAGCAGATCGCGCAGGATGCCGCCGGACGTGGCGGTGAGCACGCCGGTGATGACGGAGACGACCGGCGAACCGGTAATGGCCAGTCCCTTGGCCGCACCCATCACCGAAAAAGCGGCCAGCCCGATGGCGTCGAGCCAGAGCAGCCATTTCCAGCGGGATTCGATACGGTGCGCGGCAAAGAAAACCAGCACAGCGGCCGCCGCGCAAATCAGCACGTAGCTAGAGTTGGCGACCCAGAAAACCGGCAGATTGAGGATGACGTCGCGAAGCGTGCCGCCGCCGATGCCGGTGACGCTGGCCAGGAACAGGAAGCCGATAATGTCGAGCTGTTTGCGCGACGCCGCCAACGCCCCCGTCGCCGCGAAGACCGCAACGCCGGCATAGTCGAGGAGGGCGATCGGGTTCATGGAGTGAGTAGTGAAGTAGTCAGTAGTGAATGGCAATTGGCAAAGCAGGCGCATACCCGGCCCAGTCCTTGCTACTCACAACTCTCTATCGCTACCCCACTAATCACGCATCCTTCTCGGCCTGCTCATTGACCGGCCCTGGCTCGACCGGCGCGTCGGCGGCGATTTTCGGACCACCCTTGGCGACGCCGACCATGGCCGGGCGCAGCACCCGCTCGCCGATCGAATAGCCCGGCTGCACGACCTGGACCACGGTGTTGGCCGGAACATCGGGATTGGGCACTTCAAACATTGCCTGGTGGAAATTGGGATCGAACTTCTCGCCCTCGGGAGCGAGTTTCTTGACCCCATGCCGCTCCAGCGCCGACAGCATGGCGCGCTCGGTCAGGTCGACGCCTTCGATCAGCGCCTTGAAGCCGGCATCCCCCGATGCCTTGGCCTCGGCCGGAATGGCATCCAGGGCGCGGCGCAGATTGTCCGACACCGA
The DNA here is from genome assembly GCF_006442875.1 of Mesorhizobium sp. B2-3-15. Taxonomy (NCBI): domain Bacteria; kingdom Pseudomonadati; phylum Pseudomonadota; class Alphaproteobacteria; order Hyphomicrobiales; family Phyllobacteriaceae; genus Mesorhizobium; species Mesorhizobium sp. B2-3-15. Next base: position 92,438 of record NZ_VFVO01000006.1, on the reverse strand, counting down.
CAGCATGTCGCGGGCGAAATTCGCCACCGCATAAGTGCGCGCGTCATGCACGTCGCGCGCGGTGCGGCGGCGCAGGTTTTCCATCTCGGCCGCGACCCGCAGCGCGCGGTCCTTCAGTTCTTCATTTTCCTTCAGCAGCCGTACAAGCGCTTCGTAGTCGCCATCGGTGCTGCCTTCCGTGCGCTCGGCATTGGCCTCGGCCGCCTCGGCTTCATTGGGCGTGCGTTCGTCTTTTGCCTGGTCGCTCATCGCCGTTTCCCGTCATCTCGAATGGTATGGATTTTGTGCCCGATATCGAGGTTCGCAGGCCAAAAATCAAGGGGAAAGCGACCGCAGGCGCCTGCGGCCTGACCAGGAAAGCACGATGGGGACGCCTCGATTTTAATTCAAATTTTACCGTACTTGCCGGCTTTGCTTGCCACGAGGCGGTGATGCGGGAACCATTCCGCTGCTGGGGGAGTTTCGGAGCCGACGCAGGATTTTTGAAATGATGACCCGCAACAAGCTTGAAAAAGGCGAAAGGCTCGCTGCGGAGGTTCGGCGCCAGTTCGGCGCCGAGGCAGTGACGCGCTTTCTGCGCACCTTGCCAGCCTTCCGCATCGAACCTGACATCCCGGACCGGTTTGAGCAATTGCTCGAGCATCTCGACCGGGTCGAGGATGGCGGCGCCGGCTGGCGACGGCAGTAGGACCGCCCGGGCTTTACGCGACAATTACGCACAGTAACTTTGCGTGATCCTTGGCTTGCGGTGGCGGCACACCCTGCCTATGCTTCCTGATGAACATGATTTCCCCCGAGGCAGCTGCCAACAGCAAGCGCGCCTGGCTCAAGATCCTGGCGCGCTACAAGAAGCCTGACAGGCGGCGTAGCACACTCGAACTCGCCATCACCCTCATTCCTTTCGCCACGCTGTGGGCTCTGTCTTCCGCTGCCTATGCCTATGGTCATTGGTGGGGACTGGTCCTGATCCTGCCCGCGGCCGGCTTCCTGGTGCGGATTTTCATGATCCAGCACGATTGCGGCCATGGCTCCTTCTTTGCCAATCGCATCGCCGATGACTGGATCGGCCGCGCACTGGGCATCCTGACGCTGACGCCCTACGACTGCTGGCGGCGTGCCCATGCCACCCATCATGCCAGCGCCGGCAATCTCGACGAACGCGGCATGGGCGACATCAGGACGCTGACCGTCGCCGAATACCGGCGGATGTCCTGGCGGGGTCGCCTGGCTTATCGCCTCTACCGTCATCCCCTGGTGATGTTCGGCCTGGGGCCGATCTGGCTGTTCATCTTCTCGCAAAGGCTGCCTATCGGCATGATGCGTGGCGGCCTGACGCCCTGGGTGTCGTCAATGACCACCAATCTTGGCATCGCGCTTGCCGCGGCCATCCTCATCTGGGTCATCGGTCCCGGCGCGTTCCTGATCGTCCATCTGCCGATCGTCATTCTCGCCGGTTCGGCCGGCATCTGGCTGTTCTATGTCCAGCACCAGTTCGAGGAGACCGAATGGGCGAAGGATGAGGAATGGGAGTTCCAGCGCGCCGCCCTGCACGGCTCGTCCTATTACGACCTCCCGCCGGTGCTGAACTGGTTCACCGGCAATATCGGCGTTCACCACGTCCACCACCTCTCCGCCAAGGTGCCCGGCTACCGGCTGCAGGAAGTGCTGCGGGATTATCCCGAGCTGCGCGGCATCGGCCGCGTCACGCTCCTAGAGAGCCTGCGCTGCGTCAAACTGGCCTTGTGGGACGAAAGCAGCCACAAACTGGTGTCGTTCCGCGAAGCGCGGATGGCGGCGTAGAGCATACCGCCGCGCCAGCGCGCGGCGGTATTTCCCAAACCTTTCTCAGGCCGCTTGCCGCTCGTCGCGCATCAGGATCTGGCCATGGCGGATCTCCGTGCCCAGCACCTTCAGGCATTCGCGGATGAAATTGGACAGGCCCGGCCAGCCCTTGGCCGAAACGAGATTGCCGTCGACATGGGCCCCGTTCGGCGCGACGTCGATATAGATGCCGCCGGCCAGCGTGACTTCCGGCTCGCAATAGTGAAGCGCCGCCACTTCCCTGCCCCGCACCACGCCGTCGACCGCGATCAGGATCTGCACGCCATGGCAGATGGTGAAGATCGGCTTGCCTGTCTCATGGAAGTGCCGCACCAGCGCCTGCACGCGCTTGTCGATACGGATGTATTCGGGACCACGCCCGCCTGCCGCGTAGACGGCATCGTACTGGGCCGGATCAACCTCGGAAAACGTCTTGTTGAGGATGTAATCGTGTCCGGGCTTCTCGGTGTAGGTCTGGTGGCCCTCGAAATCGTGCAGCGATGTCTTCAGCACATCGCCCGCCTTCTTGTCCGGGCAAACGACATGCACGGTATGGCCGACGGCATGCATGGCCTGTTCAAAGACGAAAATCTCGTATTCCTCGCTGAACTCGCCAACGAGCATCAATATCTTCTTGCCAGCCATTCCCGGTTCCTCCCTTTGTGGCTATTTATTTCGGGTCGCGAAATAACGGGGGTATCCTAAGGGCAAGATGCCGGGAGGAAAAGCGCAAATTGCACAATTGGTACGACCAGTTTTTCGAGTGAGAGGCCTTCGGCCTTGCTGGAAAAAGCGTCAGCTGTTGCGAAGGCGCCGCCAGGAATATTTCGGACCCTTGGTCTCCGTTATGGCGGCTGGCTGGTAATAAAGCCCCAACCCGCCGGTGCGGCCTTCTTCAAGGCGCTTCAAGAGCACTGGATTCGAGATCTCGAATTCATCGAAGCCAAGCCGCAGCATGTGCGGCAACGGGTCGACCAAGACCTGCCCGGTGGCACGCAGCGCGCCCGTGAAATGATAACGGCTGCGCAGCAGTTCGCCCTTTGAGAAGGAGCGGCCGTCGCCGAAAGCCGGGAAGGCCAGCGCCACCAGCGACAGCTGATCGAGCAGGTCGGCGATCTTCTCGAGCTGGTCGCCGGGCTGCAGCACGACGCCGAGCCGCTCCTTCGCCGAGCGGCGCACCTCCGGGTCGAGATCGAGGAACGCCTGCAGCGGCAAGATGAATCGGCCATTGCCGGAAAGCGCGTCGGCGCTCTCGGCATGGCTCCACTCGTCCTCGCGAAAACCCTCCGGGGTCCAGAGCCGTGTCTCCGGTGTCGTCGGTCCAGTCATCAAAATTCCTAAAATTCGAAGAGTTCGAGCGTGTGTTGAAATTCAGGTCAGGCTGTGTCGAAAACGGCGGCTTGCGAGAACCGGAGCGGAACGTACTTGAAGTCCGTGAGCACCGGAAGCGCAGGAAGCCGCCGTTTGCAGCCCGGCCTCACCTGAATGGCAACATACCCTATAGTGATGCGTCGGTCAGCGACACTTCCAGTCCCGACAGGTGAATGCCGCACTCGGTCTTGGCGTGGCCGGCCCAGCGGCCGCTGCGCGCATCCTCGCCCGGCTGCACCGGCTGCGTGCAGGGAAAGCAGCCAATCGACAGATAACCATAGGCGACCAGTGGGTTTTCGCGCAGCGCATGCGCGCGCATGTAGTCGGCCTGGTCCGACGTCGTCCAGTGCGCCAGCGGATTGATGCGGATGCGAGGGCCGACCGCCTCGAACACCGGAAGTGCGGCCCGTGTCGAGGCCTGGAACCGTTTGCGGCCCGTGAACCAGGCGCGAAAGGGTGCGACGCCACGTGCCAGCGGCTCGACCTTGCGCACGTCGCAGCAGGCATCGGTGTTGTTCTGGTGCAGATTGCCGGTCGGGTCGATCCGTTCGAGCGCCGCTTCGTCCGGCTTGATCACCCGGATGTTGGTCAATCCGAAATCGGCGACCAGCGCGTCGCGATAGCCGAGCGTCTCTTCGAAATGCTTGCCGGTATCGAGGAAGATGACCGGCAGCGTGCGGTCGATCTTGGCGATCATATGCAGCAGCACTGCCGAATCCGCGCCGAACGAAGACACGGCGGCGATCTCGTCGTGAAACAGATCGTTGGCCGATCGTTCGATGATCTCGATCGGGCTGAGATGACCGTAGAGCGCGTCAAACCCCGCCGCTTTGGCGGCGATGCCGTCATCGGCATCGGCAATATGGTCAAGCGGCCTTGGCTTCGCCAGCATAGAGCGCCTCCTTGAACGGCGCGGGACCGACACGGCGGTAGGCGTCGATGAATTTTTCCTGCGGGTTGAGCCGAAGGCCGAGATAGGTGTCGACGATCTGCTCGATGGCGTCGGTGATTTCTTCCGAAGAGAAGCCACGGCCGATGATCTCGCCGACCGAAGTGTTCTCGTCGGCCGAACCGCCCAATGTCACCTGGTAGAGTTCGGAGCCCTTCTTCTCGACACCGAGGATGCCGATATGGCCGACATGGTGGTGGCCGCAGGCATTGATGCAGCCGGAGATCTTCAGCTTCAATTCGCCGATCTCGCGCTGCCGCTCCAGCGAGGCGAAGCGGCGCGAGATTTCCTGTGCGATCGGGATCGAGCGTGCCGTCGCCAGCGCGCAATAATCGAGGCCCGGGCACGAGATGATGTCCGAGATCAGGTTGGAATTAGCCGTCGCCAGCCCGATGTCGACCAGCGCGTCATAGACCGCCTTGAGGTCGGCACGCGCCACATGCGGCAGGATCAGGTTCTGCTCGTGGCTGACGCGAAGCTCGTCGAAGGCATATTTCTCGGCAATGTCGGCGACCGCTTCCATCTGGCTGTCGGTCGCATCGCCCGGCACCTCGCCGATACCCTTGAGCGAGATCGTCACCGCCGCGTAGTCGGGGTGGCGGTGCGTCACCACGTTCTGGTCGAGCCAGTCCGAGAAGCCCTTGGAATCCAGCCGCGCCACCTTGACGGCAGCGTCGCCGTCCGGCCGCCCGGTCAGCGCCGGCGGTGCGAAATAGGCCTCGATCGCGCGGATGTCCGCCTCGGGCAGCTTCAGCTCCGCGTCCTTCAATTCCTGCCACTCGGCCTCGACCTGGCGGGTGATTTCCTCTGCGCCGGTCTCGTGGACCAGGATCTTGATGCGCGCCTTGTATTTGTTGTCGCGGCGGCCATAGAGATTGTAAACGCGCAGGATCGCCGTGCAGTAGGAGAGAAGGTCGGCTTCGGGCAAGAAGTCGCGGATCTTCCTCGCCACCATCGGCGTGCGGCCCTGGCCACCACCGACATAGACGGCGAAGCCGAGTTCGCCGGCGGCGTTCTTCTTCAGGTGCAGGCCGATATCGTGCGTCTGGATGGCGGCGCGATCGCGCTCGGCTCCCGTCACCGCGATCTTGAACTTGCGCGGCAGGAACGAGAATTCCGGATGCACCGAAGACCACTGCCGCAGGATTTCCGCATAGGGACGCGGGTCGGCGACCTCGTCGGCGGCAGCCCCGGCAAAATGATCGGCGGTGACATTGCGAATGCAGTTGCCGCTGGTCTGGATGGCGTGCATCTCCACGCTGGCCAGGTCCGCCAGGATCGCCGGAATGTCCGACAGCGCCGGCCAGTTGAACTGGATGTTCTGGCGCGTGGTGAAATGGCCGTAGCCCTTATCGTATTTGCGGGCGATGTGGCCGAGCATGCGCAACTGCTTGCCGTTCAGCGTGCCGTAGGGCACCGCGATGCGCAGCATGTAGGCGTGCAGCTGCAGATAGACACCGTTCATCAGCCGGAGCGGCCGGAACTGGTCCTCGGTGATCTCGCCGGACAGCCGGCGCTCGACCTGGTCGCTGAACTCGGCGACGCGGGCCTGGACAAAATCGTGGTCGAACTCATCGTAACGGTACATGCTTCGTCTTTCAGGGCGCGTCCGCCCGTTCACCTGGTGTCCTGGCTATGCCGCCCGCTCGGCCTGCTTGCCGAGGTCGTTGCGGATGGTCGGGCCAGCGGCGCGGATCTTCTCGCGCAGCCGCACCGGCTCGACAACGCCGTCGACGATGTCCGCGTCGATCAGATTGACGTCGACCACTTCATTGTCGGCATGGGCCTTGGCGCCGATCGCCTCCAGCCGATCCTCGGCCGCCTTGTCGTGGGCAAGGTCCGCATGGTCCACCGTCTCGGCCCAGCCGCCATCGGCGTACCACACGGCAATGCCGTCGCCGAGGCGATTGGCGGTCAGTATCTTCATGGCTGAACTCCCTCGGCGGCTGCTACGGGCACGCTCTCGTGCCTGTGTGCCGCGAGCGGCTCGGACCGCTCGAAATTGGCGCCGGCGACGGCGTCGCCGATGATGGTCATGACCGGGCCCGACAGATCGGCGCCCGCTTCCAGCGACGGCAGGTCGGCAAGCGTGCCGTGGAAGCGTCGGCGATTGGCGAGGCTGGCATTCTCGACCACGGCGACCGCCGTGTCCGGCGACAAGCCCGCCTCGATCAGCCGGCCAGCAACTTCGGCCGCGACCGAGCGGCCCATGTAGACGGCAACGGTAGCGCCGGAAATCGCGAGCTTGGCCCAATCCGGCAGTGAATTGCCCTTGAGATCGTGGCCGGTGGTGAACACCATCGAGGAGGAAACGCCGCGCAGCGTCAACGGCAGTTCGAAATCGGCGGCAGCGGCAAAGGCCGCTGTGACGCCTGGAACCACCTCATAGGCGATGCCGGCGTCACGAAGCGCGGCCATCTCCTCGCCGGCGCGGCCGAACACCAGCGGATCGCCCGATTTCAGCCGCACGACGCGCTTGCCCTGACGGCCGAGATCCACCAGCAGCGCATTGATTTCGGCCTGGCTCTTGGTATGGCAGCCCTTGCGCTTTCCCACCGGCAGGCGCTCGGCATCGCGGCGGCCCATGGCGACGATCGCCTCCGGCACCAGCGCGTCATGGACGATGACATCGGCCTCCATAAGCAGACGATGCGCCCGCAGGGTCAGGAGGTCCTCGGCGCCGGGACCGGCGCCCACCAGGGCGATGTGGCCGCGAATGGGCGCGTCGGACAACAGCAGATCGGTGGCGGCTTCGCGCGCCTGTGAAAATTCGCCGGCCTCGACGGCGCGTGCTGGCGCTCCGCCGAAGAAGTCGCTCCAGAAACGGCGACGTACATTGCCCCTGGGCAATCTCTCGGCGGCATTGCGGAACGACGCCGCAAGCGCTGCCAGTGGCCCGAGCGAGGGCGACAGCATGCGTTCGATGCGGCTGCGCAGCATCTGGGCAAGCACGGGGCCCGCGCCTTCGGTACCGATCGCCACGGCGACCGGTGCGCGGTTGACCAGCGCCGGAGTGAAGAAATCACAGAGGTCCGGCCGGTCGACGGCATTGACGGGAATGCCCAGCCGGCGCGCGTCGGCGGCGACGCGACGGTCGAGCGCCTCGTCGCCACTGGCGGCAAACACCATCACGGCGCCTTCAAGCTGCGAAGCATCATACGCGCCGGGCATATGGTTCGCGCCCGTCTCGGCGATGAAGGCCAACAGATCCGGTTCGGCATCCCCAGCGATGAAGTGCAGGACCGCGCTCGACTGGGCGATCAGCCGCGCCTTGGCCAAAGCCTCCTCGCCGCCGCCGACAATGGCCACGGCTTCGCCCTCGACCCGCATGAAGACGGGGAAGGCGTTGAGCTTGGTGGTGGCTTGCGACATGACAAAGCAGATCCGGGAACAGGGTCGCAGTTTTACGCCCAAGCGTAAAAAAGCAGAAGCAAAGCACTCGCGCATCCGGTGATGGCAGGCAATCGCTTTTCTGCAACCGCGAAGGGCAGGAGAAAAATATTCCATGCCCATGCACCGGGAGCGCCCGGGCTGCTGAAACGCGCCTTGATTTCAGGCACTTTTAGCTGCCGGCGACCGATCCCACAAAACAGTTTTTTCTAATTTCTACCAATTCAGTAGATTAAAGTCGTCCGGTGGTGATTTCGTCTTCAGCGCCTGTCTGCACGGCCACTCGGTCCTCCGTTCGGGTGGAACGTTGACGGGTCAAAATGCGTTCCCGGTATAGCCACCACTCAACAAGGAGCGTCCCTATGAACACGATCAAACTGAAGCATGGCATTTGGGTTTTGGTGGCCGACGGCGAAAAGGCGCTCCTGCTCAAGAACGCCGGCGACACCAAGTTTCCCAACCTTGAAGTCGTGCAGGTGATGGAACAGGAGAACCCGCCCACACGCGAACAGGGAAGCGACAGCCCCGGTCGATACAATGACGGCCCATCCGTGCATCGCAGCGCGGTCGAGGAGACCGACTGGCATCGCATCGGCAAGGAACGCTTCGCCGAGGAGATTGCCGCCCGCCTCTACAAGCTTGCACATGAGGGTGCATTCGACAGTCTTGTGCTTGTCGCCCCGCCCATGGTGCTCGGCGCGATGCGCAAGAAGCTGCATAAGGAGGTTGGCGACAAGGTGACGGCCGAAATCCCGAAGACCATGACCAACCACGCCATTTTCGAGATCGAGGCATTGCTGCAGGCAGCCTGACCACGCGCGGCGAAGGCGCCTATCGGGTCGCAGCACGGTCGCCACTGAACCCAAGCACCTGACCGGCAGTCACTCAGCTGCCGGTCAGGTTTTTGCCGTCTCGACGTTGATTCGCGGCTTTGCGGGTTGCATCGCCGACCCCCCGTCCACCATATTGCAAACAGGCGGCGGCTTAGGGCGGCGCATATCCGACATCGCTGGCTTGAAAGGCGCTCCATAGACAATGCCGCATGACACGCCCCTTATCGCCACCATCGTCGCCGGTCTGGGGCTGGCTTTCGTCTTCGGCGCCCTCGCCAATCGGTTCCGCATTCCGCCACTGGTCGGCTATCTCGTGGCCGGCGTGCTGGTTGGGCCGAACACACCCGGTTTTGTCGCCGACGCCGGCCTTGCCAACGAATTGGCCGAAATCGGCGTCATCCTCCTGATGTTCGGCGTCGGCCTGCATTTTTCGCTGAAGGACCTTCTGTCGGTCCGCGCCATTGCCGTGCCGGGCGCCATTGTCCAGATCGGCTTTGCCACGGCGCTCGGCGCCGGGCTGTCCTGGATGCTCGGCTGGTCGATGGGCGCGGGCCTGGTGTTTGGCCTGGCGCTATCGGTCGCCTCGACCGTGGTGCTGCTGCGCGCGCTTCAGGAACGCCGCTTGATCGAGACCGAGCGCGGCCGCATCGCCGTTGGCTGGCTTATCGTCGAGGATCTGGCCATGGTGCTGGCGCTGGTGCTGTTGCCGGCCCTTGCCGGCGTACTCGGCGGCCAGGAACAGGCCGATGCCCATTCGAGCGGCCTGCTGGCGCTGCCGGCCAGTTACGGCATCTGGGGTGTCGTCGGCATCACGCTGGCGAAGGTCGCCGCCTTCGTCGTCGTCATGCTGGTGGTCGGCCGCAGGGTCATTCCCTGGATCCTGCACTATGTCGCCCATACCGGGTCGCGCGAACTGTTCCGTCTCTCGGTGCTGGCAATAGCGCTCGGCGTCGCCTTCGGCGCGGCAAAACTGTTCGGCGTCTCGCTGGCGCTGGGCGCCTTCTTCGCCGGCATGATCATGAGCGAATCCGAGCTCAGCCACCGCGCCGCGGAAGAATCGCTGCCGCTGCGCGATGCTTTCTCGGTGCTGTTCTTCGTCTCCGTCGGCATGCTGTTCGACCCCCTCAGCCTGTTCAGCAACGGCCTGCCGATCCTGGCGACGCTGGCCATCATCGTCATCGGCAAGTCGCTGGCGGCGTTCGTCATCGTCGTCGCCTTCGGCTATCCGCTGGCCACGGCCTTGATGATTTCGGCCAGCCTTGCCCAGATCGGCGAATTCTCCTTCATCCTGGCCGAACTCGGCGTCGGGCTGAAACTTCTGCCCGAACAGGGACGGGACCTCATCCTGGCCGGCGCCATCCTGTCGATCGTGCTCAACCCGCTGATGTTCCTGGTCATCGACTGGATGAAGCCGTGGCTCGAGGCCCGCGCCGCCAGGACGGCGCCGCCGGCGGACGCCAAGCCGGTTGCCCCTGCGACGGAACCGGGCCATGTCGCCTCGGTCGCCGTAGCGCCCAAAAAGGAAGACGGCCCGCCACCAAGGACGGCGCTCACCGGTCATGCTATCCTGATCGGCTACGGCCGCGTCGGCGGCCTCGTCCGCGCCGCGTTGAAAGAAGCAGCAAGGCCTTTCCTGGTCATCGAGGATGCCGACAAGACGCTGGCGAAGCTGAAAACGGACGGCATCGAAACCGTCGCCGGCAACGCCGCCAACGCCGAAGTCTTCGCCGCCGCCAATCCCGAAGGCGCCACGCGGCTGATCCTTGCCATTCCCAACGCGTTCGAGGCCGGCCAGATCGTGCTGCGGGCACGCGCCGCCAATCCCAACATCAACGTCGTCGCCCGCGCCCATTCGGATGCCGAGGTCGAGCATCTCAAGGGGCTCGGCGCCGATACGGTGATCATGGGCGAACGCGAGATCGCGCGCGGCATTGTCGAAGAGGTGCTTGGCCACAAGCCGCGGGTCGCTGAACCGTCCGCTGCCTAAGCCGGCGCTGCCCACAGGCGCGTTGATCAAGCCACGAATGAACTGCGAAGGCTGTTGTCACCCTGGCCAGATTAGCGGGCCTTGGCTCGACCAGTTCACACGTGCTGGCCGCCATTGATGTGGATTTCCGAGCCGGTCACGTAGGACGCTTGGCTCGAGCACAGGAAGAAGATGATGTCGGCGACCTCAGCCGTGGTGCCCAGGCGCCGCAGTGGGATGGTCTCGACGATTTTTTCCGTGCCCGGCGACAGGATCGCGGTGTCGATCTCGCCTGGCGCGATGGCGTTGACACGGATGCCGTGCGGGCCGAAATCATGCGCCATCTCGCGCGTCAGCGAGCCGAGCGCGGCCTTCGACGTCGCATAGGCGGTGCCGGCGAAGGGATGCACGCGGGTGCCGGCGATCGACGTCACATTGACGATCGAGCCCTTGGCCGCCGCCAATTCCTTGAATAGGCCGCGCGCCAGCATGATCGGCGCGAAGAAATTGACCTGGAACACGTCGCGCCAGACATGCATCGGCGTGTCGATCGAGTTCATGCGGCTGTTGCCGTCCTTGAGCTTGGGCGAAATGCCTGCATTGTTGACCAGCGCGTGCAACTGGCCACCATGTGCTTCCAGCCGATGGCGGATTTCCGAGACCGCGATGCCGACATCCTCCTGGTCGGCGAGATCGACCTTGATGTGATCTTCCGGCCCTGCCGGCCACGGACAATCCTCGGCAAAAGCCTGGCGCGAGCAGGTGATGACGCGCCAGCCCTCGCGCGAAAAGCGCTTGACGGTGGCATGGCCGATACCGCGGCTGGCGCCGGTCAGCACGATGGTTTTTCTGGTGTCGGTCTCGGTCATGTCGCGGTCTCCGGGCTGGACATGTAGCCGAATGCCGCCGAGGTGGCGAGAGGCGGATTGACGCCGCCAGCCGGCTGCTCAGCCGCCGCCAAGGATATCCAGGATCGACGTCTGCCGTTTCTTGAGCCGACCGCCGACGCTGCCTGGCGGCACCGGATGTCCGACCGAAGCGGTGGTGCCGTCATCCGCCGGCATATCGAAGCCATCGGCATCGACGGTCTGGGCAGGCCGCGCCGCACGGACCGGCGCTGGCGTCGCCTGTGTCGCGGCCTGCGCGGCCGGCGCCTGCTGGCCGACGGACGCCGACGGAACCGGTGCCGGCTGGTTGTTGCTGGCCGAGGGAATCTCGTCCGGGACGATGGTGTCGGCCGGCGTCGATTTCCAGGTGCCGGGCAGCGGCCGCGCCGGCAAGCCCTCATGCGCGGCGACCATGAACTCGTGCCAGGCCTGCGCCGGCAGCGCGCCGCCGGTGACCTTCTTCATCGCCGTGCCGTCATCATTGCCGAACCATACGCCGGTGGTCAGATTGGCGGTGTAGCCGACGAACCAGGCGTCGCGCGAATTCTGGCTGGTGCCGGTCTTGCCGGCCGACGGCCAGGCGAAAGCCGCCTTCCTGGCGGTGCCGACCTCGACCGTGCCGGTCATCATCGAATTCATCATGCCGACGATCTCGGGCTTGATCACGCGCGGTGCGCTGCCGCCGGCGCTGTCGTAGAGCACCTTGCCGTCTGACGTCGTCACGCGGCGGATGAAATGGATGTCCGGCTTGTAGCCGCCATTGGCGAAGGGCACATAGGCCGAAGTCAGCTCCAATGGCGTCACTTCCGAGGTGCCGAGCGCGATCGAGGTGTTGGCCTGCAGGTCGGACTGGATGCCCATGCGGTGCGCGGCTTCCACCACCGCGTTCGGGCCGACTTCCATGGTCAGCTGCGCGGCAACCGAGTTCAGCGATTTTGCCAGCGCTGTCGCCAAGGTGACCTTGCCAAAGTACTTGCCGCCGTAATTGTCCGGTGTCCAGTTGCCGATCTTGATCGGCGCATCGTTGCGGATGCTGTCAGGCGTGCGGCCGGCCTCAAGTGCCGCCATATAGACAAACGGCTTGAACGCCGAGCCCGGCTGCCGGCGCGCCTCCGAGGCACGGTCGAACTGGCTGGTCGAATAGTCGTAGCCGCCGACCATGGCGCGTACCGCGCCGGAATCGTCGATCGACACCAGCGCGCCCTGGGTGACGTTGAGCTTCTTGCCGCTGTCGTCGATCAGCCGGCGGATCGATTTTTCGGCGAGCTTCTGCAGGTTCAGGTCCACGGTAGAATCGATCACGATATCGCCGCGCACGTCGCCGATCAGGTCGGGCAATTCTTCCATGATGGTGTCGGCGACATAGTTTTCCGAACCGGTCCAGTAGGATGGCGAGCGCGTCGCCGGCGCGCTGAGCGCCGTTTTCAGCTCCTTTTCGCTGATTTTGCCCTCCTCGCGCATGGCGCCGAGCACCAGCTGCGAACGCTCCTCGGCGGCCTTGGGATCGCGCGCCGGCGACAGCCGCGAGGGCGCTTTCAAGAGGCCGGCAAGCAGGGCGGCTTCGGACAGCGTGACGTCGCGCGCGCTCTTGCCGAAATAGCGCCGCGAGGCCGCCTCGACGCCATAGGCGCCGGAGCCGAAATAGACCCGGTTGAGGTACATTTCGAGTATCTGGTCCTTGCTGTGCTTGTGCTCGAGCCATAGGGCCAGCAGCACCTCCTGCACTTTACGCTCCAGCGTACGATCCGGCGTCAGGAAGAGGTTCTTGGCCAATTGCTGCGTCAGCGTCGAACCGCCTTGCGAGAAATGCCCGCCGATGAGGTTGGTGACCATGGCGCGCGACAGGCCGATCGGATCGACACCGAAATGCGAATAGAAACGGCGGTCCTCGATGGCGATGACCGCCTCGGGGATATAGGGGGACATTTCGTGCAGGCCGACCGCCTCGCCGCCGCTCATGCCGCGATTGGCCAGCAATTGCCCATCGGCCGAGACGATCTTGATGTTGGGCGCACGATCGGGAATCGACCAGGTCGTGGCCGCCGGCATCTTGGCGCCATAGTAGATGACGACGCCGGCCACCGCGATGCCGCCCCAGATGGCGAGCACGAAGCACCAGTAGAACAGCCGGCCGAGCACGCCGAACAGCCCGCGCCCGCCTCCGCCGCGCCTCCCCCGCGACGATTTCGCCTTCGATGATTTGCGTTTGGCGGAGGCTTTGCGGTTGCTCGGCACGACGCGGTCCTCCTCGCTCACCGAAAGACCCGTCTGGGATCTCGCTCGCGGCGGTCCCTCGAAGCTGGGCTCGATGCGACTGTCTCTGCGGTTCGCCATGCGCTGCGCTTGATGTCCCCGGTGCCAATGGCGCTCGGGTTGAAGAGTAGATGCGGCGATTTAAGGGCGGGTTAAGCAGGCCTTCGGCCAAACCTCTGAATTCCGTTAGGAATTTGTTAATCCTCTTCTCTCCGAAGCCTGGCTCGATCCCCGAGCCTGCCGTTCCGACAATCGACGCCGGCGGATAGAAGGCCAGCGCCTGCTCCTCGCAGGTGACCGCAACGACATTGTTCGAGCGGTCGACGGACCCCGACCCTTCTAGATCGGCTCGAACTTCACATCCAGATGGTCAGGACCCGCAGCTTGCCGCAACAAGGCGACAAGTTGTTCGCGCCTGTCAACCGGCTGCCTTCGCCAGTTCGAGGCATTGGTTACATGCAGCCAGCCGTCGACCGACATGAAGAAATCCTCGTGCTCGTCATCGCCCTCGCCGCAGCGCAGCAACTTGTTCTCGGTAAATCTGACCAGCGCCTGGTCGATCGTGCGGTAGAGCAGCGGCCAGTTGCCGCCACCCGAGTCCATACGGAATTTGTAGCTCGGCGCGAAATCCAGCCGCTGCCGCAACAGGCTTCCGTCGAAAAAACAGAAGGCGGGCCACAAGAACCAGCCGCCCGGCGTCGGAGTGTCGCGCCGGACACTGCCGTAAACGCTCTTGCCCTTCAGCCGGTCGCGGATTGAAAAAGATTCCGTCGGAAAGATGTCATGGTCGATGAAGCCGAAGACCTTCGGGGCCAAGCCGGTCATGAAATTGCGCACGATCCAGTTGAGCGCCTGGCCGTGCGATCTGCTGACCGTCAGCCTGTTCCTCGGCAACGCTACATAGGGGACGTGCTGGCGCAGGCAGAGGTCGCGGATGGCTTCCCTCGCCTCCTCCTTCTTGCTGTTGTCGAAGACGATATAGCTCTCGTGCTCGGCCAGGTGTCGGCGCACGAGGTGGATCTGCCATGCGATCACATCAGGCCGGTTGAAGGCAACGCTAGCGACGACCGCGTCACGGAACGATTGCTGTCGTCCCTGCAATTCGCTAACCGGCGCGGATGTCCTCAGGAAGCGAAAAGTCCGCCAGTAATAGCGCAGCAACGCCTCGCGTCGTGGCGGCCGGTTCAGCCTCTCCCATTCCGCCACGGTAATCCTGGGCCGCTCTCCGCTCTGCCACGCGTCGGAAGCCCCCATGTCACGCTCCTGGATCCCGGCGGGTTCAGTTCTGCTGGATTGAAATGCCCTTGTCGTCGATCTTGAGTTCGACGCCTTTCGGCCTGGCCTGCTCGCGGTAGACGTAGGCGCCCAGCGCGACGACCACGACGATGAGCGCGCCAATGATGAGATAGAGCGTATTCTGCTTCATGGCGCGCCTTTTGTCGTGCCGAACCTCAGGCTCGTTTCAGCACCCTGACCAGAACCAAAAGGATGATGGCGCCGATCGTGGCGTGGATTATGGAGGCGATGATGCCACCACCGATCGAGAAGCCGATGCGCGGAAACAGCCAGCCGGCGATGAACGCGCCGATAATGCCGACGATGATGTTGCCGATCAGGCCGAAGCCGAAACCCGAAACGATGAGACCGGCGAGCCAGCCGGCGATGGCACCGATGAGGATGAAGACGAGAAGGCTTTCGACGCCCATGGCGGGTTCCTCCGTGCAAGAGGGCGGGTGCGGAGCGGAAGGCTCCGAATCGGCCCCGATATCAACGGCTTCAGGCTAGTCGAAAGCAGCCGGCCTCGCCAGCGGCGCTCACTGGTCGTCGTCGTCGCTGGCAGCGGGCCGCCAGCTGGTCGGCTCGACCTTCTTCTGCGTATGGCTGTCGGTGTAGACCCACCAGCCGCCGTCGCGGTATTGCGCTAAGGATTCATTGAGGACTCCGTCGCTGTCCTTCCAGGTGACGGTGACCTTGGAGCCATCGGTCGGCGCGCTCGATATCGGTTTTCTGTCCGCCATCTCATCCCTTTTCTCAGCTGTGAGCGAAGATATCCTCTTCGTCCCAACCCATCAGGTCAAGCTTGGCCCGCGTCGGCAGGAAGCGGAAACAGGCGTCCGCCTCCTTCGTGCGGCCCTCGCGCGCCAGCCGTCCCGCCAGCGCATCGCGCAAACGATGCAGATAGAGCACATCGGAGGCGGCGTATTCGAGCTGTTCGGGCGACAGCGTTTCGGCCGCCCAATCCGACGATTGCTGCGCCTTGGACAGACCGATGCCGAGAAGCTCGAAACAGATGTCCTTCAGCCCGTGCCGGTCGGTGTAAGTGCGCGTCAGCCGCGAGGCGATCTTGGTGCAGAACACCGGCTCGGCCATCACGCCAAACGCATGGTAGAGCACGGCGAGGTCGAAGCGACCGTAGTGGAACAGCTTGGTCACCCTGTCGTTTGCCAGCAGCTTGACCAGGTTTGGTGCTTCCTTCTGGCCCGGCGCGATCTGGATGACATCGGCGCTGCCGTCGCCAGGCGAGATCTGCACCACGCAGAGCCGGTCTCGGTGCGGGTTGAGGCCAAGCGTCTCCGTATCGATCGCCACCGCCGCGACATCGTAATGCGAAAGGTCGGGCAGATCGTTTTTATGGAAGCGGATATCGCTCATCGTTTTCTCCGGGTCGCGGCGTTACCCGTCCTCGCCGCGATCCGGTGAAAAATCAACAAGAAAACGTGTTTTCCGCGCTCAGCGTGTCAGCGCATCCAGAATGCGCGCCCAGGAGCGCTGGCCCTTGTGGAAGGAGCTGAGCTCGTATTTCTCGTTGGGCGAGTGGATGCGGTCGTCATCGAGGCCGAACCCGACCAGCAGCGATTCCATGCCGAGATAGGTCTGAAAGTCGCCCACCACCGGAATGGAGCCGCCGCTGCCGGTCGTCACCGCGGGCTTTGGCCATTCGTCGGAAAGCGCCGTCTTGGCCTTGGCCAGGAAGGGCGAGTCGTAAGAGAGCTGGATTGCCGGTGAGCCGCCATGAGCATGGAATTCGACCGTACAATCGGCCGGGATGCGTTCCTTGACGAATTTCTGGAAGGCCGCGCGGATCTTGGCCGGATCCTGCTTGTGGACAAGGCGGAACGAGACCTTTGCCGAGGCTTCCGCCGCGATGACCGTCTTGAAACCCTTGCCGGTATAGCCACCGATGATGCCGTTGAATTCGGCGGTGGGTCGCGCCCAGGTCAGTTCCAGCACCGAGCGGCCTTTTTCGCCCGATGGGATCGACAAGCCGACAGGCCCAAGGAAGGTCTCGGCCGTCTCGCCCAGCGTCTCCCATGATTTCAGCACCTGCGAGGGGGTTTCCTCGACGCCGTCATAGAAGCCCGGGATGGTGATATGGCCGTCCTTGTCGTGGATGTCGGCCAGTACCTTGGCTAGGATGCGGATCGGGTTGGCGGCAGCCCCGCCATACAGGCCCGAATGCAGATCGCGGTCGGCGGCCTTCACCGTGATCTCCTCGCCGACCAGACCGCGTAGCCCGACGCAGATCGACGGCGTGTCGCGGTCCCACATGCTGGTATCGCAGACCAGCGCGAAGTCGGCCTTGAGCTCCTCGGCATTGGCCTCGAGGAACGGCTTCAGCGAGGGCGAGCCGGATTCCTCCTCGCCTTCGAACAGGATGGTGACCCGGCACGGAAGGCTGCCGTGCACCTGTTTCCAGGCACGGCATGCCTCGACGAAGGTCATCAGCTGGCCCTTGTCGTCGGCCGAGCCGCGCCCGGTGATGATCTTGTGACCAGGTCCGACCTCCTTGATCGCGGGGGCGAAGGGATCGTTTTCCCACAGTTCGATTGGGTCGACCGGCTGCACGTCGTAATGGCCGTAGAACAGCACATGCGGCGCGCCAGCCGGCCCATCATGATGCGCAACCACCATCGGGTGGCCCGGCGTGTCGCGCACGCTGGCGTCGAAGCCGATCAGTTTGAGTTCCGCCACCAGCCATTCCGCCGCCTTGCGGCAGTCGGCGGCGTAGGCTGGATCTGTGGAGATCGATTTGATCCCGAGCAGGCCGAAGAGCCGTTCCAGGCTCTGGTCGAGATTCTTGTCGAGACGGTCGAGGACGGGGGAGACTGCGGACATTTGCATAGCCTTTCGGTTCAGTGTCGGAACCGTAAAGGCAGAGCGGCGAAACGAAAAGCCCGGGACGATTGGACCACGACCCGGATGGCCGCCGCGGGCAAAAAAATGCCGCCGTGGTGGAGGGGGAACCACGGCGGCCTTTTACTCGAAACGATGCGGCAGCCCGGAGAGGGGGGATAGGCTGCCGCAATTGTCCGGTATAGGCGGGGGACGGGCCTTGCTCCGGACTTCGGCGAAAACTGCCGATGACGTGTATTTGGGTCTGTGAACGTGGCGATTCAAGGGCGTCAACGTTACACTTTTGTAACGTGCCCGTGAGCGGGCCTGTATGCCTTTGATCCGTCAGGGTCGCGATCTGTCAGGGTGTTGTATCTGGCGCTGTCTTTGGCATGGACCAAGCCATCGCGCCGCGCTATCCCTGCCCGCATGAAAAAAGGCGATCATCTCTTTCTCATCGACGGCTCCGGCTACATCTTCCGCGCCTATCACGCGCTGCCGCCGCTGACCCGCAAGTCGGACGGCCTGCCGGTCGGTGCCGTTTCCGGCTTCTGCAACATGCTGTGGAAGCTGATGCAGGACGCCCGCAACACCGATGTGGGCATTGTGCCGACGCATTTCGCCGTCATCTTCGACTATTCCTCGAAAACCTTCCGAAACGACCTTTATCCCGAATACAAGGCCAACCGTTCGGCGCCGCCGGAGGATCTGATCCCGCAGTTCGGCCTGATCCGCCAGGCAACCAGGGCGTTCAACCTGCCTTGCATCGAGATGGAAGGCTTCGAGGCCGACGATCTCATCGCCACCTATTGCCGGCTGGCCTGCGAGGCCGGCGGCGACACCACCATCATCTCCTCCGACAAGGACTTGATGCAGCTGGTTGGCGAAACCGTCGGCATGTACGACCCGATGAAGGACCGGCAGATCGGCATCCCCGAAGTCGTCGAGAAATGGGGCGTGCCGCCGGAAAAGATGATCGACCTGCAGGCGCTGACGGGCGACTCAGTCGACAATGTGCCTGGCGTGCCCGGCATCGGGCCAAAGACCGCGGCGCAACTGCTCGAGCAGTTCGGCGACCTCGACGGATTGCTCGCCCGCGCCGGCGAGATCAAGCAGGAAAAAAGGCGGGAATCGATCATCGCCAACGCCGACAAGGCGCGCATCTCGCGCCAGCTGGTGACGCTGAAGAACGATGTGCCGGTGGCAGAAGGATTGGACGATTTCGTCCTGCATGCCCCCGACGGACCAAAGCTGATCGGCTTCCTCAAGACCATGGAATTCACCTCGCTGACGCGCCGTGTGGCGGAAGCGACCGGCACCGAGGCCGGCGACGTCCAGGCCGTCGCGGTGCCCGTCGAACGCGCCGATAACGCCCATGGCCCCGATGTCGGCGCCGGAACACCGCCCGTTGCCCGGAACGGGACGGGCTCCGAGCCTGGCCAGGCTGCTGAAATCGAGACGACGGAGACGCCAAAACAAGGTGACACCCCTTCCCTCCTGGCCGCATTGCGGCTGGAGAGAGCGGCGACCGCCAAGATCGATACCGCGGCCTATCAGTGCATCCGCGATATCGCGACGCTGAAAGCCTGGGTCGCGGAGGCGCGGGAGGCCGGTATCGCTGCCTTCGACGTCAGGGCCACCTCGACCGATCCGATGCAGGCCGAACTGATCGGCTTGGCCATGGCCACAGCGCCTGGCCGCGCCGGCTATATTCCCTTCGCCCATAAGAGCGGCAATGGCGACCTGCTTGGCGGCGGCACGCTCGAAAACCAGGTTCCGCTTCGCGAGGCTCTGGCGGTCCTCAAACCCCTGTTCGAGGACAGGTCGGTGCTGAAGATCGC
This sequence comes from Mesorhizobium sp. B2-3-15, assembly GCF_006442875.1. NCBI lineage: Bacteria > Pseudomonadati > Pseudomonadota > Alphaproteobacteria > Hyphomicrobiales > Phyllobacteriaceae > Mesorhizobium > Mesorhizobium sp. B2-3-15. The sequence goes on along the minus strand of NZ_VFVO01000006.1, from coordinate 73,014 downwards.
GCAGAACCTGAAATATGATCTGGTCATCCTGAGCCGCTACGGCATCGATGTCGCGCCGTTCGACGACACCATGCTGATCTCCTACGTGCTCGACGCCGGCACGCCGCATGGCCACGGCATGGATGCCCTTGCCGACAAATGGCTTGGCCATAAACCCCTTCAACTCAAGGACGTGACCGGTTCCGGCAAGAACTCTGTCGGTTTTGACCAGGTCGATATCGACAGGGCGACCGCTCACGCCGCCGAGGATGCCGACGTGACGTTGCGGCTGTGGCGGGTGCTGAAGCCCCGGCTTGCCGCCAAGGGCCTGGTCTCGGTCTATGAACGCCTGGAGCGGCCACTGGTGCCGGTGCTGGCGCGCATGGAACAGCGCGGCATTTCGGTCGACCGGCAGATCCTGTCGCGGCTGTCGGGGGAACTGGCGCAAGGTGCGGCCCGGCTCGAGGAGGAAATCTACCTGCTCATCGGCGAGCGCATCAACATCGGCTCGCCCAAGCAGCTCGGCGACATATTGTTCGGCCGCATGGGCCTGCCCGGCGGCTCCAAGACCAAGACCGGCCAGTGGTCGACCTCGGCGCAGCTGCTCGAAGACCTTGCCGCGGAAGGGCACGAACTGCCGCGTAAGATCGTCGATTGGCGCCAGCTGACCAAGCTGAAATCGACCTACACCGACGCCCTGCCCGGCTTCGTCAATCCCGACACGAAACGCGTCCACACCTCCTACGCGCTCGCCGCGACGACGACGGGCCGTCTGTCGTCTTCCGACCCGAACCTGCAGAACATTCCGGTGCGCACGGCTGAAGGCCGCAAGATCCGGACCGCCTTCATCACCGACAAGAACCTCCGGCTGGTGTCAGCCGACTACAGCCAGATCGAACTGCGCGTGCTCGCCCATGTCGCTGAAATCCCGCAATTGCGGCAGGCCTTTGCGGATGGCGCCGACATCCACGCCATCACAGCGTCTGAAATGTTCAACGTGCCCGTGGAGGGTATGCCGTCGGAAGTGCGCCGCCGTGCCAAGGCGATCAATTTCGGCATCATCTATGGCATCTCGGCCTTCGGTCTCGCCAACCAGCTGTCGATCCCGCGCGAGGAGGCGAGCGCCTACATCAAGAAATACTTCGAGCGCTTTCCCGGCATCCGCGATTATATCGAGGAGACCAAGGCCTATGCCCGCGAGCACGGCTTCGTCGAAACGATCTTCGGCCGCCGCATCCACTATCCCGACATCAGGTCCTCGAACCCGTCGCTGCGCGCGTTCAACGAGCGCGCCTCGATCAACGCCCGCCTGCAAGGCACCGCCGCCGACATCATCCGCCGCGCCATGATCCGCATGGAGGAAGCCTTGGACAAGGCCAAGCTGTCGGCCCGCATGCTCCTGCAGGTGCATGACGAACTGATCTTCGAAACGGTCGAGGCCGAAGTCGAGGCGACGATCCCCGTCGTGCGCCATGTCATGGAAAACGCGGCGATGCCGGCGGTCTCGATGTCGGTGCCGCTGCATGTCGACGCGCGGGCCGCCAGCAACTGGGACGAGGCACACTGACGCGCTGGCGAAGGCCCTCAGGCCGCTTGCGCCAAACATTTCGCGCAGGTCCCGCGAAATTCGATCACCGCCTTCTTGGCGGCGAAGCCGGTCGAGTTGACCCATTCGTTCAGCCGGTGATCGACGTCGTGATCGGACATTTCGGTCACCTGCCCGCAAGTATCGCATATGGCGAAGGCGGTCATCGAGTGGCTATGGTCGTGCGGCTCGGCGCAGGCGACGAAGGAATTAATGCTTTCCAGCCGGTGCACGAAACCTGATTTCACCAGCGTGTCGAGCGCGCGATAGACCTGCAATGGGGCGCGAAAACCGCGCTCGCGAAGCTGATCGAGCAAGGTGTAGGCGCTGAGCGGCCCGCTGGCGATCTCGAGTTTCTCGAGCACGCACAACTGGTTTTTCGTCAGCACATCCCTTGCCGCCATGGTCCTGTTCCACTTGTCCTGCGCTGTTGGCGGGCTGTCCGGCGTGCAAACGGCCCGATCCCTTTCAGATAGCGACGAACCGCCGTCTTTGCTACTCTTCTGTTGTTGTCCCGGGCCGATCGATGACGCGCGGGCATATTGGCAGAAATCTCGACGAGGGTAGCCAAGGGTGTGCCCGGCACCTTTGGCCTGCCGACCCATGCGGCGATCAACGCCGCCTCAGGGAGGCCGGCCACGCCCTGACTTGACTTCATCCGCGAAGGCCGGCGCGAGCAATTCCGCCAGCCGGCTTCAGCTATTTCCTCGGCGGGCCTTTGCGTTCGGCGGAAGCAGCCCACAGGTTGATATCGGACTCGCGCGCGTATGTATCGATTTCGGCCAGTTCGGCGTCGCTGAAGTCGAGCACCTTCAGCGCCCCGACGCAATCCTCGACCTGCTCGGGCCGGCTGGCGCCGATCAGCGCCGAAGTAACCCGGCCCCTGCGCAGCACCCAGGCCAAGGCCATTTGGGCCAGCGTCTGGCCGCGCTTGCCGGCGATCGCGTTGAGCGCCTTGATGTTGGCAATGGTGCGGTCGTTGATGAAAGCTGTCTTGAGCGACTTGCCTTGGGAGGCCCGGCTGCCATCGGGAATGCCGCCGAGATATTTGTCGGTCAGCATGCCTTGCGCCAGCGGCGAGAACACGATGGAGCCGACGCCGAGCCCCTCGAGCGTGTCGAGCAGTCCGTCCTCCTCGACCCAGCGGTTCAGCATCGAATAGCTCGGCTGATGGATGACGCAGGGCGTACCGAGTTGCCTCAATATGTCGGCGGCCTCGCGGGTGCGCTGCGAATTGTAGGACGAGATGCCGGCGTAGAGCGCCTTGCCCGAACGCACCGCATGGTCGAGCGCGCCCATGGTTTCTTCGAGCGGCGTATCGGGATCGAAGCGGTGCGAATAGAAGATGTCGACATAGTCGAGGCCCATCCGCTTCAGGCTCTGGTCGAGGCTGGCCAGCATGTATTTGCGCCCGCCCCATTCGCCGTAGGGGCCGGCCCACATTTCGTAGCCGGCCTTGGTCGAGATGATCAGTTCGTCGCGATAGGCGGCAAAATCAGTACGCAGTATCTCGCCGAAAGCCGTCTCGGCCGAGCCGGGCGGCGGCCCATAATTGTTAGCGAGGTCGAAATGGGTGATGCCAAGATCGAAGGCCTTTCGCACGATCGCCTGCTTGGTCCGATGCGGCGTGTCGTCGCCGAAATTGTGCCACAGCCCGAGCGAGATCGCCGGCAGCTTGAGGCCGGACCGACCGCAGCGGTTGTAGATCATTTTCTCGTAGCGGTTTTCAGCGGCGATATAGGGCATGGGGAAATCCTCGAATTTGAACGGACAGGGCACCGTCATCGCAGAGGCGATGAGCATGCCCGTACCCCATCCTTTACCCCCTCCCCGGAGGAACGGGGAGAGGGGTAAGGCAAAATTATCGATAATCCATGCGACTACGTCTTCTTGGCCAGCAGCTCCTTGGCCTGCTTGACGCCAAGCGCGGCCGGACGCTCGCAAGTGGTCTGCATGGCGACGAACTTGCCGGTTTCGCCGGAGCGCAGGAGGCCGGTCATGACATCGACGGCATGCAGCGCGAGTTCCATCGAGCAGCGGTGCGGCCGCCCTTCGGCGATCGCCAACGCCATGTCGGCCAGGCCCGCCGTGCGGTAATTGGCCATCATGCCCTGGCCATGCATCTCATTGGGAACGCCAAGCGGATGCTTCCATTTCGGCAGCTTCTTGACCGGCTTGCCTTCTTCGGTGAAGCGCACGTCGCCGCCGAAGAAGTTCGGATCCGGCACGAACACCGTCCCGGCCTCGCCATAGAGTTCCATCGGCGCGTGGCCGTGAGCCCACACATCCCAGCTGGTGTTCAGCGTCACCACGGCGCCGTTCTCGAATTCCAGCAGGCCATGGATGGTGGTCGGCGTGTTGACCGGGATTTTTTCGCCCGCGCGCGGCTTTGAGCTGATGGTCCGTTCCTTGGCGGGGGTCGTCGCGAAGGCCGCTACCTGCTTCACCGGCCCGATCAGCTGGATCAGATTGGTGATGTAGTACGGTCCGATGTCGAGCACTGGTCCCGCCCCGGGCTGGAAGAAGAAGTCGGGATTGGGGTGCCAATGCTCCATACCGTGGCCCATGACGTGGCAGGTGCCGCTGGTGATCTTGCCAAGCCTCCCCTCGTCGATCAGTTCGCGCACCAGCTGGTGCGCGCCGCCGAGGAACGTGTCCGGCGCCGAGCCGATGCGCAGCCCCCTCTTCTGGGCCCGCGCCTTGAGGTCCTGGCCCTCCTTGAGCGACAGCACGAACGGCTTTTCGGAATAGACATGCTTGCCGGCATCGAGCACCTGCTTCGACACCTCGTAATGCACGGCCGGAATGGTCAGGTTGACGATGATGTCGATATCGTCGGCCTTGAGCAGATCCTCGACGGTCTCGGCGCGCAGCTTGAATTCCTTCGCCCGCGCCCTGGCCGCGTCCATGTTGATGTCGGCGCAGGCGCGCATCTCGATGCCGCGAAACAACGGCGCCAGCGAAAAATACGCCTTCGAGATGTTGCCGCAGCCGATGACGCCAACACCCAATTTCCCAGTACCCAGCTTCTTTGCCATGGTGGTTGTTCCTAGTAGCTCTTGACAGTTGCGATCGAGCGGCGGGCGAAGCGCTCGATATCGTTGGGGTTGTCCTGTTCCATGACAAAGTATTTCGCCGCGCTCTTGGCCCGCAGCACCTTGATCAGGCCGGCCCAATCGATCGTGCCGTGGCCGACATCCGACCAGCCATCCTCATCCAGCCCCTCGCCCGCCTTCGCCATGTCCTTGACATGGACGGCGACGATGCGCTGGCCCTGCTTTTCGATCCAGGGCAGCGGGTCGGAGCCGCCGCGCACTACCCAGGCGACGTCCATTTCCCAGCCTATATTGGGCGCGGACGACAGGATATGGTCCTGCGGCACCGAGCCGTCGGCGAGTGTCTTGAACTCGAAATCATGGTTGTGCCAGGCGAAGCCATAGCCCGCCTTCGAGGCGACCTCGCCGACCTTGGCGAGGCGCTCGCCGAAGCCGCGCCAGCCGGCGGCGTCGGATGGCCTGTCCTCGGCCATCAGATAGGGACAGATCAAAAGCTTGACGCCGAGCGTTTCGGCGATCCGGCGCACACCGTCGAAATCATTCTCCAGCGCATCGATGGAAAAATGCCCGGTCGGCATGGCAAGGCCGTTCTTGTCGAGCTCGGCGCGGAAGGCCTTGGGATCGTCATAGACGCCGCCGAACCCTTCGACCTCGGCGTAGCCGAGCTTGCCGAGCATTTCGAGCACATCGGTCCAGGGCAAGAAATTGCGGGCGCTGTAAAGTTGGAATGACCAGTTCATCGTCTCTGTCCGTTCTGCTTGGGGATTGTCCTTGGGAGGATGGTTTTCTTGGGAGCTACATGCGGTTGCCGGATGGAGTATCGAACAGCGAGGCGCGGGCAGGATCAAAGCCGATCCTGATCGGGTCGCCATTGCGCAGCGTTTTTTCCGCCTCGACACGGAAGGAAAAAATGCGGCCGCCGAGCTTCGTCCACACCAGCGTATCGGAGCCCATCGGCTCGACGATCTCGACGGCGGCATCGGTGGCGAAGGGCATGGAATTCGCGGCCTCGCCAAAGGCAACGTGCTCGGGGCGAATCCCGAACACGCAAGGCCCGCTCTTGTTGCCGGCGCCATCGAAGCCATAGCGCTCGAGCGGTATGGTCAAATCCCCGGTCTTGAACACCGCCGTCGTGCCGGTCTCCAGCTGCCCCTCGACGAAATTCATCGCAGGCGAACCGAGGAAGCCGGCGACAAACCGGTTGACCGGGCGGTTGTAGATGGTCTGCGGCGCGTCGAGCTGCTGGATGACGCCGCCCTTCATCACCGCGATGCGGTCGGCCAGGGTCATCGCCTCGATCTGGTCGTGGGTGACATAGATCATCGTGTTCTGCAGCTTGCGGTGCAGAAGCTTGATCTCGACGCGCAGCTCCGAACGCAGCTTGGCATCGAGATTGGACAGCGGTTCGTCGAACAGGAAGACGTCGACATCGCGCACCAGCGCCCGTCCGATCGCCACGCGCTGGCGCTGGCCGCCGGAAAGGGCCGCCGGCTTGCGCTGCAGCAACGGCTCGATCTGCAGGATCTCGGCGGCGCGCGCGATGCGCTTGGCGATCTCGTCCTTGGCGATGCCGGCGACACGCAGCCCGAAGGACAGGTTCTTCTCCACCGTCATTTGCGGATAGAGCGCATAGGACTGGAAGACCATGCCGATGCCGCGGTCCTTGGGCTCTTCCCAGGTGACGTTCTTGCCCTTGATGAAGATGCGGCCTTCCGAAATGTCGAGCAGGCCGGCGATGCAGTTGAGCAAGGTCGACTTGCCGCAGCCGGAGGGTCCGAGCAGCACGATGAACTCGCCTTCGGCGACATCGAGATTGAGCGTCTGCAGCACCGAGACCGCGCCGAAGTTCAGCGACAGGTCCTGGATCGAAACGCTGGTGCCGTTCGCCGCCATCGCCATCACCCTTTCACCGCGCCGGCGGCGATGCCGCGCACGAACAATTTGCCGGAAATGAAATAGACGATCAGCGGCACCAACCCGGTCAGGATGGTGGCGGCCATGTTGACGTTGTATTCCTTCACGCCTTGCACCGAATTGACGATGTTGTTGAGCTGCACCGTCATCGGATAGGTGTCGGGGCGCGTATAGACGACGCCGAACAGGAAGTCGTTCCAGATGCCGGTCACCTGCAGGATGACGGCGACGACGAAGATCGGCAGTGACATCGGCAGCATGATGCGCAGGTAGATGCCCCAGAAGCCGGCGCCATCGACGCGCGCCGCCCGGAACAGTTCCTCCGGCATGGAGGTGAAATAATTGCGGAACAGAAGCGTCAGGATCGGCATGCCGAAAATGGAATGCACGATCACCAGGCCGGTAAGGCTGCCATAGAGGCCGATCTCGCGCAGGATGATGACGATCGGATAGATCATCACCTGGTAGGGAATGAAGGCGCCGACGATCAGGATGACGAAGAAGGTGTCGGCGCCCTTGAAGCGCCAGTTGGCCAGCGCGTAGCCGTTCACCGAGGCGATTGCGATCGACAGGATCACCGAGGGAACGGTGATGCGCACCGAATTCCAGAACCCGCGCGAGAGCCCGTCGCAATTGAGTCCGGTGCAGGCCTGCGACCACGCCTTGACCCAGGGCTCGAAGGTGATCTCGAGCGGCGGCGAGAAAATGTTGCCGAGGCGGATCTCCGGCATGCCCTTCAGCGAGGTGACGACCATCACATAGAGCGGCAGGAGATAGTAGAGCGCCACCACGATGAGCGTGCCGTACAGGAAAATGTTCCGGCGCGAGAACACGTGCCGCGGCTTTGGTCCGCTCGGGCCGGAGGCGCCAGCCCGGAGGTTTGACGACGTGGCGGACAAGGAGACGGCATGATCAGACACGCTTGCGGCCTCCGAATTCGAGATAGGCCCACGGCACGATGACGATCATCACCGACAGCAGCATCATGGTCGAGGCCGCAAAGCCCTGGCCGAGATTCTGGGCGAAGAACATGTAGTCGTAGACGTATTTGGCCGGCACTTCGGAGGCGATGCCCGGCCCGCCGCTGGTCTGCGCGACGACGAGGTCATAGACCTTGACGATGCCCGACGCGATGATCACCAGCGTGGTGATGAACACCGGCCGCATCATCGGGATGATGATGAACAGATAAGTCTTCCACATGGGAATCCCGTCCACCCGTGCGGCCTTCCAGATGTCCTCGTCGATGCCGCGCAGGCCCGCCAGCATCAGGCACATGATCAGCCCTGTACCCTGCCAAAGCGCCGCGATCGATATGCCGTAGATGACGATGCTGGAATTGTAGAGCGGATTGAAATCGAAGCTGGCCCAGCCGAGGCTTCGTACTACGCCCTGGACGCCGAAATCCGGATTGAGCAGCCATTGCCAGACAAGGCCGGTGACGATGAAGGAGAGCGCGAAGGGGTAGAGGAAGATGGTGCGGAACGTGTCCTCGAAACGGATCTTCTGGTCGAGCAGGGCCGCCAGCAGAAAACCGATCACCAGCGAGAACACCAGTGAGATCACACCGTAGATCAAGAGGTTCTCGATCGAAATCAGCCAGCGCGGCGTCGCCCACAGCCGGTAATACTGGTCGAGCCCGACGAAATTCAGCCGCGGCAGCAGCTTCGAATTGGTGAAGGAATAGAGCACCGTCCACGCGGTGCCGCCGACAAAGACCACCATTGCGGTGAGGATCATCGGGATCGAAGCGACCTTCGCATTGAGATTGCGGAAGAGTTGGCTCGGGCGTTCGCTCTTGCTCATCGGTACAGCCGTGCTGGATCGGATAAGGGCGGAAAGTCAGCACGCCTTGGCTCCCGGCCCTGTCTGGCAAGGTCGGGAGCGGGCGGCTCGTCGGTCGTCAATCAGCCGAAGCGATGATGTCGGCGAAGCGCTTCTGCGCCTCTTCGAGGCTCATGTCGGGCTTGGCGAAGAACTCCGAGAACAGGTCCTCCTTCTGCTTCTGGCTGTCCTGCGAGAGCAGCTGGTCCGTCCACGGGATGACCGCGCCCTTGGCCAGGATGGCGAGGCCTTTCTTCATGCAGTCATTGGCCGCGTTGAGGTCGACGTCGCCGCGCACCGGCAGCGAGCCCTTCTTGAGGTTGAAGGCGACCTGGGTCTTGGGATCGAGCAGCGTCTCGGCCAGCACCTCCTGCGCCTTGGCCTTGTCGGCGTCCTTGAGCAGCGGGAAATAGAAGGCGTCGCCGCCCGTTGCGATGACCTCGTTCAGGCCGAGGCCGGGAAGGCAGGTGTAGTCCTTGCCGGCGGTCTTGCCGGCGACCTGGAACTCGCCCTGCGCCCAGTCACCCATGATCTGGCCGCCGGCCTTGCCGGTGATGACCATGTTGGTGGCCTGGTTCCAGTCCTGCACATTCGTGTTCTTGGCCATCTTGCGTGCATCGTCGGCCGCCTTGAACACCTTGGCGACTTCGGGACCGGCTGCGAACTTGGCGTCCTTGTCCTTGTAGACCTTGAGGAAGGTGTCGGTTCCGCCGACCGCGGCAAGCAGCACGTCGAAGGCGCCTGATGCCTGCCAGGCCTGCCCACCGACCGCGAGCGGCACGATGCCTGCCTTCTCCAGCGCCGGGGCGGCGGCCACATACTCGTTCCAGTCCTTCGGCACCGGCACGCCGGCCTTCTCGAACGCCGCGTTCGACAGCCACAGCCACTGCCAGGAATGGATGTTGACCGGCACGCAATAGATCTTGCCGTCGATGGTGCAAGAATCGAGCAGGCTCTTGGGCCGTACCACTTCCGTCCACTTGCCCTTGGTGGCGACATCGGTGAGGTCGCGCATCAGGCCAGCCTGAACCAGCTCTTCCGCTTGCCTGCCGTGATTGAACTGCGTGGCCCCCATTGGATCGCCGCCGGTGATGCGGCTGATCATGATCGGCCGCGCCGTGCCGCCGGATCCGGCGATGGCGCCGTCGACCCAGTGATTGCCGGTGGCGTCGAATGCCTTGGCGAGTTCGGCGACCGCCGCCGCCTCGCCGCCGGAGGTCCACCAATGGGTGACTTCCAGATCAGTCGCGGCCGCCGGCCCGGCAAAGTTGAGAGCAACCGTCGCGGCAAAGGCAGCGGTCAGGAATTTGTATCGCATTTCGGCTTCCTCCCAGAAATCTGAAACGTTACAGATTTTCGATACGGCAATTGAAGACCATACGCAACCCCTTCCGGCAGAATGTCACTTTGACATTTTTCGAGCTGCGAACAAAATCATCTCGCTGCCGCGGCGTTGTGCGACGCAATATGCAAAACTGCACCGCTCTCTAGGCAAAAGCAGCAAGAAACTTGCCAAGAGCACGCTTCCCTCTGAATCCCAACGCTTTTTCGCCTCGCGGTTGACGGCGTCTTTTTGCGTCCGCCCGCGCCCGTTTACACCGACCGTGACAAGCTGTAACGTTTCAGTATACTACTTCCACTGCAGGTGACGCGCCATGGGGAGCGGCCGCAACATTGCCGGGCTGCCCGGCGGCTGCTATGCGCCTGATGGGCGGGACGGATGAACAGACAGCGCATGGCCAGGGATGACGAGGCGACGGCACAGGAGCGGCCGACGCTGAGGACGCTTGCCTTCATGACCGGGCTCGGCGTCACCACCGTCTCGCGGGCCTTGAAGGACGCGCCCGAGATCGGCGCCGAGACCAGGCGCCGAGTCCAGCTCGTGGCCAAGCAGATCGGCTATCGGCCGAACCGCGCCGGCGTGCGCCTCAGGACCGGCAAGACCAATGTCATCAGCCTCGTGCTCAACACCGAGCACGAACTCATGAGCTTTGTTTCCGACATCATCTATGGCGTCACGGAAGTCATCGCCGACACGCCCTACCACCTGATCGTCACGCCCTATTCGCGCTCGCAGGATCCGCTGGATCCGGTGCGCTATCTCGTGGAGACCGGCTCGGCCGACGGCGTCATCATTTCGCGCACGCAGCCGAACGATCCCCGCGCCCGCTACATGCTGGAGCGCGGCATTCCCTTCGCGACCCACGGCCGCACCGATATGGGGCTCGTGCATCCCTATCATGATTTCGACAATTACGCCTTCGCGGCCGAGGCGGTGCGCCATCTCGCCGGCCTGGGCCGCCGCCGGCTCGCTTTGGTGACGCCACCGGTGGGTTTGAGCTACTACCGCCACACGGTCGACGGCTTTGCCGATGCGCTGAGCGAAGTCGGCGCCAGCGAGGTGCCCTTCAACACCGTTTCGATCGACCATTCGATCGAACAGATCAGGACGAGGACCGCGCAGCTGATGCGGCGCGACATCAGGCCGGACGGCATCGTCAGCAGCGCCGCCGCCGCGACCCTCGCCATCGTCGCCGGCATCGAGGACGCCGGCCTCAAGCTCGGCCGCGACGTCGACGTGGTGTCGAAGCAGTCGTCGGAACTGCTGCATCTGTTCAGGCATGAATTGCTGGTCGTCAACGAAGACTTCCGCCTGGCCGGGTCCGAACTCGCCCGCTCGGTGCTCGGCTGGATCGGCGGCGCCGCGCCCGGCTCGCTGCAGAGCCTGAGCGAACCGAAGGGCGTCGTGGCCTATCGGCGCTTCGGTGAATAGACTCCTTTTTACGCAATTCAGGACGGAAAACCGCCACGCAATCTTCCTGGAATTGATCTAGCCAGCCGCGCCGCTGCCCCACGGCCCATGGAACGCACCCTGCTCGCCGATGCGCTCGAAACCATGCGCCCCGAAGAAGTCGCGCTGCGCCTGGATCAGGTTCGAGGTGCCGCGGCCCTGGCGGTAGCTGTCGAAATAGGCAAGCGCCGAAGACAGTGCAGGCACCGGCGCGCCGGCTTCGGAAGCCCTCGCCACGACGCGCCGCAGCGACGGATGCGCCTCCTGCATCAGGCTGATGAAGGCAGGCGCCATCAGCAGGTTGGTGGAAGCGCCGCCACTGAAAGCCTCGGCCATCGTGTCGAGCATCTGCGAGCGGATGATGCAGCCGGCGCGCCAGATCTTGGCGATCGTCGGCATCGGCAGGTTCCAGTTGAACTCCTTCGAAGCGCCGCTCATCACCGCGAAGCCCTGCGCGTAGGCGGCGATCTTGCCGGCGAACAGCGCCAGTTCGAGGTCTTTCAGCAGCGCGTCCTTGTCGCCGGAAATCCTGGCCACGCCGATATTGCCATAGGCTTTTTCCGCCGCCTGCCGCTCGTCCTTGATCGACGACAGCACGCGCGCCGCCACCGCCGCTTCGATCGCGGTCGCCGGAATGCCGAGCTGCTGCGCCTCGATGACGGACCATTTGCCGGTGCCCTTCTGGCCGGCGCGGTCGAGGATGATGTCGACCACCGGCTTGCCGGTCTTCGGATCGTCGGCGGCGAGCACCTTGGCGGTGATCTCGATCAGGTAGGAATTGAGCCGGCCCTTGTTCCAGTTGGAAAATACCGTGGCGATCTCCTTCGGCCCCATGCCCAGGCCGTCACGCAGGATGCCGTAGATTTCGGCGATCATCTGCATGTCGGCATATTCGATGCCGTTATGGATGGTCTTGACGAAATGCCCGGCGCCGTCGGTGCCGAGCCATGCGGCGCAAGGTTCCTCCTTGAACTTGGCGGAGATCGCGGTCAGCACCTTCTCGACGCGCTTCCAGGAGTCTTCCGTGCCGCCGACCATGATCGAGGGTCCGTGGCGCGCGCCCTCCTCACCGCCGGAGACACCCATGCCGATGAAGGTCAAACCCGAGCCAGAGAGCTCGGAGAAGCGCCGCATCGTATCGCGGAAATTGGCATTGCCGGCATCGATGACGATATCGTTGTCGGACAGCACGCCACGCAACGCTTCGATCTGCTCATCGACCGGCTTGCCGGCCAGCACCATGATGATGATCGGGCGCGGCGGCCGGATCGCGGCGGCAAGTTCCTCCAGGCTGTAGCAGGGGACGACCATGTCCCTGAGCGCACCGGAATTCTCGACGAAAGCGTCGGTGCGTGCCCTTGTGCGGTTGAAGACGGCGATGCGGTGCCCGTGCTCGGCGATGTTCAGCGCCAGGTTGGAGCCCATAGTGCCAAGGCCGATCAGGCCGATTTCGGCTTTTCCCATCGTTTCTTCCCTGCTTTCGGATCTGGTGTTTTCGAGCTTGCGCTCATTGTTGCTTGAATGATTGACGGCCCTTCAGGCCCGCGTCAACCGCCTCGCCCGATTGTGTAGCTGGGACGTTACGGTCTGATGTCGACCGGCGCCTCGATCTTCACCATCTCGAAGTCCGAGACCAGGATGTCTATGCGCACCATCCAGCGGCCGGGTACCGGGATGATGAGGTTGTCGACACGCCAGCTGCCGTCGCCGGGCCTGGTCGCCGCGCGCTTCAGCGGTTCGATGCCGGAATCGGGCTTCGACAGCACCAGCGTCACCTCCTTGGCGTCGAGCGGTCCGAAATCGCCGGTCATGATGATCATCGAGGCGACCACCGGCCCCGCATGGCCTGGCGTGATGCTGAGATCGGCCATCGCCTGCAGCGCATGGATGTGGACCGAAACCGGCTGCGTCGCCGCGATCGCCAGTGCTCGTGGCGGCGGCGTGAAGCGCCAGCCCGCGGCGACTCCGAAGATCGCCAGCACGATCAGCACTTCGACGCCGACCGAGCGGGTGAGCCTGCGTTGCACCTCGGTCGCTCCCGCCTCGGCCGAAGCGGTGAGCTTCCAGCGATTGACTGCTGCAAGGGTGAACAGGAAGACCAGCAGCACGAGCTTGACCAGCAGCAGCCGGCCATAGGCTGTGTCGAGCAGCGCCGAGGGTATCTGCACCTGGATCACGGCCAGCACGATGCCTGCCGCTGCAAGCAAGGCCACCACAGGCAGGATTGCCCATGAGAAGTGGTGCAGGAATTCGACGGCGCCCGCCGCTTGACGCTTCAGCGCGAAGCCGAGCGGCACCAAGGCGCCCGCCCAGAAAGCGATGCCGACGCCATGCACGAAGACCAGCGGCCGTGTCAGCCATTGCGGTTCGGCGGCACTGGCATGGCCGCTGGCGGCGAGCGCGACGCCGACGCCAGCCAGCCCGGCAAGGGCAAGCGGCCTGGCGGCCGCGCGCGGTCCGGCCAGCGACAGCAGGCCAAGTCCCAAGGCGACCAGGGCGATCAGCACCGTCCAGCCGAAGCTGGTGCCGAGCCCGGTGCGCCAGATCACCGGCTGCGCCAGATGGGAGAGCGGCGCCCCCAGCGCATCGAGACCCTGAAAGCCCAGCGACAAGGGTGCCGCCACCAGCCCGCACAAGATCGCGGCCGCGACAAAGCGCTGGCCGGCACGGCCAGCCCCGGCCAGCCAGGCAAAGGCGAACGCGCCGCCAATGCCGAGGAAAAGGCCTATGTAGAGAAAAACCTTGCCGATCCAGATCGCCGACCGCAACGGCCAGTCAATCGCCTCGGAGACGGCCGGCGGCTCGCTTGGCGCGCCGACGGAAAACAGCAGCGAGCCGCCGACCGGATGGCCGTCGGCGGAAATGACACGCCAGCTCAGCACATGCGTGCCGGATTTGAGCGCCCGCGGATTGTCGATCTCGACCGTCTGGTCGCTGAGACGGAAGTCGGTCAGCGGAACCGGGGTGCCGTCGGGCATCACCAACGTCAGCACCAGCGGCGAGACCGGCTCGCTGAAGGTCAGCGAGAACCGCGCCGGGGCCTGCGCCAGCACCGCACCGTCGGCCGGATCGGTCTTGATCAGCGCCGCATGGGCAAGGGCCTGGCTTGTCGAGGCCATGACGATGAGCGCCATGGCCGCGGCGAGCAGCCCGCCGGCAATCCAGCCGACGAGCTTGCTGTTCGTATCGACCATCCAGGAAGGTATTGCGATCATGCCGTGCCATGGGATGCGGCGCTCCGACAGGCAGAGCGCCAGGGAGAAAAGCTATTTCTTCGGCGTGAGCTTGATGCCGGGCGCCGGGTTCTCCAGCGCGTCCTCATCCTGTCCGGCCGCCGGAATCTCGATCCAGCGGGCCGCGGCATCGCCGCATTCCTGCACCACCGGGAAGTACAGCTTCTGGCCGACGGGCAGGTCGGCCGTCAGCGTCGCGCGGAAGACGAACTCGTCGTAGAATTCATCCGGCAAATTGCCGCCGCTCCAGTCGATTTCCTTGACCCCATCGGCAACCGCCTGACCATAGAGCTGGTAGGATTTTTCATATTTGCCCTTCTTGGCCTGCAGCGTCCAGCCTGGCTTCGGCATCGGCTTCACCGCGATCACCCCTTCCGGGATCTGCACGCGCACGGCCGTCGTCGCCTTGCCGTCGCAGCCATGCGGCACGCGCAGCACAGCCTTGTAGGTCGAGCCGACTGCCGCCTCCTGGGTCTCCAGCGTGATGTGCGCGAAGGCGGCATTTGTCCCCAGCACGAGAAACGCGCCGGCCGCCAAAAGATATTTGTTCATGATGGTCCCTCTGATTTCAAAATTGGTGATCGGCGCGATCAATTGGCGTGGTCGTCCATGCCGCCCATTTCGCCCATGCCTTCGACGGCGAACTCGATATTGACCGTGCCGGCCTTCTCGAAGGTCAGTGTGGCGGCGAATTTTTCACCCTGCTTGGGTTGCCGCTTCAGGCCGATGAACATCAGGTGGTAGCCTCCCGGCGCCAGCGCCACCTTGCCGCCTGCCGGGACTTCCAGGCCACCATCCACCGGCCGCATGGTCATGACGCCGTCCTTGACGCCCATTTGATGCAGCTCGGCCTTTTCCGAGACGTCGGAGGAAATCGACAGCAGCCGGTCTGGTGTACTGCCCTTGTTGACGATGGTGAAATAGCCGCCGGCCACCTTGGCGCCGGCCGGCGTGGCGCGCGACCAGGGATGTTCGATTTCGAGATCGCCGACCTTGAATTCATGCGCCAGGACGGCCTGGGCGCCCAGGAAGACAAGCGCGAGGGCCAACGCGGCAATGCCGAGATCGGCTTTGAAGCGAGACAGGGTGCGGCCGAACAAAGTGCCCGCCGATATACGGAAAGAATGGGACATGGTTGCTCCATGACGTGATGATCGCGCCGTCGCCGGTCGCGAATGCTTGATCTTGGATGAGTACGCTCGCGAAAGGTTCCGCAAGCAAGCAGGCTCAAGCCGCCAATGGCGGCGCGCGCGGGTTCGATGGGGAGCGTTCGCGGGCGAAGTCGAGATGCGTGGTCGCCGGGAAGACGAAGGCGACGGTCTCGAAGGAAAGGGACGCAAGCGCAAGCCCGGCATCGGCCGGCGGCGCAAAGGCCGGCGAAAACATGCTGCAGCCGAGTGTGCAGCAGGCCGGCGGATGGGACGGGTGCTGGTCGCCGCCGGGAAGCTGTGTGGCGCCGTCATGGGTACAGATGACGTTGCCGAAGGCATCGAGCTGCGCGGTATCAGGCCCGATGCTGAAGGCGAACGTACCAAGTGTCGACTGGAGCAACAGCAGACAGGCCGCGACAAGCGCGACCGGCATGCTCCAGCGTCTCTCCCGGCGGTTCACCATTTGCCTCTTCAAACGATCGATGACTATCCCTACCACGGCAGCCAGAGGTCGAAAATCGGCAATTCCATGCTGCGGCAACACGGCAGGATCAGTTCTTTTGGGATGGCCGGCTTTCCGGGATGGAGGTCAGCAATGTCTGGCGGGCCGACTTCAGGTGCTTGCGGCAGGCGGCATCGACCTTGCCGAGATCGCGCGACTTGAGCGCCTCGATATAGGCCAGATGCTCGCCGATCGCGACTTCGTTGCGCTCGCGTTCCTGCGCCTTGTTCCACTGGTAGTGGTAGTGGAAGATCATGGCGATGACGTCGTAGAAATCGACGATGAAGCGGTTGCGTGAGGCGCGATGAATGAGCCGGTGCAAGCGCTCGTCCAGCTCCGAGAACTCATTGAAACGCGTCGCGATCTCGCGTGCCAGAACGCGGTGTTCCCCTTCCAGCCGATCGAGATCGCTCCATACCGGACTGTCCTGCGGCAGCGCGGTGAAGGCGGCGGCCGAGCGCAATTCGAACATTTCGCGGATCTCGGTCAGTTCCAGCGCGAAGGCCCGCGTGAAGCCTTTCAGCACCCAATGGCTGTTGCGGCGTTTTTCGATCAGGCCGAAGCGGGAGAAGCGGATCAGGAACTCGCGTACGCTGGTGGTGCCGACGCCGATCTCGCGCGCCAGTTCGAGCTCGTTGATCTGCATGCCGGCCTCGGCGCCGCCGGCCAGCAGCCTGCGCATGAAGGACCGTTCGATGATCTCGGCCAGCGTGTCGGTCTCTTCCTCGGGAAAGAAATCATCCGAACGTGGATCGCGCAGCACCGTCTTGGCGCGCTTGTTCCAGGCGATCAGCCCGGTCTCTTCCATGCGCGCCAGGATGCTGCGCACGGTCGTGCGGCTGACTCCCAGCAAGGCGCCAAGTTCCGGTTCCGAAGGCAGGCTGCGCGTCTCATCGAGCAGCCTCAGACAACGGTTATAGGCGTCCTTGTAGACGTTGTTGCTCTTCGACATCCCCTGACCCGTTGCACGCCAGCGCTTGCGGCGGCCGGCTTGAAGCGCAATATGACGTTCCATCGTCTGCAGCGCCACCACTTACCCAGGGCGGAACCGCCGTGAAAAAACAATTGACGCAAAACTGTTTTTTCACGATAAAAGACATTAACTCTTAACAGGCGCGTGTCAATCCGCGCATCCCAGGATCACCCAGGAAACCGCCCGTGAACGTCTCGAATACCATTCTTCTGTCCCCCGCCGACAATGTCGCCGTTGCCAATGGGCGCATCGAGATCGGCACCGCGCTGCCGGGCGGTGCGCTCGCCGTCACCGTCATCGAGCCCGGCCACAAGGTGGCGATCAAGCCGATTGCCGCGGGTGAAGCCGTGGTCAAATACGCTCAGGCCATCGGTCGCGCCACGCAGGACATCGCGCCCGGCGAGCATGTCCATTCGCACAATCTGGTCTTCGAGGCCGGCCGCCTCCCCGTGGTGCCGCCAAGCGAGGCCGAGCATGCGACGGAAGCGGACCGCGCCCGGACATTCATGGGCTATCGCCGCGCCGACGGCCGCGCCGGCACGCGCAACTTCATCGGCATCATCGCCAGCGTCAATTGCTCGGCCACCGTCTGCCATTCGATCGCCGACACCGCCAACCGGACCCTTTTGCCGAAATATCCCGGGATCGATGGCTTCGTGCCCATCGTCCATGGCCAGGGCTGCGGCATGAGCGGCACCGGCGACGGCATGATGGTGCTGCACCGCACGCTGGCCGGCTATGCCCGCCACCCGAATTTCGGCGGCGTGCTGATGGTCGGGCTCGGCTGCGAGGTCAACCAGCTCACGCTTTACGGCCAGAAGGGTGCCGCCGCCGGCAAGCGCCACTTCAACATCCAGGATGCCGGCGGGTCGCGCAAATCGGTCGAAAAGGCGATGGGCGTGCTGGCCGAGATCGCCGAGGAAGTCGGTCAGTTGAAGCGCGAGCCGATCCCCGTCAGCGAGATCGTCGTCGGCCTGCAATGCGGCGGCTCCGATGGCATGTCGGGTATCACCGCCAATCCGGCGCTGGGTGCGGCCGTCGACATCCTCGCTGGCGTCGGCGGCATCGGCATCCTCTCCGAGACGACGGAAATCTATGGCGCCGAGCACCTGCTCGCCTATCGCGCCGCAAGCCCCGAGGTCGCCAAGAAGCTCGATGGCTACGTGAAATGGTGGGAGGATCACGTCGCCAAGCATGGCGCCTCGATCGACAACAATCCGTCGCCTGGCAACAAGCGCGGCGGCCTAACCACCATCCTGGAAAAGTCGCTGGGCGCGGTCGCCAAGGGCGGCCAGACGCCGCTCAACGGCGTCTTCGGCTACGCCGAGAAGGTCACCGGCAATGGGCTGGTGTTCATGGATACGCCCGGCTACGACCCGGTCTCTGCCACCGGTCAGGTCGCGGGCGGCGCCAATGTCATCGTCTTCACCACTGGCCGCGGCTCCTGCTTCGGCTGCCGGCCGACACCCTCGATCAAGGTCGCCACCAACTCGACGATGTATCACCAGATGGAAGAGGACATGGATGTCAATTGCGGCGTCATCGCCTCCGGCGAAAAGACCATCGCCGGCATGGGCCGCGAGATCTTCGAACTAATCGTCGAGACGGCTTCGGGCCGCAAGACCAAGAGCGAGGATTTTGGCTACGGGGACAACGAATTCGTGCCCTGGCATCTCGGCGCGACGCTCTGATTTCGATTGATGTCTGATAGACTGCCCGGCCGGACAGGTGGCCGGGATAGGGAGGTTGCGCATGGAAAAACGCCGCATCGGCCAGACCGCGTTGGAGGTCACCGAAGTCAGTTTCGGAGGCGCCGCGATCGGCGGCCTCTACCGGGCGTGTTCGCGCGAAGCGGCAATGGAAACGCTGCAGGGTGCCTGGGAGGCGGGCCTGCGCTATTTCGACACCGCGCCCTTCTACGGTTTCGGCCTGTCGGAACGGCGCTTCGGCGATTTCCTGCGCTACAAGCCACGTGATTCCTATGTGTTGTCGACCAAGGTCGGCCGCCTGCTTCACCCGGTGCCCGAAGATCAGGTGCCAGACCACTCCTATGTCGATCCGCTGCCCTTCGCGCTGGACTACGACTATTCCTATGACGGCATCATGCGCTCGGTCGAGTTCAGCTATGCGCGCCTTGGGCTAAACAGGATAGACATCCTGTTTGTCCACGATATCGGCGTTTACACGCACGGTGTCGAGAAAACCAAATTGCACTTTCGCCAGTTGATGGACGGCGGCCTCAAGGCGCTCGAGGAGCTGAAGCGGGCCGGCACGATTTCCGCCTACGGGCTCGGCGTCAATGAAGTCCAGATCTGCCTCGACGTGATGCGCCGCGCGCCGCTCGACTGCATCCTGCTCGCCAGCCGCTATTCC
The DNA here is from genome assembly GCF_006442875.1 of Mesorhizobium sp. B2-3-15. Taxonomy (NCBI): domain Bacteria; kingdom Pseudomonadati; phylum Pseudomonadota; class Alphaproteobacteria; order Hyphomicrobiales; family Phyllobacteriaceae; genus Mesorhizobium; species Mesorhizobium sp. B2-3-15. Next base: position 53,633 of record NZ_VFVO01000006.1, on the reverse strand, counting down.
TTGCTCGACCGCAGCGCGGAAGCCGAATTGCTGCCGCTGTGCCGGGCGCAACGGACCTCGCTTGTCATTGGCGGGGTTTTCAACTCAGGCATATTGGCGACCGGGCCGGTGCAAGGGGCGCATTTCGACTACCAGCCCGCCAGCCGCGATGTTCTCGACCGTGTCGACGCCATGGAGAAGATCGCCGCTGAAGGTGGCTACCCGCTGCCCGCCGCCGCGTTTCAGTTTCCTTTGCACGAACCCGCGGTCGCCACTGTGCTGACCGGTACCGCAAAATTGGCAAACCTGACGCGCAACCTCGACCTGCTCGATATCGACGTGCCGGAGACGGACTATGCCAGGTATCGTCCCTACACGGTGGTGCAGGAACTGCATTGAAGCGCATCGTCGCGATGTGCACGGGCGCGCGACCCGCCTTCGCGATGTCGCGATCCAAAGAAGAATGAACATTCCATATTGACTGAGATATGGAATTAATATTCCATAGCTTTACAGAACGGAAACGGGAGCGCCTGACCGCGACAAGGGAGAAGCCGCCGCTAGGGGAGTCATTGTCTGGAAGAACTGGCTGAAACACCGCTTGCATCGGCTGGATCGATGCACTATCAAAACGGTGCAACTGTTTTTTATTGATAAAGTTCTGTTTGGGCCACGCCTATCCGGACGGAGCTTCCGTTAACGTTCACCGGGCGACTTAGGGAGGATCCTATGAAATTCGTGACCAGCATTCTCAACCGCCGCGCCGTCATGGCCCTGGCGGCAGCATCGATGCTCACCGGCGTCATGCATACCGCACCGGTTTCGGCGGCGGATGTGACCATCCCGATCATCGTCAAGGACACCACGTCCTTCTACTGGCAGATCGTTCTGGCCGGCGCCCGCAAGGCCGGCAAGGATCTCGGCATCAACGTGCCGGAACTCGGCGCCCAAGCCGAGACCGACGTCAATGGCCAGGTCTCGATCCTCGAGAACGCCGTCGCCAGCAACCCGGCCGCGATCGTGATCGCGCCCACCGAGTTCAAGGCGTTGGGCAAGCCGATCGATGAAGCAGCCGCCAAGGTCAAGGTCATCGGCATCGACTCCGGCGCCGACTCCAAGGCCTTCACCTCGTTCCTGACCACCGACAACGTGCAGGGCGGACGCGTCGCCGCGGACGGCCTTGCCGCCGCCATCGGCGCCGCCAATGGCGGCAAAATCGAGGGCGACGTCGCCCTGATCACCAACGCTCCCGGCGCCGGCTCGCTCGAACAGCGCAAGCAGGGCTTCACCGAGCAGCTCAAGGCAAAATATCCCGGCCTGAAGCTGGTCGCCGACAAATACGCCGACGGCCAGGCCACCACCGGCCTCAACATCGCCACCGACCTGATCACCGCCAATCCGAACCTCAAGGGCATCTTCGCCTCCAACCTGATCATGGCGCAGGGCGTCGGCCAGGCCGTCGCCGAGAACAACCTTGGCGGCAAGCTGGCGCTGGTCGGCTTCGACAGCGACGAGAAGCTGATCAAGTTCCTCAACGACGGCGTCATTTCCGCCCTCGTCGTCCAGGATCCCTACCGGATGGGCTATGACGGCATCAAGACCGCGCTCGCCGCCTCGAAGGGCGAAAAGGTCGAGGCCAATGTCGACACCGGCGCCAATCTGGTGACCAAGGCCAATATGAAGGACCCCAAGATCGACGCGCTGCTCAATCCCAAGCTCTAAGCAGCCGGCGTTCAAAACCGCTTCCGGGGCCAGAGGCCCCGGAAGCATCCGCCGCCAAAGCGGCTTGGCGATCAGCCCGTTTGGCCTTCGCCTGAAAGACGACCGCAGCCTCGCCGAATGCCAACCGCGAGGCCAATCTGGGAGGATTGTCATGACGCCGACGGCGCAGGAACTGCATCCGGCCCCCGTGCTGGAACCCGGCAGGACCATCCTCGAACTGCGCGGGCTGGAAAAACGCTACCCCGGCACCCATGCGCTGAAGCCGGTCAATCTCGCCTTCAAGTCAGGCGAAATCCACGCCATCGTCGGCGAGAACGGCGCCGGCAAATCGACCCTCATCAAACTCCTGACCGGCGTCATGCCGCGCACCTCTGGCGAGGTCCTCTGGGAAGGCCAGCCGGCAGCCCTGGCGACGCCGCATGAAGCGATGGCGCTCGGCATCAATGCCGTGCACCAGGAAGTCGTGCTGTGCCGTCACCTGACGGTCGCCGCCAACATGTTCCTTGGCGAGGAAAATTCCCGTTTCGGCATCCTGCAGCAGCGCGCCATGGTCAGGGAAGCGCAGATGATCATCGACGATCTCGGCTTCGACCTGCCGGCGCATGTCGTGCTGGGTGATCTCACCATCGGCCAGCAACAGCTGATCGCCGCTGCCCGCGCCACGGTGCGCGGCACCAAATTCCTGATCTTCGACGAACCCACGGCCTACCTCACCCGCAAGGAGGCCGACCAGCTTTTCACGCTGATCCGGCGCCTGAAGGGTGAAGGCGTGACGATCATCTACATCAGCCATCGCATGGAGGAGGTCTTCGAACTCGCCGACCGGGTTTCCGTGCTGCGCGACGGCACGCTGGTCGGCACACGCAATATCGCCGAGACCAATGATGCCGAGCTGGTCAAGATGATGATCAACCGCTCTATCGAACAGGTCTACCACAAGGAGCATTTCACGCCGGGCGCTCCGATCGTCGAAACAAGGAACCTGTCGGGCAAAGGCTTCGAGAACATCTCGATGACGGTGCGTGCCGGTGAGATCGTCGGCCTCTACGGACTGATCGGCGCCGGCCGCAGCGAGTTCGTCACCTCGCTCTATGGACGTCACAAGAAGTCGGCCGGCCAGATCCTGTGGGAAGGCAAGGACGTCCAGATCAACTCCGAGCACGACGCGATCAAGCTCGGCATGGCACTGGCGCCGGAAAGCCGCCGCGACCAAGGCCTTTGCCTCAATTTGCCGGTCGGCCTCAACCTCAATTTGCCGATCTACAAGCGCATCTCCAGCAATCTGTTGATCTCGAATGCGAAAGAGAAGGCCGAGGCCGACCGTCAGATCGCCGGCCTGAGGATCAAGACGCCGACGCGCGGGGCGCTGGCGTCGAGCCTTTCGGGCGGCAACCAGCAGAAGATGGTCATCGGCAAATGGCTGGCGCACGGCGCCAAGCTGTTCATCTTCGACGAACCGACGGTCGGCGTCGATGTCGGCACCAAGGCGGAGATCTATCGCCTGTTCGGCGAGCTGTTGTCGAAGGGCGCCGGCATCATCCTGATCTCGTCCTATTTGCCGGAGGTCTACGAACTGGCCGACACGCTGCACGTGTTCCGGCGCGGCAAGCTGGTGGCCACGCACGGGTTCCACACCGCCAGTCACGAGGACATTCTCACGCAGGCGCTCGCCGAGAAACAAGAAAAACTGGGAGGACAGACATGAGCATCGAGGCGATCCCCGCCGAAAAACCGAAGCGTAACTACAACGTCCTGTTCGGGCTGACGCTGCTGGCGCTGCTGGTGCTGCTCTGGATCGTCCTGTCCCTGGCGACGCCAAGCTTCGCCTCGGGCAACAACATCGCCAATCTTCTGCGGCAGGGCTCGATGATCGCCATCATGGCGGTCGGCCAGACCTTCGTCATCATCACCGGCGGCATCGATCTGTCGGTCGGCGCGGTGGTCGGCTTCGCCACCGTCGTAGTCGCCATGCTGATCAATGCCGGCGTTCCGATCGCGGTCGCCATCCTGATCACCTTGCTCGTCGGTGTCGCCATCGGCCTTTTCCATGGCTTCGGCATCGTCAAGATGGGCTTGCCGCCCTTCATCATCACGCTGGCGACGCTGACCTCGCTGCGCGGCATCGGCCTTTTGATGACCAACGGCAACTCGATCAACATCAACAGCGACAGCTTTACCGCCTTCTCGCGCAATTCTTTTATCGGCATCCCCAATTTGTTCTGGATGGTGATCCTGGTGGGTGTGCCCGCCTATGTCTTCCTGCATCACAGCCGTTGGGGCCGCTACCTCTTTTCGGTCGGCTCCAACGCCGAGGCCTCGCGCCTGTCCGGCGTCAATGTCCAGCGCACCATCTACATGGCTTACACGCTGTCCGGCCTGTGCGCGGCCTTCGTCGGCGTGCTGCTCGCCGCCCGCATCGGCATCGGCAACCCGACCCAGGCCGAGGGCTGGGAACTGCAGGCGATCGCCTCTTCGGTCATCGGCGGCACCTCGCTGTTCGGCGCGGTCGGCTCGGTGCACGGGCCGCTGCTTGGCGCCTTCATCCTGGCCACCATCAACAACGGCGCCAACCTGCTCAACGTCAACTCGTTCTGGCAGCGCATCATCACCGGCGCGCTGATCATCATCATCGTCTACTTCGACGGACTGCGCCGCCGCGGCGAATGACGCATTCCAATCGATCGCCGGCCTGGCGCGGGCCGGCGATTTCTTGAACAGACTGGATCAAAGCATGAAAGCCGTCGTCTGCCGCTCGCCCGGCGACCTTGCTGTCGAAGACCACCCGGCTCCCGGCGCCCCGCCTCCCGGCTGGGCCCTGGTGGCGGTCAGTCATGTCGGCATCTGCGGCACCGACTACCATATCTTCGAGGGTAAGCACCCTTTCCTCGCCTATCCCCGCATCATGGGCCATGAAGTCTCCGGCACAGTGACCGAGCGGGGCGAAGGCGTCGACCTCCCCCTTGGCGAACCGGTGATCATCAACCCCTACCTTTCCTGCGGCAAATGCATCGCCTGCCGGCACGGCAAGCCCAATTGCTGTGTCAGGATCGAAGTGCTCGGCGTGCACCGCGACGGCGCCATGTGCGAACAGATCCTGGTGCCGGCTGAGAATCTCTATCCCACCAACGGCCTGTCGCTCGCCGACGCCGCCGCCGTCGAATTCCTGGCCATCGGGGCGCATGCCGTCCGGCGCGCCCGGGCCGAGCCTGGCGCCCGCACCCTGGTCATCGGCGCCGGCCCGATCGGGCTCGGCACCGCCATCTTCGCCCGCATTGCCGGGTTGGATGTGACACTTCTCGATATGAGCACCGAAAGACTGGTCTTCGCGGCGAGTGAACTCGGCTTTTCGATTCTCGACGGCTCGCAAGGACCCGTGTCCGATCTGGTGCGTGATGCGACCGACGGCGAAGGCTTCGACGTGGTCTTCGACGCCACCGGCAACACGCGATCGGTTCAATCTGCCTTTGCCCACGTCGCGCATGGCGGAGCGCTGGTGCTGGTCAGCGTCGTCAAGGACGATATTGTTTTTTCCGATCCCGAGTTCCACAAGCGAGAAATGACATTGATCGGCAGCCGCAATGCGTTGCGCGCCGACTTCGACCATGTCGCGGCCTCGATCCGCAATGGTGCCGTGCCGTTGGCCAAGCTTGTCACCCACCGCACCACGCTGGCCGATACGCCAGGAGATCTCGCACGCTGGGCGCATGAAAAGTCGGGCCTGATCAAGGCCGTGATCGAGATCGGATAGCCCTACAGCGCCGACAGCTTCAACTCCACCCGCTCGGCCGGAAAACGCGACTCCGAAAACTGGATTGGCTGGCCGTCAGGTGTGACGTTGACCGCAACCGTGACCAGCACGATGGCGCCCGGCTGCAGATCGAGATCGGCGAGATCGGCGGCGTCGGCATGGCGCGCCGAGAGCACGGTCGATTGCCTGAGATAATCGTCGATACCGAAACGTGCGAGCGAGGCGGTGATAGAACCGGTTTGCGCCATCGCCTTGTCGATGCCGGCAAAGCGCCGGGCATCGAACCATCCAGCGGCGCGCGACACTGGCCGTCCGTCAGCCTCGCCGCGTGTCTCCAACCGGATCACCTCGGCACCCCTGGCAAGGCCAAGGCCTTCGGCCACGCGCTGGCTGGCGGGCTCGACCGACGAAGCGAGCAGCACGATGTGCCGTTCCGACGTCTGCCCCTGCAGGCCAGTCGAAAAGCGTGTCCGCGCGCCAATCGGATAGGACAGCCGCTTGCGTGACAGGACGAAGGTGCCGCGTCCCTGCTCGGCCCGCAGCACGCCCTCCTGCACGAGGGCCGATATGGCGCTGCGTACGGTGTGACGGTTGACGCCGTAGCGCTCGGCCAGCGCGACTTCGGGCGGCAGCGCGGCGTTTTCGGCGAAATCGCCGGCGGCGATGGATTGCAGGATCCTGTCGGCGATCTGGCGCCACAGTGAGACGCCGCTGCGCCGCTCGATGCTGTCGGCCACATCATGCCCGATCATGTTTTGCCCCCCGGCCTGTCACGCACCCGTCATGGACTCGCGTTAGGTAATATGTATAATTTGTATAGTTGTCTATATCAATAGACAAATTTAGCTGAGAGGAAGTTGGCGATGCGAGGACAGGAAGGCCGCGACCAGGCCGAGCGCAAGGCCGCCATGGCGACGCTGGCGCAATCGAGCGGCGACGACATCGTCCGGCTCTGGAACGAGTCTGGCCTGCCTTCGCAAGCCGAACTTCTGCGCGGTCCCGAGACGGGCCTTGTCACGCTGCGTGGCCGCATCGGCGGCGGCGGCGCGCCCTTCAATGTCGGCGAGGCGACCGTCACGCGTGCCACTGTCCGGCTGTCATCCGGGCAGGTCGGCCATTGTTACGCGCTTGGCCGCGACAAGCAGAAGGCGAAGCTGGGAGCAATAGCCGACGCGCTCTGGCAGGACCCTGCCCGCCGCACCGAGGTCGAGACCAGGCTGATCGCGCCTTTGCGGTCGGCGCTTGCCGCTGCCCAGGAAAAACGCCGCGCCGAGACGGCGGCAACTAAGGTGGATTTCTTCACCATGGTTCGCGGAGAAGATTGATGGATATCGCTGCGCAATCGATCGAGGGCGGTTTCGCCGATCCGGTCTTCAACGCTCAGACCGTGTTTCGGGCCGTCATGGATGCCATGGCGCGGCCGGGCAGTGTCCACCCCTTGCCACCCCTGGCCCGCCCACCGGCTCCGCTCTCGGCGACGTCGGGCGCCGTAGCACTGGCGCTATGCGACAACGACACGCCGCTCTGGCTCGACCCTCCCCTGCATGCCTCCGCCGCGATCGGGTCCTGGCTTGGTTTCCACACAGGCGCGCCGCTGGCCAACACGCCGGCCGACGCGCATTTAGCGTTTGTTGCCACGCCGGCCGAGATGATGGCGCTCGACGGTTTTTCGCAGGGCACGCAGGATTATCCCGACCGATCGACGACGCTGATCCTGCAGGTCGGCGACCTCGTTTCAGGCACTCCGTTACTGCTGGAAGGCCCGGGCATCGAAACCAGCGCCACGATCGCGCCGGCACAGATGCCGCGCCATTTCGTCGAGCAGTGGAAGCAGAATATCAGGCGCTTTCCGCGCGGCGTCGACATCATCCTCGCCACATCGGACCGCATAGCCTGCCTGCCGCGCACGACGCGTATCAAGACGATGGAGGCGTAAGATGTATGTCGCGGTAAAAGGTGGCGAAGCCGCCATTGCCAACGCCCACAGCCTGCTTGCCGACCGCCGGCGCGGCGACCGCTCGGTGCCCGCACTTCGCCTCGACCAGATCGTGGAACAGCTGGCGCTCGGCGTCGACCGGGTGATGAGCGAAGGCTCGCTCTATGACAGGGAACTGGCCGCGCTAGCCATCGTTCAGGCGCGCGGCGACATGATCGAGGCGATCTTCCTGGTGCGCGCCTACCGCACCACGCTGCCGCGCTTCGGCTATTCCAGACCGATCGACACCAGCACCATGCTGGTCGAGCGGCGTGTGTCGGCGACCTACAAGGATCTGCCCGGTGGCCAGTTGCTCGGCCCGACCTTCGACTACACCCACCGCCTGCTCGACCCCGAGCTCGCCGCCGGTGTCGATGTCGCCGAGCCCTTGCAGCGCGAGACGGAAGCGCAGGCAATGCCGCGCGTCTCGGCGATCCTCGCCCGTGAAGGCCTGATCGAGCCCGATGGCCAGATGCCGCAGGACCATGTGCCCGGCGACATCACCCGCGAGCCGCTGGAATTCCCGATGGCGCGCGACATCCGCCTGCAGGCACTGTCGCGCGGCGACGAGGGTTTTCTGCTGGCGCTCGGCTATTCCACCCAGCGCGGCTATGCCCGCAACCATCCCTTCGTCGGCGAAATCCGCATCGGCGAGGTCGAACTGGAACTCGACGTTCCCGAACTGCCCTTCGCCGTGCCGCTCGGCACGGTGCGCGTCACCGAATGCCAGATGGTCAACCAGTTCAAGGGCTCGGCCAAGGCGCCGCCGCAATTCACCCGCGGCTACGGCCTAGTCTTCGGCCAGAGCGAACGCAAGGCGATGGCCATGGCACTCTGCGACCGGGCCCTGCGCGCCGCGGAGCTCGGCGAGGATATCGTCGCCGCCGCCCAGGACGAGGAGTTCGTCATCTCGCACTCCGACAATGTCCAGGCCACCGGCTTCGTCGAGCACCTGAAGCTGCCGCACTACGTCGACTTCCAGGCCGAACTCGATCTCGTACGTCGCATGCGCGCCGAGTACGAAGCACGCGAAAATCCATCGAAGGCGGAAGAAAAAAAGGAGGCAGCGGAATGACTGCGCAACCGACAGACATCGCCACCTACAACTTCGCCTATCTCGACGAGCAGACTAAGCGGATGATACGCCGCGCGATCCTCAAGGGCATCGCCATTCCGGGCTACCAGGTGCCGTTCGCCTCGCGCGAAATGCCGATGCCCTATGGCTGGGGCACTGGCGGCGTGCAGGTCACCGCGTCGGTTATCGGCCCCGACGATGTGCTCAAGGTCATCGACCAGGGCGCCGACGACACCACCAATGCCGTGTCGATCCGCGCCTTCTTCAAGAAAGTCGCTAACGTCGCGGTCACCACCGATACCGCCACCGCCACCATCATCCAGACCCGTCACCGCATCCCCGAACATCCACTCACGGCGGGCCAGGTGCTGGTCTACCAGGTGCCGATCCCCGAACCGTTGCGCTTCCTCGAGCCGCGCGAGACCGAAACGCGGAAAATGCATGCGCTGGAAGAATACGGCCTCATGCATGTGAAGCTCTATGAGGACATCGCCAAGCACGGCCGCATCGCCACCACCTATGCCTATCCGGTCAAGGTCGAGGGCCGTTATGTGATGGACCCGTCGCCGACACCGAAATTCGACAATCCCAAGATGCACCGCTCGCCGGCCCTGCAGCTGTTCGGCGCCGGCCGCGAAAAGCGCATCTACGCTGTGCCGCCCTTCACCCAAGTGGTGAGCCTCGACTTCGAGGATCATCCGTTCGAGGTGCAGACTTTCGATCAGCCCTGCGCGCTATGCGCGGCCGAGAATGTCTATCTCGACGAGGTCATCCTAGACGACCATGGCGGCCACATGTTCGTCTGCTCCGACACCGATTATTGCGAGAAGCGGCGCGCCGACGGCCATCGCGGCCACCTTGCCCCCGAAACCGATCTTGCCGCAGGAAACATGGAGCCGGCGCAATGACCGACGAACCGCTGCTGCGCGTCTCGGCGCTCTCCAAGTTCTACGGCTCCCGGGTCGGCTGCGACAATGTCTCCTTCGACCTGTGGCCGGGCGAGGTTCTGGCTGTCGTCGGCGAGTCCGGCTCCGGCAAGACGACGCTGCTCAACTGCCTGTCGACGCGGCTGCTGCCTTCCTCCGGCACCGCCAGCTACCGCATGCGCGACGGCCAGTTCCGCGAACTCTACCGCATGAGCGAGGCCGAGCGCCGCTTCCTGATGCGCACCGACTGGGGCTTTGTCCATCAGAACCCGGCCGACGGCCTGCGCATGACGGTCTCGGCCGGCGCCAATGTCGGCGAACGGCTGATGGCGGTCGGCGACCGCCACTACGGCAAGATCCGCGCTACCGCGGTCGACTGGCTGTCGCGCGTCGAGATCGAGGAAGACCGCATCGACGACGAACCGCGCGCCTTTTCCGGCGGCATGCGTCAGCGGCTTCAGATCGCCCGCAATCTCGTCACCGGGCCAAGGCTGGTGTTCATGGATGAGCCTACAGGTGGCCTCGACGTCTCGGTGCAGGCCCGCCTGCTTGATCTCTTGCGCGGCCTGGTCACGGACCTCGGCCTTGCCGCGATCGTCGTCACCCACGACCTCGCCGTGGCGCGGCTGCTGTCGCAGCGCATGATGGTGATGAAGGACGGCCGCGTCGTCGAAAGCGGCCTCACCGACCGCGTCCTCGACGACCCGCGCGCGCCCTACACGCAATTGCTCGTTTCCTCGATTTTGCAGGTGTGATGATGGCGCCAGGCCACCACCCGCTGCCAAGCGAATTTTTCAACGTTGGCGATTGGCGAAACCGCCCGACACAGCCCCTTCTCCCCGTCACTATACGGGGAGAAGTGCCCGGCAGGGCGATGAGGGGCGGCGCTGACGTGGCGGGAACGTGCGTTGCGGACGCATCTGTCGTCCCGGCACCTTCGCCCTGCGCAAAGCAACTGCTCAGCCGGACCTCGGCGCTGCCCCTCATTGTCCTGCCGGACATTTCTCCCCGTATAGTGGCGGGGAGAAAGAGCCGTATCCTCCCGCCGACCGACGACAATCGGAGAACCTTCTGATGCCGACCCCACTCGTTGTTTCCGACGTTGCCAAAAGCTTCACCATGCATCTGCGCGACGGCATCAAACTCCCTGTCGTCGCGGGTGTCTCGTTCTCGATCAAGGCCGGCGAATGCACCGTGCTCGGTGGTCCGTCCGGCGCCGGCAAAAGCTCGATACTGAAGATGCTCTACGGCAACTACGCCGTCGACGAAGGCCAGATCATCGTCAGGCACGAGGACGGACTGATCGACCTCGCCCATGCCAGCCCGCGCACCGTGCTTGCCGTACGCCGGCAAACGATCGGCTATGTCAGCCAGTTCCTGCGCACCGTGCCGCGCGTCTCGGCTCTCGACGTCGTCGCTGAGCCACTGGTTGAACGCGGTGAGGAGCGCGAGGCAGCCCTAGCCAAGGCACGCGCGTTGCTGGCCCAGCTCAACCTGCCGGAAAAACTCTGGATGCTGCCACCGGCAACCTTCTCGGGCGGCGAGCAGCAGCGTGTCAACATCGCGCGAGGCTTCATCACCGAGCACCCCATCCTGCTGCTCGACGAGCCGACCGCATCGCTCGATGCGACGAACCGCGACGTGGTGATCGAACTCATCGCCGCCAAAAAGGCGGCGGGCGTCGCCCTGCTCGGCATCTTCCACGATCACGATGTGCGCGAGGCGGTGGCCGACCGCATCATCGACGTCACCGCCTTCGCTCCGGGAAAAATCGCCGCATGACCAGGAAGCTATCGGAGACGCCGCTGGTCCACCCGACGGCGGAGGTGCACAACTCGACACTCGGCCGCTGGACCGAGATCGCCGACCGCAGCCGGGTTTCGGAAAGCGAGATCGGGGACTATTCCTACATGATGCAGGACTGCGCGGTCTGGTGCGCGACGATCGGCAAATTTGCCAACATCGCCGCCAGCGTGCGCCTCAACGCCACCAACCACCCGACCTGGCGGCCGACGCTGCACCACTTCACCTACCGCGCCTCCGACTATTGGGACGACGCCGAGCATGAGAGCGAATTCTTCGCCGAGCGCCGCGCCAAGCGCGTCATCATCGGCCACGACACCTGGCTCGGCCACGGCTCGACCGTCCTGCCCGGCGTCACCGTCGGCGACGGCGCCGCCGTTGGCGCCGGCGCGGTCGTCTCGAAGGACGTCGCGCCCTACACGATCGTCGCCGGCGTACCGGCAAAACCGATCCGCGAGCGCTTCGACCGCCGCACCGCCGAGCGCTACCAGGCGCTTGCCTGGTGGGATTGGGATCACGCGAGGCTGCGCGCGGCACTGGACGATTTCCGAGAGTTGTCGGCGGAGGCGTTCCTGGAGAAATACGGTTGACGCCATTGATGTTTTTGCCAAAGTATTGTTTGGAAAACTCAGCGGCACAGGGCAGGAATGGGCTTTATCGTCTTAATACTTTTTTGTGTTGGAATGGCCCTGTTGGTACTGGGAAATTTGGCAGTGAAGCGTGAGATTAATCGCTGGGGCCAGTCTGACGTAGTCTCCTCAATCATTATGATAGTGGTAGGGCTGGGGTTATCGGCGACAGGATTAGTACCACTCTATATTTTATGGTTCCTCGCCAACCTTACCGGAAAGCCAGGCTAACAGCCTTCCTGTAAACCGGAGACCGTTTCCATCATATTTTGCGGGCTGGCGATGGTCACCGGGGTCGTGGAACGTCAGTTGGGCGCAGGCGATGGTCGGACGCCGTTTCCGCTGCCATGTTGATGATCTTGGGATTGCGTCTATCCTAAGCGCGCTGGTTCCTACTCATCTGTTCGGCACGATGCTCATACAGGGCACCGTTCACATCCCTGACATGTGACTCGGACAGGAGGCATCTCTCCCAAAGGAGATTTCCATGACCGTCAGACCCTCGCTTACCGGATTTTTCGAAGGTTCCAGTCCGACGCCGCCGGTGCATCTCGGCACCCGCTATGACACGTCAGGCAACTTCCTCTTCGAGCCCGGCAACACGGTGGTCAGCCATCTTGTCGAGGGCTCGCCGTCGGAGGCGGTGGTGTTGGCCGTCCGCGAGAAGATGCTGGCAATGCCTGATGCCGACCGCCTCGCCTTCACGCCCGTTTCCAGCCTGCACATGACCCTTTTCCAGGGCATAATCGAATATCGCCGTCGCCTGCCCTTCTGGCCGCGGGACGTGCCGCTCGACACCAGCATCGACGCCATGACCCGCCTCTATCTGGAGCGCCTGAAGGGGTTCCAGGGCTTCGGCCCTTTCAACATCAAGGTGGCCGAGGTCCTGCCGACCGGCCTCACCGTTGCCGGCGCGACCGACGAGGATGCGCGCATCATGCGTGCATGGCGCGATGCGCTCGCGGTGCCGTTCGGCTGCCGGCATCCCGATCACGACACCTACGTCTTCCACATCACCTTCGCCTATCAGATCCAGCGCTTTGATGATGATAGGGCCGCCGCGTGGCAGGCGCTGTTTGACGGTTGCCTGGCGCTTTTCGCGCGCCAGGCGCCGGTGATCGAGATCAAGGCTCCCGCCTTCTGCGCGTTCCGCGACATGAAGCATTTCGAGGAATTGCTGGTGCTCGGCTGATCGCCCGCAAGGCGCCAGTCGCCGCGCCTGTGGAGCGTAACAAAACTGACATCATCGCGACACGGCAGGTTCATGTGGCTGCGTTAGGCGAATGCCTGACGATCAATATGGACCGGACTGGAACCAGCCCATGTCAGCAAACTCTGCCACGCTCGAAATCCGCGGCGTCAGCCGACGATTTGGCAAGAACACCGCCGTCAGCGACGTCAACATCTCGATCCCGCAAGGGCAGATGGTCGGCGTCATCGGTCGTTCGGGCGCCGGCAAATCCACTCTTCTTCGCATGATCAACCGTCTTGTCGACCCCAGCCAGGGGTCGATTTTTTTTGACGGCGCCGAGGTCTCCCGGCTGCGCGGCTCGCCGCTGCGGCGCTGGCAGCGCGACTGCGCCATGATCTTCCAGCAGTTCAACCTGGTGCCGCGCCTCGACGTGCTGACCAACGTGCTGCTCGGCAAATTGAACCACCGTTCGACCCTGTCCAATCTTCTGGGCATGTTTTCGCGCGCCGAGTGCGCGGAGGCGGTCGCCGCGCTCGAGCGGCTCGACATCGCCCGCACCGCACTTCAGCCCGCCGGCACGCTGTCGGGCGGCCAGCAGCAGCGCGTCGCCATCGCCCGCGCCATGATGCAGCAGCCCAGGGTGATCCTCGCCGACGAGCCGATCGCCTCGCTCGACCCGCTTAACGCCAAGGTGGTGATGGATTCTCTGCAGGACATCAATCTGCGCGAAGGCATCACCGTTGTCACCAATCTGCATACGCTCGATACCGCCCGCACCTATTGCAACCGCATCATCGGCATGGCCGCCGGCAAGGTCGTCTTCGACGGGCCGCCCGAAGAGCTCGACCGCCAAGCCGTGCGTCTTGTCTATGGCGCCGACAGCAATGGCGGCGAGATATCGGAGGTCATCACCTCCACCAGTGTTGCCTTCAAGCAGAAGATCGCCGCATCCGCCGGACCGCTCGAACCCGCATTCCCGGGATACTGAGCCCAGTAAGGGCCAATAGCGAGCAGCCTGGATCGTCCGTCCGCGTCAAGGGCACTTGTCAAGATCAAGAACGCTGCCGGCGCGGGGCCGGAACTTACAGGAGAGATATCAATGTTCAGGAAGATGGTTTTCGGTGCCGTTTCGGTGCTCGCCATGGCCACCAGCATGGCCCATGCCGCCGACATGAAGGAATTTCGCGTCGGCATTCTCGGCGGTGAAAACGAAACCGACCGGCTGCGCAACTACCAGTGCCTGGCCGATCACCTGAAGGCAGAGTTTGGCTTCGAGAAGGTTTCGCTGTTCCCCGCCGCTGACTATGACGGCGTCATCCAGGGCCTGCTCGGCGGCACGCTCGACTTCGCCGAACTCGGCGCTTCCGGCTACGCCAGCGTCTATCTCAAGGATCCGAAGGCGGTTACCCCGATCCTCACCACCAAGCAGACCGACGGCTCCACCGGCTATTATTCGATCGGCCTGGCGCTGAAGACGTCGGGGATCACCGACATCAAGTCGGCCAAGGGCAAGAAGCTCGGCTATGCCGATCCGGATTCGACCTCCGGCTATCTGATCCCGCTGACCCAGATTCCGAAGACCACCGGCGCCTCGAACGAGACCTACTTCGCGTCGACCCAGTTCAATGGCGGCCACGAAAACAACGTTCTGGCCGTGCGTGACGGTAAGGTAGATGTCGCGGTCGACGATTCCTCGGGCATCGGCGACTTCAAGAACGGCTACACCTCCGGCACCTTCCACAAGGAAGTCGCCAAGGGCGCCGTCGACCCCAACGACTTCGTCGAAGTCTGGCGCTCGGGCCTGATCCCGAATGGCCCGCTGGTCGTTCGCACCGCGATCGGCGACGACATGACCGCCAAGCTGGCCGCCTTCTTCACTGACCTGCCCAAGAAGGACAAGGCTTGCTTCGAAGGCGTCGAAGGCGGCGATTTCACCGGCTACGTTCCGGTGAAGCCGGACTTCTACAGCGTCATCGTCGAAGCCCGTAAGGCAGCCATCGGCGGCTAACGGCGAAATTGCAAAAGGGCGGTACCTCATCAAGTACCGCCCTTTTTGCATCTCCGATCATGACCCTTTCCATGACAGCCCCCTCCGGCGCCACCCACCAGATGGCCGATGCCTGGCGACGCCAGACGTCGCTGCGCCGGTTCTATACCGTGCTGGGCGTCGGCCTGCTGCTCGCCGCCATGTTCGCCAGCATGTGGTTCGCCGACGAAGCCAATGCCGGGCACTTCTTCGACCGGCTGCCGCATATTCTGGATTTCCTGAGCTGGCTGGTCCCCAGGGACTGGAACGACGTCTGGCGGGCGCTGTTCGATATCGCCTCGCCGCATGACGCCGGCACTCAGGAATTCAACTTCCCGCTTGGCCGCGTCTACGTCTGGGGCGGTTTCTACATCCCCGAATATTTCGAGCTGATGCTGACCACCGTGAACGTGGCGCTGGTCTCGACCTTCATCGGCTTTGTCTTCGCGGTGCCCTTTTCCTTCATCGCGGCGCGCAACCTGACGCCTCATCCGGCACTGAGGCTAGTGGTCAAGCGCTTCATGGAATTGCTGCGTGCCTTTCCCGAAATCGTCATCGCCGGCCTGTTCGCTGCAATCGTCTCGACCGGTCCGATCGCCGCTATAATCGCCATCGGCCTGCATTCGATCGGCGCACTCGGCAAGCTGTTCTACGAGATCAACGAGAACATCGACATGCGTGCCGAGGAAGGCCTGACGGCGGTCGGCGCCAACTGGTTCGAACGGGTGCGCTTCGCCGACCTGCCTCAGGTGTTGCCCAATTTCGTCTCTTATACGCTGCTGCGCGTCGAGATCAACGTGCGGGCCTCGACCATCATCGGCGCCGTCGGCGGGGGTGGCATCGGCGAGGAACTGAAGCTCTCCATCTCGCGCGGCTTCGGCGCCAAGACGCTGGCGCTGGTGCTGCTGCTGTTCACAACCATCTTCATCATCGACCAGTTTTCCGCCTGGCTTCGTCGCAAGCTGGTCGGCGAACAAGCCTTTATGATGGGGGCGTAAATCATGGCGACCATGACCGCCGAGGAGATTCTGTCGATCGAGGCGCGCCACCCGCAGGTGTTCCGGCGCCCGGCATACAAGCGCTTTGGTCCGCTGCTCCTGTTCGTCGGGACTCTCCTGTATCTGATCTATGCCTTGTGGTTCTTCAGCCTGCCGCAGGTGCTGCGGGAATCGCACTGGGAGCGCCTGCCGCTCTTCCTGACACAATGGATCAGCTACGATCTGCAGCCGGAATTCCGTCTCGACCAGCCGGAGATCACGCCCAAATACCCGCGCTTTTCCGCGCTGGGCGACAACCCGAATCCCGACTGGGTGGTCAGGAATCCGGACGGCACCTTCACCGTGCTGATCGACGGGCCGGCAAAATCCGTCACCTTCGACAAGACGCAGGCGACGATCGTCGCCAACGGCCAGACCGTGCCTGTTTCGCTGACCAGCGGCAAGCCGGTGGTCACGGGTGCCGTACCGGACTGGATCACCGCCCATGACGACGAGGTGGTGGCCAAGATGGGCTTCGTCGGCGAGGTGCGCGTCACTGTCGACCGCGTCAAGGTGCGCAAGCGCTTCCTCGGCTGGGCGAACTTCATTTTCGACACGCGCTCGCCCTTCTTCGGCAAATCAGCGCGGGAAGTGATCTCGCTGATCGTCTCGGGACCAGAGCTGAAACCAGGTACCACCAACCTTGCTCTTGCCGGCGACAACGTCTGGAACAACGCCCAGTGGCAGCACGGCGATGTCTGGACGAAGCTCCTGCAGACCATTGTTATGGCCTTCCTCGGCACGCTGCTCGGCGGCATCGTCGCCTTCCCCCTTGCCTTCTTCGCGGCGCGCAACATCACGCCGAGTGGCATGCTCGGCCAAGTGCTCAAGCGCTTCTTCGACTTCATGCGCTCGGTCGACATGCTGATCTGGGCGCTGTTCTTCACCCGCGCCTTCGGCCCCGGCCCGCTGGCGGGAAGTGCAGCGATTTTCTTCACCGAGATCGGCACCCTCGGCAAAGTCTATTCGGAAGGCCTGGAGAACATCGACGACAAGCCGCGCGAAGGCGTGCTCTCGACCGGCGCCAACGGCATCCTGGTGCAGCGCTACGGCGTGATGCCCGAAGTGATCCCGGTCTTCATCAGCCAGACACTCTACCAGTGGGAATCCAACACCCGCGGCGCCACCATCATCGGCGCCGTCGGCGCCGGCGGCATCGGCCTGAAACTGTGGGAAGCGATGCGCACCAATTCCAACTGGGCCAACGTGTTCTACATGGTGCTGCTAATCCTCCTCGTCGTCTTCGTTTTCGACAACATATCCAACTTCCTGCGCCGCCGGCTGAGCCGGACCATCCACGACTACAACAGGATCCAGGCCAGGCAGGGTTAGTGTTGTGACGCAGAAGCGCAAGCATCGTCTCGCCCGGCGCCGAGGGGTCGACCCTCACTCCGTCGAGCTTCGCTCGACACCTCTCCCCCGATCGACGGGGTAGAGGAAAGGCACCAGACTGTCCGATCCGCGCTTGTCCCCGAAGGCCGAGGCTCTCTTCCTGTCCCGGCGCCACCAAGCCCCTTCCTCTCCCTCCGAAGGGGGGAGAGGTGGCTCGGCGAAGCCGAGACGGAGTGGAGGAACTACCTGGCAAGCGACGCGAACACAAATAGAAAATGGACCAGACGTAGGCGCCTAAGCCGCCTTCCTCCACCCGTCCCTGATATGCCTGTACCCATCGCGATAGACGGCTTCCGGCGTCTCGGAAAAATCCCGCCACACCTTGGTCGCCGCCGCCAGATCCTTCAGCGAGCGACCGAACGCTTCGATCGTCAGCCAGTCGTCATAGCCGCTCTTGCGAATGGCGGAAAAAGTTTCCTTCCACGGAATGTTGCCACGCCCCGGCACGCCGCGATCGTTCTCCGATATATGGATATGCACGACATTGCCCCGGTGCTTCGTGTAGGCGCCGATCGGGTCGGCTTCCTCGATATTGGCGTGGAACGTGTCGTACATTGCCCTGATGTGCGGCCGGTCAATGGCATCGATATGCTCCGACAGGTCGGCCATGGTGTTGAGGAGGTAGCATTCGAAGCGGTTCAGCGCCTCGAGCCCGACGGTGACGTTGCGCTTGCCGGCATGGTCGCCGATGGCACGCTGCGAGGCGATCGAGCGCTTCTTTTCGGCGGCGGTCGGTCCGGACCCGGAAAAGGCGCCGAGCGTCGAATGCAGCGGTCCACTCAGCGTGCGGGCGCCAAGCGCATCGGCGCAATCGATGGCCCATTTCATGTAGTCGACACCGGCCTTGCGTGTTGCAGCATCGGCCGAAATCAGGTTCATCGCCGGATCGCCCATGGCTGACACAGCGGTCCGCTCCAGCCCGATACGGTCGAGCAATTCGCCCAGTTTCCTGTAGTCGTCCGGCGTGCCGGCGAAGATCGGGATTTCGACACCGTCGAAGCCGGTTGCCTTGATGTCTCGAAGCAGCGGCTCGTGCTTCTTCGATACCGCCGTCGTCCACAAGAACATGCACATGCCGATCTTCATCGACGCCCTCCCCTTGTTGGCGACCGGCTGATTGCACCGCCGGTTTTCGCCACTCCCCCTCATCCGGCCGCTTCGCGGCCACCTTCTCCCCGAGAGGGAGAAGAGATAGCGCCAACGCCTCCTCTCCCCCTCGAGGAAAGGCCGGATTGCCCCGAATTGCCCTAGGCAACTCGGTTGGCTATCCGGGTGAGGGGACCTCGTTACTCGGCGCCTCTTAAAGCTTGGTCCAGGCCCCGTTCTTCTTCGACGACTTCACGCAGGCCTCGATGAAGGCCATGCCCTCGACGCCGTCCTGGATGGTCGGGAAGACGACATCCTTTGCCGGCTTTCCACCCTTCTTGCGTGCCGCGCGGATGGCCCGTGCGGCCTCCTGGTAGATGTTGGCGAAGCCTTCGAGGTAACCCTCGGGATGGCCCGACGGGACGCGGCTGACGCGGCCCGCCACCGGCAGCGCACCGGCGCCGTTGCGGGTGATCAGCTGTTTCGGCTGGCCGAAGGGCGTGTACCAGAGATAGTTGGGATCGGCCTGCACCCATTCCAGCCCGCCCTTCGAACCGTAGATGCGCAGCTTCAGGCCGTTCTCATGACCGGGCGCCACCTGGCTCGCCCAGATCATGCCCTTGGCCGGATGCGTTTTCCCCGTCGATTTGAAACGCAGCATGACGTTGACATTGTCGTCGAGCAGCCTGCCGGGCACGAAGGCGTCGAGATCGGCCGACAGGGAGTCGAGTTCGAGCCCGGAGACGAAGCGGGCGAGATTGTAGGCATGGGTGCCGATATCGCCGAGCGCGCCGCCGGCGCCCGCCTGCTTGGGGTCTGAACGCCAAGCAGCCTGCTTCTGGCCGGTGGCGGCGAGGTCCTCGGTCAGCCAGTCCTGCGGATATTCCGACTGCACGATGCGGATGTCGCCGAGCACACCCTTGGCGACCATTTCGCGCGCCTGCCGTACCATCGGATAGGCGGTGTAGTTGTGGGTGAGCACGAACACCTTGCCGGTCTTTTCGACGATCGCCGCAAGCTTTTTCGCCTCGGCCAGGGTCGTTGCCAGCGGCTTGTCGCAGATCACGTGGATGCCTGCTTCCAGGAAGGCCTTGGCCGCCGGCACATGCACGTTGTTGGGAGTGACGATGGCCACCGCCTCGATGCCATCCGAGCGCTTCGCCTCGGCCTTGGCCATTTCGGCGTAGGACGCATAGCTGCGCGAGGGATCGAGCCCCAGTTCGGCGGCCGAGGCTTTCGCACGCCCCGGATCGGCCGACAGGGCGCCGGCGACCAGCACGAAATCATTGTCCATGCGCGCCGCGATCCGGTGCACCGCGCCGATGAATGCGCCCTGCCCGCCGCCGACCATGCCGTAGCGGATCGGGCCGCCTCCCGTTTCCGACTTCGATGCACCAACCATGTCTTTCTCCCTCGTGTGAGATACCCCTCCCCCGAGGGAGAGGGAAAGCCGTGTCAAAATCCCATCATGGCGCGCAGCAGCTTCTTGTCCGTGGTGCCGGCGGCGAAATCGTCGAATGCCTTCTCCGTCACCCGGATGATGTGGT
Organism: Mesorhizobium sp. B2-3-15; assembly: GCF_006442875.1. Taxonomy (NCBI): domain Bacteria; kingdom Pseudomonadati; phylum Pseudomonadota; class Alphaproteobacteria; order Hyphomicrobiales; family Phyllobacteriaceae; genus Mesorhizobium; species Mesorhizobium sp. B2-3-15. The sequence goes on along the minus strand of NZ_VFVO01000006.1, from coordinate 33,496 downwards.
GCTGGATGAAGGGCGCCCCTTCGGCCGCACCATCCTCCGGATGCTTCAGGCAGCATTCCCACTCCAGCACCGCCCAGGAATCGTAATTGTACTGCGTCAGCTTGGAGAAGATGCCGCCGAAATCCACTTGCCCGTCGCCGAGCGAACGGAAGCGGCCGGCGCGGTTCGTCCAGCTCTGGTAACCAGAGTACACGCCCTGCCGTCCAGTCGGATTGAACTCGGCGTCCTTGACGTGGAAAGCCTTGATCCGCTCGTGATAGATGTCGATGAATTCGAGATAATCGAGTTGCTGCAGCAGGAAATGCGAAGGGTCGTAATTGATGTTGCAGCGCTTGTGGCCACCGACTGCGTCGAGGAACATCTCGAAGGTCGCCCCGTCGAACACGTCCTCCGAAGGATGGATTTCGTAGCCGACATCGACACCATTGTCTTCATAGACGTCGAGGATCGGCTTCCAGCGTTTGCCGAGTTCGCCGAAGGCTTCCTCGATCAGTCCGGCGGGGCGCTGCGGAAAGGGATAGAGGTAAGGGAAAGCCAGCGAGCCGGTGAACGACACCGACACATTCAGCCCGAGATTGCGCGATGCCTTGGCACCGAACTTCATCTGTTCGACAGCCCATTCCTGTCTCGCCTTCGGGTTGTTGTGCACCGACGGCGGCGCGAACCCATCCATCTGCGCGTCATAGGCCGGATGCACCGCCACCAATTGCCCCTGCAGATGCGTCGACAGTTCGGTGATCTCGACCCCGGCGTCAGTGCAGATGCCCTTCACCTCATCGCAATAGGCCTTGGAAGACGCCGCCTTCTTGAGGTCGAACAGGCGCGCGTCCCAGGTCGGGATCTGCACGCCCTTGTAGCCGAGGCCGGCGGCCCATTTGGTGATCGACGTCAGCGAATTGAACGGTGCGGCATCACCCGCGAACTGCGCCAGAAACAGTCCAGGGCCCTTCATTGTCGTCGGCATCGGCATCCTCCTCGTTTGTCACGACCAAGCATAGCGCCTGATGAAAGCAGGGCCAGTCACTTTGGTCTTTATCGCGTCGGACGCTCTGCCGACACCGCCATTCTGGTATGACCAAATAAGGCAATCTGGTCAAGCCTTGGAATGCGCCGAAAAGGCACTCCGAAAGCCCAAAATAACGGCACATATTGCAATGTAATCAACAAACTAATTCACCCTGAAAGTTGCGTCGCCACAGTTGTTGCCGTCTCAAGGAATTTGCTGTAGACCTCATTTCAGACCCAATTGGTCTAACCAGTTTGCAGTAAAAGGCTGGGGATGCCTTGGGGAGGAACCCTTGCGTCGTCTTCCGGCGATGCATGTCGCAGGCAAACCATACGGACGAATCTGGGAAGGACAGACCATGCATCTTTCGACGCACAACTGGATGCGCGCGGAACCGCTTGAGACGACGCTGAAGCGCATCAAGAAATTCGGCTATGAGTCGATCGAGATTTCCGGCGAGCCCGCGCAGTACAAGACCAAGGAGACACGGGCGCTGCTGAAGGAGCATGGCATCCGCTGCTGGGGCGCGGTGACCTTGATGCTGGGTGAACGCAACCTCGCCGCCAGGGACCAGGGCCAGCGCGAGCGCTCCGTGCAATACGTCAAGGACGTGCTGACGATGGTCGGCGAACTCGATGGCGAGATCATCACGCTGGTTCCGGCAACCGTCGGCAAGGTGGTCCCGGACGGTACCGAGGAAGAGGAATGGAAGTGGGTGGTCGACGCGACCCGCGAATGTTTCACCCACGCTAAGAAGGTCGGGGTCAAGATCGCCGTCGAACCGCTCAACCGCTTCGAAACCTATCTGTTCAACCGCGGCGCCCAGGCGCTGGCGCTGGCTGACGCGGTCAGCCCCGAATGCGGCGTCTGCCTCGACGCCTACCACATCCACATGGAGGAATTTAACGTGCATGACGCTATCCGCCAGGTCGGAAAGCGCCTGTTCGACTTCCATGTCGCCGACAACAACCGCTTTGCCGCCGGCCTCGGCCAGATCGACTGGCCAAGGATCGTCGCCACCTTGAAGGAAGTCGGCTACGACGGCGCACTGACCAACGAGTTCGTCGCCCCGGTCGACCGCACGCCGGCAGCACCCTATCCCGACATGGTCGAGCGCCATCCGGTCGATATCTCGCCCGAGCAGCTGAAGTTCATCCAGGACCATGGCTCCAGCGTGCTGACCGAGAAATTCTACACCGACCAGATGCGCATCACCGCCGAAACACTGCTGCCGCTGATCAAATAGTCGACTGCCGCTGGGAAATTTGTCCTTCCGCCCCGACCGGCGGCAGGGCTGGGGAAAAATATGCGCATCAAGACAGTCCAGGCCTGGTGGGTCCGCGTGCCGATCGAAGCCGCGAAGCAGCATCGCAGCGACTTCGGCCAGGTGACGACCTTCGACGCCGCCATCCTGCGCGTCGAAACCGATGACGGGCTGGTCGGCTGGGGCGAAGGCAAGAACGCGGCCGGCAGTGCCGGCAGCTACGGCGCACTCGTTCACATGCTGAATCACGAGGTCGGGCCGCAGTTGATCGGCCGCGATCCGGCCGACATCGGAGTCATCTGGGAGATGCTCTACAACGGCGTGCGCCATGAGAGCGCCGCCCGCGCCGGCCACGCCATGCCACAACTGGCGCGGCGTGGCATGAGCGTCGCCGCCATCAGCGCGGTCGACATCGCGCTCTGGGACATCCTGGGCAAGTCGCTGGGCCAGCCGGTCTGGCGGCTCCTCGGCGGCCGCAAGGTCGATCGCATGCAGGCCTATGCCTCGGGCGGCTGGGCCTCCGCCGATTCCATCGGCGAGCAATTGAAATCCTATATCGCCAAAGGCGGCTTCAAGGCGTTGAAGATGCGGGTCGGCGCCATGGACGGCGCGGCACATGTTTCCGCCGCCCGCGTGCGCGCCGCGCGCCAGGCCCTCGGCCCCGACATCGAGCTGATGGTCGACGCCCATGGCACCTATACGGTAGCGGAAGCCAAACGCTTCATCCATCTCGTCAACGACCTCGATCTCGCCTGGTTCGAGGAGCCTGTTATCGCCGACGATAAGCTAGGCATGGCCGAAGTGCGCGCCTCCGGCGCCGTTCCGATCGCCACCGGCGAAAGCGAGGCGACACGCTATGCCTTCCGCGATCTCGCCGTTCTCAAGGCCGCCGACATCTTCCAGCCCGATCCTGCCTTCTGTGGCGGTATCAGCGAGGCGATGAAGATCGGCACCATCGCCAGCGCCTTCAATTTGCGCTTTGCGCCGCATCTGTGGGCCGGCGCGCCCTGCTTCTTCGCCGGGCTGCATGTCTGCGCCGCGTCGCCTTCGAGTTTCACCGTCGAGTATTCGCTCGGCGCCAACCCGATGATCCACGATCTGGTCGAAGAGACTGTCGAAGCCCAGGACGGTATGATAGCGATCCCGGAAAAGCCCGGACTGGGATTCACCGTTTCGGAGCGATTCCTGGAGGCGCACGCGCAACGCAATTGACGATGAAAGAAAAGAACCTTCTCGCGGAACTCGCCGCCTATCTGTTCTCCCACTCGGACAAGGAGAGCGGCCGCACGCCGTCGGAACGCGAGCTGGCCGAGCATTTCGGCGTCAGCCGTGGCCAGATCCGCGAAGCGCTCGCCATCCTCGAGGCCATGCGCATCGTCGAGCGCCGCGCCAAGTCCGGCATCTACATCGACACCAAGCAGGCCAGCGTCGAGGCGCTGGCGCTGTTCGCACGTGCCGGCCTGCCGCTCGATCCCTTGCAGATCTATGAAACGGTCGAGTTGCGCAAGATCCATGAGATCAAGGCCGCCGAGCTTGCCTGCTCGCGCGCCACCGAGGAGAATTTCGAGCGCCTGCGCGAAATCCTCAAAGCCTCGGAAGACCGCATCGCCGCTGGCGAAGGTCTGGCCAAGGAAGACCGCGAGTTTCACCTCGAGATCGTGCGCGCCACCAAGAACAGCGTCTTCCACAACATCTGCAGCGTCTACTATCTGATGGGCGAGCAGCGCCTGCCGATCTATTTCAACGATCCTGAACGCAGCGTGCGCTCGCATGCCGAGCACGTGCAGATCTACGAGGCGCTGCTGCGCCGCGACGGCAATCTCGCCCAGGCGCTCATGAGCGCCCATCTGCAGGGCGCGGAAAGCTACTGGAAGGGCCTGATCGAGGGCGGCATGGCGGCTTCGCCCGCGGGCGCGGCACTCGAAAAGGCCTGACCGTGACCCAGACCGTGCCAAAGATCCTGTCGACGCATCCGCTGCACCCGCGCGCCACGGCCAAGCTGGCCGGCGCCGGCCAGCTGGTCATCGCTTCGGCGCTCGACCCCGGCACATTGGCGGGGGAGGCCAAGGATGCCGACGTCGTCATCGTGCGGGCGCCGCTGCCGCCGGCGCTGTTCGAGGGTGCATGGAAGCTGAGGGCCGCGATCCGCCATGGCGCCGGTCTCGACATGATCCCGATGGAAGCGGCCGCGGCGGCCGGCGTGCTCGTGGCCAACGTGCCGGCGGCCAATGCCCGCTCGGTGGCCGAGCATGTCATGTTCACCGCGCTTGCACTGCTGCGGCAGTTCCGCCGGGTCGACCGCGACCTGCGCGCCAAGGGCTGGCTGGCCGGACGCGAGCATGCCAATGCCAATATCGAACTCGCCGGCAAGACCATCGGCATCGTTGGTCTCGGCGCCGTCGGGCAGGCGGTCGGCCACATCGCCGCACACGGCTTCGACCTCAAAGTGGTGGCAACGACACGCAGCATGCAGCCGGCGCCGGAAAAGGTCGGCTTCCTGTCGATCGACGCGCTGGTCGAGCAGAGCGACATCATCGTGCTCTGCTGTCCGCTGACGCCGGAAACGCGAGGCCTGATCAGCCGCGAACGCATCGCCCGCATGAAACCCAACGCACTGCTGATCAACGTGTCGCGCGGGCCGGTCGTCGATGACGACGCGCTGATCGAGGCCTTGCGGGAGCGTCGCATCGGCGGCGCCGCGCTCGACGTGTTCTCGACGCAGCCGCTGCCGCCAAACCATCCCTATTTCGGCTTCGACAACGTCATCGTCACCCCGCATATGGCGGGGATTACCGAGGAATCGATGATGCGCATGGGTGTCGGCGCGGCTGGTGAAGCCTTGCTGGTGCTGGCGGGCAAACTGCCGATCAATCTGCGCAATCCCGAAGTGGTCGATCACTACCGGCGTCGCTTTCCGGCGCAGATATAGCATCGCGGTTTCGCCCCCAATTCTCCGCGACGTTGCGAGCCATGTCCGGTCTTCGCCTTGCAGTTCTGATTGTCGCAACTTCGTCCATCTGCACCTTGCCGGCATTCGCAGCGGCCGACAGCAGCTATGTCTATTGCGACAACGGACTACGCTGCTTCAAGGCGCCCTGCCCGTCGAACAGCGCGCTCGACCTTGCCACCGGCACCATCACCAAGGGCGTGTCGATCGACACCAGCGGATTGCCGCAGGCCGACGAGGCGATAACGGCCCAGTCCGACGTGCTTTATAGCGGAAAGATCGTGCTCAGGGGCTCGATCGAGCACCGCATCCAGACCTTCACCGGCAAGGAATACAGCCTGCCTTGGCTGGTCGCGACCCGCATCGTGCGCACCGCCAAGGACGGCGAACGCAAGCACTGTTCATCGCACTGATCCGTCATCCGCGACTCACTGCCGCCCCAGCAGCCTCTCCACCGACACGGCGATCCGCAGCAGATGCCGGTCATGGCCATTGCGCGCCACGAGCATCAGCCCCATTGGCAGCGATGGCCCCGGCATCGGCAACGAGATCGCACAAAGGTCGAACTGGTTGGCGACCTGGGTGTTGCGCAGCAGCAGGCCTTCGGTGCGGTCACGCAACTCGGCATCCTCGGCCATGGAAGCGATGGCCGGCGCCGTCACCGGTGTGGCTGGCAACGCCAGCACGTCAACCGATGCCAGCCGCTCATCCATGGCGGCGGCCAGCGCGGTACGGCGGCGGAGCGCCCTGATATAGACCGGCGTCGGCAGCAGCGCCGCCCGCGACAATGGCCCGCTGACATGCGGGTCGACCGGCACGGATGCGCCTGTCGCCAGCCAGTCGGCATGCACTTCCGCGCCCTCCATCGCCGCGATCGAACCGCGCTTGGTGGCCGCGCGCAGATCCGCGATCATGTCGTCGATCGACAGATCCGTAATGTGTGCGCCAGCCTGTTCGATCTTGCCAAGACAATACTCGAAGGCGGATCCAACCTCGCCTTCCGTGTCGCCGAAAAGAACGCCGCGCGGAATGCCGATGCGAAGCCCGGCGAGTGGAATGGCCACCAACTCCTTCGGCGCTTCGCCGGCCATCACCGCGTCGGCGGCGGCGCATATCGAGACGGTTCGGGCAAGCGGTCCGACCGAGTCCAAAGTGCCCGAAAGCGGAAAGGCGCCAGAGAGCGGGACGCGCCGTGCAGTCGGCTTGAAACCGACGACGCCGTTGAGCGCCGCCGGAATGCGGATCGAGCCGCCGGTGTCGGAGCCGATCGAGATGTCGCTCGTCCCCTCGCCCACGGACACGCCGGCGCCCGAGGACGACCCGCCTGGAATGCGGCTGGCATCAACGGCGTTGCCTGGCGTGCCGTAATGCATGTTGTCGCCGATCGCGGTGAAGGCGAACTCGGTCATGTTGGTCTTGCCGATGACGACCGCACCGGCTTGCCGAAGCCGGCTGACGATGGCGGCGTCGCGCTGTGCCGGCGCGGCGGCCTCGCGCATCAGCGACCCGGCCGTGGTCGGCTCGCCGGCGACATCGAACAGGTCCTTGATCGAGACAATGGTGCCGTCGAGCGGGCCGAGTGTCACGCCCACTCTTTTGCGGGCATCGCTGGCGTCAGCCGCGACCCGCGCCGCTTCGGCATAGAGCTTCGTGAAGACCTTCTCGTCGGCCACACGATTGGCAAGACGTGACAGGATGATTTCGAGGCGGTCGCGGATTGGTTGCATGTTGGTGTCGGACTCCGCCAGGATGGAACGTCTTGAAGGCAAGCAGCCGTGGGGACTGCCGAAGGGATAACCCGGCCAGCGTGCCTTTGCACCTGCCAGCGACAGGAAGATACTGATGCTGTACAAAGGCAGCTGCCATTGCGGCAAGGTTGCGTTCGAGGTGGAGGGGGAACTTGAGAGCGTCGTGCGCTGCAATTGCTCGATCTGCGCCCGCAAGGGTGCGCTGCTATGGGCCGTGCCACACGACAAGCTTACGCTCGTCGCCTGGGGCGATGACCTCGGCCGCTACACATTCGGCGAAACGAAGATAGCGCACCGCTTCTGTCGAACCTGCGGCATCCATCCTTTTGCCGAGGACACCAGCGAAGGCGGCGAACGCAGCGCCTACATCAACATCAATTGCGTCACCGGTCTCGACCCGTCCACCTTGTCGGTCTTCGCGTTCGACGGGCGGGCCGTCTAAGCTTCCCATCATCCCCTATCGGTGGCCGTTGCGAGAGACTATTCGGCCTTTGGGCCGCGCAGGAATACCACGATGGCCGCCAGCAGCGTCGCGGCGCCGCAATAGGCAAACGCGCTGCCGACACCGGCATGGTCGACCAGCAGCCCGCCGAAGACGGCGCCCATCGCAATCGCTACCTGGAAGGTCGCCACCATCAGGCCACCGGCGCTTTCAGCCTGGTCGGGCGCTGCCCGCACCAGCCAGCTCTGCAGCTCTAGCGGCACGCTTGGGATCACTGTGGGGCGAAAGGGCCAAAGGCGCTGCCGGAACCTTGCTGAAAGTCCCGGCAACTGGCGGTGAAGCGACCAAGGGCGAACTGCCACCTTGATCCTACTGGACCCAGAAAGCCAATGAGATGCATGACGACGCCTGCCTCTCGGAGACGGAATGCGTGATCCTGCTGATCAACGACACGCCTTACGAGACCTACCTGCCGAAATAGCCGCGCCCTATGACGCGTGCCGCAGGCTGACACCACTGCCCTTGTCGAACAGCACCACCTTGTCAGGATTCCAGGCAAAGCGCACCGGTTGCTCGATCGCGACATCGGTCCTGGCCGGCACCGTGGCGCGAAGCGTTGTATCGCCGACCCGCAGCGTCAGGATCTTTTCCACGCCATGGTTCTCGACGTCGTGGACACGCGCCTCGACCGGTGCGCCGCTTTCCAGATAGACATCCTCCGGACGAATGCCGAAGACGAGCGGGCGACCGTCGGTCGCCGCACTCGCCCCAGCCCCCGTAAAAATCTTGGCCGCCCCCGCGAAGGGCAGTTCGAAATTCAATGGCGCCATCACCGCGCGGCCGTTAACCAGCCTGCCGTCGATGAGGTTCATCGGCGGCGAGCCGACGAAGCTCGCCACATAGGTGTCGCGCGGATTGTTGTAGATCTCGTGCGGCGTGCCGGTCTGGATGATGCGGCCATGGTTGAGCACGCCGACCTTGTCGCCCATCGACATCGCCTCGATCTGGTCGTGGGTCACGAACAGGAAGGTGGCGCCAAGCTGTATCTGCAGGTTCTTCAATTCGGTGCGGAGCGCCTCGCGCAATTTGGCGTCGAGCGCCGACAGCGGCTCGTCCATCAGGAACACGCGCGGCTTGCGCACGATGGCACGGCCGATGGAGACGCGCTGCATCTCGCCGCCGGACAGGCGGTCGGTCTTGCGATCGAGCAGATGCTCGATCCGCAGCGTGCGGGCGGCGCGGTCGACGCGGTCCTTGATCTCGGCATCCGGCAGCCGGCGGATCTTCGGCTTCAGCGGAAATTCGAGGTTTTCGCGCACCGTGTAGCGCGGGTAGAGCGAATATTGCTGCAGCACCAGCGCCACGTCGCGCTCGGCCGCACCCCAGTCGGCGACGTCGACGCCGTCGATGAAGACCTGCCCCTCGCTCGGCTTCTCCAGGCCGGCGATCAGCCGCAGCGTCGTCGTCTTGCCGGCGCCCGTCTCGCCGAGCAGGACAAAGAATTCGCCATCGGCGATGTCGAGGTCGAGCCCGGTCAAGGCCGTGTGGTTGCCGAAAGTCTTGGAGATGTTCTTGAGCTGGATATGGGCCATCAGAGCCTCACCTCAAGCGACTTGCCGCTTGCCTTGTCGAAGAAATGCGCCTGGGTCGGATCGATTCGGGCAAACACCTTCTCGCCCGGTCCGGCAACGAAGCCGCTCTTGGTGCGGGCCCGCAGCATTTTCGAGCCAACCTTGAGGTCGACGATGTCGAAGGAGCCGAGCGGTTCGACGATCTGCGTCTCGACGGCCATGAAGCCATCGGCCGCGTCACGACGAATGAGGACGCCTTCCGGCCGGATGCCAAGTGCGAGTTGGCCGCTAGCGTGGCCGTTGAGTTTCGACAGCAGCGCCCGCGGAAACTCGAAGCCGGAAGCCGCGCCACCAACGGTGACCGAGGCCGATGACGTTGTTTCGGCAACCGCCGCGTCGGCGACATTCATCACCGGACTGCCGACGAATTGGGCCACGAACAGATTGGCCGGCCGCGAATAGACCTCGTCGGGCGTTCCCACCTGCTGCAGCACGCCCTCATGCATGATGACGATACGGTCGGCGAGGCTCATCGCCTCGATCTGGTCGTGCGTGACATAGATGGTGGTCGAGCCCTGCTTGATATGCAGCCGCTTGATCTCGGCCCGCATCTCCTCGCGCAATTTGGCGTCGAGCGCGCCGATCGGCTCATCCATCAGCATCGCCTTCGGCCGCCGCACCAGCGCCCGGCCGATCGCAACGCGCTGCATGTCGCCGCCCGAAAGCGCCGACGGCTTCTTCGCCAGCAGATCCGTTATCTGCAGCGTCTTGGCGACCGAGCGCACTTCCTGGTCGATCTCGCTTTTGCTCTTGCGCGTGGCGCGCAACGGAAAGGCGATGTTCTCGTAGACGCTCATATGCGGGTAGAGCGAGAATGACTGGAACACCATGGCGATGTCGCGGTCGGCTGCCTTCAGATGCTGGACCGGCTTGCCGTCGATGAGGATGTCGCCCTCGTCGATGGTTTCCAGTCCGGCGATGGCGCGCAACGTCGTCGTCTTGCCGCAACCGGACTGGCCGAGCAGGACGATGAACTCATTGTCCGCGATCTTGAGGTTGAGATCCTTGATGACCTGGACGGCACCAAAGAATTTCTGGACGCCGCGAAGCTCGATCTGGGTCAATGCTGTGCTCCCGGATTTCGCGCGTCCCCGGCATGACCGGTGCCGGCCTGTTCCTCGGGTGCGATCTTCGAGGTGATGTTGAAGCCGATCAGCCCGATCAGGATGATGGTCAGGCCGTAGGTGTGCAGGGTCATGTTCCAGGGCTGGCAGAGGGCCACGATGCCGAGCACCATGAGGATCTGCGAACCCGGTTCCAGATATTTCTGATTGATGGCGCGAAAGCTCATTTGCGGATCGCTCCGAAGGACATGCCGCGCAACAGATGGTTGCGGAGCAGGAAGGTGAAGATGGCGACCGGCAGCAGGAACAGGAAGGTGCCGGCGGCGATCACAGTCCAGTCCGGCAGGCCCGAGCCGACCTGGCTCGGGATGAAGGGCGGCGCCGTCTGGGCGCGGCGGTTGGTCATGATCAGCGCGAAGGCGTATTCGTTCCACGCCGTGATGAAGCAGAAGACAGCGGTGGCGGCGATGCCGGTGGCGGCCTCCGGCAGCACGATCTTGAAGAAGGCTTCCATGCGTGTGTAGCCGTCGACCAGTGCCGCCTCCTCATATTCCTTCGGGATTTCATCCATGAAACCCTTCATCAGCCACACCGAGAAGGACAGGTTGAAGGCGGTGTAGAGAATGATCAGCCCGACGTGGGTATCGTTGAGGCCGACCGCGCGGTACATCAGGAACATCGGGATCGCGACCACCACCGGTGGCAGCATGCGTGTCGACAGGATGAAAAAGAGCAGGTCCGCCTCCCCCTTCACCCTGAAGCGCGAGAAGCCATAGGCGGTGAACGTGCCCATGCCGACGGCCAGCACCGTCGAGGTGATGGCGATGATCAGCGAGTTCAGGAAGCGGCTCGGATAGCCCGACCACTGCACCTGGCCCTTGCCGTCGCGCACGATCTTTTCGCCACCGTCGAAGACGACGCGCTCCCACCATGGGGCCGCCGCGTACTCTTCCGGCGACGGCGGACTGCGCAATTGAGAGCGCTTGGTGAACAGCTTCACGAACGGCGATATCTCCGGCTGGAAGACAACGGTCGGCGGAATCGTAGTGGCAAGATTGCGCGGCTTGAACGCTGTCGAGGCGATCCAGTAGATCGGCGCCAGGAAGATGATCGTCACCAGCAGCACGGCGACTATGGCGACGCGGTTGAAGGTGATTTCGGAAGAAGTGCGGACGGCGGCCATCTCAGCGCTCCTTCACCTTGTTGAGATATTTGACGTAGATGTTGGTGATCGCCAGCACCATGATCAGCACGATGTAGGCCATCGCACAGGAGCGCCCGGTCTGCCATTCCTGGAACGCCATCTTGTAGAGCCGGATCGAGATCAGCTCCGCCGTCGGTTGGCTGGTCAGGATGTAGGCGAGATCGAAGGTCTTGAAGGCTTCCATGGTGCGGAAGATGACGGCGATCATCAGGATCGGCGCGACCAGCGGCAGGGTGATGCGGAAGAAGGTGTAGAACGGCCCGGCGCGGTCGATCGCGGCGGCCTCATAGAGATGCTTCGGCACCGCCGACAGCCCGGCCAGCGACAGCAGCATGACGAAGGGCGACCACATCCAGATGTCGGTCAACGCAACGGCGTAGAGCGCCATCTTGGGGTCGGCCAGCCACTCGAAATTGCCGAGCCCGAGCGCATAGTTGATAACCCCCCATGACGGATCGTAAAGCAGTTTCCAGAACAGCCCGACCACCGCCATCGACAGCATCATCGGCAGCAGCAGCAGCGTGGTGATAAGACCCTTGAGCGGAATGTCCCGGTTGAGCAGCATCGCCACGCCGAAGCCGACAAGCAGCTGTCCGACGACCGAGACAATCACGTATTTCGCCGTGATGGCGAAGTTCGACCAGACATAGGGGTCGTTGAGCAGGTCGCGATAATTCTGCAGCCCGACGAAATTCGCCGGCGCATTGGTCGACGCGCGGAAGTCGGTGAAGGAATAGCCGAGCGAATAGATCAGCGGAAAAATGTTGAAGACGATCAGGAACAGAACCGTCGGGACGATGAAGAGATTGCGGATGGAGATATCGCTTAGGCCGCGTGCCGCGGCGCGCGAGGATCTGTCGAGGGTGGTGATCATCGTGGTCGCCAAGACCCTGCTCCCGGTTCAAGAAAAAGAAACGGAGGAGGCGACACCGCCCCCTCCGCGGGACATGAAGGATTATTGGACGCGGCCGTATTTCTTGAAGGTCGCGTTCCAGTCTCCAGCCAATGCGTCCAGCGTTTCCTTGGCGGTGCCGCTGCCGCCGATCATGTAGGGGTAGACGCGCTGGTTGAGCTGCTGCAGCAGTTCTGCGTATTCCGGCACTGCCCAGAAATCCTTCACCTTGAACATGGTCTCGTAGAAGGCCTTGTTGTAGGGCGTGGCGTTCTGGAACTCAGGCGACTTGAGCACCGCCTGGCTGCAGGTATAGCCGCCAAGGGCCGCCCACTTCTTCTGGGTCTCGTCCTTGATGAACCATTCGAGGAACTTCATCGCCTCGTCCTGCTTCTTCGAGTACGAGATGACGGAGATGCCTTGCCCGCCGAGTGCGGCGAACTGGTCGCCATTTGGGCCGGGAGGGTTGGCGAAGAAGCCGGTGTTCTTGGCATTCGGGTTCGACGCTTCGTTGATCAGCGAGGGGAAGAACGCGAAGAAGTTCATGCTCATCGCGGCCAGGTTTTCCGTGATTGCCTGGTTGTCCTCGACGAAGAACGATTTGGCCCAGCCCGGAGGCGTGAACTTGTAGAGCTCCTTGTAAGCATCGAGCGCGGCCACCGCCTTGTCGGAGTTGATGTGACCGTCGACCTTGTAGGTCGTGTAATCGCCCAGCTCACCGCCATAGGAGAACAGCGCGTTCTCAAAGCCCATCGCCATCGCGTCGTAGGAATTGTCGGTGTAGATGGCGATGCCGTATCTCTTCTGATCCGGCCGGTGGAAGAACTCGGCGATGTCGCGCAGCGCCTTGAAATCCTTCGGCACGTCGAGGTCGTAGCCGTATTTGGCTTTGAAGGCTTCCTTTTCCTTGGGATCCTCGAACCAATCCTTGCGATAGGACCAGCCGACGGCGTCGCCCTCAAGCGGGATCGCCCAGTATTTGCCGCTGTTGCCGGGATACTCGGCATAATATTTCACCGTCGCCGGTGCCATGACGTTGCCGAGATCATGCTTCTTGAAGAAGTCGGTCAGGTCGACGTAGTGGCCGCCGGTCGAGCCGGCGCCGAGCCACTGCGAGTCGCCGACGACCAGGTCATAGGCGTCGCCATGGGCGTTGAACTCGGTAAAGGCCTTGGTCTGGAAGTCGGACCAGGGCGTGGTCTCCACCGTGATCTTGACGCCGGTTTCCTTCTCGTACTCGTTGCCGAGTTCCTGCAGGTAATTGGCCGGATCCCATTCCGCCCAGAAGATGGTGAGCGACTTTTCCTGCGCGTAGACGGACGTTCCGCAGGCAAGCGTTAAGCCGATACCAGCAAGCATGCTGGTCACTAACTTGCGCATAATGATTTCCTCCCTTGTGCGCATTCTACCTTGTCGTACGAGCCAGCGACGGAGCCGGCCCTGGTAGTTCCTCCCGTGGTCGCGCTTTTCCGAATTCGGAGCCTCCTCGCTCTGTCCGGAAATGGATCGCAGCCCTCACTTTCGATCCGCTTATCTTCCTTGATCTGGTATTACCAATCCTGCGGCGACGTCAAGCCCTTTCTTGAAAGCCGGCATGGGCCGTTACTGTCGAATTAAAGCTTTATCTGCCTGTTTTCCCATGATTTTCCTACTCAATGATATACACTGACCTTGCCCCATGATCGCATTTTGGGCTAGGATCAGCGGTATGCAGGCAAATCTGGTCGAACCAGATTGGGGCTATTTCGCCGCTCCTGAAGCGGACTCATCACCACCATAAGCCGACTCCGCGATTGCTGTGCGCACCAGCGCACTCGCCGCCCATTGCGCCACCGACATCATCCGGCGGCTGTCCAGCCCCCATATATCCTTGAGCACGATCAGCACCTCCACGCCGAAGATCAGCGACAGCGCCTGCGCCAGCCGCTTGAAGTCGCGCGGCGGCAAGCGGCCCTTGAGCGGCGTCAGCGCCTCCTTCAGCAATTCGACGCGATGGCCGCGCGTGAAGGCCGGCTCTCCGCCCAGCGTGCCCGCCTGGCGCCGCGCCCATTGATCGAGCGACAGCTTCAAAGCAGCCTTGAATGTCGCCTCGAAGGCCTCGATGCGCGGCATGGCCGTATCGAACAGTTGGGCGACGCGGCGCTCGGCATCGGCGGCGGTGGACTTCCAGGTCAAGATTGGCCCCAGCCCCTCGTCGACGACGGCCTGCACCAGGGCTGCCTGGCTGGGGAAGTAACGGTAGGCCGTGGCCCGGGAGACCTCGGCTGCCTCCGCCACCTCGCTGACCGAAGGCGTCGCCCCCGCCTGCATCAGCCGCGTGGCCGTCTCCAGCATCAGCCGCTTTGTCCGCGCCCGCGGTCCGCGCTCGGCTCTCTCCCCGGCATTGTCGTCCGTTGCGGGTTGTTGACGTGAGACATCCATGCCAATACGATACGCGCGTCTCAAAAATTTGCAATGGCAGCCCTTTTCCTGGAGTGGCCACGTTGACGCTCTACGGCGCACAAAGCTTTCATCTGATGAGCATCACCACCTTCGAACCAACCAGCAGAGGGACGCACGGATGAAGCGCATCCATGTGGTGGGCACCGCCGACACCAAGGGCGAGGAACTCGCATTCCTGGCCGATGCGATCGCCGCGACGGGTGCCGTCGTCTGCCGTGTCGATGTCGGCACGCGAGGCGCGACCGTGCCGGTCGACGTCTCGGCTGAAGAGGTCGCCGCCCATCATCCCGACGGCCGCGGTGCGGTGCTCGGCATCGACGACCGCGGCAGATCGGTTGCGGCAATGGCTGGGGCCTTCACGCGCTTTGTCCAGTCCCGCGACGACATATCGGGCATCATCGGCATTGGCGGCGGCGGGGGCACCTCGATCATCACAGCGGGCATGCGCGCGCTGCCGCTCGGTCTGCCCAAGCTCATGGTCTCCACGCTGGCCTCGGGCGACACCGCCCCCTATGTGGACGTGTCCGACATCATCATGATGCCATCGGTGACCGACATGGCCGGCCTCAACCGGCTGTCTCGTGTCGTGCTGCACAACGCCGCCCAGGCGATAGCGGGCATGGCGGTCAATCCGGCGCCTGCGGCGGACGGCAAGGCCTCGATCGGCCTCACCATGTTCGGCGTCACCACGCCTTGCGTGACGGCAATCGCCGAACACCTCCGCTCGACTTATGATTGCATGGTCTTCCATGCCACCGGCACCGGCGGCCGCAGCATGGAGAAGCTGGCCGACAGCGGCCTGCTGTCGGGTGTCATCGACATCACCACGACGGAGGTCTGCGACCTGCTGTTCGGCGGCGTGCTGCCGGCGACGCAGGATCGTTTCGGTGCCATTGCCCGCACCAAGCTACCCTATGTCGGCTCGGTCGGCGCGCTCGACATGGTCAATTTCTGGGCGCCATCGACCATTCCGGAGCATTATCGTGGCCGGCTGTTCTACGAGCACAATCCGAACGTCACGCTGATGCGCACGACCGCGCGGGAATGCCGCGCGATCGGCGAATGGATCGGCACAAGGCTCGCCCATTGCGAAGGCCCGGTGCATTTCCTGATCCCGGAAAAAGGCGTTTCCGCGCTCGACATCGAAGGCGGCGCCTTCTTCGATCCGGAAGCCGACGCAGCTCTGTTCGAAGCCGTCGAGCGCACCATCAGGCCGGGTGCGACGCGCCGCGTCACCCGCCTGCCGCTGCACATCAACGATCCGGACTTTGCCAAGGCGGCGGTCGCGGCCTTTCTCGACATCGCCAGACAGTGAGACCCAGACATGCCAGCCATACCGCGCAAGGACATACTGAAAAAGTTCCGGGGAATGATCGACAAAGGCGTGCCGATCGTCGGTGGCGGCGCCGGCACCGGCCTGTCGGCCAAGGCCGAGGAGGCCGGCGGCATCGACCTCATCATCATCTACAATTCCGGCCGCTACCGCATGGCTGGCCGCGGCTCGGCCGCTGGCCTGCTCGCCTATGGCAACGCCAACGAGATCGTCAAGGAGATGGCCTATGAGGTGCTGCCGGTGGTCAAGAAGACGCCGGTACTGGCCGGCGTCAACGGCACCGATCCCTTCGTCATCATGCCGCTGCTGCTCGCGGAACTGAAGACGATGGGCTTTTCCGGCGTTCAGAACTTTCCCACCATCGGCCTGTTCGACGGCCAGATGCGGCAGAGTTTCGAAGAGACCGGCATGGGCTTCGGCCTAGAGGTGGACATGATCGCCGAGGCACACAAGCTCGACCTCCTGACCACGCCCTATGTCTTCAACCCCGAAGAAGCACGCGCCATGACCAAGGCGGGCGCCGATGTCGTCGTCGCCCATATGGGCGTGACCACCGGCGGCTCGATCGGCGCCACCTCGGCCAAGTCGCTCGACGACTGCGTCATTGCCATCGACGCCATTGCCGAGGCGGCGCGCTCGGTGCGCAAGGATGTCATCCTGCTTTGCCATGGCGGCCCGATCTCGATGCCCGATGACGCCCGCTACATCCTCTCCCACGCCAAGGGCCTGCACGGCTTTTATGGCGCGAGCTCGATGGAACGGCTACCGGCGGAAGCCGCGATCGCCAGGCAGACGGTGGATTTCAAGGCGGTGACGCTCGGCGCCGCCGCAAAGAACAAGAAGGGATGAGAGAGATGACCGACAGGAGCAAGGTGTTTGTCTACCCGAAGGACGTCAGCGCCTTCGGCTTCGACTGGGGAAAACTGTCTTTGACGGTGGCACCTGAAGTGAACGGCGCGACCCGCTTTTCCGGCGGCGTCGTCGACCTGCCCTCAGGCAAGGGCCATACCCGCCACAACCATCCGGGCGCGGAAGAGATTATCTTCGTCATCTCGGGCCATGGCGAGCAGATGGTCGAGGATGAGAAGGGCAATCCGGTGGTGGAGAAAGTCGGCCCCGGCTGCACCATCTACGTGCCGGAGAGCCGCTTCCATTCGACGCTCAACACCGGCGACGGGCCCATGCAGCTGTTCGTCGTCTATTCGCCGGCCGGGCCGGAACTGGGCCTGCGCGAACTGCCGGATTTCAGGCTGATCCCGCCAGGCAGTTGATCAATCTATTCTACTAGAGGCAGCGCCGCCCCGAAGGGCGGATGAGGGGCAGCGCCTGCCTCCAAAATTAGGCCGTCCCACCCCTATTCCATCCCCGGCCCCGATCGCCAAACATCACGTACCCGCTCTCGGTCACCGCCAGCGTATCCTCCAGCTTGATGAAGCCGCGCGTCGGGTGAAGCATGGTGGTCTCCACCGACAGCACCATGTTTTTCTCCAGCGGCTTGGCCGCATAGGTGCCTTCATAAGTCACTGGGTGGTTGGTCATCAGGAACGGCGCCTCGTGCGTGATCAGGCCCATGCCGTGGGCGAAGAAATCCGTATAGGGCGCGACCTTGGATGTCTTCAGCACACTCTCCGCATGAGAAATCATGTCGCCGCCAAGCGTGCCCGCCTTCACCTTCGAGAAGGCCGCCTGCTGCACCGTCTCGACCTCGGCCAGCAGATCCTCGAGCTCGGCATCGGGTTCGCCCAGAATGCCCATCCTGCAGAGATCGCCAATATAACCGTGATAATTGCCGCCGGAATCGATCGACAGCACCTCGCCCTTCTTCCACGCTTGCGGGGAGGTGGCGCGATTGTGGCTGGAGCCCAGCGTGAGCAGGCAATATTCGAAATGCGCACCGCGATTGGTCTCTTCGCGCCTGATCTGCTCGATCATCTCGGCCTTGGTCGTGCCGTCGCGCGCCCAGGCGATGGTCGCCAGCATGGAATCGGTGATCAGCTCGGAGGCCGTGCGAAGCTTCTCCAACTCCGCGTCCGTCTTGATGGCACGCATGCGTTCCAGCATGTCGGTCGCGTCGATCAGCTTCGCATCGGGCAATGCCTTGCGGATCAGCGCATAGGCGTCTGACGGCAGGAAACCGGGCTCGATACCAATGCGAGCATCGCCCTTGCCGATCCTCCTGACATGCTCGACGGCCAGATTGGCGGCATCGAGGGTGCCCCAGCAGGCGGCATGCAGCGTCGGCGTCCAGAACGGGTGGTTCTGGTGCTCGCCGCCTTCCATGCGGTTGCCGATATAGGCAGCATGATCCGGCCCGCCCTTCTCGTAGACCACGATCGGCAAATAGCGGCTGTGGCCGATCGCATCCATGGCGGCAAAGAAGATGAACTTGTAGCCACCCAGCAGATATTGCGTGTTGTGCTTGGAGGTCACGAGCAGCACCTCGATGCCAGCCTCCTCCATAAGCCGGTCGACCCTGGCCTGGTCGAACGGGATATTGCTCACGGCACTCTTGCCCGGCGCAATGTTCATCACTCTCTCCCTGAATTGCCGGGATCGGCGCTGTTTCGCACCCGATCCGCCGGCTCGCGATCAAATCTGCACCATTTTTCTCACTCTGGTCTAGCCAGAATGTATACGAACACAGCGCCGGGATGGTCACCAAAGCGTCATTTGTGCGCGTATCCGCTAATCTGGTCCTACCAGTCAGCCGAATTGACTGGACTTGTGCTAAACTGGTCCAGCGGACGGAAATTTCAAAGCCAAGCAAGGATGCGCCAATTCCGTCTCTGGCGAAACCCTCGGCAAGGCCCATAATCCCCGCCGCAAGGATGCCGATGCGCGCCGGCGTTCGAGGCCGCGGCCGGTCGGGTGGAGGAGAGGACGGAGTTCGATCATGTCAGGTTTCATTATTTCCAGACGCACCATACTTACCGGGTCGGCAATGCTACTGGCCTCCACCGCCATGCCGGCACTGGGCCGGGCGCAGACGCCAAAGAAGGGCGGACGGCTCGTGCTTGCCGCCGATTCCGAGCCGCGCAATCTCAACCCGGCGATCGTCGCCTCCAACGGCGTTTTCTTCATCTCCAGCAAGATCGTCGAGACGCTGGCCGAAGCCTCCTTCGACGGCAAGGACGGGCTCGCGCCTCGGCTGGCGGTGAGCTGGGAAGGTGCCGCCGACGGTCTCTCGGCGACCTTCAAGCTGCGCGAAGGAGTCAAATGGCATGACGGCAAGCCGTTCACCTCGGCCGACGTCGCCTTCTCGGCGCTGCAGATATGGAAGCCGCTGCAGAATCTCGGCCGCACCGTGTTCAAGGATCTCAGCACGGTCGACACGCCAGACGATCTGACCGCCGTGTTCAAATTCGCCAAGCCGACGCCGTTCCAGCTGATCCGCAACGCCTTGCCGGCGCTGTCGAGCGTGGTGCCGAAGCACATCTACGAAGTCGGCAAGATCGAGGACAACCCCGCCAACAACGCACCGATCGGTACGGGTCCGTTCAAGTTCGGCGAGTATAAGGCCGGCCAGTACTACCGGCTGACGAAGAACGCCGACTACTGGGGCAAGGACGAGCCCTATCTTGACGAGATCATCTATCAGGTTCTGCCCGACCGTACCTCGGCCGCCGCCGCGCTGGAGGCCGAGGAAATCCAACTCGCGGCTTTCTCGGCCGTGCCGCTGGCCGATCTCGACCGCATCTCCAAGGTTCCCGGCCTGAAGGTCATCACCAAGGGCTATGAGGGCCTAACCTACCAGCTCGTGGTCGAGATCAACCATCGCCGCAAGGAATTGGCCGACCTCAAGGTGCGCCAGGCCATCGCGCACGCCATCGACAAGGACTTCGTCGTCAAGACAGTGTTCCTCGGCTACGCCGCCACGGCCACCGGCCCGGTGCCGAAGAACGATCCGCAATTCTACACCGCCGACGTGCCGATCTATGCCTTCGACGTCGCCAAGGCCAACGCGCTGCTCGACGAAGCTGGTTATAAGAAAGGCGCCGACGGCAACCGCTTCTCGCTCAGGCTCTTGCCTGCCCCCTATTTCAATGAGACGAAACAGTTCGGCGACTACCTGCGCCAGGCGCTCGCGGCAATAGGCATCGACGCGCAGCTGGTCAACAACGACTCGGCCGCCCACATCACGGCGGTCTATACCGACCACGCCTTCGACCTTGCGGTCGGTCCGCCGGTTTTCCGCGGCGACCCGGCGATCTCGACCACCATCCTGGTGCAGAGCGGCATTCCCGATGGCGTGCCGTTTTCCAATCAGGGCGGCTACAAGAATGACGCGCTCGACGCCCTGATCACCAAGGCCTCCGAAACGCTCGACACCACGGCGCGCACCGACCTCTACAAGGAGTTCCAGAAACAGGTCGCGGCCGACCTGCCGCTGATCAACGTCGCCGAATGGAGTTTTATCAGCGTCGCCAGTGACAAGGTCGGCAACATCGCCAACAACCCGCGCTGGGCGGTCTCGAACTGGGCGGACACATATTTGGAATCATGACACACTCACGCGGATGAGAATTCGCGAGGAAAGCCTTCGGCAGCAGCCAATCCCCCTCCTTGAGGGGGAGATGTCCGGCAGGACAGAGGGGCGCGCCTGGGCTCGACATTTCGTTATGTCCCTTATCGCGCATTCGAGGTCCGCATGAATCGCGCCCTCGTCCTCCTGCGCCGTCGCCTCGTCGGCAGCATCTTCGTGCTTTTGATCGTCGTCATCGGCACTTTCCTTTTGCTCGAAGCAGCGCCCGGCGATGCGGTCGACGCGTACATCGTCTCGACCGGCGGCGACGCCGGCATGATCGAGCTGCTGCGCCACCGCTGGGGTCTCGACCAGTCGGAGCTGACGCGGCTCGCCAACTACCTCTGGGCACTGCTGCATCTCGATCTCGGCCAGTCCGTCACTTTTTCCCGACCGATCCGCGACGTCATCCTCGAGCGCGTGCCGACCACGCTCATCCTGATGGTCAGCGCCACTACGCTCTCCTTCGGCCTCGGCTCGGCGCTCGGCATCTATGCCGGCGCCCGGCCAGGCAGCTTCCGCGACCGTTTTCTCTCCGTCACGTCGCTGGCTCTCTACGCGGTGCCCGGCTTCTGGCTCGGCCTGGTGCTGATCGTGATCTTCGCCGTCGACCTGCGCTGGCTGCCGATCGGCGGCGTCGAGACGCTGGCCTCGGACAAGACCGGTCTCGACCGCGCCGCGGATATCGCCACCCATCTGGTGCTGCCGGTTTGCGCGCTCGGTTTCATCTATCTGGCGCTCTATCTGCGCATGATGCGCGCCGGCATGGCCGACGCCTGGCGCCAGGATTTTGTGCTGGCCGCCCGCGCCAGGGGCTTGTCGCGCCGCCGCATCGTGCTCGCTCATGTCGCCCGCAACGCATTGCTGCCGCTGGTCACCATGCTCGGCCTGCAGTCGGCGCAGATGCTCGGCGGCAGCGTCGTCATCGAGAGCGTCTTTGCCGTGCCCGGCCTTGGTCGGCTGGCGCAGGAGGCGGTGGCCGCGCGCGACACGCCGCTGCTGCTCGGCATCATTCTTACCAGCGCCGTCCTGGTCATCGTCATCAATCTTGTCGTCGACATCGCCTACGCGTTCCTTGACCCGCGCGTCGGCGCCAGCGGGGCCGGTGCATGAGCCGTCTGCGCCGCTTTCTGCGCACGCCCGAGGCGGCCGCCGGTGCCATCATCCTGGCGGCGCTTTTCGCGATGGCGCTGTCGGCCTCGCTGCTGTTTCCCGGCGACCCGCAAGCCATTGCTGGCGCGGCGTTGCTGCCGCCTTTCCAGGACTGGTCGCTGCCGCTCGGCACCGACCGGCTCGGCCGGGACGTGTTGGCCGAGCTGTTTCATGGCGCCCGTACCTCGCTGGCCGTCGGTCTGGCCGCGGCGGCCGCGGCACTCGCTTTCGGCGCGGTGATCGGCACGCTGGCCGGCTTCGCCGGCGGCCTGATCGACGAGGTGCTGATGCGCGTCACCGATGCTTTCCAGACCGTGCCGGGCTTCCTGCTGGCACTGGCCTTTGTCAGCGTGGTTGGGCCCTCGCTCGGCGTCGTCGTCGTCGCAATAGCGCTCGGCACCTGGACGGGGCCGGCGCGGGTCGCCCGCGCGGAAGTCCTCTCCATTCGCGAACGCGACTATGTCGCCAGTGCCCGTGTCATTGGCATGCATCCCCTGGAAATCGCCTTTCGCGAGGTGCTGCCCAATGCCTTGCCGCCGATCTTGGCGATGTCGTCGGTGATCGTCGCCGCCGCGATCCTCACCGAAGCAGCCCTGTCTTTCCTTGGTCTTGGCGACCCCAACCGGGTCACCTGGGGTGGCATGATCGCGGAAGGTCGCGCTGTCTTGCGCACCGCGCCGTTCCTCTCGATCGTCCCGGGCATTGCGCTGGTGCTGACGGTGCTCGGCGTCTATCTCGCCGGCGAAGGCATCGTCGAGACGACGGCCGTGCGGAGGGGCCTGTCGTGACGGTACTGGCGTCGATCCGAGATCTGACGGTGACCTACCGCCGTGATGGCAGCGAGGTCGCCGCGCTGAAGAATATTATTCTCGATATCCAGCCAGGCGAACGGCTGGCCATTATCGGTGAAAGCGGTTCGGGCAAGAGCACGCTGGCGCTGGCGATCGCGGGATTGTTGCCGGCGAGCGCCAAGATTGAGGGGAGTATCGACTGGTTCATGCGATCACCGCCAACGTTGGGGGCCAAGGCACCCCCCTCCGGCAGGACAGAGGGGGGTGGGAAGGATCGCCTATCTCTCAACCGTCACAATCAAGCCTCCCTTGGCGGCCGCGACATCGGCTTCGTCTTCCAGGATCCGTCCGCCAGCCTCGATCCGGTAATGGCAGTCGGCAAACAAATCGCCGAAGTCGCGCGCACGCATCTCGGCCTCACATGGGCCCAAGCATATGCCAAAGCCAAAACCCTTCTCGAACGCGTCCGCTTGCCTGACCCCGACTCCGCCCTGCACGCCTTCCCGCATCAGCTTTCCGGCGGCCAGAAGCAGCGCGTGGCGATTGCCGCCGCGATTGCCGCCGGGCCGAAACTGCTGGTCGCCGACGAGGCGACCAGTGCGCTCGACACCATCGTGCAGGCCGAGATCGTCGCTTTGATTCGACGGCTTGTGGCCGAGGACGGCATGACGCTGCTGTTCATCAGCCATGACATTGCGCTCGCCGCCGAGCTTGCCGAACGCATCGCCGTGTTCCGCCACGGCCAGTTGGTGGAGTTTGGCAAGACCGAGCAGATTGTCGAAGCCCCGACGCAAGCCTATACCCGCGCGCTGCTCGACGCCCATGTCGACCTCGACGCCGAGCCGCTGCTGCACCGAAGCAGGCTGAATGCATGAGCCTGCTGACAGTGTCCAATCTCACCAAACGCTACAGTCGCGGCGGCAAGACCCTTGCTGCGGTGAGCGATGTCTCCTTTCATATCGAGCCCGGCGAAACGCTGGCGCTGGCAGGCCCTTCCGGCAGCGGCAAGTCGACCATCGCGCGGTTGGTGCTGCGCCTGATCGAGCCGGATGGCGGACGCATTGAATTCGAAGGCGATGATTTCCTGGCTCTGGGCGGCTCGGCACTTCGAGCCCGTCGCGCGCGACTGCAAATGGTGTTCCAGGATCCACTGGCCGCCTTCAACCCGCGCGCCACGGTGGCGCGCGTCCTCGATGACCCCTTGCGCATTCATGGCGTCGCCCCGCGCTCGGAGCGCCCGCGCCGCATCGCCGCCTTGCTGGAGCGGGTCGGCCTTGCGGCCGATCTCGCGCCCCGCGCAATCCATGAAATCTCCGGCGGTCAGCGGCAGCGTGTGGCGATTGCCCGCGCCATCGCCACCAAGCCGTCGCTGATCGTGCTTGACGAAGCGGTGTCGGCGCTCGATGTCTCGGTGCGCGGCCAGATCCTCGATCTCCTGCTCGACCTGCAGCGCGAGGAACGGATCGCCTGTCTCTTCATTTCGCATGATCTTGGCGTCGTCCGGGCGGTCGCCCACCGCGTCATCCTTCTCGATGCCGGGCGGATTGCCGAGAGCGGCGATGCCCGAACCGTCATCGACGCGCCGCGATCGGCCATCGGCAAGGCACTGGTGGCGGCTGCGCCTAAATTGAACAGAAACAGACCATGATCCGCTCTTCGAACAAGATCACACCGACAGGACGGCCTACCCTCCAACCATCAACCTGACGACCTCGTCATGGTTGGTCTCGGAAATCTTGCGCTCGCCGGCCTGGACGCCGCGGCGCAGCACGACGATGCGGTCCGAGACCGCGAAGATATCCTGCAGATTGTGCGAGATGAAGATCACGCCGCGTCCTTGCGCCTTGAGCTGGTGGATGAGCGAGATCACCTTGCGCTGTTCCGGCACGCCAAGTGCCGCGGTCGGTTCGTCCATGATGAGGATCTGCGCATCCCAGTAGACAGCGCGGCCGATGGCGACGGCTTGGCGTTGGCCGCCGGAGAAATTGCTGACCGGGGCGTTCATCCGGCTGACGTGGAAATCCAGCCGCTTCATCGTCTCCCTGGCCGCCTCGGCCATGGCCTTGCGGTCGAGCACCGGCAGGAAGCCGAACGCCTTGCGCATCGGTTCGCGGCCAAGGAAAATGTTGGCACCGATCGACAGATTGTCGGCGAGAGCCAGATCCTGGTAGATCGTCTCGATGCCTTTTTCGCGCGCCTCTTGCGGCGTCGCGAATGCCACCGGCTGGCCCCTGAGCAGGATTTCGCCGCCTGTCGGCTGGAACACGCCCGAGATCGCCTTGATCAGCGTCGTCTTGCCGGCACCATTGTCGCCGGCCAGCGCCACCACTTCGCCCGGCCGCACGGCCATGGAGAAATCGTTGAGCGCGCGCACGGCGCCGAAATGCTTGGACAGGTTGCGGACCTCGAGCAAGGGGGTGTTCTGGTCGGTGCTATTCATCCTGGCGGCCTCCACTGAACCGGCGCTGCGCCTGGTCTATGAGCACGGAAATGATGATGACGACGCCAACGGCGATGAACTGCCAGAACGGCTCGACATTGACGAAGACCAGCCCGTACTGGATGACCGCGATCACCAGCGCGCCGGCGACCGTGCCCAGGATGGTGCCGGAGCCACCGAACAGGCTGGCGCCGCCGATGACGACCGCCGCGACGCTGTCGAGCAGCAGCGGCTCGCCGGCTTGTGCCGCACCGGCCGTGAAGCGCGCCGCGTAGAGCGCCCCGCCAAGGCCGGCGCACATCGCCGACAGCACATAGAGCCGCAATATGTGGCCCCTGATGTCGATGCCGGCGCGCCGCGCCGCCTGCACATTGGCGCCGATGGCATAATTGTGCTGGCCGAACCGTGTCTGGCTGAGCAGATAATGCATCACGATGACGAACACGGCAGCGATCATGACCAGATAGGGCACGCCGTAGAACTTGCCATTACCGAGCAGCGCGAACCAGGAATTCTGAACCGGCACCGTCGTGCCGCCGGCAAGCAGGAAGGCAACGCCGCGCGCGACGCCGAACATGCCGAGCGTGCCGATGAACGGCGGCACCCTGAGGCGCGAGATGAGCAGGCCGTTGATGATGCCGGGCAAGCCGGCGACGATCACCGCGGCGAGGATGCCCGCCAGCATGGCCAGCGGCAAGGGAATGGCGGCGCCCGCCATATTGGTGGCATGCGCGGCAACGACGGCGGCAAGCCCCATGATGAACCCCAGCGACAGATCGATGCCGCCCGAAATGATGACGAAGGTCTGTCCGGTCGCAAGCAGCAGCGGCGCTATGGCAAAGATTGCGATGGATTGCAGGTTGAACGGGTTGAGCACGAACGTCGCGCCGAAGGCGAACCTCGACCATACCTCGAAACAGATGACCAGACCGGCGAGGAACAACCAGGCGCGCCCTTCGGCGATGCGTCCGATCAGGGTCCTGGCCGGATCGCCATGATCGGCCTGGGGGGCGACATGCTTCTCGGCCGACTGGGCTGGTGATGTCGAGGTCATGAATACTCCGCGGCGCGGCTGCGTTCAAACAGGCCCCGCCTTTGGGAGCCGGCACGAGCTCCCCCCGGCGGACCGGGAGGAGCCAAGCTCGTCTTGACCTACTCGGAGTAGAGGTACTTCGAGATGTTCGGGTCGGCGATGTTGGACTTGTCCATGATCGTGAAGCCGGTGCCGATCGTGACCGGGATGGAATGGCCGGTCAGGTGGGCATAGGCCGAGACGACGCCGAAGTAGCCGATCTCGGCGGGATGCTGGGCGATCGCCACGTCCACCAGGCCGGTGTTGATGTTGTCGACGATGCTGGTCGGTGCATCGAAGGCAACGACCTTGACGGTGCCGCTCTGCCCGGCCTGCTTGACGCCGTTGGCCGCACCCAGCGCGGAGAACAGATTGGCGCCGAACACGCCGACCAGATCGGGATTGCGCGCGAAGACGGCCTGCAGCTGCGAGGCCGCCTTGTTGGCGTCGTCGTCATTGAATTGGGTCTCCAGCACGGTGATGCCCGTATGCTTGGCCATTTCCTTCTTGAAGCCTTCTTCGCGCTGGTCGGTGGTCGAGATGCCGGGCTTGACGTTCGACACATAGACCTTGCCCTTGTCGCCGACGGCGGTGGCAAGCGCACGCGCGGCGATCTCGCCGCCCAGAACATTGTCAGAAGCAATGTAGGCCAGCGGGAAATCGGCATCGCCAGCACCCGTCTGGTAGACGCCGCTGCCGATGAAAGTATCGACTGTTATGACCGGAATGCCGGCGTCGTTGGCCTTGCGCAGCGGCTCGACCAGCTGGACCTTGTCGGTCGGCGCGATCAGGATCGCATCCGGCTTCTTGGCGATGACCGCGTCGAGCACCGGCACCTGGGTGACCGGGTTGAAGTCCGGAGCGCCCTGGAAGACCAGGTTCACGCCGAGCGCGTCGGCGGCCGCTTGGGCACCCTTGCGCATGGTGATGTAAAAGCCATCGGTCGTGAGGCCCGGAATGAGCGCAATGGTGTATTTTTTGTCCTGCGCCTGCGCGGGCGCCATCAGCACCGTTGCGCTGACGGCAAGCGCCGCGAGCGCGGCAACGATCTTCTTCATGACATCCTCCTCATTGTTGGCAGTTCTGCCGTTTTCGGTGACATTGGAATGGCCGTTATCCGCTCAGAGGCAGGATGCCGACGGCCGGAACGCCTGTTTGCCTTTCGCGGGCAGCTCCTCCCAAGCGCCCTCCAGTCTAAATATCAGCCGGCCGAGCCGACCGCACAATCCCGTGCTCACTTTCCTCGCCTCCGCGAGGTCAGGGAACCATCGCGCCCGGCATCCTGCACGACGGATCGGCAATTTGTAACACTTTGCAGAAATAAATTGCAACTCGGTTTTTCCGCGACTGTAACGCCGGCTTTCCAGACGCCTTCTGACTGCTCCTCCGAGCCCCGGGCGAACTATCGTCCCGACTCCCCGGCGACACAATCGATTTCGCAGCGGCTTCTCTCCGCACCGACAGCGCCGCATCAGTCCGCATATCTGCCGCTATCGCGTTGCAAGAACCGCGAGGATGGCCTGAGCCGTCTTGGTATCCGTCACCAGCGTGTTGATGAGCCCGGAACGAACGGCGCCGATGATGGCCGTCGCCTTCTCCGGCGAGGCTGCGACGCCGATCACCAGGGGCACGGCGCGAAGCTGCGCCGGCGACATGGCGATCATCCGGCTCTCCCCTTCCCAGGCGATCAGGGCGCCTTCCGCATCGAAATAATGGCGAAGGACGTCGCCAGCCGCATGGACCAGCGCCTGCTCGGTCGGCGTGGCGGCACTCGCCTCGGGTGGGTTGATGGCGTGCGGCAGGCCAATGCCGACGATCGCAACGTCGGTCCTGTCCCACAGCGCGACGGCATCGCGGATGGTGGCGTCTCCAAGGAAGACGTCACGCAGCTCGCTGGACGGCAGATAGGGCGCATGGATAAAGTGCGGTGTCCCGCCAAACTCTTCGGCGGCGAGCCGCACGAATTCATTGACCTGGAAATGCGCCGCGTGCTGCTGCATGCCGCCAGTCGCGGCCACAGTCAGCACGCCCGGCATGCGCGGCAGGCCGGCTCGAATGACCTCGCGCACGGCGCGTCCCCAGCCGATGGCGACCACGGAGCCGGCCACCAGTTGCGCCTGCCTGAGCAAAGCGCCAAGCGGGGCGGAAAGCGCCGTCAGCGCACCCGCTGCCGGCGTTTCGACAACGGCGGCGTCCCGCAATTTCAATCCGTCGACAAGTTGCCTGGTAATATCCTCCGGCGTCGCCAGGTCGATCACCTCGATGCGCACGATCCCTTCGGCCCGCGCCCGCTGCAGCAGGCGCGAAATCGTCGCGGTGGAGACACCGAGCTGCCGCGCTATATCGACCTGCGACATCTCCTCCACATAGTGCAACTTGGCAACCGTGTGCAGCATGGTGCGCGATGCGGTCGCGTCCTGGGCGGAGGGAACAGACAGCTTGCAATTCCTTTCAGAAACGTGTTACACACGTATACGCCGATGCGACTTATCGCGCAAATCCGGTGAACTCGCAACTTGAGGCATACCAGGCCAAACGCCGGTTGGGCTGCTTATCCCAGCAGCCGGCGATGTATCAGGCGGCAAACTCATCCTGCCGGCAGGCGGGCAAACTGACCATTTGTTTCCACGGGATCAGCGCCTCGGCGCGCCAACATCGGACAGAAGAAAACCATGACCAGGATGACCACCGCGGAACTGCGCGGCTACCAGCAGATATGCGGCAAGGACGGAGCCATGGTGGCCATCGCTTGCGATCAGCGCGGCGGCATGCGCACCTTGTTGGCGTCGGACCCCGAGGACCAGGCCAGAATCACCAACGACATGCTCGGCGACACCAAGGCCGACATCACGCGCTACCTCGCAAGTGCGGCGTCCTGCGTGCTGCTCGACCCGCTCTGCGCGGTGCCGAGAGTTGTCGACGACGGCGTACTGAACCGGGATACCGCACTCCTCATCGGCCTCGACGCGTCCGGTTTCGACGTTTCGCCGGAGGGCTATCGCCTGTCGCGGCTGGTCCCCGGCATCGATGCGCGGCGCGTGCGCGAACTCGGCGGCACGGGCGGCAAGATCATGGTGTATCTCAGGGCCGACAAGCCTGAAGCCAACGAACACAACATCGCCATCCTGCGCCAATGCATCGCCGACTTCGGCAAAGAGGACCTGCTGCTCGTCGTCGAATTCCTGACCTATCAGCTCGAAGGGGAAAGCCCAGAGGACTATGCGGCCAAGACGCCCTGGCTGGTCGAGGAGGGTACGAGGATTTCGCTGGAATGCGGCGCGAAGGTGCTGAAGCTTCCCTATCCCGGAACGCCGGAAGCCTGCGCCAACATCACTGAAATGGCCGGCGAAGTGCCGTGGGCCGTGCTTTCGGCCGGCGTCAACCACACCACTTTCCTTGGCCAGGTCGAGGTCGCCATGCAAAATGGCGCCTCCGGCGTCATCGCCGGCCGATCGCTGTGGAAGGACTGCATCTCGCTCGATCGTGACATTCAGCGCGAAAGGCTTAAGACCATCGCGGTGCCGCGGCTGCGAGAGATCCAGGCGGTGATCGGGCACTATCGGCGGAAGGCTGCCGCCTGATATCCACGTTTGAGCGCCGGCACGTGCAGGACGTCATGCCACAAAAGTCGATGGCTATAGGAATCGATATCGGCGGCACCAATTTGCGTGCCGCCCGCATCTCGGGCACCGGTGAAATCCTCGAACGCCTTTCCGAAAAGAGCGCGGCCGACGCGGAGCTGGTGCTTGGCCGCATCGCCGTCATGGCGCGCCTTCTCGATACGCCTGATGTGGCGGCCATCGGCGTCGGCGTTCCCGGCCGCGTCGACGCACGGCGCGGCGCGGTCCTGTCGGGCGGCTATGTCAACCTCGCTTCGGTCGCGCTCGCGCAGCGGCTGGAAAGCATGACCGGCAAGCCTGTCATCGTCGACAATGACTGCAACATGGCGCTGGCCGCCGAGATGGCGCTTGGCGCCGGCCAAGGCCACGACAACATCGCCATGTTCACCATCGGCACCGGCATTGGCGGCGCCGTCGTCCAGAACCGACGGATCATGCGCGGCCGGGCAACAGCGGGGCAACTGGGGCACATCACCGTCGATGTCAACGGCGAACTCTGCGCTTGCGGGCGGCGCGGCTGTGTCGAAACCACCAGTTCGGGTACGGCGCTCGGCCGTTACATAGCGCTGGCTGGCCTTGGTCCCGAGGTTTCGGTCGACCAACTCTTTGCCCGCGATTCCGCCGGCGACATCCAGGCGCGAGGCATATTGGAAGCCTGGGCGAGGCCACTGCGCGCGGCCATCGATACCACCGTTGCCGTGTTCGACCCCGACCTCGTCCTGCTTGGCGGCGGTCTTGGCCGGGCGGCACACAGAGCGCTTGGCCACGCGCCGGCGCTGGCGCCGTGGTACCAATGCCCGGTGGCGCCGGCGCGGCTCAGCGACGACGCCGGAGTGATCGGCGCCGGTCTCCAGGCGCTTTCGGCACCGACATCGACATCGCTTTCCGTTCAGCACGGCCGCGCCAGACGCGCCGTGCTCGTCAACGGCATCCCGGCCAGCGGCAAGAGCACGGTGTCACGCGGCATCGCAGATCGCATGGGATGGCCGCTGCTCGCGCTCGATACGGTCAAGAACCCGTTCCTCGAAGTGCTCGGCGGCGGCGACCGCGAATTCAACCGCACGCTGGGCCGCGCCAGCTACCAGGCAATCTGGTCGCTCATCGGCGACGCCCCGGTCGGCAGCACCTTCATCGTCGATGCCTGGTTCGGCTTCCAGCCGCGGCAAGTGCTCGAGGATCATCTGCGCAACGCCGGCGTCGAACACACGGTCGAAATCTGGTGCCACGCGCCGGGCGAAGTTCTGGCCGAACGCTACGGCGCCCGGCTAGGTCAGCGCCTCCCGGGTCATCCCGGCGCTGCCTATATCCCCGAATTGATCGAGCTGGCCAAGCGCGCCGAACCGCTGCGGCGCGGGCCGCTGTTCGACGTCGATACGACGCAGCCGATCGACTTCGAGGCCATCGCCGCATGGCTCCGCGCGACCCTGGCCGGCGACGCGTCGGTCCTTTCAATCAATAACCGACGGTGAAGCGCTGCCTGACATGCGTCGGCTTCTCGATTTCGTCGACCATGGCGATGGCATAGTCCTCGAACGAGATGCTGCTACCCTTATCCGAGGCGAGAAGCGTGTCCTTGCCGACGCGGAACTTGCCGGTGCGCTCACCTGGGACGAACATCGCGGACGGCGACAGGAACGTCCAGTCGAGGTCGCTGACTGTCTTCAACTTGTCCAGGAAGTCGGCGCCCTTCTGTGCCTCGGCCTTGTAGATCGCAGGAAATTCGGCGGTATCGACCAGACGCTTGCCGGGCGCGACTTCGAGACTGCCCGCGCCGCCCACGACGAGATAGCGCTTCACGCCCGAGGCACGCACCGCGGCGATCAGCGTGTCGGGGTCGCTATCCACGAAATGCACCGCGCTGATCACCGCATCATGGTCGCGGATCAACTCGGCAAGGCCTTCCTTATCGAAGACATCGCCCTTCCTGGGGGTCACGCCGGGCAGCGCGGCAATTTTTTCAGGGCTGCGGGCGATACCGGTGACCGTGTGGCCACGATCGGAGAGTTCCTTGAGTATGCGCGAGCCGACAGCGCCGGATGCACCGATGAGAGCGACGTTTGCCATGTTCTTTTCCAGTCCTTGTTGGAGGTCGGTTGAGGATCACGCCGCCGCGATATGGGCGACAAGATTGTCAAAGCTGCCGAACAGCGCGTTCGAACCGATGAGCCGAGGCGCTTCGTTGCGGATGGCCGCTAGCGAAGGCACGCCCTTGGCATGCAAGCGCTGGAACAGCGCGCTGCCCCGATTGACCAGGTCGAGGTGCGCCGTCAGCAAGGTTTCGGTCGGGCTCTTCAGGATCGCGGCGGCATCCATCATGCCAACGCCGGCGAGCACGGCAGCCACGCCTTCCACAGTCACGATATCGCGACCGTCGACATAGCGCGCACGTTGGATTGCCTTGAGCGCGGTCAACCGGCGGCTTGGGTCTTCCAGGCCGGCGGCGCTGATGGCGAGGGTCGCGGCATGCGAGTCCAGCAAGGTGCCACGGATGCCGAGGACATTGTGCTGATAGGGCTGCGTGAACGCTTGTCCGGTCAGACGCTCGATACGCTGGTCGTTCGCCCAGGCGTGAGCGGCAAAACCTTCATCCATCGGCCTCGCGCCCGCTCCCGAAAACAGACCAGTCGGCAGCAATTCGACGCGCACGCCGCTGGCAGCCAATTTGTCCAGCATCGGGGCGGCGCCGTAGCACCAGCCGCAGAGCGGATCGAAAAGATAAATCACATCCGAATTGCTCATGATTGCCTGATATCCCTTGGCGCGGCGTGCAGCGGTCTGGATTGCCAAAATCTGTTGCTCCTATGTGGCAGACAACGATCTTGCGATAAACACCATCCAATAATATAGATTGTCTGACCAATTCATACAAAGCGATCGCCGTGGCTGACCTGCTGAACCTCAATCGACTGGTCTACTTCACCACCGTGATGGAGACCGGCTCCTTCACATCGGCGGCCGACCGGCTTGGCGTCGCCAAAGCCGTGGTCAGCCATCAGATCGGCAAGCTCGAGGAGGAGTTGGGCGCGACACTCATGCGACGAACGACACGGCGTGTCGCGCCGACCGAAGAGGGACGCCTCTTCTATGATCGTGCGATGATAATCCTGCGGGAAGCGGAGGCCGCCTATGGCGAGATTTCGCGCGCGGCCGTCGAACCGGCTGGAATGTTGAGACTGACGGCGCCGCTCGACTACGGCACGAAGGTGGTTGCACCGGTCATCGCCGCCTATCTGAGAACTTATCCGCATATGCGCGTCGAGGTGATCTTCGACGACGCGGTAAGCAATCTGGTCGACGAGCAGATCGACCTCGGCATCCGCGTCGGCTGGCTTGCTGATTCCTCCAACCAGGCGCGGCGCTTGGGCACGATCCGGCAGATCGTGGTGGCAAGCCCTGCGTTCGCCGCAAGCCTGCCGCAGGACGTGAGCCCGCGGCAGGCGCGGTCGTTGGCCTGGGTCGGAAACGCCCAGCTTCGCGGCGTCGGCCAATGGCTGTTTTCCAGGGATGGCGACAAGGTGCTGACTGAACTCAACCCGGTCATCACATGCGACAAGAGCCCGGCTGCCCATGCCTGCGTGCTTGCCGGCATAGGGCTGGGTGTGTTTCCCGACTACAGCGTCAGCGACGACATCGCCGAGGGGCGGCTGGTTCCTGTCTTTGCCGACTGGGCCTTGCCCAACGGCGGTATCCACGCTGTCTTTCCGCCGGCAAGGTTCAGGCCCGCCAAGGTGCGCGTGTTTGTGGACCTGCTCGTCGCCGCCGAGAGAAAGCGATCGCGCGGCAGTGTCGTGGCGTGAATGCAACCGCGGCAGAAGGTCGGTACCCGAAACAAGTCGTCCGCAGCAATATGAGATCGGAACGCGAACGGCCCGCCGGCATTGAGCCAGGCGGGCCGTTTTTGTTTGGTTGCGGGGACAGGATTTGAA
>NZ_VFVO01000005.1:0-393085 GCF_006442875.1 Mesorhizobium sp. B2-3-15 | reverse complement strand
AACGAGGCGAGGTCGACCGGCTTTTCTTCATCCGTCGGCAGCGGCGAAAGGGGGTCGCCTTCCGGCGACAGCGGATTCCACTGTCCGCTTTTGATGTCGCTTGACTTGCGCCTTGCATTGTCGATGCGCCGGCCGTCGGGCGTGGCATAGAGGCCCTCGCCATAGACGCTCATCGAGGAGGCGACGACGATCCGTTCGACCGGATGCTTGATCAGCGCTTCAAGCAATGTCGCCGTGCCGAGATCGTTGGTGCCGACATAGCGCGCGATCTCGTACATTGATTGTCCGACGCCGACTTCCGATGCCAGATGAATGACGGCGTCGACGCCTTCCAGCGCCTCGGCAACGGCTTCGCGGTCGCGAATGTCGCCCTTGATCAGTTCGGCACCTGCGGGAAGCGCGACCGCTTCACCCGCATGCACCTGCTCCAGCAGGGCGTCGAGAATGCGAACTGAATAATCCTGAGCGATGAGTTCTTGTGTGACGTGGCGGCCGATGAAGCCGCAGCCTCCTGTAACCAATATGCGTTTCACGACGACTCCTCGGACAAGTGACCTCGGCGCCCCGAACTTTTCGGCAAAAGGTTTGTTCCCTGTGCTTCAACAAAGTTCCCTTCGCGGGCTTCGCCTGAAAGCAAGCGCAACACCATCGGCCCGCGATGCGGGAACATTGCCGCCGGTATGCTGTTAGGGCGCTCGACAGCCGCCGTGACGCCGAAAGGCGAAGCCGATGATCAAGGGAGATTTCAATGTCGCAGTCCCAGACGACCACCAATCACGACGAAATTCGCAAATGGGCCGAGGAGCGGCAGGGCCGGCCGGCGGTGGTCCGCACCAAGGGCGAGGGCGGCATCCTGCGGATCGACTTTGGCGAGCCCGAGGAAGCATTCGACCCCATCGATTGGGACGAGTTCTTCCGGATATTCGACGAGAACGATCTGGCCTTCCTTTATCAGGCCAAGACCAGCGACGGAAAATCCAGCCGTTTCAACAAATTCGTCGAGCGCGATCGCAAAGGTTAAGAAGGCCTGGCGGCCGATGCAGCGGGCCCCAGAAAATCTCGAAAGTCGCTGGAACAATCGACTGCCCTATTGCTTCGGGCGCTGATCCAGAAAGGTGATCCAGCAGCCCCCAAGGGAAGCGCTTTGGCCTCGGCCCAGGAGAATTCAATGCATCAGCTTTGCGCCGCGGGCTTTGGCCACTTCTCGCATGACGTCGTTGAGCCAGTTTTCGGTGGACTGGCCAAGCTGCCGGTGGTCGACGTCCCGGATCGCTTGCTCGAGTGTCCTCTCGACCAGCCGGTCCGATGCGTTGACGTCTCCCAGCAGAAGACGCGCCGCGAGGCGCAGTTTGGGCAAAAGGGTGAAAACGTCGTCTGGCGGGGAGGGCACGGAGATGTCCGCTTGTTCGGACGCCTGCGGCGGAAAAAGGGCATTGAACACAGCCTTGCTGCCCGAGGATTTCCGCAAATTGCTGGCGTAACGGAGATGCTCGGGGATGGCGATGTCGTTGTCGCCGCTGAAGAATACGAAGGGGATACCGCGGCGCATCAACTTGTCGGCGATCGGAAACACACGTCGGCCGTTGAGATTGACGTCCAGGATTGCAGCTTCGGCTTGATCGGTATGTTCAGACGCCTGCTCGACGGTAGCGGCGGGCCCGAGAATGATAGCACCCATGTTGCTGAAAAACCTCGCAAGATCTCCAGCCATCGACCATTCGTCTTCGACAATCAGAAGATGCAACCCCCGCAGATCGCGCACGTCGTCATCCTTTCTTCGAACGGAGTTTAGGATGCAAAGAAGGCACTTCCACTTTCCTGTCATCCAGCGCCGCTTGCAACCGTTTCGCAAGCACCAGCATGCGATCCGGGATGGGCCCATCGAGACCTTCGATTAATTCAGGCGCCCCCGGCACCATTGGCGCCAGGAGTTTCAGGCCAGCAGAGCGTTTTGTCATTGAACCACCATGGATATCGGGTTCAACGTCATCCTTGCTGACTTGTTCCATCCTCCCTGCGCGCTATATGGTTGTGTCCTGTCCGATCCGACGTTGAGAGGCTTCATGTCGGTCGGGCGAAAGGGGGACAAGCCGTGACAGCCCGATCAATCAAGTTCCCCATCGTCGGCATCGGTGCGTCCGCTGGTGGCATTCCCGCAATGGAAGGGCTTTTCAAGGGCATCACCGACCGGCCCGGCATGGCGTTCGTGATCATCACGCACCTCAGTCCCAAGCGCAACAGCCTGCTGCACGAGGTCATCGACCGCTACACCGCCATGCCTGTCGTGGTGGTCGAGGACGGCGTGGCCGTTGAACCCGACCACGTCTATGTGATGCCGGAAAACGTCACTCTGGTCATCGAGAATGGCGTGCTGCACCTGCGGCGCCCCAATGGGCTTACCCAAGAGCGCAAACCTGTCGATATCTTCTTCAGCGCACTGGCCGACGACCAGGGCGAATACTCGGTCGGCGTGATTCTGTCGGGCGGTGATTCCGATGGCACCCTGGGCGTCAAGGCGATCAAGGAGCGGGGCGGGCTCACCGTCGCGCAAGCGCCGGACGGCTATGGTCCGCGCAATCCCGACATGCCGCAGAGCGCCATTGCCAGCGGCCTGATCGATGTTGCCGTGCCCGCCGAGGAGATTGGGGCGAAGCTCGAGGCTTACGCCAGGGGCTTCGACACGCTGGACGGGCTGACGAACGAAGAGGACGACCATGCGGCCGACATAGATAAGGTCCGCGAACAGATATACGGCATTTTGCGCAGCCACTCCGGCCACGACTTTTCAGGCTATAAAACCAAGACATTCCTGCGCCGCATCAAGCGGCGCATGCAGATCGCCCAGATGCAGTCCATCAACGGCTATATCGACTGGCTGAAGAAGGACCCTCGCGAGGTGATGAACCTGTTTCGCGATCTGCTGATCAATGTCACCAACTTCTTCCGCGATCCCGATGCCTTCGAATTGCTGGAACAAAAGATTATCCCGCGGCTGTTCGAGGGCAAGACCGCGACCGATACGGTCAGGGTCTGGGTTCCGGGCTGCGCCACCGGCGAGGAGGTGTTCTCCATCGGCATCCTGCTGCGTGAACACATGGAAACGCTTTCAGCGGTTCCGCGCGTCCAGATATTCGCCACCGACATAGACGAGCCGGCCCTGGCCGTGGCGCGCGCCGCACGCTATCCCGAGGCCTTGATGCAGGGTCTTTCCCCGGAGCGCAAACAGCGGTTTTTCAACGGCGATGGCGAAAGCTACGTCATCAGCAACGAGATCCGGGAACTGTGCATCTTCTCGCCGCACAGCGTCATCCGCGATCCGCCCTTCTCGCGCATGGATCTGGTTTCGTGCCGCAATCTGCTGATCTATTTCGGCCCAGCCATTCAAAGTCGCGTTCTTCCTGTCTTCCACTATTCGCTGAAGCCGGGTGGCTATCTTTTCCTCGGCACGTCCGAAAGCGTTGGGCAGCACGAAAATCTGTTCGCCACCGTCGACAAGAAGCATCGCCTCTTCCAAGCACGGGAGCATGCCTCGCCACATATCAGGCTGCCGGCGCTGATCGGGGATGTCCATTCCGGCGTCTTTCCCGCCGAAACCGCCGGCTTGAAGAAGGGCACGGTCGGCTATCCGCTGCGCCAGGCTGTCGAGGCGCAGGTGCTGGAGCGGTTCGCGCCGCCGCATGTCCTCGTCAACGCCGAAGGCGACGTCGTCTACTATTCGGCGAGGACCGGAAGATACCTCGAAGCGCCGCAAGGCATCCCCAGCCGGCAGTTGCTGACGATGGCGCGCCGCGGGCTTCGCCTGGACCTGCGCGCCGCATTGAGGGAGGCGACGACGACACGCCGCACTGTTGTGCGGGACAATCTCGCCGTCGAGGAAGACGACGAACGCGTCCAACCGATCAGGCTGACCATCGAACCCCTGGCCGAGAGGGGCAATGGTGAGCCGCTTTACCTTGTCCTCTTCGAGCCGTCGGGCCCGACCCAGGCCCGATCCGATGAGGCCGGGGGCGGCCGTGACAGCGACAGCACCGCCGATCTTGAGCGGGAACTGCGCGACACAAGAGAGCGCCTTCAATCCACCATAGAGGAATACGAGACGGCCCTCGAAGAGGTGAAATCGTCGAACGAGGAACTCGTCTCCGTCAACGAAGAGGCGCAATCCACCAACGAGGAACTTGAAGCGTCCAAGGAAGAGATGCAGTCGCTCAACGAAGAGCTCAACACGATCAACGCGGAGTTGACCAGCAAGATAGAAGAGCTCGATCACGCCAACAGCGATCTGCGCAATCTGTTCGAAAGCACCGACATCGCGACCATTTTTCTCGACCGCAGTCTTGTGGTGCGGACCTTCACGCCGGCGGCCTCGTCCTTCTTCAGTCTGCGCCCCTCCGACGTCGGCCGACCGCTGACGGATCTGTCGAGCCAACTCGATTATCCCGAGTTGAAGCAGCACATCGACAAGGTGTTCGAGACAGGCGAGACCCTGAACCACCATCTTGCGCGCGATTCCAGGGGCCTGTTTCACATGGTCCGCATCAATCCCTATCGGGACAAGGGCAACAGGATACAGGGCGTCGTGGTGACACTGGTCGACGTCACCACCCTGGCGCGGGCGGAAGAGCATCAGCAGGTGCTCATCTCGGAGCTCAACCATCGCGTCAAGAACATGCTGGCGGTGATCGCCAGCATCGCCAACCGGACGCGGGACAGTTCGGATACGAAAGAAGAGTTCGCGGAGGCCTTGATCGGCCGGCTGCATGCCATGTCCCGGGCCTACGGATTGCTGACCCGCGAGAGGTGGAAAGAAGCTTCGGTCAAGGAACTGCTCCACCAGGAACTCGAGCCGTTCGGCATCGAACGGATCGAACTCGATGGCGACGATGTTAGACTCGGCCCGCAACAGGGGCTTTCCCTCAGTATGGCCATCCATGAACTGGCAACCAACGCGGCCAAGTATGGCGCCCTGTCCAAGCCTCGAGGCAGGATTGGTGTCAGATGGGCGATGGACGGCGATAATTTCACGCTTGGCTGGCGCGAAAAGGACGGCCCTCCGGTCAAGGAGCCGTTGAACAACGGCTTTGGCCTGAACCTGTTGAAGGGGGAAATCGGCTACAGGCTCGGGGGCCAGGTCGACACCTCCTTCCACAAGGAAGGTCTTGAGGTCC
Source organism: Mesorhizobium sp. B2-3-15 (assembly GCF_006442875.1). Taxonomy (NCBI): domain Bacteria; kingdom Pseudomonadati; phylum Pseudomonadota; class Alphaproteobacteria; order Hyphomicrobiales; family Phyllobacteriaceae; genus Mesorhizobium; species Mesorhizobium sp. B2-3-15. The sequence continues at coordinate 387,920 of NZ_VFVO01000005.1, read as the reverse complement.
AGATCGCTTTTTCGGCAAACCACAAGGACGCGCCGTGAGCGACAGACCGCGCGTTCTGGTGGTTGAGGACGAGTGGCTGATCGCGGAGGACGTCGCGTCTGATCTGCGTGCGGCGGGCTATCCCGTGGTCGGGCCTGTTTCGTCCGTTGCCGCAGCACTTCGGCTGGTCGAGGCCGATAAGGTCGACATGGCGTTGCTGGACGTTCAACTGAACGCCGAAACGAGCCTGCCGATCGCGGAGATATTGCTGGCCCGCGGCACTCCTTTCGCGTTCGTCACGGGATATGGGCGGGGCGATCTTCCCGCCCGGTTCCGAAACTGCAAATTCGTGGCAAAACCCGCAAGCGAAGCGGCCATTCTCACTGTCGTGGCTGAACTGGCGTCGCTTCACGCCAACAAACCCTCATGATCTAAAGAGCCAGCCCGTCGCGATCAATCCAGCGGCTTGTCGGTGGGCCGGAGCGTGGTGCTCGCCTGGCGCGGCCGACCGGCATTTCGGTTGGCGACCGGATTGTCCAATGGAACGCTTGACGGGCGCGACGCGCCCGCGGTCTTTGGCGTCAACGGTTTTGCACCGGCATCCGTGTCGCTGGCATCCCTCCCTGGGTGCGGCAGGCCCTCGGCGTTCGGTGAATGGACGGCGGGTTTCGAGGCAGAATCTTCCTTGGCCATGATGGTTCCTTTCCTGCACGAAACGATCTCAATCATCGGCACGATTGAAAGTTCCGCGACCGCGACGGCGCCGACGCCAAAGGGGAGGGCACGAGCGAAGACGAAACGGTTCTCGTGCCGATGAACGGCTCACCCATGCGGCCGCATGACCACCTTGATGCAGCCGTCCTGCTTGTCGCGAAACGTCTTGTAGAGATCGGGCCCGGCTTCAAGGCCGGCCCTGTGCGTGATCACGAAGGACGGGTCGATCTCGCCGGTCTGGACCTTGGCCAAAAGCGGTTCGAGATACCGTTGCGTGTGGGTCTGGCCCATACGGAACGTCAGGCCTTTGTTCATCGCGGCGCCAAAGGGGATATGATCGACGAGGCCGATATACACGCCGGGGATCGAAATGGTGCCGCCCTTGCGGCAACAGTAGATTGCTTCGCGCAGCACATGTGGCCTGTCGGTGCCGAGGAAGGAAGCCGCCTTGACCTTGTCGAGCATGGAGTCGGCACTGGCACCGGCATCGGCTTCGGTGCCCACGCAATCGATGCAGCGATCCGGCCCTCGGCCATCGGTCATCGCCATCAGGGCGTCGTAGACATTTGAGTTACTGAAATCGAGTGTCTCGGCCTTGCCATGTTCGCGAGCCATGGCCAGTCGTTCCGGAACCTTGTCGATCGCGATGATGCGACCGGCGCCGAGCATCCATGCGCTCTGGATGGCGAACTGGCCGACCGGACCGCAGCCCCAGATCGCGACCGTGTCGCCGGGCTCGATGCCGGCGTTTTCCGCTGCCATGTAGCCGGTCGGAAAGATGTCGGAAAGAAACAGCACCTGCTCGTCATCCATGCCTTCCGGCACCTTGATCGGGCCGACATCGGCGAATGGTACGCGCAGATATTCGGCCTGGCCGCCCCAATAGCCGCCAACCAGATGCGAATAGCCGAACAGGCCGGCCGGCGATTGTCCCATCACCTCGGCCGCTTGCTTGGCGTTGGGATTGGACCGGTCGCAGAGCGAGAACAGCCCCTTCTGGCAAAACCAGCACTCGCCGCACGAAATGTTGAACGGCACCACGATGCGGTCGCCCTTCTTGAACTTGGAATGACCGCGGCCGACCTCCACGACCTCTCCCATGGTCTCGTGTCCAAGCACGTCGCCCGATTCCATGGTCGGCATGTAGCCGTCCATCAGATGCAGGTCCGAGCCGCAAATGGCGCAGCAAGTGACCTTGATGATGACGTCACGGTCATCCTCGATGGCCGGATCCTGCACCTGATCGCAGCGTATATCGCCTTTGCCGTGCCATGTGAGGGCTTTCATCCTGTTGCTCCTGCGTTGACTATTTTGAGGTATCGGCAAATGCAGCTTTCATTCAGCCGAAGTGGGCGCCACCGACGATTACCTTGCGATACTCGCAAAGGGTCTGCGTCCGCAGACAGGAAGAGATCAGTCCCTGGACGCTGAACCCGGCTCGGCCATTTTGCGGTGCTGTTCGGCCAGCGTACCTGCCGGAGTGATATGCGCGGCGGCGACCTGCAGCTTGTTCTTCCAGCCGCTGATCACTTGTTCCTCTCCCGCCATCATCGCCTCATAACCGGTTCTGGCGACATCTGCCGGATCGTCCTTCTCGTCGGTGCCGACCTTGGTATCCATCATTTCGGCGCGTTCGAAGAACCGCGTCTGCGTCGCCCCGGGCATCAGCACCGTGACTGTGACGCCGGTGTCCCGCATCTCATGGCGCAGCGCGATCGAGAAGGAATCAATGAACGCCTTGGTGCCGTTGTAGACGGCCTGGAAAGTGCCGGGCATGAAGCCGGCAATCGATCCGGTGAACAGAATTCGGCCACGGCCGCGGCGTGCCATCCTGGCGCCGAGCTCATGCGCAAGGGAGACCGTGCCGGTGATGTTGGTGTCGATGACCCGGCGAACCTTCTGCCAGTCCTGGTCGAGAAAGCCGTCGCCGAGGCCGCGTCCGGCGTTCAGGAACAGAAGGTCGATGTCGCGATCGCCGACCCGCGCAATGAGTTGATCGACGCCTTCGACGGATGCCAGATCTGCCTCGACGGCTTCAACGGTCACATCATGCGAAGCCAGAGCCTCGGCCGCCTGTTGGACCGCGGGCTCGTCGGCGGCTATGACCAGGTTATAGCCGTCCTTGGCGCATAGTTTGGCAAGTTCCCTCCCGATGCCGCTCGATGCGCCCGTCACCACGGCCAGCTTTGCGTTGGTCATCATGTCCTCCGAAGTTCGTTCCGGCCGAACCAGCGGGGTCCCTGATTGTTCCGCGTGGACCGGATCGAATGCCGGGCTGCCGAAGGGCCATGCCAGTCGACCCCCTTGGCGCGTTCAGGCACGAACAACGCGAAGATGACGAAGTGGAACAACTGAGGCCGATCCAGGTTCGGTGTCGTGCGGCGTCGTCGCTCCCCTTGTTTGGCGCCGCGCGATCGGGTTCCCCTCAGCCTGATCAGCCCGCGCGCTCCCCGGCCGGGAGGCGCGGGCTTTCTCATGAGCTTGGCGGTCGTGTTTCGAGTTCAGCTGGGAACAACCCACACACTCGGCAGTTCGGCGCGCAGGAGAAACGAAAATGCAATATGCCGATGAAATCGCGCTCAGGCGCGTGAAGATGCTGGTCGAACAATATGTATCCGCCAGAAGCAGGAGATATGACTTCGTCTCGACCGAGTTGGCGTGCAAGGCCATTCGTCAGCTGGTTCGCAGCCCCATCGACGATAGCGAGCTGGATCATTTGCTGGCTAAAAGTGCCGTCAAACAAGGGCTTTCCATCCGGTTCGATCGAATAGGTCCCTTGCAGGTTGCTTCACCCCAACTCATCCAGGAAAAGTCAGTATGAAAGCGATGTGGTTGATTTGGTCGGCATCGGCGTTGCTCGCCCTGGCGGCGTGCAACAACAATGCCGACCCCGTCAAATCCAAGACGGATACGATGAACAGCCAGCCGGCCGACAAGAATCCAACAACGGATACCAATCCGACACCGCAGTCCAGTACCGGCGGGGACCAGCAAGGCACGCAGCCGACGCAGCCGGCGTTACCGAAGCCATCTGGAAGTTAGGGTTGGTGCCGTTGCTTGTCCGGGTAGTGACACCGGCGAGAATCGTGAGGCGCGCATGAGTTGCAAAGTGACGCCGCGTCTGGTTTCGATATGATCGCAACAGCAAGGGCGCACGTCGCTGGCGCGACCCGGCCGAGCTCGATCCCGTTGCGTTGCTTCGCGGCTGCGGTGACGGCCGGCGCCCGGCCTCGGTGCCACCTGGCTGTGGAACTATTTTCGTCAGTGGCTGTTCGGCAGGCGAAGGGAGCCGCAGGATGGAACGACGCAACGCACTACTCTCGCTGGTGATAGCCGCTGTCATCATCGTCGGTTTCCTGATCGGCTTTCTCTACGTCGATGTGGGGTGGCGCACCTCGCCCCTGAAACGAGCGCCTGAGCAGAACCAGGGCGGCAACGCTCCGGCGGACACCTCACCGGCTGCAGGGGTCAAGAAAGATCCCAAGGAGAATACCGAGATGCCGGGGCAGCAGTGATTCACGGCTAGCCAACAGCCGCAACTTGGGCACCGACGGCGCCGTCTTTCATATCATTTCAGCTCAACGCGTTGTCTGTCATCCCACCGTACTGTTTCTGATGTTCCTTCTGCTCCTGGTCTGGTTGGTTGCTGGTTTTCCCGGTCTGGCTCTGCCATCGCGCTTCGCATAGCTTGCGTGCTTCTCGGAACATCTCCGCAGGACTGACCATTATCGGCATGGAGAGCAAAGCTATGGAGCTTGGTGATGGGTATCCTTTCCGATCTGGACAAGAAGCTGACGGACAACATGTATGAACATGGCAGTGAGCTCACCGACGCGGTAGCGGACCTGCCGCGGCCGGTCGTTGAAACCGTCGACCGGCTGATGCTTTTCATTCAGCCCGAAGCGCGCGAGACAGTGAGAAATCAGGTTCTCGGCCTGGTCCACGAATACCGGATCGAGAACCCTGCAGATCCAACAGAGCAGGGGTGAATTAGCCGTTCTGGTCGATCGCGTGGGGCGCGGGCTGGCTGCCGCTATCGTTGCTCGTTCTATGGCTGCCGAGCCACAACCAAGCCGCAATGATGACGGCTGCCACGATGGCTATCCAGACTATGAGACGAGGCATTGCCGAATCCTCTGTGCAGCAGTCCATCACGTCGATGATCAGGACGGGTCGCCACCTTCCCGTGTTCCAATCCCACAATCGATGCTTTGTTCCGCTTGAATTGGGTCTCGTGGCCGGCGGGCCTCTGTCGTTGGTCCTTATGTCTCGCGGTCGGCGCCTGTCCGAGCGGTGGCGTTTGATTGACGGGCACACCGGGCGCTCTAGATCAATTCACGCCGACCGTGACTTCCATCGGCTCGGGAGACCATTCTCGTGGCGCACCAAACGCCGGCTTTGACCTTTAGTGGCCCTTATCCGAGGCTGAGTTGTATGCGCGTGCTGTTGCTCACGGGCGTCTTGGCGGGATGCTCGTCCTCCGACCAGATCGAGCAGCAATCAAAAACGGCGGCCTCCGCGGCACAGACCGTATCGGTAATGCTCGATGCCTGGATGGATGGGGCGGCGCCGTTCGCATACACAGCCGGCACGCTGCGGTCGACCGGCAAGACTCTGGCCGACGCCGAGGCACAAATCCGATCGGCCGGAACGGCTGAACCCGCCGAGCAATCTGCTTTGGCGGCAGCGATCAAGAATCTGTCAGCCGCGGTGGCTCGCGCCGACGCGGGATTGCAGGCGGACAATCGAGCGGAGGTCCAAAACGCAAAGCAGGATCTTCGACGGGGCTCGCGCACGCTGGCCACCGCCTATGCCAGATATTTCGCGCCGAAGCCATGAAGAAGCTCGTGGAGATATCGCTTGGCGTGGTTACCAGCGTTGGCGGCTTCCTTGAAGTCGGATCGATGGCAACGGCGGCCCAAGCGGGCGCAACCTTCGGCTTCCAGTTGATCTGGGCCGTGGTCCTCGGCACCATCTGCATCATCTTTCTGGTGGAAATGGCCGGCCGGTTCGCCGCGGTGAGCCATCACACGATCTGCGACGGCATCCGCGAGAGATTTGGTTTCAACGTCTTTGTGTGGCCGTTGCTTGCCACCTTGCTGCTCAGTCTCATGGTGCTCTCCGCCGAGATCGGCGGCGTTGCCATCGCACTCGAACTTGCCACGGGCATAGGCTTCCAGTGGTGGGCTCTGCCGGTGGCTTTTCTGGCATGGCTGCTGCTCTGGAAAGGCACGTTCGGTTTCATCGAGAAAGGTGTGTCGATGCTCGGCTTGGTGACGTTGTGTTTCGTCGTCGCGGCCGTGATGCTGAAACCCGATTGGACGGCGGTCGCGGCTGGCGCAGTGCCTTCGCTGCCAACCCACGACACCGCCAATTACTGGTTCATGGCGGTCAGCATTCTCGGCGCCTCGATATCGCCCTACCTGTTCATGTTCTATTCCTCGGGGGCTATCGAGGACCAGTGGGACAAGAGCTACCTCGGCGCCAACCGGGCCATAGCGGGACTGGGGATGACCTTCGGCGGCACCATTTCGATCGGCGTGTTGATCGTGGCCGCTCTCGTGCTGGCGACGCACGGCATCAACCAGGTCGACGACTATCACCAAATGCCGTTGATGCTGATCCCGGTATTCGGCTTCTGGGGTTTCATCCTGTTCGTAGCCTCGCTCGCCATTGCCTGCTTCGGCGCTGCACTCGAAGTCGCGCTGCAGCAGGCTTACCTCGTGGCGCAAGGTTTCGGCTGGACCTGGGGCGAGGACCGCAAGCCGCGCGAGAATCCAGGCTTCAGCGCCGTGTATACGGTATCGTTGTTGCTTGCGGCCATCCCGATCATGCTTGGTGTCGATCCGTTGAGGCTCACCATATTTTCCATGGCGCTGACGGCGGCCAGCCTGCCGTTGACGGTGGTTCCATTCCTGTTTCTGCTGAACGACGAACGCTACGTCGGCGAGCATCGCAACGGCATTCTCTCGAATGCCGCGGTCATCTTCATCATCGCGCTCGGCTTTGTGCTGGCCGTGGTGACGATCCCGCTGCAGATATTCGGAGGCACATGATGGAGTTGCTGCGTGATCTCCTGGACAAGCAGGTGGTCGACCGCCGCCAGGTCAAAATCGGCAAGGTCGATGGGCTGGTGGCCGAATTGCGGCAGGGCAAGCCCCCAAGGATCGTCGCGATCGAACTCGGCTCCATCACTTTGGCGCGTCGCCTTGGCACGTGGCCGGGGCGATGGATGGCGCAACTCGCGGCAAAGCTGGGTGGCAAGCGCCATGGCGAGCCGCATCGGATCGCCTGGCACAAGGTGAAGGATATCGGCGTCGACATCGAGTTCGATATCGATGTGCGTCGCACGACGATCTTCGCCTGGCAGGACTGGTTGCGCGATCATGTCATCGGACGCATTCCGGGAGCTTGATGATGACCGTCGTCAATCTTGAACATCTGGCTGGGCGACGCGTGCTTTCGCAGCGGGGCAAGAGCATCGGCTACATCGAGGAAATCCGCGCCGAACCGGATGGCGACGATTTTGTCGTTACTGAATTCCATGTCGGCGTCTACGCCGCTTTCGAGCGTCTTTCGACCTCGGCCATAGGCGTGGCGGTGCTCGATCTCTTTCGGCTGCGCCGCCGCGATGGCCTATACCGCATCCCTTGGGACAAGCTCGACATTTCTAACCCGGCGCGGCCGCGGCTGCTGTGTCCGATGACCGAACTTTCGGGCATGAAGAGCGCACCCGATCTTCGCGAATAGGCCGTCGCCGCGCTTTCTCGCAGACGTCTTCACCGAAGCATGCTCGCCGCCAGAAAAACCGCGGCCGCTACCAAAACGACGGCTGCAACGACCAACAGCGGCCAGTTGCTGCGAGGTCGTAGTTCCGGCTCGCCTTCGACCGGCCGCATCGCATTGGCGAAGCTGGCGTCATTTTCGAATTTCGGCCGGCGGGAACGTGGCGGCTCCGTAGGGATCGGATTTTGTGTGTCCGCCGCCTCGGCATCGGTCTCCATCGGAGCAACGGCAGGATCGAAGCCCGGCGTTTTGTCCTGCGTCTCTCCCCCCTGGATCTCGCCTCTGGCAGAGGCCGGTGTAGGAATTGACATCTTGGCACTGACCTCTCTCGTTCGAACCAGGCTCTGCCAAATCCGCAGCGGTGGTGCGCATAGCGCCAACGACTAGATTTGATCGCCGAGCAGAATCCTGGCGTCCTTGGCCGCAACAATGAACGCCTGTCGTGCAACCCTTGGAGGCTTTTCGCCACGCATCACCGCAAGGCAGGCCCTGATCGCGGCAAGACGCCTTTCCGACGTCGGCTTTGGCCAGTCCCGCAGCAGCACTTCGGCGGCATCGGACACAGAGACCACAACCCTGTCGCGGTCTATGCGGCCAGGTTGAATAACGATCGGTTTTCTGAAATGGCCTGTACGCACCCGCCCCTCCAAGACCTTCGCCTGTTGCTCCACGGAGCCTTCCGCGGACGGCCTCTAACGCCGCGACAGTCGATTTGTTCCAGTGCACCTGGCGTTTGGAATTTGGAATAACGACGCTTGAGCCGCTCGTCTCCACCCATGGTTTTCTGGCGCTGCCGGGTCTAGCGGCATGGGGCCTGGAGAGCGGAACAAAGCGCATCTTGGCTTGTTAGGACGCAGCCAAATTCGCTCACCGACAAGGACAAAGCCGATGAAAACACGACACCTTCTCGCATCCCTCGCGGTTGCTTCCACGGTTCTCGCAATGCCTGCCTTCGCGGCCGACAGCGCCCAGGATTTTGTCGACAAGGCTGCCGTCGGCGGCAAGTTCGAAGTGGACTCGAGTCAGATTGCCTTGGGCAAGGCCCAGGACCAGCGCATCAAGGATTTTGCCCAGATGATGATCCGGGACCACGGCGCCGCCAACACCAAGCTGCAAGCGGTCGCCGGCGAACAAAAACTGAAGGTGCCCTCAGCGCTCGACGCTCAGCATCAGGGCGATCTGGATAAGCTCAAGAACGCGCAGGGGCCGATTGATCCGGCCTATGTCGACGCGCAGCGCAAGGCGCATGACGAAGCCGTCAAGCTGTTCGAGGATTATGCCAGCGGGGGTGACAACGCCGCGCTCAAGACTTTTGCCCAGCAAACGGTCGGCACACTGAAGATGCACCAGCAGGCGATCGAAAAGATCGCCGCCGGGCAAGATTCCGTTACGGGAGCGACAACGCCGGCGGTGAAGACCGACAATACTCCCAACGCCGCCGCCCTCGTTCCTGGTGCAAACAGCTTCACCGAAGCCCAGGCCAAGAGCCGTATCGAGAACGCCGGATATTCGAACGTGTCGAAGCTGACCAAGGACGATCAGGGCATCTGGCGCGGCCAGGCGGCCAAGGGAGGCGAAAACCTCAACGTTGGCGTCGACTACCAGGGCAACGTGGTTGCCGCAAGCAAGTGAGCGTGGATCAGGAGAAATCACATGAAAACCGTAACTGGACTGTTCGACAATTATGACGACGCGGCCGATGCGGTCGGCGAGCTTGAGGCGACGGGAGTCCCGCATTCCAACATCAGCATCGTCGCCAACAACTCGGATGACTGGTACGACGCAAATCGTTCCGAGGCCGCTGAAGACGCTGGCAGCGGTGCCGGAATCGGAGCCGTGATCGGCGGCGCCGGGGGGTTGCTCACGGGACTTGGCGTCATGGCCATCCCGGGTGTTGGCCCGGTGGTCGCGGCCGGATGGCTCGCCGCCACCGCCGCCGGTGCGGTTGCCGGTGCCGTGGCCGGTGGAGCGGCCGGCGGCATCATTGGCGCTCTGACGGAATCGGGCGTGCCCGAGCGCGATGCGCACGTCTATGCGGAAGGTGTACGCCGCGGCGGTACCTTGGTGACGGCCAAGGTGGAGGACGAACTCGTGCCGAATGCCGAGCAGATTTTGGGGCAATCCCGATCGGTGGACCTGGCCGAACGCCGCAGATCGTACGAGGCCGACGGCTGGACCGGCTTCGATGCCAATGCAGGCGAATACGTGCCGGGCGAGATCGATCGCGACGGCGGACGCGCAATCAATCGACCCTGAAAGCGGCTCACGTTCCTTTGACTGGCACGCAGCGACGAGGTTCGCGGAAATCGATCTTGCCGCGCTATGCTGGGGCGCTTTGCGGCGTTTAAGCACCATCGAATCCATCTCGAGGGCATCGGGCTGGGTTCGATCGCGTTTGAAGCCATGTTCCCAGCGGAATCACCGCCGCTCAGAACAGATCGCTCCATGACGAAACGGACCCCGCCCGCAAGGCGGAACCATGGAGGGGTCGACGTTGTTGTCCCAGCGGCCGACTTGTCGGTTGGCGGCTAGGAGCCATCATTGATGACCACCGATCGATCACGCGAAGACGTCCTGGTTTCGCTCCCGTTGATCAATGCAAAGGCGGCGCCGACGCTTAAGCACGCCGGGGCGGAGGTGTTCTACATGGAAGCCGTCCGCGAGCTCACCGCCACGGACATTCCCTTTCTGGTCGCTGGAACCTATGCGGTAAGCGCCTATACCGGCGTCACTCGCCAGACCAAGGATCTCGATATCTTCTGCAAGGCCGGTGACTACGCGCGGATCCTCGCCCATTTCAAGGAGCTTGGATATGCCGTCGAAATCGTGGACGACCGGTGGCTTGGCAAGGTGTTCAAGGGCAGGCATTTCTTCGACGTCATCTTCGGATCGGCCAACGGCATGATGCCTGTTGGCGATCGATGGCTGGAGCACGCCAGACAGACCGAGTTGCTGGGCAGCCGCGTACGGATCATCGGCCCGACCGAACTCATCTGGTCCAAATGCTTCATCCAAGACAGGGGCCGGCACGATGGCGCCGATATCGCCCACACGATCCTCAAGGCACACGACCAGATAGATTGGCACCGGCTGCTTTCCTATCTGGAGGTTCATTGGGAGGTCCTGCTGATGCAGCTCATCAACTTCAGATGGATTTACCCAAGCGAGCGCGATCACATCCCGGCATGGCTCCTCGATGAACTCCTCGACCGCCTCGCCAAGCAACGGCAATTGCCGTCCCCCAGGATGAAGATCTGCCGCGGGCGGCTGCTGTCGCAAACCGACTACGAGATCGATGTCAAGGAATGGGGCTTCGCCGGCGTCGGCGGCGTGGGAGATTTTCGTGATGCCTGACCGCCTGGAGAACGTCGCGCCGAAGGATAACGCAGGGACGCTCAGAGTTGCTGCCATGGGGGATTTGCATGTCAGGGAAGATCCCCGAACCTCGTATCGCGATCTCTTCGGCGAGATATCGAGGGAAGCCGAGATTCTCGTCCTGACGGGAGATCTCACCAATCTCGGCAAGCCTCGTGAGGCGGAGATGCTCGCCGAGGACCTGCGCAACTGCTCGATCCCCGTGGTGGCGGTGCTCGGCAACCACGACTACGAATCCGGCGCGGTGGACGACGTCGCAAACATCCTACGCCAGGCGCATGTTCACCTTCTCGATGGCCATGCGGTCGAAATCGAGGAGGTCGGCTTCGTCGGCGTGAAAGGGTTCGTCGGTGGCTTCGGATCGCGCATGCTCGGCTCCTTCGGCGAACCCGCGATCAAGGCGATGGTCTCGGAAAGTGTCAACGAGGCAATGCGCCTCGAAAACGCGATGCGCCAGGTACGGGCGAAGCGGACGCTCGTGGTCCTCCACTACGCGCCGATCGCTGAGACCGTCGAGGGAGAACCGCTGGAGATATTTCCGTTTCTTGGCTCTTCACGCCTTGCCGAGACGATCGATCGGTTCAAGGTCAGCGCCGTTGTGCACGGTCACGCGCATCGCGGCTCCTATGAAGGCCAAACGCCCGGCGGCGCCAAGGTTTACAACGTCGCCATGCACGTGGCCAAACCGAACGGCCGCCCCTATGCCCTGCTGGAACTCTGACGCCACGGCATCGTGCGAGCATTCAGTTGGAACGCTCTGCCAGGAAGTGGCGGCGCGATAGTGCGAGCTGATCACGGTTGTTTGCCCGCGACATTATTTTTGGAGTTCGTCGCCAGCGGCGAATTCGTCAAACCTCCGTCTTGTCGAAGCCCTGCCGGGCGATAATTTCTTCAGAAGGCGTGGGTACTTCTCCCTCTCAGACAGGAGCCGACCATGAAACATCAGACACTCGACCAGCTCCAAACCGTCGCCAGGATTGAGCCGCTGGCGCCGTTTTCGGTAATGACACGTAATGAACGCATCGCGCGTTGGGCTGAACTTCTCGAGCAAAATCCCGAACGATGCCTCGGTGCGCTAACCGGCACGGAACATTTGCGTCCTGAAGCACGGGCCATCGCACGTGGGGAAGGATCGGCACTCGCGGTTGCCTTCGAAGACCCGATCTTGCGTGCATCGGGGCTGGGGGACGACACATACGGCGAGGCAAAGCGCTTCTTCGAATTGAGCGACTGGCAACTCCACGACATTGTCTGTGATTGCCACGTCGGTGCCACCATGAAAGCCCGATGGGCCGCAGCTCGGGTCCGTGCAACGATCAGCGGGAACAGGCTCTTTGCGTTCCTGAGGCGGTGCTTGATGCGGTGAGACCAAGGGGAGGTCGTTGCATGTCAGCGACGACCTCCTACACCGCCAATGCGCAAGCTATCGCCGATCGTCCTCGCGATAGAGCTGGTCGGTAGCGCGGTCGCTTTCCCTGCGTTCAACCGGACCACGGTTACGGCGGGTTACCAGGACATAGGCAATCAGTATGACCAGCAACGCTGGCCCGCCGGCGACGACGATTAGCCACATGATACCGTCTGACATGGGAAATCTCCTTTCCTTCACAACCGGCAAGAAGACGATCCGTTCCGCTTGGAGCGGTTCGCGGTGCGGACCGGCCGGCGATCGGTTCCTGTCATCCAGGAGGTCCAGACGCCTCCCGGCTATTGCCGGTCGGGTTTCCTTGCGAAGACCGCAGCAGAAGGGCGAGAGGAACCAGCAGCGCCGTTGCCACCGCGCAGTAACGAAAGACGTCGATATAGGCGAGCAGTGAAGCCTGGCGGGCGATCAACTGCCCGATCCAGCCAATGGCCTGCTGCTTGGCCTGGAGCATCGAGGAACCCTCGGCGACGAAGTGCTCGGTCGCCTGCCGTACCACCTGCTGGTAGGCGGGCGACGATTGCGCGGTGTGGCCGACAAGGTTCGCCTGATGGAGTTGTGCGTTCTGGGCGATCACAGTGTTGGAGAGCGACACGCCGATGCTGCCGCCGATATTGCGGGCAACATTGATCAAGGCCGAGGCCTGGTTGGTCTTTTGCGGCGCCAGACCGACATATGCCGCAGTCGAAATCGGGATAAACAGGAACGGCAATCCGATCATCAGGAAGATGCGGGCAAAGGCAAAGAAGCTGAAGCTGGCGTCGGGCGTAAGCGAAGTCATATGCCACAGGCCGATCGCCACCACCGCCATGCCCGCCATGATCAGGTATTTTGGCTGGACGATGCCGGCGGCAAATCCCGAAATCGGCATGAGCATCAGCATGGCGACGCCGCCCGGCATCATCGACAGGCCCGATAGCGTCGCCGTGTAGTCGAAGGCGGTCTGCTGCAGCTGGGGCATCAGCTGCGTGGTGCTGAACAGCACCGCACCGACCGCCATCATCACTAGGAAGGATGTACCGAACTGGCGGGTGAACAGCAGGCGCATGTCGACGATCGGATCGCGGTGGCGGAATTCCCATGGGATCAGCAGGGCGAAGGAGATCGCCGAGATAATGGCGAAAGTCGTGATGAAGCTCGACGCGAACCAGTCGTTGCGCTGGCCCTCGTCGAGAAAGATTTCGAGGCAGCCGAGCGCGGTCGCCACCAGGATGAATCCGACCCAGTCGATCCTGAGACCTCCTTTCAGCCGCTGCTGGCGTTCGCGTTCGAGTACCTCCGGTTCGACCAGCAGCCACTGCACCAACGCCAGCGACATGATGCCGAACGGCACGTTGATGAAGAAGATCCAGTGCCACGAAAAATTGTCGGTCAGCCAGCCGCCGATGGTCGGCCCGACGGTCGGCGCGACGATGACGGCGATGCCGTAGAGGGCAAATGCCTGCGAGCGCTTTTCAGGCGGAAAGGTGTCGGCCAGGATGGATTGCTCGCTTGGCGCCATGCCGCCGCCGCCGAGGCCCTGCAGGATCCTGAAGACGATGAGCATCTCGAGATTGGGCGCCAGCCCGCACAGCAGCGATGCCAGCGTAAACGTCGCGACGCAAAGCATGTAGTAGCGCTTGCGGCCGATCACGCTGGCCAGCCACCCGCTGATTGGAATGATCACGGAGTTGGCGACCAGATAGGTGGTGATGACCCAGGTACTTTCATCCATGCCGGCAGCCAGGCTGCCGGCGATGTTGCGCAGCGCCACATTGGCGATCGAGGTGTCGAGCACCAGCATGAAGGTGGCAATGGAGACAATGATGGCGATGAGCCAGGGATTGCGCTCACCGGCCGCGGACCGGCTTTCGCCTTGGTCGCTGGCCATGTCGCGGCTCATCGCACCTTGACCGTCGGCACCACCGACAGGCCCGGGCCGAGCAGCACATCGGGCGGGTTGTCGAAGACGATCTTGACCGGCACACGCTGCACCACCTTGACGAAATTGCCGGTGGCATTTTCGGCGGGCAGCAGGCTGAAGGCGGTGCCGCTGCCGGCCTGCAGGCTGTCGACATGGCCATGAAAGGTCTTGTCCGGATAGGCGTCGATATCGATGTCGACCGGCTGTCCGGTTCGCATCCTGTCGAGTTGGGTTTCCTTGAAGTTCGCCTTTACCCAGACTTCGTTGGGAACGAACATCATGAGCACCTGACCCGGCTGGGTGTAGGTGCCGATGGCGGCCGAAATGCTTGTCGCGCGGCCGGCGACAGGGGCTGTAATAATGGTACGGGTCAATGCCGTGCGGGCTTGATCCCGGCTGGCCTGTGCCTGGTGAAGCTTGGCTTCGCCGCTTTTGGTCTGTGCCTGCAGCACTGTCACCTGGCTCTTCGCCGCGGCCACGTCCGCCTCGGCGCTGTCCAGGGTTGCCTGGTCCTGTCGAAGGGTCGATGCAGCCTGCTGCGCCTGCTGCTGCGTCACCGTGCCCTTCGTCAGCAATTCGCGATTGCGCTGGTCTTCGGCCTTGGCGAAGTCGAGCGCTGCCTGGGCCAGCGCCACCTGCTTCTGGGCGGCGTCGATCTTGGCATTTTGCGCCTCGATCTGGGCCGCCACATTGGTGATGTCGGCCTGAGCGGCGGCTACGCCGGCATCCGCTTGGCTGAGCGATGCCCGGTAGTCGCTGTCGTCGATGCGCAAGAGAACGTCACCCTTGCGCACCGGTTGGTTGTCGGTGACGGCCACATCGGTGATACGCCCGGCAATCTCGGCGCTCACCGTTACCGTGCGGGCATCGATGAAGGCATCATCGGTGGATTCATACTGACGCGTATTCAGCCACCAGATCGCTACACCCATCGCAACAAGCAGAAGCAGGAGGACAATTGCCGCTGTCCAATAGGGATGGCGCCTGGGAAAGCCCAGCAGGTTCGATTTCTGCGGCCTGTCGTCCATTTGCCGATCGTCCGATTTGTCGTGCCGCGAACTTGGCTGGCTGGCGAGACGCTTGCTTTGCCCGGCCCTGTCGTCGGATGGGTCCGGCTCGCTTTTCTGAGGCTTCGTATCCACGGAACTGGCTTTCAGCAGACTGAAGGGTGATGTCCGCGATGGCGAACGCGGTTTCAACGGCAAAGCCTTGGCAAAGGTTCCTGTTTTGACTTCCCGCCAGCGCCATGGGCAGCGACGCCCTTCAGCCAGTCGGTGTGTGGCTGCTCATCCTCTTTGGCCTGCCCGATTGGGCAATAGGACCGCCCTCCCATCAACCTGGGGCGCTGAGTACCAGCATTCCCGTTTTATAGACGATAGCCGCACTTGGTGAGAGTGGCTCGAACCTTGTCGCTCGTGCAGGTGACGATGGGACATCTACCTGAAAGTTTCATCAGTCCGCAGTCTTGCCCAATGTGTCGGCGACGACCGCGCCGCGCTCACCCATGGGAACCGCCGGGCCTGTGGTCGAGTCACAGGCTGTCTGATGTTCCATTTCCGCGTTGATGGCGGCGCCGGCGATCAGGATGATGACTGAAATCCATGTCCACATCATCAGGCCGACCACGGCACCGAGCGAGCCGTATGTCGCGTTATAGTTGGCAAAATGCTGGAGGTAGAACGAGAACAGCCACGACGCGATAATCCATGCCGCGGTTGCCGCAAGCGCTCCCCAGCTCAACCATCGCCATTTCGCATGTTCCCGGCTCGGCCCGAAGCGGTAGAGCAAGGAAATGCCGGTTAGGATCGACACTACCAGGATGGGCCATCGAGATACCGCAACCACGGTTTCTGTCCAGGCATCAAGGTAGAAAAAGCGCAACAGCGCCGGGACAACACCCACCGTAAGCAGCAGCACGATGCCGATGAGCAGGGCTCCGACCGTGAACAGGATCGACATCAGATTGAGGGTAATGAACGAACGTTTCTCACGCTCTTCGTAGGCGATGTTCATCGCGTCGAAGAGCGCCTTCATGCCGCTGTTGGCGCTCCAGAGGGCGATTGTCAGGCCTATGAAAAAGCCTGTGCCGAGAGCGCCTGCTTTCTGGCGGGCCAAGGCCTGCAACTGATCGCGGATAAGATCGAGCCCGCCCTGCGGTAGCAATCCCTGGAGGTAAGCGACATGGTCGGCGACCGTGACCGGGTCCGCGACGAAGCCATAGATCGAGATGAAGGCTGCCAGGGCGGGAAACAAGGCGAGCAGGAGATAGAAGGTTGCGCCGGCAGCCACCAGCAGAACCCGGTCCTTGTTGAACTCTTCCCAAAGTCGCCAGAAGATGTCCTTCCACCCCAGCCCAGTGATTTGAGATGGCCACGTGGCGTCGCGCCCACGGCTTCCTGGCTCCCGCCCTGCCGCGGCGTTGCTGTCCTTCGTTGTCGAGGCCGCGCGGCCGGCTGCTTCCTCATCGATCAGCGAGGGCTGCTTGTCGTTCGGCGGAGAGCCTCGTTGTGGTTTCAAAGCCATTACCGGGTTCGCTGATGTCCAAAGCGTGGCTGACAACGCGGGATGAAGACACCCGTTCCCGATGCGCGGCCGATCACGATTTTCCTCCTTCCCTGCATCTTTTGCGGCCGATCGGCGTTTGAAATTGGTCAAGTGAACGGGTGTGTCCGATGAGAACGACAACCAGGGATAAGCTCAGGGGCGAAGCGGAGTTGTCCGAGGACGCCGACCTGATCGTCAATCGAACAGCCCACTTCATTTCGGATTGGATCGAAGAACACGTCGTTGACGAGCCTATCCCTATGTCCGGCATCGATGCCGCGGAGGAACTCGCAAATCAGTGCGTGGCGGATGCGCAAGATGAGGGGATCGCGGCGCAGGACATCCAGGATGAGGTGGGCGATCTCACTGAATACATCGCGGAAACGATCGATGAAGGGAACGGCTCCCCCTTGGAAGGGGTGGCCACGGCGGCAACCAAAATCGCGGAACCTCGTTTGTCGAGTGTCAACCCGAGGAGATGGCGATGACGAGGTTCCTATCCTTTCTGATCCTGGCAACGGGTCTTGCGCTCACCGCATGTGACAACAACACCGAGCCGACGAAGGCCAACACCGACACCGTCACCAAGAACCCACCAGTCGACCAGGACGCCAGACCGAAGTCGACGACCGGTGGCGATCAGCCAACTGCCCCGGCGACCAAATGAACGTGATTTCCTATTGCTATACGCCGCTGCCGCTTGCGTGGCTGGCCTGACGGATGAGGCTCCGGTCATTCCCCTGGCGCGGCTAGGCTGATGACTGCGGACGCCAGGATTTCCGGAGGGACCGGAACCTCAATCCACTGCCGCGCATTTCGACTTCACGCGTGGAAGACAAATGTCATCCAACCATCAAGACGCTGGCCAAGGAGAATTCAGATGCAAGGTTCAGAAGCGATTTCCAGGCGCCCTATCGGCGGCATGAGCATAGAACCATTCCTCGGCACGGTGACGGTCCGGTTCTCCGACGCGATAGTCGCTGCAAGCGACCGTGCGAAAATTCTTCGGGAGGAGGGCCATGAGCCGGTCTTCTATATCCCCTTCGAGGATATCTATTTCGACCTGTTCGAGAAGACCAACACCACCAGCGAGTGCCCGTTGAAGGGAACAGCGAGCTATTGGCGTGTTCATGCTGTCGGCGGCTCGGCCGATGACTTCATGTGGGCGTATGAGACGCCGGATACCGCGGCCCTGGCCATCGCGCGTCATGGCGCCTTCGATCCGAAAAAGGCACGTATTGACGTCGATCCGAAGGAGGATAAGCGGCACACTCCACATGTCATGGAGTAGGATGCCGCCTCGACCGTCGTTCTTCTTGCTTGCCGGCATGCCGGCAAGTGGCCGCCGCCAGGGTCAGCGGCACCGGTGCGAGTCCGAGCCTTCCCCTCATCGATCCACCCCTCCACCAAGAAGCCTCGTTGCGGCCGCTTCGATCGGGTTTAGCCGCGCCTCACCGCCATGCCGGAGCAAAATCACTCTTTCGCGATCAGGCAGGGTTTTGTCGCACTGCATTCGGAACAATGCCCGGAGTGAAAGGTTAGCGGCGAAAGCCAGCCCAGGAGCGAGCCATGTCCGAAACCCTCGTCCCAAAGCCAATTAGCCTCAGCCGGAGACTTTTCATGACGGGCACGGTTTCGGCCGCTGCGGTCGCACCGCTCCTGCCTCCCAAGGCCGAGGCGGAGGAAGTGGCCGCTTCCCGTTCCAATCTGCGGGAGCCGGTCGTCACCTCGCTTCGTATCAACAGGCAGGCTTACGAGCTCTCGCTCGACACCAGGACCAGCCTGCTCGACGCCTTGCGTGACCACGTTGGGCTGACCGGGACGAAAAAAGGCTGCGACCATGGGCAATGCGGTGCATGCACCGTGCTCGTCGACGGAAAACGGGTCCTCTCCTGCCTGAGCTTCGCGGTGATGATGCAGGGCAAGGACGTGACGACCGTGGAGGGGCTCGCCTCGCGCGACGGCGCCCTGCATCCGATGCAGCAGGCCTTTATCGACCATGACGCCTTCCAGTGCGGCTATTGCACGCCGGGCCAGATTCTGTCGGCCATCGGCTGCGTCAACGAAGGCCACGCCGGTTCCGAAGCCGATATCCGGGAATATATGAGCGGCAACATCTGCCGGTGCGCCGCATACCCCAACATCGTGGCCGCGATCGTGCAGGCCCGCGACGAAACCGGGAGAGCCTGACATGCGTCCTTTCGTTCTCGAGCAACCGGCCAACATCCCGGCGGCTATCGCCCTCGCTTCGAACTTTGCCGCGCCGGATCGGCCGCCGACCCAGTCAGACATGCAATTCATCGCTGGCGGCACCAATCTGGCCGACTACATGAAGCTCGACGTTGCCCGGCCGAACCGCCTGCTCGATCTCAATCGTCTCTCCGAGCCGGCGCTTCGGCAAATCCGCGTCACCACCGAAGGGGTTCGTTTCGGCGCGCTGGTGCGGATGGGCGAGGCGGCTGACGATAACGACGTCAAGCTCCACTATCCGGTCATTGCCGACAGCCTCAGGCTGGCAGCCAGCGGCCAACTCCGCAACATGGCCAGCCTTGCCGGCAACGTGCTGCAACGGACGCGGTGCGAGTATTTCAGGGAGACCTCATGGGCCTGCAACAAGCGCCAGCCGGGTTCGGGCTGCGCGGCAATGGACGGTTTCAATAGGCAACACGCGGTGCTGGGCGTCAGTGATGCCTGCATCGCCACCTATCATGGTGATTTCGCCCAGGCACTGATTGCCCTTGACGCCAACCTCCATGTCGAGGGTTCTGGCGGCGCGCGCGAAATCCGGTTCGCCAACCTGCATCGCCTGCCCGGCGATACGCCGCATGTCGAGACCGGCCTCGCCGCTGACGAGATCATCACCGCCATCGAGGTGCCCGCGGGTCCTTGGACCCGCCGTTCCCGCTACCTTAAGATCCGTGACCGCGAATCCTATGCCTTCGCCCTGGCTTCCGCGGCGGTCGCTCTCGACCTCGACGGCAACAGCGTCCGCGAGGCACGCATAGCCCTTGGCGGCGTCGCCACGGTGCCGTGGCGGGCGAGGGAAGCGGAAGCGGTCCTGCACGGCAAGATGCTGGACGAGGCAATGGCGCGGGCGGCCGCGGAGACGGCTTTCGCCGATGCCAGGCCGCGCGGCCACAATGCGTTCAAGATCGAGCTTGGCAAACGGACGCTGGTGCGGGCGCTCCTCGAAACCCGTGACATGAAGGTGTGATCATGAACGCAGCCGCTCCGCAGCCCAAGGAGAACATGGGTGTCCCGCTGCCGCGCATCGACGGGCGGCTAAAGGTGACCGGCCAGGCGAGTTATCCGGCGGACCTCGCGGCGGCCAATGTCGCCTATGGCGCGCTGGCCACCAGCAGTATCGCCAGGGGCACGGTGACGGCACTTCACCTGGACAATGCCCGAGCGGTGCCGGGCGTGCTCGACATCGTGACCTATGGCGACATGGACGCGGTGGACAAGCCGAAATTCGGCAATACCGCCGCCGCCTCGATCGCGCCGCTGCATGACCGGAAAGTCTTTCACGATGGGCAGATCATTGCCTTGGTGGTCGCCGAGACCTTCGAGGCGGCGGAGGAGGCTGCGCTGCTGATCCGCGCCGACTACGCCGAGGAGAAACCGAGTGCGGGCTTCGACAGCCCTGGAGCAACGACCATTGCCGCCGCGGGCAAAAGCCCGATGTTCAAGGAAGACGTCAAGGTCGGCGATTTCGATGCTGCCTATGCCGCTGCTCCGGTCAGGATCGATGCACGCTATTCGACACCGACGCAGCACCACAATCCGATCGAACTGTTTTCGACGACGGCAATGTGGCAGGGCGATCAACTCACCATTCATGAGCCGTCCCAGAACGTCACCGGCTGGAAGGCCGAACTTGCCAGGCAGTTGAAGATCGATCCGGCGAAGGTGCGCATTGTCAGCCCATATATCGGCGGCGCATTCGGCTCGAAGGGACCGATGACGGCCCGCACGGCGATCGTCGCGGTCGCGGCAAGGCGTCTCGGCCGGCCGGTGCGTTGCGTGGTCAGCCGCATGCAGGCGTTTGGTACACAGACCTATCGCGCCGAGACCAGGCACCGGATCCGCATGGGCGCAGACAAGGACGGCCGCATAACCGCTTTCGCGCATGAGGGCTGGGAGGTGACATCGCGCCCCGATCCCTACGTGGTCGGGGGAACGTCGGCGACCGGCCGCATGTATGATTACGGCGCGGTGCTTACGCACGTGTCGCTGGTCCAGGCGGACCGCAACACGCCCGGCTACATGCGTTCGCCTCCCGAGACGCCTTACGTCTATGCGCTGGAGAACGCCATGGACGAGATGGCGGTGGCCCTGGCCATGGACCCGGTGGAGTTCCGAAGAGTGAACGAGCCAAAAGCCGAGCCGATCGGGAGAAAGCCGTTCTCGAGCCGCTCGCTGATGCAATGCTACGATCAGGCGGCGGACGCATTCGGCTGGACGAATCGGGACGCCAAGGTCGGGTCGATGCACGACGGCGACTGGTTGATCGGCATGGGTTGCGCGACGGCAGTCTATCCGACCTCGTCGGCTCCCTGCGCTGCGCGCGTATGGCTGA
Source organism: Mesorhizobium sp. B2-3-15 (assembly GCF_006442875.1). Taxonomy (NCBI): domain Bacteria; kingdom Pseudomonadati; phylum Pseudomonadota; class Alphaproteobacteria; order Hyphomicrobiales; family Phyllobacteriaceae; genus Mesorhizobium; species Mesorhizobium sp. B2-3-15. Next base: position 366,617 of record NZ_VFVO01000005.1, on the reverse strand, counting down.
CCGTCGACGGCGATGTGCGCGTCCAGAGCGGCTCGCATGAAATCGGCACCGGCGTGCGCACGGTCGCCGGCCAAATGGCAGCAGAGCGCCTCGGTGTCGCCATGGACAGGGTGAGCGTCGAGATGGGCGACAGCACCTTGCCCCCGGCGCCCGTGTCGGGAGGGTCTATCTCCACGGCAAGCGTCTGTTCGGCGGTGCTCAAGGCCTGCGACGCGATCAGGACGAAGCTGTTTGCCGCGGCGACCGGCGAAGGTGGTGCGCTTGTCGGCGCCCACAATGAGGAACTGGATATCCTCGATGGCAAAATCATTGCCAAGGGCGGCGCTTCGGCAAAGGTCGAGGACGTCTTGAAAACCATGCGGGTGGGGGCGATCGAGGAGTATGCCGAGTATGCGCCCAAGGGGGCGAGCCCCGAAGCGCTCAAGAAGCTCTATGCCGGCCAGCCGGAGTTTCACGGCGGCGAGCAGGACGAGGATTCGGTGAAATATGCATTCGGCGCGGAATTCGTCGAAGTTCGCATCAATCGCCTTACCAGGGAAATCCGCGTGCCGCGCATTGTCGGGGCCTTTGCCGCCGGCCGCATCATGAACACGCGCACGGCGCGCAGCCAGCTGATGGGCGGAATGATCTGGGGCATCGGCCAGGCGCTGCATGAGGCGACCGAGGTCGACAGCCGCTATGCCCGCTACGTCAATCGAGATCTGCAGGACTACCTCGTGCCGGTCAATGCCGACATCAAGGATCTCCAGGTGATTCTGGTTCCGGAGATTGACCACGAGGTCAATCCGGCAGGCGTCAAAGGCCTCGGAGAACTGGGCAATGTCGGCACGGCGGCCGCCGTTGCCAGCGCGGTCTACCATGCGACTGGCAAACGCATCCGCGATCTTCCGATCAGGATCGAGCAGCTTATCGTCTGATCTGGCCTACCCCATGGACGGTCCGATTCACGAAATATTACGTGAGGGAACGTCCGGGCCGCCAGCGTCTTTGGCTCTTGAGGCGGTTGATCGCCTCGCATAACTCAAAGGAGAAGAAGATGCCCAATCAAGGTGGTAGCCATGAGCAACATGTGAAAGCAGGCCAGCAGAGCCACAAGAACATGGACGATAAGAACCGCCGTCAGCAGCAGGCGGCCGGTGACAACCATCGCCAACAAGGCGGCGACAGCGCCGGCACGACGCGTGGCGGAACCCATGAACAGCATGTGAGAGCTGGCGAGCAAAGCCACAAGAATCGCTAGCAAACCTGTGTGGCTCCGTGCCCGTCCCGAGCGCTCGGGACGGGCTCTGCATGTGACCGTGCTGGGCAGAGCCGACCCGCACAGTTCGCCGAAAGAGAGACAGATTTGATGCCCGATCCGAGAGAACCCGACCCCAACCGCGACGTACCCATGCCGGCTCCCAATTGGAAGCCCAAGCCGATCGGCGAACCGGAGCCGGAAGGATTGCCCGATGAGGCGCCGTTACCCAATCCTGACGAGAACGAAGAGCCCCCAATGCACGCGGTCGGCTGAGCGGAATCCGCCCGTAGTTTGGTCACTCCTCGTCGAAGCGGCCGCCTTCCCTTGAAGGATCGCGTGACAGCACCGCTTCCTCGACATCGTCGGGCAATGCCTCGTCGCTTTCCTGGTAGGCGTTGTCGTCATCTTCCTCGGGCAATTCGCCGTCGGCCTCGTCTTCCACCTCGACGTCATCCGGAAGGATTTTCGCGCCTGCTAGCGCGTCCCAGTCCTGCTGCTCTACCGTGGGACCTTCAGTCTCCGTCGGGTCTTCCGTCTGAACTGCGGGTTGCTCTCTTTTGCGGGGGTCCATTGTCGTTCTCCGAAATCCGGGGAGTTTGCCCCGGATCGCCTGAAGCGCCCGGGGCAACAGCTCGCCAGCTAGGCGGCCTGTTCCAGGGCACGCTCGTTGACGCCGCCCTCGCCAAGGCTGGAAAGTGCCTCGTCGGTCGCCGTCTCCTCCTCGAGGGTCTCGTTGAGGAGTTTGACCACGTCGCTCTTGCCGAGCTGTTCGGCCCAAGCGATCAGCGTCCCGTAGCGCGCGATCTCGTAGTGTTCGACGGCCTGCGCAGCCCCGACCAGCCCAGCATCCAGCGCGGGGTCGCCCTTGTATTCCTGGAGGATTTCCGAACCCTCCTCGATGATGCCGTCGATGGCCGGACAGGTCTTGCCCCTGGCAGGCTTGTCGAGGAGTTCGAAGATCTGTTCGAGGCGGTCGACCTGGCCCTCGGTTTCCTGCAGGTGTTTCTCGAATGCTGCCGAAACATCTTCGGATTCGGCGCCTTTTGCCATTTTCGGCAGCGCCTTCAGGATTTTCTTCTCGGCGTAGTAGATGTCCTTCAGCCCGTCGAGGAACAGGGCTTCAAGCCCTTTCGTTGCCGCTTTCTTCGCAGTCGCCATGATTGTCATCTCCAATTGTCGTGAAGCCCACCAGCGGTGTAGCTGGAGCACAACTTGCCGTGAGGACGGTTGTTCCAGCCATCTCGCAAAGAGGCGACCGTTGCGTCGGCTCTCATCGCGACCGGGCTTCGCAAGCGCGTCCGCGGCACGAACTCCATCACTGGATCTGTTGTATGGTGCATTGACGCGGCGCCTTGTCCGGCCGCCAGCGCAACAGTTTGGTGCCATGCCGGAACCTGTCGCCGGTGACATGGTCGAAGCGGACCTCGACCACCAGTTCCGGCCGCAGGGGCTCCCATTCGCCGCTGCGCTGCGTGCTCCAGCGGCTAGGCCCGCCCGGCGCCTTGCCGGTGAAGCCGGGTCCGCCACGCAGCTTTTCCAGCTTTCGGGTGACGCCAGCCCGGTCATCCCTGCCGATGGTCGAGGTAAAGCCGACATGGTCGAGCTTGCCCCTATCATCGTAAAGGCCGAGCAGGAGCGAGCCGACCTCCTTGCTGCCGGTCAGATAGCGGAATCCTCCAACCACGCAGTCGGCCGTACGCAACCGTTTGACCTTGACCATCGCGCGTTCCCCTGGACGGTAGGGGTCGGCCAGCAATTTGGCGACCACGCCGTCGGTGGAACCATGGCCGGCTTCCTCAAGCCAGCGTCTGGCGGCCGCCGGATCGGTCGTGCTGGGCGAGAGCCGCAAGCCAGGCTCGGCGTAGTCCTGAACGAAGCCCTCGACCGCCCGGCGTCGTTGCGACAACGGCTCGCCGAGCAGGATCGTGCCGCCCGGCGCGACCGGCATGTCGAACAGGATCAGCCGGGCAGGCGTTTGCGCGCTCAGCTTGCGGATGCGGCTTTCGGCTGGGTGAAGCCGCATCTGCAGCGCATCGAAAGAAAGCTGGCCTTCGAGCTCGATGACGATCTCGCCATCGACCACGAAATTGCGGGCCTTGACTTGCCGCAGCATGGCGACGAGCTCCGGGAAGTAACGACCGAGCGGTTTGCCGGATTTGGCGCGCAAGTCGACATCCGTGTCGCCTTTGAAGGCGAGGCAGCGAAACCCGTCCCATTTGGGCTCGTATTGCCAAAAGCCCTCCCCATCCGGCAGAGCGTCGGCTGCCTTGGCCTCCATGGGGGGCGTGTTCAGGGGTAGGGCAAAGCTGTCCGTCATTGCCTTACGTCGCTTTCTGGGGCACGCGCCAGCGGCGAAGCCCGCCAACCGGCACCCGCGGCAGCTTCAGGCACCGAGATCGATCAAAGCCACGCCGAATTCGGCTCGCTTGCGGCGGCGCAGGTGACCCGGCGCTTCCACCACGGTGATTTCCAATGTCGGCCGAACGGTGCCTTCGAGCAGATGGCCGCCTTTGGTCGTGCCGTCGCTCAAGCCAAGCACCGCGTGGACATGAAGGCTTGGCTTGCCATCATCGCCCGTCGCGACATCACCGATCGCGCTCAGGACCTCGCATTGTTCGTCGATCGGGATTTTTCGATAGCTCTTCGCCTCCAGGTCGAACCAACCGACGGTGGCCCGTTGGAACGCGCCGATCGCCGTCAGGGAGGCGCTGCCGATCTTCTGCTCGACCGCGAAGCTGGTCAGTGCCGCGAACGCTTCCTCGCCCGGGTCGAGCACCACGACAAATATCCGTTGGCCATTGGCCTCGTTGACGAGTCGCGATTTCATGCCGGCGTTCCAATCCTCGCGGTCGGTCAGTGGGCGTGGTGTTCGGCGTTCCTCTTGCGGGTCGCCGCCGCCTTCTTTGCCGATTCGGACCGGCTGGCGGCCGATCGGGAAGCGGACGCCTTTCCGCCGCTTTTGCCGCCCTTGTGCGCCGCTGGGTGACCTGTGTGCTTGCCACGCCCGGAGCCGCCTTCCTTCTTGCCGCCACCATCGTCCTTGTTGACCGTCGCCCATGCGCGCCGCTCGGCTTCCTTGTCGGAGACGCCACGCTTCTCGTAGCCTTCGGCAATATGGTCGGCCTTGCGTTCCTGCTTGTCGGTGTATTTGGATTTATCGCCTCGGGGCATGATCGTTTCTCCTTCTCGATGGAGGTTGAACGCCAAGTCGGCGCCCGGGTTCCAATCGCGGTCAGCCTTGCCCGACACACCCTGTCGCGGGGCTGTTGCAACAAGGCAGGTTCAACCGATCGCGAACCTGACCACCGCCGCCAGGATCAGGATGCCGACCAGTCCTGCCACGAAGATGATCCGGCGCGTGCGGGTTCGCAGGATGATCTCGCCTTGCGAAGCCTGGCGCGCGGAGAAGACAGGTCCATTTTCGCCGCGTCCGTCTTTGTCGTCTTTGCCATGCCGGTCGTCGCTCATGACCGCCTCCTGTCGGGCTGTTACGCCTCTGGCGCCGTCGCGGGTGCCGTGTAGCGCCGCCGAACGGCATCGAGCACCCGTTTGCGGCTCTCGTCAGCCGAAAGCTTGCTGTCCTTTTCCGCCTCGGCGGTTTCGCGGGCGAGGTCCTTGTCCCTGATCTGGTGGCGGAACCATTTCGAATAGTCGCCCGCGCGCAAATGGAACTCCCAGGTCTTGTCGTCTATGCCTTCGGCCATCTGAGCAAAGATCATCAGATTATGGGCCCTGAGGTTCATCGCGTCGTCGGGACCGCGGAAATAGAAGCTGCCTGTCTCATCGAGTTGACCCTCGGCATATTTGCGGCTGTGGCGCTTGAGCGACTGGCGAGGTTCTATGACCTTGACCGTTGTGAGTTTTTTGCGCGCCCCCGGCCGCCAGAACAGAACCCGATCGCCCTTGGGCGTGGGAATGTCCTTCGGCGGCTCGATGCCGGTCTCATGGCAGAAGGTCTTCACCACGTCCTTCGCCTTCGGGCCAAGGGCGATGACGGCCGTCATCAGGCGCAGGGCGTCGGTCGAAATCGCCTCGGGATGGACGGTGATCAGGATCGTGCCCGGCAGTTCCAGGGAGAGCACGGCGCGGGTGTCGTCGCGCCGCTTCGGAAGAAGATGGTGCGCTTCGTCGATGACCAGCCAATGCGGCCTTGCGGTGCGGCGACGGAAACTGCCAAGGCCAGGCAGCAGGTCGGCAAAGAAGTCTGGCCGTTCGTTGACACGCAGCGCCAGCCCGTTGACGACGACATTGCTGTCGGCCTTGGCGATCAGGTCGAGCACCTGCGCCTTTGTCGGCGCGCTCGATGCATCCCCCAGCCGAACGGCGCCCTCGAGGCCGTCATAGTCACCCTCTGGATCGAAGACGCAAAATTGAAATTGGCTGTCGACGAAGCGTTCCGTCAGTGCGGTGGCCAAAGTGGATTTGCCGATGCCCGAACTGCCGGCGATGAGCACGCTTTCGGTCGGCGACAGATAGATGTCATCGCCACCGGACGATCCCAGAACAATCCCGCCATGACGCTTCGGCACGATCCCGTGGTCGCTTTTTATCAGCTTGGCGATCAGTTCCTCGACGCCTTTGCCGCGTGCGCCGCGCGTGACCAGGTCCGCGGTGCTTTTGACCGCGGGAATGGCATTGTCGACCGCAACGCTGCAGCCGCAGGCCTTCAGGAAGGCGTGATCGTTCTCGGCGTCGCCGATACCCACAACATTGTGCGGCGACAGGTGAAGGTCCTCGAGCGCGGCCGCCAGACCGGTGGCCTTGTTGACGCCGCTCGGCAGGATCATCACCGCGCCCTTGTTGAAGATGATTTCGAGTTCGAGCCCCATCTTCTTGATGACCTCGAGCACGGTCGCCTGATGCGGTTCCCAGGTGGCGACGATCGACCGCCCCACGGAAAGTGGCTTCACCCCCTGCTTTTTTAGCCTGGCGACGAATTCGGGCTCCGGCGATGGTGAGATCGCCCGCTCTTCCTCGCTAGCCGGTGTGTAGATCAAGGCGCCGTTTTCGGCGACGACCTTGTCGAACAGGCCGACATCGGGAAACACGCGCTTGAGGTCGGGCAACTCGCGGCCAGTGACCAGAAGCAGTTTGCGGCCACTTTTCTTGAACCGCTCCAGTGCCGCGAGCGTCTTGTTGGAGACCGTCCCGTCATGTGCGAGCGTCCCGTCATAGTCGGTCGCCAAGGCAATGAAATACATTGCGCTGACCTCAGTAGCCGCCGACGATCGGCAGGATCTCGCCGGTGATGTAACTCGAACAGTGCGGGGAGGCGAGGAAAACATAGGCGGGAGCCAGTTCCTCCGGTTGGGCCGGCCGTTTCATCGGCGTGTCGGCGCCAAATTTCGAGACGTCGTCGGCTTCCTTGTCGGACGGATTGAGCGGCGTCCACACCGGGCCAGGCGCGACCGCGTTCACCCTGATGCCCTTGGCGATGAGGTTGCCCGAAAGCGCGCGCGTGAAGGCATGGATGCCGCCCTTGGTCATCGAATAGTCGACCAGCTGCTTCGAGCCTTCTATGCCGGTAACCGAACCCGTGTTGACGATCGCCGAGCCCGGCTTCATGTGGGGCACGGCTTCCTGCGCCATATGGAAATAGCCATAGAGATTGGTCTTCAGCGTCGTATCGAAATGTTCTTCGGTCAGGTCGCCGAAGTCGCTGGAATGGATCTGGAAGGCGGCGTTGTTGACCAGCACGTCGATGCGGCCGAATGTTTCGACCGTGGTCGCCACGGCATCGTGGCAGTCCTGGCGTTCACTGACGTCGGCCTTCAACAGGATGCAGCGTCGGCCTTCTTTTTCGACAGCGGATTTTGTCTCCTCGGCATCCCTGTCCTCGGCCAGGTAGACGACTGCGATGTCGGCGCCTTCGCGAGCGAACAAAACCGCGACCGCGCGGCCGATACCCGAATCGCCACCAGTGATGAGAGCCACCTTCCCTTCGAGTTTCTTTGATCCGACATAGTAGGGTGCATCGTAGAGCGGAGCAGGCTCGATCGCCGCTTCATGCCCGGGTTTCGCCTGATGTTGCTTGGGGAAGGGCGGCTCGGGATAGGGGCGCGCGCCTGCCTGCATGGCGTGCTCCGCCTTTCCGTTGCGCTTCGATTTGTCCTTGGCATCGATCCCGCGCTGGATATGGCGCTGCTTGGCGACTTCACCGGCCGTTTGTGACTTCGTCTGCATGGTCGTCTCCTCGGCTGAAGAAAGTTCAACGCGCGGCAGACCGGCGGTCTGCGCGGCGCATGGCTTGTCAGAAGGTATCGCCCCCGTCCGCGTCAGTCCTTGACATAGGCGCCGGGTTGGCGGCCCGACCTTGGAGCCTTCGCGTCCTTCGAGTGCTCGGAGATCGCCGGGCCCGCGCCCGATGTCTTCTCCGTTGCGGGGCTGGGCGTCGCCTTGCGAGGCGGGTTCTGTCCTTCTGACTGGTGTGTCTCTTCATTTGTCTGATCCGCCGGTCGCGTAAGCCCCATTCCGCCTGCCGGCGGCTTGTTGCCCGCTGCGTCAACCGAGAAATCATCGTTCGGATCCGGGCCGGTCCTGGCGGGATACTTCCGTGCGCCCGTTTCATATTCGGTTCTGTCGCGTGCCATGGCTTCCTCCGTATTTGGCTGAACGGAAAACAGCCGCCGGGCGATCAGGTTCCGAACAAACGGTGATGGTCCCCCTTTTCGCCACCGGTCGCATCGCCCTTCGCGTGCGACGGCTGCCAAGTGCATCTGGATCGGGTGACGTCATCATCCGGCATGCAGGCGGGCGATCTGGCTCCCCAGGAGAAAAATCTTTTCCGATTTCGTCCCACGGCGACCGTGAATTCCTTTTGTTCGGCAGCAATGTCTATAAAAACTATGGACATTGGCAAACTGGTTCGAAAAGATCACAGGGCATCCATCATGACCAATCCGGCCATTGTCGGCTTCTCCGGCAATTTCACGCGGCCCTCCAAGACCCGTGGCTTCGTGGACCATATCGTGACGGAGATCGCCGGACGATACGGCCTCGCCGCCAGTACCCATGACATCGTCGATCTCGGTCCCAGCCTTGGCAATGCCAAAGCCACTCGGGACCTGGACGAGCAGGCCCGCGCCGTCCTCGAGCGGATCCTGACCGCCGATGTCCTGGTGGTCGGCTCGCCCACCTACAAAGGCAGCTATACCGGGCTGTTCAAGCATTTCTTCGATCTCGTGGATCCGGCGGCCCTCAGGGGCAAGCCGGTGCTGCTGGCGGCGACCGGCGGCGGCGATCGCCATGCATTGATCGTCGAGCATCAGCTGCGGCCGCTGTTCGGCTTTTTCGAAGCCTTTGCGCTGCCGACGGCCATATACGCCTCGGAGAAAGATTTCGCTGATGGCGTGCTGGCATCCGAAGCGATCCAGACCCGCATTGGCCTCGCCGTGGACGATGTCGGTCTGGCGCTCTTCGGCCGGCAGCACGCCAGGATAGCCGCCGAGTAGCGTGCTCGGAACATATCCCGCTCCGACCGCCGGCGCGCTGAGGCGCTTGGCTGAAGCCGGCCGTTGAACGCGCCTGCGCGCCGCAGGGCGACTTGCAGTGCACGGTCGCAAATCAGCGGGCGCTGATGCTCCGCATGCATGGACGACCACGCCCGAAGATTGTCCGCTGCCAAGACCGGAGCATAGCGGCGTGCTTTTCCGTTACCGGCCGAACCAGTCCTTCACCCGGCCCGAAAGGATCGCCGCTCTGACGCCAAGCGGCCAGAAGCGGTGGAGCCGGATCGGCTTCAGCCCCGATATCGGCATCGGGAAGGGAATGGTCTCGTCGCCGCGAAGGCGGTTTGCCAGCGCATTGCCCATCGCCGAGGCCATGGCAACACCGCGGCCATTGTAGCCAAGGCAGATCAGCACGCCGTCTTCCGGCTCGTGAACGTGTAGAAGATGGTCCTTGGTGACCGCGACCCGGCCGTTCCAGCCATGTGTCCACCCAGCTCCAGCAAGCGCCGGCCAGAGCCGTAGCGCATAGTCGGTGAGATAGCGGATGGCGGAAGCATCGCCGATGGGCCTCATCGGTCCCCGTCCGCCCATGAGGAGCCGGTTCTGGACGTCGATGCGGTAATAGACGGTGATGTTGCCGGCTTCGTAGACGACCGGCCTTTCGGGAAGAATTGCGGCCGCGACCGTGGGCGACAGCGGTTCGGTCGCCGCGATGGCGCTGAACACCGGAACCAGCGACTGCTCCAGGCCAGGCCACAAGTTTCCCGTGTAGCCGTTTGTCGCCACAAGGACCTTCTCGGCGCTGACGGATCCGTTTGCGGTCTCGAGGAGCCAGCGCCCGGCCTGCCTGCTGAGCGAGAGAACCTCGCTGCCGCCAAATATCCGCGCGCCGGCCTTCCGCGCGGCGGCCGCCAGGCCACGCGCGTATTTCAAGGGATGGAGGTCGCCGCCGCGAGCATCGAACATGCCGAACATGTATCTGTCCGTGCCGGTTCGCGCCGCCATCGCTTTTGAGTCAAGCAAGCCGACCGGCATCCCCCGCCGCTCGCATTGGTTGGCCGTGGCCCGCACCGCGGCTGCCGGCTGCGGCCGGATGGCCGCGCGTATGGTGCCGTTCTGCCGGACCTCGCAATCGATCGACAGGCGCTTGATGAGGCTGAAGGTGAAATCCGGAGCACCGTAGGAGAAGTCGATCATCCGCGACCCCAGCTCGGGGCCGAACATGGCTTCGATCGTGTCGGGATCGTATTTGAGGCCGGGATTGACCTGGCCGCCATTCCTGCCCGAGGCTCCCCATCCCGGCTGATAGGCCTCGAGCACGCAGACGTCGTCGCCGGCTTCCGCCAGATGCAAGGCAGTCGACAGGCCGGTCAAGCCAGCGCCGACAATGGCGACCCTTGCCCGCTGCGCGCCGGCAAGGGAGGGGTAGTTGCCGGTGCCGCCAGCCGTATCGCGATAGAGGCTCCGGGGCGGGCTGCTTTCGTTCATGGACGAGGCTCTCACGACAAGGCGGCCGGCTCGAGGGGCACGATAGCTTTCAATGGCCGATATCCCGCACGCGCGGCAGACCCAGACTTTCGTGTCGGGTACGCCAGGCAATTCTGCTTGCTTTCGGGAGGTTACGACATTTGCGACAGGGCTGCCGCCCGTGGCATCTCGTATGAAGAGCCAACTACGCGATCCCGGTGCGGCGGCTGACCTCTCGTTATCGCAATCAGCTCTGTTTGTATATGCTTGTATATGTAAGTCGATCTGGTAGTCTCTGGGCTATGGAGCGGCCAAGGAGGATCACATGCGCGACGCTTCTCTTTTCGACCTCTCCGGCAGGAAGGCGCTTGTCACCGGCGCCAGCCGTGGCATTGGCCGCAGCATCGCCGGGGCGCTGAGCGCGGCCGGCGCCGACGTCGCGGTCACGGCGCGTAGCCTGGACTCGCTTGACGAGACGACGGCGGCCATCCGCGCGGCCGGCGGGGTTGCGCACGCCATTGCGCTTGACGTGACCGATGTCGACCAGTGCCGCACGGCCATCGCCGAGGCAGCCCGCCTGCTTGGCGGCTTCGACATTCTCGTCAACAATGCCGGAGTGGAAGAGGTCCGGCCCTCGCTCGACGTTGACGAGCCGCTGTGGGACCGGATCGTCGATACCAATCTCAAAGGGGCGTTCTTCTGCGCCCAGGCGGCGGCACGGCAGATGCGGGACGCCGGGCGGCCCGGCGCCATCATCAACCTCTGCTCGTTGACTTCAGAAGTCGGCATTCCGACGGCGGTGCCATACGGCTCGTCCAAGTCGGGCCTGCTTGGCATGACCCGGGCGCTGGCAGCGGAATGGGCGCAGCTTGGCATCAGGGTCAACGCCATCGCCCCGGGCTATTTCAGGACGGCGATGACGGAGGTGTTCTACGCCAACGAGGCGTGGCGGCAATCCATGCTCGCCAAAATCCCGCAGCATCGTTTCGGCGATCTGCGCGATCTGCACGGCGTCGCCGTGTTCCTTGCTTCGGATGCCTCAGCCTACATTACCGGCCAGTCCATTCCGGTGGATGGCGGTTTCCTCGTATCGATCTGAGGCGGCTCGCCCAGGTTAGAGAACAAAGTCTTCCGCAATGTGACCGGTCGGCGCATTGCTCTGAACAGAAGGAGCACCCATGTCAGACATCAGCTTCCACGATCTGTCATCCCTCGATACCACGCAACGGGCCGGTCTGCTGAAACGCGCCGAAGGCGATCTGTCGGCCTTCGTCGAAAAGGTCCGCCCGATCATCCAGGCCGTCAGGGAAGAGGGTGACGCCGCCCTGATCCGTTTCGCCAGGGAGTTCGACAAGGCCAATGTGAGGGAAGGCGGACTGAAAGTGTCGGAAGCGGAGTTCGATGCGGCCTTCGACAAGGTCGAGAAGGAAGTCGTGGAGAGCATCAGGTTCGGCATCGAGAATATCAGGCATTTTCATGAGGAGCAGAAGCCGGAGACCATGTGGCTCAAGGAGATCCGGCCGGGCGCCTATGCCGGCGACCGGTATACGCCCATCGCATCGGTCGCGCTCTACGTGCCGCGCGGCAAGGGCGCCTTTCCATCGGTGACGATGATGACGTCGGTTCCGGCTGTGATTGCCGGCGTGCCGCGGATCGCGATCGTGACGCCGCCAACCTCGGATGGTTCGGTGGACGCGGCCACGCTGGTCGCCGCTCGCCTTGCCGGCGTCGGGACCGTCTACAAATGCGGCGGCGCGCAAGCCGTTGCCGCCGTCGCCTACGGCACCGAGACGGTGAAGCCGGCGCTCAAGATCGTCGGCCCGGGCAGCCCGTGGGTGGTGGCGGCCAAGAGCGTGCTGTCCTCGATCATCAATACGGGCCTGCCTGCCGGACCATCGGAGGCCATCATCTTTGCCGACGACAGCGTCGACGGGGGCCTTGCCGCGCTCGACCTGCTGATTGAAGCCGAGCACGGGCCGGATTCTTCAGCCTATCTGGTGACGCACAGCCGAAAGGTCGCCGAGGCAGCCCTTGCTGCACTTCCCGACCACTGGTCGCGGATGACCGAACAGCGTGTGGAATTCTCGCGCGCGGTGCTGACCGGAAAGCGCGGCGGCATCGTGCTGACGGCGTCGCTGGAGGAAAGCTATCGCTTCATCAACGACTACGCGCCCGAACATCTGGAAATCCTGTCGAAGGAGCCGTTCGCGCATCTCGGCCACATCACCGAGGCGGCCGAAATCCTCATGGGTCCGCATACGCCGGTAACCATTGCCAACTTCGTCCTCGGGCCGAATGCGGTGCTGCCGACCAGCCGCTGGGCGCGAACCTATGGACCGCTTTCGGTGACGGATTTCGTCAAGCGCTCCTCGGTCGGCTATGTCACCTCGGCCGCCTATCCGGAACTGGCGCAGCATGCCCGCCGGCTCGCCCGCTACGAGGGCTTCAGCTCGCACGAAAACGCGGTCTCGGAGATCCGCGACCGCTATCTCGCCGGCTGAGCGGAGACGATCGCGATGAAGGCGGCACGACTTTATGGACCGGGCGACCTGCGCGTCGAGGACATCGCCGCGCCAGGCATTCCCGATGCCGGCTGGGTAAAGCTCAGGGTCGATGCCGCCGGCATCTGCGGTTCGGACCTGCACAATTTCCGCACCGGCCAATGGATAAGCCGGGCGCCCTCGACGGCGGGCCACGAGTTGACCGGCACGGTGATCGCGCTGGGCGAGGGCGTCGATACCATTGCCGTCGGCCACAGGGTCGTCGCCGATTCCCGTTTCTGGTGCGGAGACTGCGCGCAATGCCGTGCCGGCAAGCGGCATCTCTGCGCTGCGCTGGGCTTCGTCGGCGAAATCTGCGACGGCGGCTTTGCCGAACAGGCGGTGTTGCCCGCACGTCTGCTGCATGTCATCGATGCGAGCCTTGACGAGCGCGTCGCGGCGATGGCCGAGCCGCTTGCCGTCGCGCTGCACGCGGTGCGGCGTCTGCCGAAGACGGCGGGTTCGGTTCTGGTCGTCGGCTGCGGGCCGATCGGCGGTCTAGCCGCGCTGTTGCTTTCGCGAACCTTCGCCGGCACCGTGCTTGTCGCCGACCTCAACCAGGCGCGCTGCGCCCGCGTGGCGCGAGTGACGGGCGCCACGATCGTCGATCTCGACCGCGAGGCCATTGCAGCCGCGACCGCCAGCGCCCCGCTGCTGGCGGCCGTCGAGGCGACCGGCAGCATCGCGGCGTTCAGCCAGTTGCTCGGCGTTCTCGATCCTGGTGGCGCGATAGCGATGGTCGGCATCTTCCATGGCCGCCTCGACATCGACCCCAATGTTCTTGTCGAACGCGAGATCGCGTTGCTCGGATGCCATGCTTTCGCGGACGAATTGCCAGACGCTGTCCGGATGCTGGGTGAGCTGAGTGAACCGCTGCTGGCCCTGGTCGATTGCGAGATCGGTCTGGACGACATCCCAGCCGCCTATGAGCGGCTGTTGGCGGGAAGCAGCGATGGCTTGAAAACAATCATCCGCATGCGGCAACCTGCCGGAAAGGATTTTTGAAATGATCGATTTGCCCGACACGGCAAGCCCCCTCTACGAGAAGGTGAAGGACTATATCCTGACCAATATCGGGACGGGCCGGTGGGGCAAGGACCGCAAGCTGCCGTCCGAGAATGAGCTGGTGGCGTCACTGGGCGTGTCGCGGATGACGGTCCACCGGGCTCTGCGGGAGCTGACCTCGGCGGGATTCCTGATCCGGCTGCAGGGTGTGGGAACATTCATCGCGCCGCCCCGGCCGCAGTCGACGCTGATCGAGATCAACAATATCGCTGCGGAGATCGTCGAGCGCGGCAACAGCCACCGCTCCGAAGTCCTCGTTCTCGAAACGATGATGCCGACCAAGGAATTGGCACTGACGTTCGAGTTTGCGAAGCGGGTTTCGATCTATCACTCCGTCGTTGTCAATTTCGAGAACGACTTGCCGGTGCAACTGGAAGAGCGTTTCGTCAATCCGGGCCTGATCCCCGACTACGACAAGCAGGACTTCACCAAGACAGCGACCTATGACTACCTGATGCAGAAGACGCCGGTGACCGAGGTCGAGCATATCATCTCCGCCATCCCGGCCACCAAGGAGGCCGCACAGCATCTCGGCATCGATGTCGGCAGTTGCTGCCTTCTCCTGCATCGCCGGACATGGACGGGGGCCATCGTGGCCACGGTCAGCAAGCTGACCTATGCCGGCAGCCGCTACTCGCTAGGCAGCCGCTACTCGCCTTCCAAAGCGAGCTGAAGGCGACGGGAGCGAGCTGAAGGCGACGGGCCAATGCAAGCCGCCGAGCTGGATCAACCTGAAATTTGAGTCTCTCCAACTTGTATATGCATGTATGTATTTCAGCCTTGACATCCGCTGCCGCTGCCGCTGAAATATGTCAGCGCTTCAACCATGAAGTGGCGGGCAAGACGCCGAGGCACAGTGCCGCAAGAGCAGAACCCCGCAGTCTCACCAGACCGGATGCCTGGGTAAAAAGCGGTCTGATCATCAAGGGGAACGAAAGATGACGCTTAACCTAGCAGGACAATTTCGCGCGCTCGTGATGGCCGCCGCGATCGGGCTCGCCACCGCCCCGGTGGCCCACGCAGCCGATGCTGCCATCCCGACGACACCTGAAGCTGGATCGTTCAAGATAGGCATCGAGCCCTGGCTTGGATATGGTCAATGGCACGTCGCCGAGGCCAAGGGACTGTTCAAGACAAACGGTCTGTCGGACGTCCAGATCGTCAACTTTGCCGAGGACAAGGACATCAACGCGGCGCTCGCAAGCGGCCAGCTCGACGCCGCCAACATCGCCACCCACACGGCGATGGGCATGGTTGCGGCCGGTCTGCCGGTGAAGATCGTGCTGCTGCTCGATGTCTCCATGACCGCCGACGCCATCGTCGCAGGCAAGGATGTCACCTCCATCGCCGATCTCAAGGGCAAGCAGGTCGCTTTCGAGGAAGGCACGACGAGCGACATCCTGCTCAAATACGCGCTCGCCAGGAACGGCATGTCGGTCGCCGATATCCAGCCGGTTCCGATGCCTGCCGCCGACGCCGGCGGCGCCCTGATCGCGGGCCAGGTGCCGGTCGCGGTCACCTACGAGCCGTACCTCACTGTCGCCATGGCGCAGAACAAGGACGTCAAGCTGCTGTTCACCGCCGGAGAGGATCCCGGCCTGATCAGCGACGTGCTGGTGGTGCGTGACGAGGTGATCAAATCGCGACCCGGCCAGGTGCTGGCCATGATCAAGAGCTGGGACGCCGCGCTCAAGGATTATAACGCCGACACCGCTGGCGGCCGCGCCATCATCGCCAAGGCGGTCGGTTCCGACGTCAAGGACCTCAACACCGCTTTCGACGGGGTGCGCTACTATTCGCTCGCCGAAAACAAGACGGCGCTCACCGGCGAGTTTACCACCAAGACATTCGCCGATGTCGAAGCGGCCGCCAAGAACGCCAAGCTTCTGCAGGCCGATGTGACGCCGGAGCAGATGATCGATCCGTCCTTCGTCAAGGCGGCGCAGTGACGAGATCCGGATCGCGGTGGTAACGCGGATGTCCGGGGAGCCTCCCGCGAAAACCGGCTTGGCCCGCCCGGCACGAGCGCCCGCCGCAACACAGGCAAGGCGACGCCGATCCTCCGGGATCGGCGTGCCCATCGCCCGGTCGCGTTTCCTTGCGATAGCGGTGGCCGTCTTTGTTGGCCTTGGCCTTGCCTGGTGGGCAGCGACCGGGCTGGGATGGGTGAAACCCATCTTCCTGCCGTCGCCGGGCAGCGTTGCGACCCAGATCGCCAAGCTCGCCGCCGACGGCACCTTGTGGCTCGACCTCAGGGCTTCGATGTACCGCATTTCCATCGGCTTTCTCCTCGCCTCGGCACTGTCCATACCGATCGGCGTGCTGATCGGCAGTTTCCGTTCCTGGGAGGCGGCCATCGAGCCGCTGGTCGATTTCATCCGTTACATGCCGGTTGTCGCCTTCGTGCCGCTCTCCATCCTGTGGGCAGGCACCGGAGATACCCAGAAATTCCTGATCATCTTCATCGGCACTTTCTTCCAGCAGGTGCTGATGATCATGGACAATGTGAAACGGGTTCCCGCCGACTTCATCGGCCTTGGGCGCACGCTCGGCCTGCCGGACCGCAAGATCCTGACGCGCATCGTCGTTCCCAGCGCCTTGCCGGGCATCTGGGACACGCTGCGCATCAGCCTTGGCTGGGCATGGACCTGGCTGGTGCTGGCCGAACTCGTCGCTGCGACATCCGGCCTCGGCTATCGCATCACCGTGTCGCAGCGCTATTTCCAGACAAACACCATCATCGGCTACATCCTGCTGCTTGGCGTGCTTGGCCTCATCACCGATCAGGTCATGAAGGCCCTGGAGAAGGTGCTGTTTCGGCAGGAAGGCCACCAGCAATGAGGAACCGCCGGTGACTGCTCCCAAATTGCGCATCGCCGGTCTCGACAAGAGCTTCGGCACCGGCGAGCGGCGCACGCAAGTGCTGCGGGATATCAATCTCGACCTCGCCGACAACGAGTTCGTCTCCCTCGTCGGCACGTCGGGCTGCGGCAAGAGCACGCTGCTGTCGATCGTCGCTGGACTGCAGGATTTCGACGCCGGCGATCTCAGCATCGATGGCGCGCCGATCCTGCAGCCGGGCCTCGACCGTGGTGTTGTCTTCCAGTCCTATACGCTGCTCCCCTGGCTGACGGCGCGGCAGAACATCGAGTTTGCTCTCAAGGCCGCCGGCTATGATCGCGCCGCCTGCCGCGAGATCGCGCTCGAGCATCTCGACCTCGTCAAGCTTACGCAAAGCGCCGATCGCTTCCCGTCCGAACTGTCGGGCGGCATGAAGCAGCGCGTCGCCATCGCGCGCGCTCTCTCCTATCGCCCCAAAATGCTGCTGATGGACGAACCCTTCGGCGCGCTCGATGCCTTGACCCGACACCAGATGCAGGAACTGCTGACCCAGATCTGGGAGGAGCACCGGCTCACGGTGCTGTTCGTCACGCATGACGTCGAGGAGGCCGTTTATCTATCGGACCGCATCGTCGTCATGGGGATCGGCCCGGGTCGCATCATGCAGACCTTCAACGTCGACATCGAACGCCCGCGTCGGGAAGAAGTGATGGAAACGCCGGCCTTCATGGATTTGCAGCGCGGCGTGCACAAGGCGATCCGCGAGGCGTCAAGACGTCCCGAAATGGTGTAGTGCCAGCAACCTTCGTAGGCCCGCCGGCGGACAGGTATCATGGGCCGTGGGGACCGCACAGGCCGAGCGTCCACTGGATGGTTCCACAGAAGTCGTCGGCACGGCCCCGGTAACTGCCGTAGCCATTGTAGTAGCTGTCCATCCAGTCGTTATTGTCGGCCGAATTCTCGCCGGTCCAGCCCCTGCCGACCCAACCGTGACGGTGGCCGCGTCCGCGGTTCGCGGCGTGCGCGTGGTCATTATGGGCGGCGTTGACGCGGACATAATGGTGCCTGGTGACGGCGGCATCGGCCACAGCGGCAAACGGGACGGCGCTCGCGGCCAACAGCACCACGAGGGAGCCGAGGAATACGCTTCGCTTTCTCATCAGCATGTCTCCTTGCCATTCGAGACATATGGGAAAGAACGCCCGCCTCGCTGCACACGTTCCTTCACGAAATCGGGACGGCGCTCGCTGAAATGGGCAGTGTTTGTCCGCGGCACTCGTGGTGCCGGTCAAGATTTGTTGACTTCCAGCGAAGCGGAAATGACTACCGCTCGCCGATTTGCCGGATCACAAGAGGGCCTGCGATCAGGCCCGGCTGGCCGGCAAGGCAATCTTGCCTTTGAACCGGGACAAGCCACTTTGGCCGATAGAAGCCATCTGCATGACGGAATTGACCAGAGCATTGGAACAGCCTCAATTTGCCACCGAGCGCGACCCGAGGCTGCGGCTGATCATTCCGATCATCGTCGCCATCGCGTTTTTGATGGAGCAGCTCGATTCCACCATCATCACCACCGCGATCCCGGCAATAGCGCAAAGTCTCGACACGACGCCGGTCCGTCTGAACCTTGCGATCACCACCTACATCTTGACGCTCGCCGTGTTCATCCCGGTCAGCGGCTGGTTTGCCGACAGGTTCGGCGCGCGCAGGGTGTTCGCGCTGGCGCTTTTCACCTTCACCCTTGGCTCGGCGCTGTGCGGCATGGCCGACAGTTTCGGCATGCTGCTGGCGATGCGTGCCCTGCAGGGGCTGGGCGGCGCCATGATGACGCCGGTCGGCCGGCTGATCCTGCTGCGCAGCTTTCCGCGCAGCGGCCTGATCACCGCCATGACCTATATGACCCTGCCGGCCATCATGGGGCCGGTCATCGGGCCGCTGCTCGGCGGCCTGCTGACCACCTACGCGTCGTGGCGCTGGATATTCTATGTCAACGTGCCGTTCGGCTGCCTTAGTATCGTTGCCGCGCTGCGCTTCGTCGACGACTTCCATGGCGAGGCGGTGCAGCATTTCGATGTCCCGGGCTTCCTGATGGTGGGGTTTGGCGTGGCACTACTGCAGTTCGGGCTGGAGAATATCGGCCGGCCGGTCATTCCCGGGTCCGCGACGGTGCTGGTGTTGGCCGCGGCCGCGTTGCTGCTGCTTGCCTTCGGGCGCTATGCACGCCGCGTCGTGGCGCCGGCTGTCGACCTGACGCTGTTTCGGTTCCGCTCGTTCTGGGTCGGCACGCTGGCGGGCGGCCTGTGCCGCGTCGGTCTCAACGGCGTGCCTTTCCTGGTGCCGCTGATGCTGCAGGTCGGCTTCGGCATGAGCCCGGTCACATCAGGCTCGCTGACATTCGTCGGCAGCTTTGGGGCGCTGCTCATGCGGCCGCTGCTGTCGCCGCTGCTGCGGCGCTTTGGCTTCGGTGTGGTGCTGGTCGGCAGCGCGCTCGTCGGCTCCGCCACCGTGGCGGGCTTCGCCCTGATGGGTCCCGATACGCCGCATTGGCTGATCGGTTTCTATGTCTTTCTGTTCGGCATCGTCCGCTCGGCGCAGTTCATGACATCCAACACCCTGTCCTACGCCGATCTTCCGGCCGACAAGCTCAGCCGCGCCACTAGCCTTGGCGGTGTGCTGCAGCAGCTCAGCGTGTCGCTTGGCGTCTCGATCGCCGCGATGCTGCTGGGCCTGATTGCGGGCGAAAGCCATCTCCTCACGCCGGAACGCTTTCACCAAGTGTTCCTGCTGACCGCGATCATCCCGCTGCTCTCGATTCCGGGCTTCCTGTACCTGCGCGCCGAAGACGGCGTTCAAGTTAGCGGCCACGTCAGGGGATCTCGCAAATAGGTCTTGTCGGAGGCATCAGGCAATCCGTCGGCTCGCACCCTGCCAGCACCGGCTCACGTCGCTTCGCCGACCGAAGCGTCCATTCCCATGGCTTCCTCGGAAATGTCGTCGAAGGAAGCGTAGTTCATGTTGTAGAGGCGGGCGTAAAGACCTTTTCTCTTCATCAACTGTTCATGGTTGCCGCTTTCGACGATATCGCCATTCTGCAGCACGATGATGCGGTCGGCGCCCCTTATGGTCGCCAGCCGGTGCGCGATGACCAACCCGGTGCGCCCTTCGAGCAGCTTGATCAATGCCTTCTGGATCAGCATCTCGGTGTAGGAATCGATGCTGGCGGTAGCTTCGTCGAGCACCAGGATCTTGGCGTCGGCCACCAGCGCCCGCGCGAAGCTGATCAGCTGGCGCTGACCGAGCGAGAGATTGCCGCCGCGCTGCTCGAGTTCGGTGTCGTAGCCGTCAGGCAGTTGCTCGATGAAGTCGTGCGCGCCGACGGCTTGTGCGGCGCGGACCACCTCTTCGCGGCTGGCGCCGGTCTTGTGATAGCGGATGTTCTCCAGCACCGTGCCGGAGAACAGGAACGGCTCCTGCAGCACCATGGCTACCTGATCGCCGAGCGAATCCTGCGTCAGGTCGCGCACGTCATGGCCGCCGACCAGGACCTCACCCGACCAGACATCGTAGAAGCGGTGCACCAGCGCCATCGAACTCGACTTGCCTGATCCGGTCGGCCCGACAAGCGCGACCGTCTCGCCCGGATTGACGCGGAAGGAGATGTTCTTCAGCACCGGCTGGTTCGGCCGGTAGCCGAAGGTGACATTCCGGAACTCGACCGAACCGTCCATGTCGCGCGACAGCGCCACCGCATTTTCCTTGTCGCTGACATCCACGGGCACGTCGAGCACTTCGGAAATGCGCTGGCCCGACGCCATGGCGCGCTGCATGACGCTGTATTGCATGGTGAGCGAGCGGATCGGGTCGAAGAAGCGCTGGATGTAGAACAGGAACGCCACCATCACGCCGATATCGAGACTGTGCGACAGCACCATCGACCCGCCGACGACGATCACGGTCGCCATGGCGATGCCCGTCAGTGTGTCGACGATCGGCACCATCACCTGCGCATATCTCGCCGACCGCAGATGGGCGTTGAGATTGGCCAGCACCTTCTCGTCATAGAGATCGAAATTGACGTGCTGGCGTTCCAGGCTCTGCACCGTACGCACGCCGTGGATGCCTTCGGCCAGCGCCCCGTTGGCGATGGAGTTGGTCTCGTGCGCGGCCATGAAGGCGACCTTGGCGCGCGGCAGCCAGAACAGGCGCACGATGAACAGCGCCGGCATGGTCGACAGCGTCAGCAGCCCGAGCCGGAAGTCCAGCCACAGCAGGACGGTGACGATGCCGAACAGAAGCACGATGTCGCCAACCGACATCACGGACGTCTCGAGGAATTCCTGCATCGAATTGACGTCGCCCTGCAGGCGCGACATCAGCCGGCCGACCTCGGTCTTGTCCATGAAGCCCAGAGAGACACGCTGCAGGTGGCTGAACATTGCACGGCGCAGGTCGGACAGCACGTTCTCCGCCACCTTGCCGACGACGCTCTCCTGGACATGGCTGGCGGCGTAGTTGATGAGGATGATCACGGCAAAAGCGGCGACCGCGGTGGTCATCACCGAACGGTCGAGCCTGCCTGGCGCCATGCCGTGATCGATGGCGTAGCGGATGACCAGCGGGATCGCCAACTGCGTCAGCGTGAACACCAGCACCGCCGCGACCGAGATGAAGATCCGGCCCCGATATGGTCTGACGAAGCTCCAGATGCGCCTGACGATGCGCGGATCGTAGGCCTTGCCGAAGACCTCTTCCTCATCGCGGTGCGAGCCGACGACGGCCTTGGTCGGGCGTCGGCTTGTGTCTTCCTTCTCGTCGTCCTGTGTCGACATCAGGCGGCTCCCTCGAGCCGATCGTCGTCCGGGCGCAACTGCAGGTCGTAAAGCGCGCGGTAGCGTCCGCCGAGCGCCAGCAATTCCTCATGCGTGCCGCGCTCCACGATCTGGCCGCCCTCGACGAACAGGATCTGGTCGGCATGCATCAGCGAACTCAGCCGATGCGAAATGATGAGCGTCACGCGATCCCTGGCGAAGCGCTTCATCGCCGCCCGGATCCGCTGCTCGGTGCCGGCGTCGACCGCGGCCGTGGAATCGTCGAAGACCAGCACCGATGGTCTTAGCATCAGGCTGCGCGCGATGGTCAGGCGCTGCCGCTGGCCGCCGGAAAGCGAGGCGCCGCGTTCCCCCACGACCGTGGTGTAGCCGGCCGGAAGCCCGATGATGTAATTGTGCAGCTGGGCATATTCGGCGGCCTGGCCGATGCGGGTCTCGCGCGCCCAGGGATTGCCGTAGGCGATGTTGTTTTCGATCGAGGTGGTAAACAGGAACGCATCCTGCTGCACGACGCCGACCGCCTTGCGCAGCGATTGCAGCGTGACCTTGCGGATGTCCTGTCCGTCGATGGTGATCGCGCCCGAGGTCACGTCGTAGAAGCGCGGGATCAGGTGCGCGATGGTCGACTTGCCGCTGCCTGGCGGCCCGACGATGCCGACGGTCTCGCCGGGCCTGGCTTCGAAGGAAACGCCGGAAAGCGTCGGACGCTCGCCCGCGCCCTGATAGCGGAAACCGACATCGTCGAAGCGCAGCACGCCCTCGGTGATGACGAGCTCCCTGGCGTCGGGCGCGTCCTTGATGTCGAGCTCAGCGTCGAGCAGTTCGAACAGCCGCGTGCCGCAGGTCGAGGCGCGCGCGAAGGAGTTGACCATCAGGCCGAGCTGGCGCACCGGCATCTGCAATATGGTCATGAAGGTGAGGAACTGGGCCAGCGTGCCGACGCTGATCTGACCCGCGATCACCTTCTGTCCGCCGAACCACAGCACCAGGCCCATGGCGGCGAGGAAGGAAAAATTCATGGCGCTGGTGTTCGAGACGCGGATGTCGACGCGCTCATTGGCTAGGTCCAATGCGTCCCGTTTGGCACGGTCGAATTTTGCCAGCTCATGCCGTTGAGCCGCGAAGGCGCGCACGACACGGATGCCGCCGAGATTCTCGTCCATCACCCGGCTCAGCACCGACAGCCGCTCCTGCAGCGTCAGCCAGGTGCTGCGCAGTCGGAGCTGCGTCACTGACGAGCGCCAGGCAACAAATGGCACGAAGCTGAGGCTCAACAATCCGAGCACGAGATCGGTGCTGATCAACAGATAGGCGCCGACACCGATCAGGACGCCAAGCAGCACCACGCGCAGGATACCGGTCGAAAAGAACATGCGCACGCCGTCGAGGTCGAGCAGCCCGAGGGTGATGAGATCGCCGGTATGGACCTTGTCGTGGAAGGAAAAGCTCAGCCGCTGGATCTTCTCGTAGAAGGCGAGCCGCAGCTCATAGCCTGTCCGGTGGCCGACGGCTTCGCCATAGTAATTCTGCGCCATGGTGAAGAGGCCGCGCAGGATGCTGACGACCAACAGCGTCTGCGCCGTATTCCACAGCGCCCGCTCGGCCGCGGTGCCGGCGCCCGCCGCCATCACCCCTTGCGCCTGGTCGATGGCGCGCCCCAGGAGACGCGGAATGAAAAGCTGCAGCGTCGCCGCGATAAAGGTCGAGATGAGGGTGATGGCAACCTGCCAGGGATGGCGCAGCGTCATGCGCACGATGCGCAGCAAGGTGCTGAGGCCCTTGCCCCAGGAGGCTTCCGCCACATGGGCAAATGATTTGCCGCGCTTGGCAGCGCTGGTCGCATCAGTGTGCAAGGAAATACCAGACCAATCCGGACATTAGCCCGAACGAATGTAGCAGACTCAATCAGATAGCGCGATTTTACGCGCGTCCGACCTGCCCGTTCAAGGGACCAATGGCGGCATCGCACTGTACCTGAAACCGGCAAGATCGTGTCGCAACTCGCCGCTGGTCTGCCGCCGGTGATCGATCTCGCGCCGTTCCCGGCGGATAGGTTCTGATTATTCAAAGCCTGCCGGACCAGCAGGACTCCGCTCTTGCACGAAGGAAACCGACGTGATCGCAAATGCCGACACCCGCGCCGTTGAACCGGTCGATCCGCAACGCGCCTACACCGTGCTGGTCTGCGATCTGATCGGCCTGCGCTTCGACGCCGACGGAAAGCCCGACCCGTCGGAGGTGCGTGCGCATATCGAAGCCAAGGGCGGCCGCTTTCATACGGCTGCGCTTGGCGACAAGGCCGCTCTCGAATCTGGCCGCGTGCATTTCTTCTATCAGCCGGACCTCAGCACCCGCGAAGAGCTGATCGAAGTCGCCGGCGATGGACGCTATGATGCCGTCATTGCCGCCGCGACCTTCCTGCCCGCCGAAACCGTCTTTCCGCTCGCCGGCGTCCGCATCGGCGCCGGCACCGGCAATATGGGTTCGCACTCCTGGGGCGGCGGCAGCGGCGAAGGCGGTACGGCCGTGCTGATGAATACGCCCGGCATCAACAGCCGCGCCACGGCGCAGATGGTGATGAAGGCGATCCTGAAAGTGCTGCCGGATCTCCCGGTGGACTTGCTTCACAACCGGGTGGCGCGCGGCGCCTTCGACACCGGCAGGGAGCTGCGCGATTTCCCGACCGAAAAGCTCGAAGGCAAGACGATCGCGATCGTCGGCTACGGCAATATCGGCAGGGAGGTGGCCAAACTTGCCCAGGCCTTCGGCATGCGCGTGGTGATCCACGCACGGCCCCGGCATCGGGACTGGATAGAGGCCGAAGGCTTTGTCTATGCGGCGGACCTCCTCGATGCGGCTGATGGTGCCGATGTGTTGAGTGTTCATGTCGGCCTGGGCAAGCAGGATGCGCAGACCGGCCGCTACGCCAATGCCGGGCTCATCGGCGCGGATGTCCTGTCGCGCGTGAACAAAGGCGCGGTGCTGGTCAACTACGATCGCGGCGAGCTTGTCGACGTTGCGGCCCTCGGCGAAGCCTTGTCCTCGGGCAGGGTGCGTCATGCCGCGATCGATGCCGACCTGTTCAAGGATGCCGCGACCGGTCGCCTTTCCGGACCGATGCTGCCCTATCTCGGCCTCGTCGAGAAGCACAGCGGAAAACTCGAGCTTCTGCCGCATGCGGCAGCCGATACGGATCATCCCTCGCGCGTCGCCGGCGCCAAGCAGGCCGTCGACCAGATCTTCGATGTCATCTGCCGAAAGTCGGTGACGAACGCAAAAGGCAGCGTGCCGCCGGCCTATCTTTCCCTTGGAGCAACCACGCCTCCAGGCATTGGATTGGTGACCTCCGGCCAGCTCTTGAAACTGACCGCTAGCGAATGTTCCGAGCTGGCGGATCTCTGCGATCGGCAAGGCCGGTTGTGGAAGGCTCTCTCCGATAACTCGCCTGCCGAGCGAGGCGCCGTTGTCGCCGAGCAGGGCGAGGACCTTGTCCGGTTGATCGACCGCTTCTGCCTTCTGGCCGAGAACCTCAATCTCAGGGGACCTTTCCAGCGATAAGCCGGAACTCAGTCTCGGGGACCCGCCACCATCCGGGCGACCCGCGTCATGTCCGCGCTCATCTCGCGGTCATCGTCGAGCGGGCTGACGAGCGCACGCACGGCGGCATAGGTGCGCCGTGGTCCTTCGCCCATGCTGTCGACGACGCCGCGCAACTCCACGCCCGTCGCCGCGAAGATCAGCTCCATCGCCACGAGATAGCGCAGGCGTTCCACAATCTCGGCTGTCTTGGCCACCACCCGTGGTGCCATCGACGACTGGTCCTCGATCCCGTCCGATACGGCAAGCGGGCTGAGCGACATCGGGTTGGCCAGATGCCGGATCTCGGCCTCCAGCGCGGCAAGCGGTTTCTGCAATTCGGCGTAGCCCTGGCGGCTGCCGCCCCTGGCCGACAGGAAGCGCGGCAGTTCCGCCACCGTCGGCGACATCAGCTTCATGCAGCGGTTGGCGGTGCCCACGGCGCAATGCGCAAGCGCCTGGCCGAGCTGCTCCCAGGCCAGCGTCATCGCGGTGAGGTCGAAATTGCCGTTCGAGACGACGCGTCCGTCCTCGGGTAGGATCACCGGGTTGTCGCCGGAATGGGCCAGTTCGATCTCCGTTGCCAGCTTCGCCTGTTCGAACGCATGCAACAGGCCGCCCCACACCTGCGGCACGCAGCGATAGCTGAGCGGATCCTGGAGCCGCCGCGCGGCGTTCTCCCTCCAGAGCCCGCTTCCAGCGAGTTCCGCCCGCAGCCGCGCCCCGATCTCCCGCTGGCCGAACGCCGGTCGCGCCGACAGCGCAGCTTCATCGATGGCGGTGAGTGACGAGCGGAACGCTTCGTGGTTGAGTGCCACCGCGGCCAGCGACCAGTCGATGAGGTGGGCGACATCCTCCAGGCAGAGGCAAGCCGTGCCGGTCGACAGGCTGTTGGCGACGATGATGGCATGGCCATCCTTCTCGCGCAGGTCGAGCCGTTCGAGCCCGGCGAGCGCGAGCGCCTCGGCCGACGGCATGATCCTGCCCTGGAACTCCGTCTCGCCGTCGCCGCGCAGCGCTCGCGCCATGTGGCCGAGATGGGCAAGGTCCGCCGCTCCGATCGATCCCCAGGTCGGGATCACCGGATGGACGCCGGCGTTGAGTGCCGCCACAAGGCCCATCACCACGCGTTCGGAAGTGCCGGTGCCGCCGGCGGCCATTCCCGAAATGCGCGCGGCCATCAGCGCGCGGACCGCCTCGGTGGGAAGGGCCGGGCCGATGCCCATGCTGTGGCTGAGCGGCACGCTGTGCTGGAAGGCGATCAGATCGGCCTGCGCGAGCGGCGTGTCGACGCAGGCGCCGAGGCCGGTGGTGACGCCGTACATCGGCTTGCCGAGTTGCGTCAGCTGCTCGACGAGCGTGCGGCTCGCCCGGATGCGGCGCATCGCCTCCTCGCCCAACATCAGCCGCGCATTGCGCCGCGCGATCTCGGCGACATCCTCGATGCCAAGCGGCTTGGCGTCGAGCAGTATCATTCGGGCTGTCATGTCTCGCCTGTATCCCGTGACCGTATGCCCGGGCCGACGGCGCGGCGGGCGTCGCCGTTTGTGGCGGCTTACCGGCTGGTCTGCAAGCCATTCCGATCATGGCAGCAGCAGGCGAGGGGCGCTTCAGGCGAAATGCAGGTTTCGGCAGGTCACCTCGCGACGGCGTCGGGCACCACCACCAGCTTGCCGACGAAATCCTTGGCGACGAAATCAGCTTGTGCGCGGTGGAAATCGGAGAGTTTGTAGACGCCGCCGACAAGCGGCCGGATCTTGCCCTCTTCGATATAGCGAACGATACGGCGGAAGTCCGCGCGCGTGCCCTGGCTCGATCCGTGCAACTGCAACTGTTTCAGATACATGGTCCTGAGATCGAGCTGGACGACCGGACCTGCGATCGCGCCGGCCGTGGTGTAGCGGCCCTCCGGCCTCAGGATGCGCAGCAGATCGTTGAAGATCGCGCCGCCAACGAGATCGGCGACCACATCGATCGGCTGGCCGCCGGTCGCCTCTGTCACGGCTTGCGGCAGGTCCGCGACACCACGGGCGATGACCGCCTCGGCGCCGATGTCGAGCACCGCCTTTTCCTTGCCCTTGCCTACGACAGCAAAGGGAATGGCTCCACGCGCCCGCGCCAGTTGCACGATGCCGGAGCCGACGCCGCCCGACGCGCCGGTGACCAGCACGCGCTCGCCTGCCTTGAGCTTGGCCCGTTCCAGCATCTGTTCGCCGGTGAGATAGGCGCAGCAGAAGGTGGCGAGTTCGACGTCGCTCAAAATGGTGTCGACAACATGCGCGTTCTCGGCCGGCACGGTCTGATACTCGGCATAACCGCCGTCGCGGCCATGGCCCATATAGTCGATGTCGGCCAGTGAATCGTCGTCGCGGTTGTAGATGGAGAAATCGACCATCACCCGTTCGCCGATTCGATCGGACGAAACGCCTTCGCCGACGGCGACGATGGTGCCGACAGTGTCGGTGCCCTGGATGCGCGGGAAGGTCAGCGTGTTGCCCTGGCGGCGCCAAGTCGAAACGGCGGCCGCGTCCTCTTCCGTGCCATAGGCGCCCTGGCGCACCCAGACATCGGTATTGTTCATGCCGCAAGCGGTGACTTTCACCAGCACTTCACCTGACGCAGGCGCGGGCACTTTCACATCGGTTCGGTAGACGAGCTTTTCCGGTCCGCCGTGCCCGGTGAGCAGCACGGCGGCCATGGTGGCGGGGAGGGTTTTGGTTATGGCATTCATGAGTCGGTCTCAGAGATTGGCAAATACGCTGTTCACGGCATCGGCGGTCTTGGCCACCACGATGTCGGCTTCCTCGCGGGTCAGGCACAACGGCGGCGCGAAGCCAAGAATGTCGCCCTGCGGCATGGCGCGGCCGATGACGCCGCTCGCGGCAAGGGCCGTGGCAATTTGCGGCCCGATCTTCAGCGAAGCATCGAAGAAGACACGGTCGTCGCGGTCTTTGACGAATTCCACCGCCGCCAGCATGCCGTCGCCACGCACCTCGCCGACATGTTTGTGACCCCCGACGGCCTTGGCCAGTTCGGCACGGAAATAGGCGCCGGTCTCGCCAGCATTCCGCACCAGGTCCATCTCATCGATCAGTTCAAGATTGGCGACGCCGGCGGCAACGCAGATCGGATGCGCCGAATAAGTCCAGCCATGGCCGAGCGAGCCGAGCTTGTCGGAGCCTTGCACCAGCACCTGCCACATCTTGTCGGCCACGATGACGCCCGACAGCGGCGCATAGGCCGAGGTCAGGCCCTTGGCGATGGTGATAAGGTCGGGCTTCATGCCGTAATGGTCGGAGCCGAACATGGTGCCCAGCCGGCCGAAGCCCGTCACCACCTCGTCGGCGACCAGGAGCACATCATACTTCTTCAGCACCGCCTGGATCTTTTCCCAATAGCCGGCGGGCGGCGGCACGATGCCGCCGGTGCCGAGGATCGGCTCGCCGATGAAGGCGGCGACGGTTTCGGGCCCTTCGGCGAGGATCATCTCCTCGAGCTTGTCGGCGCAATGCTGCGAGAACTGCTCCTCGCTCATCGAGCGGTCGACGCGGCGGAAATAGTACGGCGCCTCGGTATGCAGGATTGGTGCGCGCGGCAGGTCGAAGGCGTTGTGGAAGAGGTCCAGCCCGGTCAGCGAGCCCGTCATGACACCCGAGCCGTGATAGCCGCGCCAGCGCGAGATGATCTTCTTCTTCTCCGGCCGCCCCAGCACATTGTTGTAGTACCAGATCAGCTTGATGTTGGTTTCGTTGGCATCCGAACCGGAGAGGCCGAAATAGACCCTCGACATGCCCTTCGGCGCGCGGTCGATGATCATCTTGGCGAGCGTGATCGACGCCTCGGTGCCGTGCCCGACATAGGCGTGGTAATAGGCCAGGTTCTTCGCCTGGGTCGCGATGGCATCTGATATCTTCTGGCGGCCATAGCCGACATTGACGCAATAGAGGCCGGCGAAGGCATCGATGCTCTTCCTGCCATTGTTGTCCCAGACGGTGACGCCTTCACCGCCGGCCATGATCCGCGTCGGCGATTCACCGCGTGCGTGGGTGCCCATATGTGTTGAGGGATGGAAGAAATGGTCGCGATCCCATGCGGCGAGTTCGTTGGATTGGTCGAGCATTTTTAACTCCTTGAAAGAGATCCGGGTGCGAGCCTACGCCACATCCAGGCAAAGGTATTTGAGGTCGGTGAAAGCTTCTAGCCCGTGGCGCGAACCTTCGCGGCCGATGCCGGACTGCTTGACGCCACCGAACGGGATCGGCGCGCCGGTGATCTTCACACGGTTGATGGCGACCATGCCGTAGTCGAGCGCGCGGCCCATGCGCTGCTGGAGCGCGCCGTTCTCGGTCACCACATAGGCGACCAGGCCATATTCGGTCGCATTGGCGCGGGCGATGACTTCGTCCTCGCTGTCGAAAGGCGTGACGGCGGCGACCGGACCAAAGGTCTCTTCGCGCATGATCAGCGCGTCGTCGGCGACATCGGCCAGCAGCGTCGGCTGGTAGAAGAGCGGTCCGGCCTGATGGCGCTTGCCGCCGGCGAGGCAACGCGCGCCGAGAACCACGGCGTCGGCGACCTGTTCCTCGACCTTCTTGACGGCGCGCTCATGCATCAGCGGCCCGATGTCGATGTCGTCGAGGCCATTGCCGGCCCGCAGCGCCTCGACGCGCTTGGCGAAAGCGGCGCAGAAGCGGTCATAGAGCGGACGCTGGACATAGATGCGGTTGGCCGCAAGGCAGTCCTGGCCTGATGTGGCGAATTTGGCGTCGATGGCAATGGTCACCGCTTTGTCGAGATCGGCATCGGCAAAGACGATCAGCGGCGCGTGACCACCAAGCTCCATCACCAGCCGCTTCATCGTCGGCGCGCTTTGGGCGGCGATCAGCCGGCCGATCTCGGTCGAGCCGGTAAAACTCATGGCGCGCACGCGCGAATCTTCGCACATGCGTCCAACGATCGTCGCGGCCTTGCCGGTGACGATGTTGAAAACGCCGGCCGGCAGTCCGGCGCGTTCGCCGAGTTCGGCCAGCGCCAGCGCCGAAAGTGGTGTCTCAGAAGACGGATGGGCAACGATGGTGCAGCCGGCGGCAAGAGCGGCGGCTGCCTTGCGGGTCAGCATCGCCGAAGGAAAATTCCACGGCGTGACCACGCCGACGACGCCGAGTGGTTCGCGCCGCACCATCATTTCCGCGTTCGGCAGATGGCTGGTGACGCTCTCGGCGTTGAGGCGTTTTGCTTCCTCGGCATACCACTCGATGAAAGAGGCGGCGTAGTCGATTTCGCCAAGCGACTCCTTGAGCGGTTTGCCCTGCTCAAGCGTCATCAGCAAAGCGAGGTCGTCTTTCGCTGCGATGATCAGCTCGAACCATTTTCGCAGAATTTTGGAGCGCTCCTGCGGCAGCAGCGCCCGCCAGGCCGGAAAGGCGCGCGCGGCGGCGTCGATGGCTTTTGTCGTCTGGCCGGCATCGAGCGCTGCGACGAAGGCCACGGTGGTGCCGGTCGCGGGATCGGTGACCTCGAAACTCTCGGCCGCCTCGCTTGCCGTCCAGTGGCCGTCGATATAGGCGAGTTCGCGCAGCAGCCGGCGGTCGGCGAGCCGGTCGAGCGCTTCGTGGCGATGCGAGCGGGCGAAATGCGCGGACATGGTCGAAGCCTCCCGGTTCGGTTTGATGCGGGGAGACTACCCATCACCGGCAGACAGAGAGGCTGTTTGGACGCCTGGCCGTAGAGAGAGTCTCTCTATTGCGGTGAGGGGGCAGTCGATCTCTCCGGTCTAGGTCGACGCCGGCAGCAGGTCCGCTATCGGCAGCGCGATGTCATCCTTCACCGTCTTGATGACGATGTAGGTGAAGTAGCGGTCGATGCCGATCTCGCGATCGAGCAAGCCGTCGACCAGCCGCTGATAGGCGTCGATGTCGCGCGCCATCACCTTCAGCACATAATCGACGCCGCCGCCCACCGACCAGCAGGCGACGATCTCGGGAATGTCGCGGACGACGCGCTCGAAGCGGTCGAAATCGGCCTGGCGATGGCTGGCCAGCGTCACCTCCATCAGTACGGTGGCGACTGGCGCCACAACGCGCATGGCGATCCGGGCATGATAACCCGAGACGATGCCGGCCTTTTCCAGCTTGCGCAGCCGCATCCAGCACGGCGTCGGCGACAGCCCGACCTGCTCGGCCAACGCCAGCTTGGTGATGCGTCCATCACGCTGGATGGCGTCGAGGATTTTGAGGTCGATCGCGTCGAGTTTCGCAGCAGTCATCAGCGCCTACTTTTTCGTCGATCGTACCATGACGGCGCATTATTTCGATTGTCAATTGCACTGATTTCGATCTCTAATAAGTCATGACATTGTGGCACCCAGATCCCGCGCTCATCCGGCGGCCGGCCTATCAATCGTTGGCCGACCAGTTCGCACGCGCCATCCACGACGGCCGCCTCGCCAACGGCGCGCGGTTGCCGACCCACCGCCGCCTGGCCGACGACCTCAAGCTCTCAGTGCAGACGGTCAGTCGTGCCTATGAGGAACTGATCCGGCGCGGCCTGATTTCGGGCGAGATCGGTCGCGGCAGCTTTGTGCAGACGCAGCGCCGCGAACCGGAGCCGCCTTATCTGCCGGAGCGCCTGGGCGAAGTCATCGACCTGTCGATCCTGAAGCCGGTCTGCGAGCCGATGCACCTGGAGCGGATGAAGCAGGCGCTGGGCTGGCTCGCCGAAAACCTGCCGTCGAGTTCGGCACTGTCGTTCCGGCCAAATATGGTGTTCCCGCGCCACCGTGCCGTGGCGGTCGAATGGCTGAACCTGTGCGGGCTGGACGCCTCCGCGCAGAATATCAGCCTCACCAATGGCGCCACCGCCGGCATGACGGTGGCGCTGATGAGCGTGGCGCCGCCCGGCTCCACCGTTGCCACCGAGGCGATCGGTCATCATACGCTGGTGCCGCTGGCGCGCTATCTCGGCTTCAATCTTCAAGGCCTGCCGATCGATGGCAATGGCCTGATTCCGGAAGCGCTGGACGAAGCCTGCCGGCTGTCCGACATCCGCGCCGTCTTCGTGCAGCCTTCGGTAATCAATCCCACGGCAACGCTCATGGATGCGGAGCGTCGCGAGCAGATCGCGGCGGTGGCGCGCAAGCACGACATCGCCATCATCGAGAACGACGTGCTGGGTCCCTTGGTCGAGGATCGACCGCCGCCGGTCGCCGCTTTCGCGCCGGAACGGACGCTCTACGTCACCTCCTTCACCAAGATCACCGTGCCCGGCCTGCGCATCGGCTATCTCGCCGCGCCCGATCGCTACGTTGCCGCTGTCGCCAACCGGCATCTAGTTTCGAACTGGATGGCGACACCGCTGGTGGCCGAGATCGCCACCAAATGGGTGACCGACGGCACCGCGATGGAGCTGGTGCGCTGGCAGCGCGCGGCGTTGCGGCGGCGACAGGACATCGCGGGCGAGGTGCTGGCCGGCGTCGACTACCGTGCCCGTCGCGACGGGTTGCATATCTGGCTGCAACTGTCGGCCGACCGTTCCGAGGAAAGCTTTGTCGCCCAGGCTCGGCTGCAAGGCGTGGCCATTGCGCCGGGCACCTCCTTCCGTATTTCGGATACCCCCTGGCATCCGGCGGTGCGCATTTCGCTGGGTTCGACCACCGAGGGGGAACTGCGCGCAGGTCTCGGCGTTGTCACCAAGCTCTTGCTTGGCGATCCGGAGCATCTGCTGCTTGCAATCTGAGCATGCCACCCAATACACCAGGGCGTTCTGACATAGGCATGCCCAAAAAGCCGGCTGGGATCGACCAGAGAATGTGCGCAATCAGAATAATTGTCATGATATTATTTTCCCAATTGACATGATTTGGCGCGTTCCGCATCGTTAGGGGCACCAGGCTTCTCCAGCACGGGGAAATTCATTTGTCCGCAACCGCGCCCATCATCAAGATCGACAGCATCTCGAAGAGCTTTGGCAGCTTCAAGGTTCTGGACGGCCTGTCGATGCAGGTCATGCCGCGTGAGAAGCTGGCGCTGATCGGCCCCTCCGGCTCGGGCAAGACGACGATCCTGCGCATCCTGATGACGCTGGAGCGCATCGACGGCGGTCACATCCAGATCGACGGCGAGCAACTCTACCACATGGAGCGCAACGGTCAGCTGCTGCCGGCCGACGAGCGCCACCTGGCGCGGATGCGCCAGAAGACCGGCATGGTCTTCCAGCTGTTCAACCTGTTTCCGCACAAGAGCGTCATCGACAATGTGACCCTGGCGCCGATGCTGACCAAGGGCACGCCGCGCGCCGCCGCGCAGAAGCGGGCGATGGAACTGCTTGAGATGGTCGGCATGGCCGACAAGGCGAAGGCGATGCCGGCGCAGCTGTCAGGCGGTCAGAAGCAGCGCGTGGCGATCGCCCGTGCGCTTGCTTTGCAGCCGAAGATCATGCTGTTCGATGAGGTGACGTCGGCGCTCGACCCGGAACTGGTCGAGGAGGTGCTCAACGTCTTGTGGCGGCTCTGCGCCGAGACCGACATGACCATGCTGCTGGTCACCCACGAGATGGGTTTCGCCCACGACTTCGCCGACCGGGTGCTGTTCTTCGATCGCGGCAGGATAGTCGAGGAAGGCAAGCCCGACGAGATTTTCCGCAATCCCAAGCAGGAGCGCACGCAAGGGTTCCTGAAGAAGATCATCGCGGCCGGACATCGTGTCTGACCGCATGCCAAAGGCGGCGATGCCGTCCCTATGGGCGGTTGAGCCGTCCTAAGATCACGCAAACCAAGACAAGAACAAGGAGTTGGGAACAATGAAGAAACTTGGAACTCTGGCCGGCGTCGCCGGTCTCGCGCTTTCGGCGGTTCTGGCCGCCTCGATCACGGGTTCGGCCGACGACAGCAAGCTCGAACAGCTGAAGTCGCAAGGCTTCGCTCGCTTGGCCATCGCCAATGAGCCGCCCTATACGGCTGTCGCCGCCGACGGCAAGGTTTCGGGTGCCGCGCCCGACGTCGCGCGCGAGATATTCAAGCGGCTGGGCGTTGCCGATGTCGCCGCCTCGATCTCGGAATATGGCGCCATGATTCCCGGCCTGCAGGCCGGCCGCTTCGACGTCGTCACCGCCGGCCTGTTCATGAAGCCGGAGCGTTGCGCCGCGGTTGCCTATTCCGAGCCGGTTCTGTGCGACGCCGAAGCGATGCTGGTGAAGAAGGGCAATCCGAAAGGCTTCAAGAGCTACGAGGATGTCGCCAAGGACACGTCAGCCACCATCGGCGCGCCGGGCGGCGGCACCGAGGAGAAGCTTGCGCTCAACGCCGGCGTGCCACGCGAACGCGTCATCGTCGTGCCGGACGGCCAGAGTGGCCTGAAGATGGTGCAGGACGGCCGCATCGACGCCTATTCGCTGCCTGTCCTTTCGATCAACGACCTGATGAAGAAGGCCACCGATCCGAACCTCGAAGTCATCGCCCCGGTGCAGGGCGCGCCGGTCTATTGCGACGGCGCGGCCTTCAAGAAGGGCGACGAGGCGTTGCGCGATGCCTTCGACGTCGAACTCGCCAAGATGAAGAAGTCGGGTGAGTTCGCAAAGATTATCGAGCCCTACGGCTTCTCGGCGGCGGCGGCTATGTCGACCACGCGCGACAAGCTCTGCGCGGCGAAATAAGGGCGTCTTTCTTGCCTTCTCCCCGTTCACGGGGAGAAGGTGTCACGAAGTGACGGATGAGGGGCGGCGCCATATTTGGACAAGCTAGCGCTGCCCCTCATCTGCCTGCCGGCATCTTCTCCCCATAAACGGGGAGAAGGAAGCTGAAACCAACGTTGGAAACTTCAACTCAATGACCCAGTGGTCCGGCTATTTCGGCCTGATATTGCAGGGAGCGCTTGTCACCATCGAGCTGACGCTGATGGGGTCGGTGCTCGCCCTGATCATGGCCTTTCTCGCCGGCATGGGGCGCCTGTCGCGCTTCTTCGTGCTGCGGGCCCTGGCCACGGCCTATATCGAGTTCTTCCGCGGCACCTCGATCTTCGTGCAGCTGTTCTTCGCCTATTTCGTGTTGCCGCTGGTGGGCTTCGAACTGACCCCGCTGCAGGCCGGTGTGTTGGCGCTGGGCTTGAATGTGGGCGCCTATGCAGCCGAGGTGGTGCGCGGCGCCGTGCAGTCGATCGGCCGCGAACAGCATGAGGCCTGCGTCGCGCTCAATCTCGGCCGTTGGCAAGGCATGCGACACGTCATCCTGCCGCAGGCGTTTCTGGTGATGCTGCCGACCTTCGGCAACAATGCCATCGAGCTGCTCAAGGCGACATCGGTGGTCTCGCTGATCTCGCTCGCCGACCTGACGTTCCAGGCACAGGTGGTGCGCGCCCAGACCGGCAACACCATGGTGCCGTTCACCACCATCCTCATCATCTATTTCATCCTGGCGCTGCTCATCTCGTGGGGTGTGCGCTCGCTGGAACGCCGCATGGCGCGCGGCCTCGACGGAGTGCGCGTCTGATGGCCAGAGCATTCCTGATGAATTGGGTCCGCTGATGGATTGGGACTGGGACTTTGTCCGGCAGATCCTGCCGACCCTGATCCAGGGGGTGAAGATCACCATCCTGGCGACGCTGCTCGGCTCGGTGCTGGCCGCGATCGTCGGTCTGGGCATCGCGCTGGCGCGCCGCTCGCCCAACAAGGCGCTGTCGCGCACCGTCGGTTGGGTGGCCGAATTCATCCGCGGCACACCGCTCCTGGTGCAGCTCTATTTCATCTTCTACGTCTTGCCCGACATCGGCATTCTCTTGCCGCCGCTGGTCGCCGGCGTCATCGGACTTGGCCTGCACTACGGCACCTACACGGCGGAGGTCTACCGCGCCGGCATCGACAATGTGCCGCGTGGTCAGTGGGAAGCCGCCAAGGCGTGCAATCTCAGCGCGCGGCAGACCTGGTCCCACATCATCATCCCGCAGGCTATTCCGCCGATGATCCCGGCGCTGGCCAACTACTTCATCGCCATGTTCAAGGAGACGCCGCTGCTCTCCGCGATCACAGTGCTGGAGCTGATGAACCAGGCGAAAAGCGTCGCCAACACCTATTATCGCTACCTTGAGCCGATCACGCTGGTCGGCGCCTTCTTCCTCGCCATCAGCCTGATTTCGGTCGTGCTGCTGCGCTGGCTGGAACGCCGCTACGGCAAGATCGAAAGATAAAAGATGAAGCCCTTGTCCGAGATCAAGCTTGTGCCCGACCGGCCAACGCTCGATGAGCGTCCGCTGGAGCGGCGTGTCGGGCTGATCATCCTGGCCACCGACCACACGACCGAGCCGGATTTTCGCCGCATGGTGGCGAGCGAACGGATCGGCGTCTATGTCGCGCGCATTCCCTACGCCAACCCGACGACGCCTGAGAACCTGCGCAAGATGCAGCCGGCGCTGACGGCGGGCGCTGCCTTGATCCTGCCCGACGAGCCGCTCGACGCCATCTGCTACTCCTGCACGTCGGCCTCGGTGGTGATTGGCGATCGCGAGATCGAGACGGCGATCCAGGCCGCCAAGTCAGGTATACCCGTTGTCACTCCTCCGATTGCTGGCGTGCGCGGGCTGAACGCCTTCGGCGTGCGCCGGATCAGCATCCTCACGCCCTATACCGTGGAAACCTCCAGACCGATGGCGACCTATTTCGCCGAACGTGGCTTCGAAGTCCTAAGCTTCACCTGTCTCGGCTTCGAGGACGACCGCGAGATGGCGCGCATTGCCCCGGCAGCCCTCATCAATCTCGCGCGCCGGGCGATGCATCCGCAGGCAGACGCGCTGTTCGTGTCGTGCACGGCGCTACGCGGCGCGCTGGCGGTCACTGGCATGGAACAGGCGATCGGCCGCCCGGTGGTGACCAGCAATCAGGCGACCGCCTGGAATTGTCTGCGCCTTTGCGGTGATGAGACAGCCCATCCCGAATTCGGCCGTCTGATGACGCTGCCCTTGCCGCGCGGTTGACGACCATGGCGACCGTGACCCTTGGCGATATCCGTGCCGCGCGCGAGCGAATTGCCGGCAAGATCGAGCGCACGTCGATCGTGCTTTCGGCAAGTCTCTCCGAAAGGCTGGGCGTCCCGGTTCAACTCAAGCTCGAGCACCGCCAGACCACCGGCAGCTTCAAATTGCGGGGCGCTTCGAACGCCGTCGCTTCGCTCAGCGCAGGGGAGAAGGCGCGCGGCGTCGTCGCGGCATCGACCGGCAATCATGGCCGTGCGCTTGCGCATGCGGCAAAGCTCGAGGGCATGCGTGCTGTGATCTGCATGTCTCGACTGGTACCCAGGAATAAGCTGGACGAAATTCGCCGCCTCGGCGCGGAAATCCGTATCGTCGGCAACAGCCAGGACGATGCCCAGCACGAGGTCGAGCGGCTGGTGACGGAGGAGGGGCTTGTCATGCTGCCGCCCTTCGACCATCCGGCCATCATTGCCGGTCAAGGCACGCTCGGGCTGGAGGTGATGGAGCAGGTCCCGGATGCCGCTCTCGTGCTGGTGCAACTGTCCGGAGGTGGGTTGGCCTCGGGTGTAGCGGCCGCCGTCAAGGGCGTCCGTCCCGGAACCAGAGTCGTCGGCATCTCGATGGCGCGCGGGGCGGCAATGAAGGCCAGCCTCGATGCGGGCCGCCCCGTGCTGGTCGAGGAACTGCCGACGCTGGCGGATTCGCTCGGCGGCGGCATCGGCCTCGACAACCGGCTGACCTTCGCCATGTGCCGCGACCTGCTCGACGATGTCGTCCTGCTCAGCGAGGACGAAATCGCTGCCGGCATTCGCCACGCCTATGAACAGGAACGCGAGATCGTCGAGGGAGCCGGTGCGGTAGGCATCGCGGCGCTGCTCGCCGGCAAGGTCAAGGCGGAGGGGCCGGTTGTGGTTCTGCTTTCCGGCCGCAACATCGACATGCAACTGCACAGGAAGATTGTCTGCGGGGAAATGCCATCGATTTCGGAGCGCGCCGCATGAGCAGGATGACCATCCTCACCGAAGCTGAACTGCGCGCAATCGTGACGCTCGATCTCGACGCCGTCGCCTGTGTCGAGAACGCTTTTCGTGCGCTCGCCACGCTGCCGGTGGCGATGCCGCCGATCCTGCGGCTCGATATCCCCCAGCATCGCGGCGAGGTTGACGTCAAGACCGCCTATGTGCCTGGTATCGATGGCTTCGCCATCAAGATCAGCCCCGGCTTCTTCGACAATCCCAAACTTGGCCTGCCCAGCGTTAACGGCATGATGGTGCTGCTGTCGTCGAAGACAGGGTTGGTCGAGGCTTTGCTGCTCGACAATGGCTATCTCACCGATGTTCGCACCGCTGCTGCGGGAGCCGTCGCGGCCAAGCATCTGTCGCGGCCGGACTCGTCGGTCGCGTCGATCTTCGGCGCCGGCGTGCAGGCTGGGCTGCAACTGCAAGCGCTGACGCTGGTGCGGCCGATCACGCAGGCCCGCATCTGGGCGCGCGATGCCGCCAAGGCCGAAGTGACCGCGACCACCTTACGCGAAAGGCTCGGCATTGACGTGCGCGCCGAGACTGACGCAGCCAACGCTGTTGCCGGTGCCGACATCATCGTCACGACCACCCCGTCGACCGAACCACTGATCAAGGCAGGGTTTGTCTCGGCCGGCCAGCACATCACCGCCATGGGTTCGGACGCCGAGCACAAGAACGAGATAGCGCCGGCGATCCTGCGCATGGCCGATCTCTATGTCGCCGACAGCGCGAAACAGACGCGGCGCCTGGGCGAATTGCGCCATGCCATCGCGGCGGGCTTGATGGCTGGAGACGCGGAGGTGACCGAGCTCGGCCAGATCATCGCCGGCGCGAGACATGGCCGGCGCTCGGCCAGCGACATCACCATCGCCGATCTGACGGGCACGGGCGTGCAGGATACGGCGATCGCCACGCTCGCCCGCGACCGTGCGCTGGCCGCGAAAGCCGGAACGATCTTTGAAAGCTGACGCCGGCCGCAGGAGCATGATCCGGAAAATGGCAACCGGTTTTCCCCCGCAGATCATGCTCAATCAAAAAATTCCCTGGAGCCAGATTCAACGAGTTGAAACGGGCTCCAGCCCCAACAAACGAGGACCAACAAAATGCAGCCGAACCTGAAATTCTCGCGAAGCGAATATGCGGAACGCCTCGCCAAGACGCGGAAAGCCATGGAGGCGAAAGGCGTCGATCTTTTGATCGTCAGCGATCCCTCCAACATGGCCTGGCTCACCGGCTACGACGGCTGGTCCTTCTACGTCCACCAGGCGGTCATCGTGCCGCCATCGGGCGAGCCGGTCTGGTACGGCCGTGGCCAGGACGCGAACGGCGCCAAGCGCACCGCCTACCTCGCCCATGACAACATCGTCGGCTATGCCGACCACTATGTGCAGTCGACCGAGCGCCACCCGATGGATTTCCTATCGGGTGTGCTGACCGATCGCGGCTGGGGCAAGCACACCGTCGGCGTCGAGATGGACAATTACTGGTTCTCCGCCGCCGCCTTCGCCTCGCTGCAGAAGCATTTACCCAACGCCCGCTTCGTCGATGCCACCGCGCTGGTCAACTGGCAGCGCGCGGTGAAGAGCCCAACCGAGATCGACTATATGCGCAAGGCCGCTCGCATCGTGGAGGCGATGCACCAGCGCATCGTCGACAAGATCGAAGTCGGCATGCGTAAGAACGATCTCGTCGCCGAGATCTACGATGCCGGCACGCGCGGCGTCGGCGGCATTGGCGGTGACTATCCCGCGATCGTGCCGCTGCTGCCCTCGGGCGCCGACGCCTCGGCGCCGCACCTGACCTGGGACGATAAGCCGATGAAGTCGGGCGAGGGCACTTTCTTCGAGATCGCCGGCTGCTACAACAGGTACCATTGCCCGCTGTCGCGCACCGTCTTCCTCGGCAAGCCGACGCAGGAATTCCTCGATGCCGAGAAGGCAACGCTGGAAGGCATGGAAGCTGGCCTTGCCGCCGCAAAGCCGGGTAATGCCTGCGAGGACATCGCCAATGCCTTCTTCGCCGTGTTGAAGAAATACGGCATCGTCAAGGACAACCGCACCGGCTATTCGATCGGGCTTTCCTATCCGCCGGACTGGGGCGAGCGCACGATGAGCCTGCGCCCCGGCGATCGCACCGAACTCAAGCCCGGCATGACCTTCCATTTCATGACAGGCCTGTGGCTGGAGACGATGGGGCTGGAGATCACTGAATCGATCCTGATCACCGAAACCGGTGTGGAGTGCCTGGCCAACGTGCCGCGCAAGCTGGTGGTGAAGGATTGAGCCCGATGTCCAGTCTTCGCCCGTCGCCGGTCACGCCGACCGTCGATTTCGATCGTGACGGCGTCCAGCATGGTTTCCTGCGCTTGCCTTATAGCCGCGACGACTCGGCCTGGGGCTCGGTGATGATCCCGATCTGCGTCATCCGCAACGGCAAGGGGCCGGCGGCGCTGCTGACCGGCGGCAATCATGGCGACGAGTATGAAGGGCCGCTGGCGCTCTACGAACTCGCCCGCACGCTCGATCCCAGCCAGGTCAGCGGCACCGTCATCATCGTGCCGGCGATGAACTATCCTGCTTTTCGGGCCGGCACGCGCACCTCGCCGATCGACAAGGGCAACATGAACCGCAGTTTCCCCGGCCGGCCCGACGGCACGGTGACGCAGAAGATCGCCGATTATTTCCAACGCGAGCTGCTTCCCCGCGCCGACATCGTCTTCGACTTCCATTCCGGCGGCAGGACGCTGGATTTCGTACCGTTCTGTGCCGCCCACACTTTGCCCGACAAGGCGCTGGAGCAGAAAGCCTTTGCCGCGGTGGCGGCATTCTCGGCACCATTCTCGATGCGCATGACCGAGATCGATGCGATCGGCATGTATGACACGGCGGCCGAAGAGATGGGCAAGGTCTTCGTCACCACCGAGCTCGGCGGTGGCGGTACGTCGCGAGCCGAGACGGTGCGGATCGCGCGGCGCGGCATCCTCAACGTGCTGCGTCATGAGGGTATCGTCGCCGGGGCGGCCGAGACGGGCGGAACGCAGTGGCTGGACATGCCCTCGGGCGATTGCTTCTGCTTCGCCGAGGATGACGGCATGATCGAAACCATGGTCGATCTCGGCGAACCTGTCGAGGAGGGCGCGGTGGTGGCCCGCATCCATTCCACCGGCCGCACCGGCGTCGCGCCGCAGGAAATCCGGGCCAAAATGTCGGGCATGCTGGCGGCGCGGCATTTCCCTGGCTTGGTCAAGGCCGGCGACTGCGCCGCGGTGGTCGCCGTAAAGGTCGATTGACTGATTTCTCCGCCCGGACCATGCCGGGCGGACCCACTCTTCTGCTCGAGATGTCGAATCCGGATTATCGCACCCGCTCGCGGACGGAACACCGCGATCTGCTGGCCGCCTGCCGCCGGCGCGACGGCAAGAAGGCGGTGAGCTTTCTGAGACAGCATCTTCGCGAGGGAAGCGACACGCTGGTCAACGCGACGGAGGGCGGCGGGCTGGCGCGAAAATCCTAAGCCCGAGGGAAAGGGGCAGCCCGCAATCGTGGCGCGTGGTTGCCATCGCGCCGGTTCGCTGCCACATATTGCAACATCAATGCTTGACACGAGGATGCCATGTCTCCCGTCAGCCGCCTGCCGGCACGTGCCCTTGCCCCGCGCCGCCATGACGAGATCCTGCGGCGGCTGGGGGCCCAGGGTTCCGTTAGCGTCGCCGAACTGGCTGGGTTCTTCGACGTCTCGCGCGAAACCATCCGCCGCGATTTGAAGCTGCTTTCCGACCAGGGCAGGCTCGGCATCGTGCATGGCGGGGCCGCCCGCTTCGAACCGAGCGAACCCGCGATGAGCCAGCGCAGCCAGGAAAATTCCCAAGGCAAGGCCGCGATCGGCAGGGCGGCCGCCGGGCTGGTCAGGGATGGCATGGTGGTCTTTCTCGATTCCGGCACCACCACTTTGGCCATCGCGCATGCAATGACGGAACTGCGTGATCTGACGATCTGCACGGCCAGCCTGAAGATAGCGCTGCACCTATGCCATGTTCCCGGCATGCGCGTGCACATGCTGGGCGGCGAAGTCGACCCGGGCGAGGAGGCGGCTTCCGGCATCGACACGCTCGATGCGATGGCGCGCTTTCGCGTCGATATGGCCTTTCTGGGTGGCGGAGCGCTGTCTCCGGTCGGCGAGGTGACCGATTTCACCCGCGCCGGGGCCGAACAGCGGGGCCGGATGATCAGCCTCGCCGGCAAGGCCTATTTCGTGCTCGACAGCAGCAAATTCGGCAAGCTGACGCCGCTCAGAATTCCGAATTTCGAACGTGCCGCTGGGGTAATCGTCGACACCGACCCCGAATTCGCGCTTGCCGAGGCGCTTTCGCACAGGGGGCCTGAACTCATCGTTGCAGCTTGATGTGATATTTTGTGATATTATGAGTTGATATTTGGTTTTCCCATGGTAATGTCTCGGCCATCCCTCAAATGGCGGAACGCTCATGGCACATGAATTTCCCACGCAGGCTCGAACTGTCATTGTCGGCGGCGGCATCATCGGCTGCTCGGTCGCCTATCATCTGACCAAGCTGGGCTGGAGCGATGTGGTGCTGCTTGAGCAGGGACAACTCAGCGGCGGCACCACCTGGCACGCGGCCGGTCTTGTCGGTCAGCTGCGCAGCCATTCCAACATGACCAGCCTGATCCGGTACTCCACGCAGCTCTACAGCGAACTGGAGGCCGAGACCGGCCTCGCCACCGGCTGGAAGAACTGCGGTTCGCTGTCCGTCGCGCGCACCACCGACCGCATGACGGTGTTGAAGCGCACGGCCGCGTCGGCGCGTGCCCAAGGGGTCGAGATCGACGTCATCTCGCCTCGCGAGGCAGCCGAGCTCTGGCCGGTGATGGCGACAGACGATCTGGTCGGCGCCGTCTGGCTGCCCGGAGACGGCAAGGCCAATCCCACCGATCTCACGCAATCGCTGGCCAAGGGCGCGCGCAATGGTGGCGTCAAAATCTTCGAGCGGGTGCAGGTCACCGGCATCACGGTGAAAAACGGCGTCGCCTGCGGCGTCGAGACGGACCGCGGCGACATCGCCGCCGAGATCGTCGTCAACTGCGCAGGCCAATGGGCGCGCAAGGTCGGGCTGATGTGCGGCGTCTCGGTGCCGCTGCATTCGGCCGAGCACATGTACATCGTCACCGGCCGGATCGAGGGTGTGCATCCGGACCTGCCTGTCATGCGCGACCCCGATGGCTTCATCTACTTCAAGGAGGAGGTCGGCGGTCTGGTGATGGGTGGCTTCGAGCCGCACGCCAAGCCGTGGGGCATGAACGGCATTCCCGAAAATTTCGAATTCGCGCTGCTGCCCGACGACTGGGACCAGTTCGAGATCCTGATGGAAAACGCGCTGGTGCGCGTGCCGCGGCTGGCGCAGGCCGAAGTCAAGAAATTCTACAACGGACCCGAAAGCTTCACGCCGGACAACAATTTCCTCCTCGGCGAGGCGCCGGAGTTGAAGAATTTCTATGTCGGCGCCGGCTTCAATTCGATGGGCATTGCCAGTGCCGGTGGCGCCGGCAAGGCACTGGCCGAATGGATCGTCAACGGCGCGCCGACCATGGATTTGTGGCCGGTCGACATCAGGCGCTTCGCCGCTTTCAACAACAATCCGCGCTGGCTGCATGACCGCGTCAAGGAGACGCTCGGCCTGCATTACGCCATGCCGTGGCCGAACCGCGAATTGGATACCGCGCGGCCGTTCCGCCGCTCGCCGCTCTATGATCGGCTCGCCGCCAAGGGCGCCTGCTTCGGTTCCAAGATGGGCTGGGAGCGTGCCAACTGGTTCGCGGCGCCGGGAGAGAAAGCCGGGAACGACTATGCCTTCGGTCGCCAGAACTGGCACGAGGCCGTGCGGCGCGAGATGAAGGCGACGCGCGAAGCCGTCGCCATCTTCGACCAGACCTCCTTCGCC
This sequence comes from Mesorhizobium sp. B2-3-15, assembly GCF_006442875.1. Taxonomy (NCBI): domain Bacteria; kingdom Pseudomonadati; phylum Pseudomonadota; class Alphaproteobacteria; order Hyphomicrobiales; family Phyllobacteriaceae; genus Mesorhizobium; species Mesorhizobium sp. B2-3-15. The sequence goes on along the minus strand of NZ_VFVO01000005.1, from coordinate 322,679 downwards.
AAGCTTCTTGTCCAGGGCCGCGATGCCTGTGCCGTGTTGAACCGCATCTGCGCCGGCGACATCGATGTGCCGGTCGGCACATCGATCTACACCGGCGTGCTCAATGCGCGCGGCGGCTACGAAAGCGATCTCACCGTGATGCGGCTTGGCGCGGAAAAATTCCTCATCGTTACCGGTTCCGCCCAGGCGGTCCACGACGCCGACTGGATCGTCAAGAACATTCCGCCGGATGCGCATGCCGTCCTGACCGACGTCACCTCGGCCTATGCGGTGCTGGCGTTAATGGGGCCGCGTTCGCGCGATCTCCTCGGCAAACTGTCGTCGGCCGATCTTTCCAACGCCGGCTTTCCCTTCGCCACTATCCGCGAGATCGATATCGGCTACGCCACTGTCTATGCCAACCGCATGACCTATGTCGGCGAACTCGGCTGGGAACTGATCGTGCCGGCCGAATTCGCCGTCGGCGTCTACGAGGCGTTGCATGAGGGCGGCCGCGAATTCGGTTTGGCCGACGCCGGCTACTACGCGCTCGATGCCTTGCGCATTGAAAAGGGTTTTCGGGCCTGGGGTCGGGAACTGACGCCTGATATCAATCCCTGGCAGGCGGGGCTTGGCTTCGCCGTGGCGATGGACAAGCCAGGTGGCTTCATCGGCCGCGATGCGCTTGCCGCCGCGAAACCCTCGTCGTCGGCACCGGCAAAGCGTATCGTACTCCTTACGCTCGACGACACCGAGCCGATGCTGTGGGGCGGCGAGTTGGTCCTGCGCGACGGCAAGCCGGTCGGCGAGGTCCGCTCGGCCGCCTATGGCCACACGCTTGGCCAGTCAGTGGCGCTCAGCTTGATCGAAAACGAAACCGGCGTGGATGCTGTGTTCCTGAGCGGCGGCCATTTCGAGATCGATCTAGCCGGCGTACGCCATGCGGCCACCGCGCATCTGCGCAGCCCCTACGATCCGAAATCGGAGCGGGTGAAAGCCGATGTGGTGGAGATTCGTGCCGCCGCTTAGTCCGTCGACATCGAGCGCGCCATGTCGAGAAAGGCGCGCACCAGTTTGCCGCCGCTGCGCTCGCGCAGGCAGATCAGCGCCTCGTCCATCAAGGTCTCGGGCGCGTCGATGGTGATTGGGATGAGCCGCGAATCCTGGCCGAATTCGGCCGCCGAGACAAAGCCGATACCGGCGCCCGAGGCGACGATCTCGCGCACGGCTTCCCGGCCTTCTGCCTCGATCACAGGCCTGAGTTCGATCTTCGACGCGGCGGCCAGGTCTTCGAGCTTCTGGCGCGTCTTCGAGCCGCGCTCGCGCATGACCAGGGATTCCTGTGCGAGCTGCTTGAGCGTCAGCGATTTCTTCCCCGACAGCGGATGGTCGATCGAGGTGAAGGCGATGATCGGCGTCGAGTTCAGTTTCAGCACTTCGAAGTCGCGTCCGGCGGGCACCTCGCCCAGCACGCCGATATCGGCATCGTAGCTGTAGAGGCTGCTGATCACCCTCTCGGTGTTTCCGGCTCGCACCGAGACCTGCACTCCGGGATAGCGGGCGCGGAAGCTGCCCAGAATGTGAAGCAGATGATGCGCGGCGTCGGCGACGATGCGCAGCGTGCCGGAGCGCAGGGCGCGCGACTCGGTCAGAAGCTCAAGCGCCTGCTGCTCGGTGTCGAACATGCGGTGGGTTATTTCGAGCAGTTTCTGGCCGGAATGGGTCAGCGTGACCTGCTTCTTGTTACGATTGAACAGCAGGACATCATACTCTTCCTCGAGCTTGCGGACCTGGTCCGATATCGCCGGCTGGGTCAGGAACAGCGCTTCGGCCGCCCGCGAAAAGCCGCCGGAGATCGCCACCTGATGAAAGGCCCGCAACTGAACATAGCGCATCTTCTTCGCTCCCGAGCCTCTCTGGTTACCAGCAGCCTATCATAAGCCCTGCTATGCAAAAGCCGGAAACAAACGATTCGGTTTATGCCTTGGAATGGGCCTGCCGGGTTTCACGAAGCTGTCACGAGCGCCATGCAGCTTCTGCTGTCTGTATCGGATCATCACTGAAATCGATACGTCGATACAAAATAACGATTTTACAAATATGTGCCCTCAGCCAACAATGGCGCCAGATCAAAAAAGCAGCGACCTGTCGGAGGACATCATGCTCGCCGAAACGAAATTTGCCGCGGAGCCGCTGGCCAAGCCGGCGCTGGGCGAGCCCTATCTGTTGACCCCCGGGCCGCTCACCACGGCCTATTCGGTCAAGCAGGCGATGCTGCGCGACTGGGGATCGTGGGACGGCGACTTCCGCGCCATGACATCAGACATGCGCCGCCGCCTACTGGCGCTGACCGGCGACACCAACGGCGAGTTCGACTGCGTGCCGATGCAAGGCTCAGGCTCGTTCTGCGTCGAGGCGATGCTGGGGTCGTTCGTGCCCAGGGATGGCAAGGTTCTGGTGCTGGCCAATGGTGCCTACGGCCTTCGTGCCGCCCAGACCATGCAGTATCTCGGCCGGCCCTATACGCTGATTGACAAGGGCGATTACCTGCCGCCGCGCGGCGACGAGGTGGCGGCAGCGCTCGAAGCCGACCACGCCATCACCCACGTCATAGCCATTCATTGCGAGACCAGCTCCGGCATTTTGAACCCGGTCGCCGAGATCGCCGAGGCGGTGCACACCAAGGGCCGCAAGCTGCTGGTCGATTCCATGAGCGCGTTCGGCGCCGTCGCGCTCGACGTCAACGAGATCCGCTATGAGGCGATGGTCTCGTCGGCCAACAAATGCATCGAGGGCGTGCCCGGCTTCGGCTTCATCATCGCCCGCAAGAGCGAACTGGAGGCAGCCAAGGGGCGCAGCCATTCCCTGTCGCTCGACGTCCACGCGCAGTGGGCGCACATGAACAAGACCGGCCAGTGGCGCTACACGCCGCCGACGCATGTCGTCGCCGCTTTCCTGGAGGCGCTGCGCCAGCATGAGGCGGAAGGCGGCGTCGCCGGCCGTGGTGCCCGCTACACCAGGAACCGCGACGTCATGGTGTCGGGCATGCGCGAACTCGGCTTCGAGACATTGCTCAAGGACCGCTGGCTGTCGCCGATCATCGTCACCTTCTTCAACCCGGCCCACGCCAACTTCGCCTTCGATCGCTTCTACGAACTGATGAAGGACAAGGGCTTTATCATCTACCCCGGCAAGCTGACGGTCGTGGACTCCTTCCGTGTCGGCTGCATCGGCCAGATGGACGAACATGTCATGCGTCGCGTCGTCGAGGCGGCGGCGCAGTCGCTTGATGAAATGGGCGTCGACACCGCCGCTCCACCCGCCGCGGCAATCGCCGAGCGCGCCAAACTCGCCGCCTGAAGCGGCCGATTTCGAGGATTTTTGATGAACCAGATGTCTCCCATCAACGTCGCGGTCAACGGCCGCACCTACGCCTGGCCGCGCGTGCCGGCGATCGCCATCTGCCTCGACGGCTGCGAGCCGGCCTATCTCGATGAAGCGATCAAGGCCGGGCTGATGCCGGCCCTGGTCAGGATCAAGGAGAAGGGCACGGTGCGTTTCGCACACTCGGTCATTCCGAGCTTTACCAATCCCAACAATTTGTCGATCGCCACCGGTCGCCCGCCCTCGGTGCACGGCATTTGCGGCAACTATCTCTACGAGCGCGAGACCGGCAAGGAAGTGATGATGAACGACCCGCGCTTCCTGCGCGCGCCGACCATTTTTCAGGCCTTCTATGATGCGGGTGCCAAGGTTGCCGTTGTCACCGCCAAAGACAAGCTGCGTGCGCTGCTCGGCAAGGGTCTGTCTTTCGACGAAGGGCGCGCGCTGTGCTTTTCGGCGGAGAAGTCCGATACGACCACGGTTGGCGAGCACGGCATCGACAATGCCTCGAAGCATTTCGGCCTGCCTGTGCCAGAAGTCTATTCGGCCGAATTGTCGGAATTCGTCTTCGCCGCCGGCGTCCAGTTGCTGAGGGAATTCCGCCCCGACATCATGTACCTGACGACGACGGACTATGTGCAGCACAAATACGCACCGGGCGTGCCGCAGGCCAACGCCTTCTACGAGATGTTCGACAAGTACCTGACCGAACTCGATGCGCTGGGCGCCGCGATCGTTGTCACCGCCGACCATGGCATGAAGCCCAAGCACAAGGCCGACGGTGCGCCCGACGTCGTCTACGTCCAGGACCTGCTTGACGAATGGCTGGGCAAGGATGCCGCCCGCGTCATCCTGCCGATCACCGACCCCTATGTCGTGCACCATGGCGCGCTGGGCTCTTTCGCCACCGCCTATTTGCCTGATGGCGCGGACCAGGCGGGCATCATGGCGCGGCTGGCCAAGGTTGACGGCATCATGCTGGTCGTCGATAGCCGGACGGCCTGTGAGCGCTTCGAACTGCCGGCTGACCGCATCGGCGACATCGTGCTGGTCTCGACCGAGAACAAGACGATCGGCACATCGGAACATCGCCATGATCTGGCGGCGCTGAACGAGCCGTTGCGCTCGCATGGCGGGCTAACCGAGCAGGAAGTGCCGTTCATCGTCAACCGCGTGCTACCGGATCTGCCCAACGAGCCGACCTTGCGCAATTTCGACGCGTTCTATTACGCCACTATGGCGGCTGCATTGGCATAGGCCTGATGATGTCGACCCCCACTCCGTCGAGCTTCGCTCGACACCTCTCCCCCGATCGACGGGGGAGAGGAAGGGCGCGAGTTTGCCAGCCTTGGCTCCCTTCCTCTCCCTCCGGAGGGGGGAGAGGTGGCGAGCGAAGCTCGGCGGAGTGGGGGAAGCCATTGCTGAGACGCGATGCCGTTGCCTAGAAAAAATCAACCTGGCTGTCTGAGCACCGAGGAATACCGACATGACCAAGCTTGACCCTGCCATCAAAGTTCGCCACGAGCCGATGTGCATTGCCGGCAAGAAGGTCGATGCCGGCGGTGTTGTCGAGGTGCGTTACCCCTGGAACGACACCGTCATCGGCACCGTCCCCGCCGGCCGCGCCGAACACGCCCGCCAGGCGTTCGAGATCGCTGCAGGCTACAAGTCGAAGCTGACGCGCTACGAGCGCCAGCAGATTCTGTTCCGCACGGCGGAAGCACTGGCGTCGCGCCGGGAGGAAATATCCGATCTGATCACGCTCGAGCTCGGTATCTCCAAGGCCGACTCGCTCTACGAAGTCGGCCGCGCCTATGATGTGTTCACGCTGTCGGCGCAGATGTGCATCCAGGACGATGGCCAGATCTTCTCCTGCGACCTCACCCCGCACGGCAAGGCGCGCAAGATCTTCACCACGCGCGAGCCGCTGAAGGCTATCTCGGCGATCACGCCATTCAACCATCCGCTCAACATGGTCTCGCACAAGGTGGCGCCGGCCATCGCCACCAACAATTGCGTGGTGGTGAAGCCGACCGAACTGACGCCGATGACGGCGTTGGTGCTGGCCGACATTCTTTATGAAGCCGGCCTGCCGCCGGAAATGCTTTCGGTGGTGACCGGCTGGCCGGTCGACATCGGCAACGAGATGATCACCAACGAGAATATCGACTTGATCACCTTCACCGGCGGCGTGCCGGTCGGCAAGATGATCGCCCGCACCGCCGGTTACAGGCGCCAGGTGCTGGAACTCGGCGGCAACGATCCGCTGATCATCCTCAACGATCTCTCCGATGACGATCTGGCCAAGGCCGCCGATCTCGCGGTCGCCGGTGCGACCAAAAACTCCGGCCAGCGCTGCACGGCGGTCAAGCGCATCCTCGTCCAGGAAAGCGTCGCCGACCGCTTCGTGCCGCTGGTGCTGGAGCGGGCCAAGAAGATCCGCTTCGGCGATCCGATGGACCGCTCGACCGATCTCGGCACCGTCGTGCATGAGAAGGCGGCGGCGTTGTTCGAAGCGCGCGTCCACATGGCGGCCGAGCAGGGGGCAGAGATCCTCTATAATCCGGGTCGTCAGGGTGCGCTGCTGCCGCCAATCGTCGTCGACCGCGTGCCGCACACATCCGAACTGGTGATGGAAGAAACGTTCGGGCCGATCATCCCGATCGTGCGCGCGCCGGATGACGATGAAGCACTGATCGCGTTGTCCAACTCGACCGCCTTCGGCCTGTCGTCGGGCGTCTGCACCAATTCGTTTCCCCGCATGCAGAAATACATCGCCGGCCTGCAGGTCGGCACGGTGAACATCTGGGAAGTGCCGGGCTACCGCATCGAGATGTCGCCCTTCGGCGGCATCAAGGACAGCGGCAATGGCTACAAGGAAGGCGTCATCGAGGCGATGAAGAGCTACACCAATGTGAAGACATTTTCGCTGCCTTGGTCCTGACCGGATCACATAAGCTGGCGGAACAAACCGAGGGAGCGTCCCACGCTCCCTCATTCGCATTTCGGAGACAATGATGGCCGCGATATCAGAGCTTGTGCATACCGAAGGCGATTCCAACACGACGGCGGCGCGCGGCCGCTGGGATGCCGGCCAGGACGATCCCCGCATTCGCGGCCTGCTCGATCGCGACGCCGCCGCCTTCATGCACCAGAGCCTGTCCAGCCCCTGTCTTTCGACGATCGCTAGGGCGGAGGGCATCTGGATCGAGGATACCGCCGGCCGTCGCTTCATGGATTTCCACGGCAACAGCGTGCATCACCTCGGCTACGGCCACCCAAAACTGGTGGCGGCGATCAAGAAGCAGCTCGACGACCTCTGCTTCGCGCCACGCCGTTTCACCTGCGAGCCCGCCGTCGAGCTGGCCGAAAAACTGGCCGCGCTGGCTCCCGGCGATCTCGGCAAGGTGTTGTTCACCACCGGCGGCTCCGATGCCATCGAGGTCGCGTTGAAGATCGCGCGGGCGGCCACCGGCCGTTTCAAGACGGTGTCGTTCTGGGATGCTTTCCATGGCGCCGGCTTCGGCGCGGCAAGCGTCGGCGGCGAGGCGACGTTCCGCTCGCATATATCAGGCCCAATGATGACCGGCACCGAGCATGTCGCGCCCTGGGATGGCTATCGTTGCCCCTATGGCCACGATTCCCTGGAGGCATCGGGGCTCGCTTGCGCCAACATGATCGCCTATGTGCTCGGCCGCGAGCAGGACGTGGCGGCTGTCGTTGCCGAGCCGATGCGCGCGACGCCCAATCCACCGCCGCCCGGTTTCTGGAAGCGCGTGCGCGAGGCCTGCGACAGGCACGGCACGCTGCTGATCTTCGACGAGATTCCGACCGGCCTCGGCAAGACCGGAAAATTTTTCGCCCATGAGCATGACGGCGTAACGCCCGACATCGTTGTCCTCGGCAAATCACTCGGCGGCGGCATCCTGCCGATCGCCGCCGTCATCGCCCGCCGCGATCTCGACGTCACCGGCGGCTTCGCCATCGGTCACTACACCCACGAAAAGAACCCCGTGACAACGCGTGCGGCGCTGACGACCATCGACATCATCCTGGAGGAGGGGCTGGTCGAGCGTTCGGCTGAGCTTGGCGGCCATATGCTTGCACGTATGCAGGAACTGATGGCGCGCTCGCCCCATGTCGGTGACGTCAGGGGCAGGGGGCTGATGGTCGGCGTCGAACTCGTTGAGGACCGTGCTTCGCGACAGCCGGCGCGGGACCTTGCCGAACGTGTCTTCTACGCTTGCCTGGAACAAGGCCTGAGCTTCAAGGTGAGCCACGGCAATGTGCTGACGCTCTCGCCGCCGTTGGTTATCTCCAAAACTGATCTCGACCGCGCGCTCGACATCGTCGAGACCGCGGTTCTGGCGGCCTGACCATGAAGGTCGTCCGCACAGACCGCGAACTCGAATGTCCTGAAATTGATACCGGCCTACGGGCGAGGGGCGTCGACCTGGTGACGCTGCCGGATGGCATTCCCGAAGCCGATCTCGCCAACGCGGTGGCCGACGCCGATCTCCTGCTCATGTGCTACACGCCCATCACCGCGCGGGTGATCGATGCGGCTCCCAGGTTGAAGGGTATCGTCAAATACGGCGTCGGCATCGATGCCATCGACATTCCCGCAGCGATGCGGCGCGGCATTCCCGTGGTCAACGTGCCCGACTATGCCGAGGAAACCGTCGCCGAAGGCGCCTTCGCGCTGATGATCGCGCTGGCCAAGCGGCTACCCGCCATTGCCGCGGCGATGACGCGAGACGGCTGGATCTGGCCCGAACAGCGCTGGCTGGGACGCGATATATCAGGCGCCACGCTTGGGCTGGTCGGCTGCGGCAAGATCGGCCGCAGCATGGCGCGCATGGCCGGCCAGGGGTTTCGCGCGCGCGTCGTTGGTTTTGATCCCGGTGTCGATGCCGCGACGATGCGCGCCGCGGGCATCGAGAAGGCCGACGACCTGCACGCCATGTTGCGTGCCTGTGATTTCGTTTCGTTGCATTGCGTGCTGAATGACCAGACACGCGGCCTGATCGGCAAGCATGAGCTCGCCTGCCTGAAACCGTCGGCCATCATCGTCAATGTCTCGCGCGGTGCGCTGATCGATGAGGCGGCGCTCGTCGAGGCGATCGTTGCCGGTCGCATCGGTGGTGCCGGGCTCGACGTCTATTCGGTCGAGCCGCTGGCGAGGTCAGGCCATCCGATGAGCGCATTGTTCGGTCGCGACAATGTGATCCTGTTTCCGCATCTTACCTTCTTCACCTACGAGGCGATGCGCCGGCTGGAAGACGACACGCTCGCGCGCTGTTTCGAAATTCTCGAAGGCCGGCCAGTGACCATCCGCTCGCATGATCCGCGATTGCGGGCGCAGACCGCAGGCATTGTGTTCGGCCGATAACCTGTATTTTCAAGCGGATAGCCGCCATCGGGGCAGCACATTTGTGTCCACGACACCGATGCGACAGTTCCATGACAAATATCAGAGAAAGTTTGGCTCTCATAAAATAAATAGATTTTACTTATCGATGCCCAATCCCCAGAGTTGTCACAACGAAGACATCCAACCGGCTCAACGTCCGCCAGAGACCCAAAGGCCGGTTGGTCCTAGTGCATCGCAGAATGTGCCTTCAATCAAAGGGGAACTGGTTATGAAATCAAGCAACACAACCATGGTCGCGGCTTTCGCCGCATTGCTCGCGTCGGCGGCTCTCATTGGGCCAGCACTCGCCGATGGCGTCGTCACCGTCTACTCCGCCGATGGGCTGCATGATGGCAATGGCAGCTGGTACGAGACCGAATTCGCAGCCTTCACCAAGGCCACCGGCATCACCGTTCAGTATATCGAGGCAGGCTCGGGCGGCGTCGTCGAGCGCGTCGCCAAGGAAAAGTCGAACCCGCAGGCCGACGTGCTGGTGACCTTGCCGCCCTTCATCCAGCGCGCCGCCGCGGACGGTCTGCTGCAGGATTACAAACCCGAAGCCGCATCCCAGATCGACGGCGGCACCGACAAGTATCGGCCGCTGGTCAATAACTACATGAATTTCATCTACAACAGCGCCGTGCTGTCGGAAGCGCCGAAGAGCTATAACGATCTGCTCGATCCGAAGTTCAAGGGCAAGATCCAGTACTCGACCCCCGGCCAGGCTGGCGACGGCACGGCCGTCATGCTGCAGATCATCCATGCCTTTGGCGGCGAGGATGCCGGCTTCGAGTTCATGAAGAAGCTGCAGGACAACAATGTCGGCCCGTCCGCCTCGACCGGCAAGCTGACCGCGCTGGTCAACAAGGGCGAGCTGCATGTGGCCAATGGCGACCTGCAGATGAACATGTCGCAGATGGCAGACAATCCCAACATCAAGGTGTTTTGGCCCGCTGGCCCCGATGGCACCCGCTCCACCTTTGCGCTGCCCTATGAAATCGGCCTGGTCACCGGTGCGCCAAATAGCGACAACGGCAAGAAGCTGATCGACTTCCTGCTGTCCAAGGAGGCACAGTCGACTGTAAGTTCCGTTGCCCTCGGCATGCCGGCCCGCAAGGACGTGACGCCGTCCGACGCCAATTTCGCCAAGCTGCAGGAGGCGATGAAAGGCCTGACCATCTGGTCGCCGAACTGGGACGAGGCGCTGAGCAAGCTTCCCGACTACGTCAAGAAGTGGAACGAAGCGACCGGAAGTTGATCCGCACGGGAAGCAATCCGGAGAACAATGCCATGTCGGCCGCCGCCTTCACGGGCCCTAGTGTCACGGACATCGACGCCGCGAAGGTTCGCGGCGCCGGCTCGAACGTCCACTTCGACAAGGTCGTTGTCGCCTATGGCGCCCATGTCGTCCTGCATCCGCTGACCCTCGACATCGCGCCTGGCGAAATCCTGGCGATGATAGGCCCGTCCGGCTCCGGCAAGACGACCGCTCTGCGTGCCGTTGCCGGCTTCGTGCGGCCGGCAAGCGGCCGCATCCGCATCGGCGCCACCGACGTCACCGATCTGCCGCCCTATGAGCGTGGGCTCGGCATGGTGGTGCAGAACTACGCGCTGTTCCCGCATATGCGGGTCGAGGACAACGTAGCCTTTGGCCTCAGGGCACAAGGCGCCGACAAGGCGCTGATCGGCGAACGGGTGAAAGATGCGCTCGCCACCGTCGGCATGGCGACGTTTGCCCGGCGTTATCCGCGCGAGCTTTCGGGCGGCCAGCAGCAGCGCGTCGCGATTGCGCGCGCTCTTGCCGTGCGGCCCCGCGTGCTGCTGCTCGACGAGCCGCTTTCGGCGCTCGACGCGCAGATCCGCCGCAACATGGTCGAGGAGATCGCCCGTCTGCACCGCAGCCTGCCGGGCCTGACCATCCTCTACGTCACCCACGACCAGACCGAGGCGCTGACGCTTGCCGACAAGATCGCCATCATGCGCGACGGCAGGGTCTGTTCGCATGGGCCGACGACCGAACTCTATCGCCGTCCGCCAAACCGCTTCACCGCCGAGTTTCTCGGCCGCGCCAACCTTCTGCCGGTGACGGTTGCCGAGGCTGCCGGCCCGAAGGGCTTCGCCACGGCCAGGCATGGCGATGCCGTGCTCACCGGTGCCGGTCGCGGCGAGAAGGTTGGCGACAAGAGCCTGCTTTGCATCAGGCCGCAGCATCTGAGCCTGACGGCCGACAGCGAGCACACCAACCGCATTGTCGGCACGCTCAGGGAAGTGCACTGGCAGGGTGAACTCACGCATCTGGTGCTCGATGTCGACGGCACGCCGGTGCGCGTCTCGGCAACGAAACTGCCGATGGCCTTGCCGGAACCCGGCACAGAGGTGCCGCTGTTCTTTGCGCCGGCCGATACGTCGCTTCTCCCGGAAGACGCCGGTGTCTGAAGCGCTCGCCATTGGTATGCCGACGGCCAGAAAGCGAGAGCCGGGCCGGCTGTGGATCGTGCCGCCGGCGGCCCTGCTGGCACTGCTGTTCTTTTATCCGCTGGCGTTGATTGTACGCCAGGCCTTCCTCGACGACAGCGGCGTCGCCAATGTCGCGGAGATCGTCCGCGTCCTGCATTCGCGCTTCTTCCTCAACGCGCTGGTCAACACGGTGACGATCTCGGTCACGGCGACGGCCGGATGCCTGGTCGTCGGCCTGGTGCTGGCGCTGATCCTCGCCTTCGTGCCGTTTCCCGGCAGCGGCTTCATCGCCAGGCTGATCGACACTTTCATCGCCCTGCCGACCTTCCTGGTGACGCTGGCCTTCACCTTCCTTTACGGCTCCGCCGGCATGCTCAACTCCGGGCTGATGGAAGCCTTCTCGCTGCCGCTGTCGCCGGTCGACTTCCTTTATTCGACATGGGGCGTCGTGCTGGCCGAGGTCACGGTCTACACGCCCTTCATCCTGCGGCCGCTGCTTGCCGCCTTTTCGCTGGTCGATCGCGGTCAGATCGAAGCGGCAAGCGTGCTTGGCGCGCGACCGTTCCGCATTGTCCACCAGGTCATTCTGCCGGCGGCGGTGCCCGCGCTCATCGCCGGCGGCAGCCTCTGCCTGCTCCTCACCGTCAACGAATTCGGCATCGTCCTGTTCATCGGCGCCAAGGGCGTCATCACGCTGCCGCTGCTGATCTATGGCAAGGCGATCCAGGAATCGGCCTACCAGGTCGCCTGCATCATCGCCGTGGTCAACATAGCCCTGTCGCTCGGCCTGTTCGGTCTCTACCGGTTCGCTGCCGGCCGGTTGGGAGTCTAGCGATGCTGGTCTGGTCGCGTTCCGGTCGCTTCGTCATCTGGGTGATCTTCGCGCTGATCTTCGGCGTGCTGTTCCTGGCGCCGCTGGCGGTGATCCTGCTGTCCAGCTTGGCCGACCAGTGGAACGGCGTGCTGCCCAATGGCTTGACCACGGAGCACTACACCGATGTCGCGCGCGGCGCGGCCTGGAACGCGGTCAAGGCCAGCCTCGTCACCGGCTTCCTGGCCAGCGCGCTGGCGCTGGTCAGCGGCACCTGGGCAGCACTTGCGCTGCGCATCCAGGGCGCCACGCTGGCGAGGGCACTCGGCCTGCTGTTCTTCATCCCGAGCGCTGTGCCTTCGGTGTCGGTCGGCCTTGGCCTGCTGGTTGCGTTCAGCCATCCGCCGCTGTTGCTCAACGGCACGATCGCAATCGTCATGATCGCGCATTTCGTGCTGATCTCGGCTTTCACCTTCGGCAATGTCTCGGCCGGGCTTGCGCGGCTGTCGCCCGACTTCGAGCAGGTCGCGTCGAGCCTTGGCGCGCGCCCTGCCTATCGGCTCCGGCATGTCACGCTGCCCTTGCTCGCACCCTATCTGGTCGCGGCCTTCGGGCTGAGCTTCGCGCTGTCCATGGGCGAGCTTGGCGCGACCGTGATGGTCTATCCGCCGGGCTGGGTGACGCTGCCGGTGTCGATTTTCTCACTGACCGATCGCGGAGACATCTTTGCCGGGGCGGCGCTCACCATGATCCTGGTGGCGGCAACGCTGGTCCTGCTGCTCGGTCTGGAGCGCATCACCAAGCGCGCTACCGGCGCATAGCGGACGTTGCGTCAGGCCGGCTGGCGTTCGACGATGTAGATGTGGTCGGCCGCCAGCACCACCTCGCCGCGCTGGTTGATCACTTCGCAGCGCTCGATCACGCGTCCGGAACCCGGTCGCTTGGGGTCGTCCTCCTTGGCCGCGATGGTGGTGCGTGTGCGGATCGTGTCGCCGATGAACACGGGCCTGATGAAGCGCAGCCGGTCGTAGCCATAGGAAAAGGCGACGGGATTGATGACCGTTGCCGTCAGCCCGATGCCGACCGAGAACACCAGCGTGCCATGCGCGATGCGCTGGCCGAACGGCGTTGTCTTCATGAACTCGGCGTCCACGTGGTGCGGGAAGAAATCGCCGGTGTGACCGGCATGGACGATGAAGTCGGTCTCGGTAATCGTGCGGCCGCTGGTCAGCCGCGTCGAGCCGATCTCGTACTCCTCGAAATACTGGATCCGTTCCATCAGGGCCTTTCCGCGATCGGCGTCGCCGGCGCCGCGCTCGAACGATAGGCGGCTTCCACCAGCGCCATTGTGTTCCATGCATCCTCGACCGAACTGATCAGTTCGGCGTCTTCGCCGGATGCAAAGCGTTGGACATTTGCCATGCGCCCGACAAAGGCGTCGGGAAACCACTCGCCGGCCAAGGGCACCGCGATCCAGTCCGATCCGCCCTTCGGATAGATTTCCAGAATGTCCGGCTCGCCCCGGGGATAATCGAGATTGAGACCGAGCTTGAGATAGGCGGCACCCTCGGTGCCGCAGACGCGAAATTCGCAGGCCTGATGCCGGCGCCCGAACCTGTGGTCGTGGTTGATCGACAGGGCGCAGCGCACGGTGTCGCCATAGTCGAGAATGGCGCTGGTGCGCGTCTGCGCCACGGAATGATTGGGATGGCCGAGCGTCTTGGCATGCACACCCTTGGGGTCACCGAGCAACTGCCGGATCAGGTCGAGATAGTGGATCGAGTGCATGGCGATCTCGACGCGCGGCGCCTTGAGCAGGAATTCCCACAACTGCCACGGCGTCGCCAGCGCCAGCCAGGCGTCGAAATCGACGACCTCGCCGAGCCAGCCCTTGGCGATGGCGTCCTTCAGCGCCAGCATCATCGGCGCGAAGCGGAGCTGGAAATTCACAGCCGCCTTGAGCTTCTTGGCGCGGCAGATTTCGAGGATTTCGCTTGCCTCCCCGAGGTAATTGCCCATCGGCTTCTGGATCAGGGCGACCGCACCGCCGGGCAGCGCCTTCAGGATATCGGCGTGCCGCCCCGGTGGGGTTGCCAGATCGAAGATCGCCTCCTTAACTCCAGCGGCTTCTTGCACCGAACGGAACGCCGTCACGTCCCATTTATCGGCCAGGGCCTGCGCCTTGGCCTGGTCCGGATCGTAAAGACCGGCGATCGGAAACCCCGCTTTTCGGTAGGCCGGGAAATGCGCGTCGCCGACAATCGACCCTGCACCAAAAGTGACGATCGGTCGGGGTTGTGAGGGTTTGGCCCAGGCCTGGACGAGTGAGGCAGGGTCGAAACCGGCCTCAGTCATGGTGGAAGACCTCGTCCATCGAAGCCCACCATTCACCCTCCTTGCGGGTCGCAAGCGGCTCCTGGCAAGGTATGCAGACGGCCCACCATTCCTGCGTCCTCGGATCGGCCGCCATCTTGGCCATGTCGGCCTCGTAGTCGATGCCGTGGTATTCGAAGGTGCTGAACAGCAGGTTCTCCGGCCGCTTCAGGTAAATGGAATAGTTCTTGATGTTGCATGCCGAAATCATGGTCAGCACGTCCGGCCAGACGGCGGCATGGAGGCGAACATAGTCCTCGACCTTCTCCGGCTTCAGCCCAAGCACAAATCCCATCCGCTGCATATCAGCTCCTTATCTCGTGATCGCCGTGGTGAATTCGGCGATGCTCATGGCCTTGACCGCGTCCCAGTCCCAATCGATGCCGATACCGGGCTCGTCGGGCGCCAGCGCATGCCCATCCTCGATGCGCATGTGCTTGCCGGTCAACTGGTCGAGTTGCGGAATGTACTCGACATACCTGCCGTTCTGAACAGCGCAGGTCAGGCTGACATGCAATTCCATCAGGAAATGCGGGCAGACCGGAATGTCGAAGGCCTCCGCCGCATGGGCGATCTTGAGCCAGGGCGTGATGCCGCCAATGCGGCCGACATCGACCTGCACGATCGAGCAGGCGCCTTTCTGCATGTATTCGCGGAAGTGCCTGACGGAATAGAGCGACTCGCCAATGGCGATCGGCGTCGGCGTCGAATTCGACAGCCTGACATGCCCGTCTATGTCGTCGGCCGGCAGTGGCTCCTCGATCCAGGCGAGATCGAGTTCTCGAAGCCTCGCCGCACGCCGGATCGCCTCGTCGACGGAGAAACCCTGATTGGCGTCGGTCATGATCTCGTAGCCGTCGCCCACTGCCTTGCGCACCGCCGACAGCCGCGCGAGATCCTCGGAGCCATGCGGCCTGCCGATCTTCACCTTCGAGCCGCGAAATCCCTTGGCCTTGGCGGCCACCGCGTCGTCGACCAGCGCCTGCGTCTCGATGTGCAGCCAGCCGCCTTCTGTCGTGTAGAGCGGGCAGCGGTCCTTGGCGCCGCCAGCGAGCTTCCATAGCGGCAGGCCCCGTTTCTTCGCCCTGAGGTCCCAGAGCGCTGTGTCGATCGCCGCGATGGCGATTGCCGTGATGGCGCCGATCGTGGTGGCGTGGGTGGCGAATTCGAGATCGTGCCAGATCGCTTCGATCATATCAGGATCGCGGCCGATCAGGCGCGGCGCCAGGTGATCGGACAGGAGCCGCATCACCGACGAGCCGCCGGTGCCGATCGTGTAGCTGTAGCCGGTTCCGACCGCGCCATCGGAATCGGTGATGGTGACGATTGGCGTCTCTTGGCTGACGAAGCTCTGGATCGCGTCGGTGCGCTTGACCTTGGGCACAAGGTCGACCATCCGCAATTCTATCTTTTCGATCTTGGCCATGTCGGTCAGCTCCGCAATGTCTTTCCGGTCTCAGCGGCAAACAGATGCGCCTGCGACAGGTCGAGGCTCATGGCGACGCGCTCGCCTGGCTTCAGCGGCCTGGGGTTCAGCATGCGAGACACCCAGTCACTGCCGTTGAACTCGACGAACACCAACGTCTCGTTGCCGAGCGGTTCGGTGACGGTGATCGGCAGTTCGATCTGATGCACGTCGGCCGCGCCGCCGGAGCTGATACCATGGCCGGTCGGATAGATGTCGTCTGGCCGCAACCCGAACACGACCTTGTCGCCGCCAGCG
Organism: Mesorhizobium sp. B2-3-15; assembly: GCF_006442875.1. Classification (NCBI taxonomy): domain Bacteria; kingdom Pseudomonadati; phylum Pseudomonadota; class Alphaproteobacteria; order Hyphomicrobiales; family Phyllobacteriaceae; genus Mesorhizobium; species Mesorhizobium sp. B2-3-15. The sequence continues at coordinate 306,539 of NZ_VFVO01000005.1, read as the reverse complement.
ACATTGGCCTTGAACTGACCGGGCAGGGGCAGCTTGGCGCCGCTGGCGAAAACCAGCTGGCCCTCGTCGACCGTCGCCTCGTGCAAATTCATCGGCGGTGAGCCGATGAAGCCGGCAACGAAGCGCGTCGCCGGCCGGCGGAACACCTCATCTGGGGTGCCAACCTGTTCGATATGTCCGTCGCGCATGATGACGATGCGGTCGGCAAGCGTCATCGCCTCGACCTGGTCGTGGGTGACGTAGATCACCGTCGATTGCACCTTGGCGTGCAGCTTCTTGATCTCGGTGCGCATCTGCGTTCTGAGCTTGGCATCGAGATTGGAAAGCGGCTCGTCGAACAGGAAGACGTCGGGGTCACGCACGATGGCGCGGCCCATGGCGACGCGCTGGCGCTGGCCGCCGGACAGTTGCGACGGCCGACGGTCGAGCAAAGCATCGAGCCCCAGGATGGCCGAGGCCTCGGCGACGCGGCGATCCATGTCGTCCTTGGCGGCGCCGGCGATCTTCAAGGAGAAGCCGAGGTTTTCGCGCACCGTCATGTGCGGGTAGAGCGCATAGGACTGGAACACCATCGAGATGTTGCGCGAACGCGGCGGCAAATCGTTGACGACGCGCCCGCCAATCTCGATCGAACCGGCGCTGATCTCTTCCAGCCCGGCGATCATGCGCAGCGTCGTCGACTTGCCGCAGCCGGAAGGACCGACCAGCGCGATGAATTCGCGGTCGGTGATGTCGAGGTCGATGCCATGCACGATCTCGATATTGCCGTAGCGCTTGGTCAGCTTTTTGAGGGAAACCGTTGCCATGAGATCAGCCTTTCACCGCGCCGGAGGTCAGGCCGCCGACAAGGTGCTTCTGGACGATGAAAGTGAGGGTGAGCGCCGGAATGATCATCACCACGGCGAGCGCGCACATGCCTCGCCAGTCGATGGTGAACTCGGCCGTGTAGTCGAGCAGGCCGACCGGCAGCGTCTTGGCGCTGACCGAGCGGGTCAGTTGGGAGGCCAGCGCGAACTCGTTCCAGCAGGTCAGGAAGGCGAAGATCGCGGCCGATGCGATGCCTGGTCCGGCGAGCGGGAACTCGACCTGCCAAAAGGCCTGCCAGCGCGTGCAGCCGTCGATTTGTGCTGCCTCGGCGAGATCCTTCGGCACCTGGCGAAAGAAGCCGTCGATCAGCCAGATGGTGAAAGGCACGTTGAGCGCGACATAGGCAAGGATCAGCCCGAAATGCGTGTCGATGATACCGAGCCGCACATAGAGGAAGAACAGCGGCAGCGACAGCGCGATACCGGGCACCGTGCGTGTCAGCATCAGGCCGAGGAAGACGCTCGATTTACCGCGAAAGCGATAGCGCGCGAAGGCATAGCCGCCCGCCATGCCGATGGCGACCGCGATCACCGTCGAAGTCACCGATATGATCAGCGAGTTGCGGAAATATTCGATGACAGGGATGCCGCCCTTGCCGATGCCTGAGAACATCGCGACATAGGCGTCGAACGAAATATCCTGCGGCATCCACACCGGCGGCTTGGCCATGATCTCGACCGTCGGCCGCAGCGACGACAGCACGATCCACAGGCCCGGCAGGCAGATGGTCAGCATCGCCAGGAACAGGCCGATGCGATAGACGATATCAAGCAGCCTGCGCTTAAGGCGGGCGGAAGAATTCTCGTCCATCTTCACCACTCCGCGCCGATTTGCGTGCGCGCCAAAGCGAGCTTGTTGAAGAAATAGACGGTGAAGGCGATCGACAGCAGGATCGAGAAATAGGCCATGGCGTTGGCCATGCCCATGCGCCCGTCGCTGTAGGCGGTGCGCGCCACGAGTGTCCAGAGCAGCTCGGTACGGCCGGCCGGACCGCCATCGGTCATGATCTTGACGATGTCATAGGCACGCGCCACGTCGAGCGAGCGGATGGTCATGGCGATGTAGGCGAAGGGCATGACGAACGGCCAGGTCACATAGCGGAAGGTCTGCCAAGGCGTGCAGCCATCGACGCGCGCCGCCTCGATCGGCTCCTTGGGCATGGCGAGCAGCCCGGCGAGGATCAGGATGGCGAAGATCGCCGTCGACGACCAGATCTCGGCAACCGAGATGGCGATGAAGGCGAGGTGGCCCTCGATCAGCCACGGAATGGCGTCGCTGGTGATGCCAAGCGACTGCAGCGCATTGTTCACCAGGCCGATATTGTCGTTGAACATGAACTTGAACTGGAAGCCGACGAGGATCGGCGAGAACATCATCGGAAACATCATCAGCGTGCGCAGGATGCGCTGGCCGCGCGTCGCCTTCTCAACCAGCATGGCGAGACCAAGGCCAAGCAGCATTTCAAGATTGAGCGCGATCGTCAGCAACAGGACGGTACGGCCGAATGCCCACCAGAAATCGGTGTTGGCCAGGATCGACAAGTAATTCCTGAGGCCGATGAAGACGAAGAACGTCTCGGGCTTGGTCAGGCGGAACGGCGTGAAGCTTGAATAGAGCGACAGAAGCAGCGGCACCACGACGACCGCCGCCAGAACGACGATGGCCGGAAGCAGCAGCAGGAACGGCGCGGATGGCTTGAGGCCCTTCATCGGGCTCCTCTGGTGTCTGGCATTCAAATTTGGCAGAGGCCCGACATGATGAAACGGGCAACGCCGGCAAAAGGCGATTACCTCCCCCATTGAGGATGAGGGAGGCAATCTTGTGAGCAATGCTTACAGTTTGCCTGCGTCCTGCAGGATCTGCGTCGCCTTGTCGGCGGCTTCGTCCAGTGCCTGCTTGGAGGTCTTGTCGCCGAGGATCGCGGCCTGCAACTCGGGATAGACGGCGTTCGAGATCTCGATCCACTCAGGCGTCTGCGGCACGGCGAAGGCGTGCTTGGCTTCTTCCTGGAAAGCCGACAGAACCTCCTTCTTGTAAGGGTCGTTGGCGGCTTGCTGCAGGTCCCAATCCCAGACCGCGGTGCGCGTTGGCAGCGGGCCGGCGGTGGCCTCGAGCTTCTGGCTGTCCTCGTTGGTCAGCCACCATACGAGCGATGCCGCTGCCTCCTTGTTCGGGCAGTTCTCGGTCACCGAGAAGCCATGGAAGCCCGACCAGCCGGTGCGCACCCCGGCGGAGCCTTTCGGCGCGACCTTGACGCCGACATTGCCCGCGACTTTCGACGATTTCGGATCGTTGAAGAAGCCGGCCCAGCCCGGCCAGTCCAGATTGATGGCGACGGTGCCCGAGGCAAAGCCCTGGCCGAGATCGTCCCAGAGGTAGTTGGTGGTTCCGGCCGGCACGGCCTTGGCCTTGTAGAGGTTGACGAACCAGTCGAGCGCCCGGACGCCGGCTTCGGAATTGAAGACCGGCTTGCCGTCCTTGTCGAGATATTCGCCGCCCTCGGCGACGACCATTTCGTAGAAGCGGCCATTGATCGCCTCTTCCTTGCCGGCAAACTGCGTGCCGTAGAAATTGGGCGGGTTGGCGAAGAACTCAGCCTGGTCGGTGACTTCCTTCCAGGTGTCCGGCGGCACCAGGTCATAGCCGTATTTGGCCTTGAACTTGGTCTTGTTGTCGGCGTTCTCGTACAGGCTCTTCTGGTAGTAGAGCGCCGAGACGTCGAACTGCGCGCGCGGCAGCATTTCCAGCTTGCCGTCGATGGTTGCCGCCTTGATCGTCGACGGCACGAAGGCGTCGATCTCCGACTTCGGCAGGAGCTTGCTGAGGTCGGTGTAGAGGCCGGTGTATTGCGGCGCGAAGGAGGAATGATTCCAGCCGACGCACCAGTTGGTGCTGCCCGAGGCGATGTCGGACTTCAATTCCTTGTCGATGTCGAAGCCGTTCTTCTTGGTCAGGATGTTGACCTTGGCGCCTGTCGCCTTCTCCCATTCGGGAATGCGCTCGTAGAGCTTCTCATATTGCTGGCCGCCGATCAGCTTCACGTCGACGGTCACGCCGTCGAACTTGCCGGGCAGGTCGCCGGCAAGGGCGGTGCCTGCGCCTGACGCAAGCATCAATGCGCCGGCGCATACGCCGGAAAGCAGTCTGTTCATTGGTATCCTCCCTGGGTGCGCCTCGGTGGCGCCCGCAACTCGTCACGTGACAAGAAATGCTACATTCATATACAAACAAAACATTCACCCGTACGTCAAGGCGAAATTTGTTTCCGCCGGCCTCGTTCCTGCGTATATGAAGAGTTGAATTCACTGGAGGGATGAGCCATGGACGACAGCGAAGACGAGCGTTATCGCGCGCCGGCCCTCGACAAGGGGCTCGACATCCTTGAGCTTCTAGCGGGCGTGGACGGTGGCCTGACCCAGGCGGAAATCGCCAAGAAGCTCGACCGCAGCCCCAATGAATTCTACCGCATGCTGGACCGGCTGGTACGGCGCGGCTACGTCACGCGGCTCGATGGCGACCGTTATTCGCTGACGCTCAAGCTGTTTGGCCTGGCACAATTGCACGCGCCGGTGCGGCGGCTGGTTTCCTATGCGACGCCGCTGATGCGGGAGCTGGCCGAGACCTCGCAGCAGGCCAATCAACTCGTTGTCTTTGATCGTGGTTCCGCTGTGGTGATAGGCCAGCAGGAAGCGCCAAACTACTGGGGGATTTCGATCCGGGTCGGCTCCCACATCAGCCTGTTCGACACCGGTTCGGGACATGTGCTGCTCGCCTTCCGTTCGCAGGAGGAGCGCCAGATGATGATCTCCGAACATGTCCGCAGCACCGACAATACGGCGCAGCCGCCCGAGTTCTTTGCCCGCCTGGACCAGATTAGGGAACGGGGATATGAGATGATGGCCTCGATGCAGACCGCCGGCGTCTACAATCTGTCGGCACCGGTGCGCAGTTCCGACGGCAAGGCCATCGCGGCGCTTTCAATTCCTTACATCACCGTCGTCAACGCTCCGTCCGCGCCGGACATAACGCGCACCATCGAGCTGCTGCTGGCAACGTGTGAGAAGCTTTCGCGTTTGGCCGGGTCGGCCGTCGGCTCATCGACATAATTCTTATTTGAATGAAGAATTCCTCCGTGAGATGATGTGAAAAATATAGGGGAGGAGCCCGCCATGATCATCGACACCCATTTGCATCTCATCGATCGCTCGGCGCTTCGCTACCCCTGGCTTGCCGGCGTACCGGCACTGAACCGCGATTTCTCCTATGAGGAATACGCCACGGAGGCAAAGCGTGCCGGTGTCGAACGCGTGCTGCACATGGAGGTCGATGTCGACCCGGCCGACATCGAGGCGGAGACCGCCCGTGTCGAGGGCCTCTCGCGGCAAGCGGGCAGCATGCTCTCTGGGACAATAGCATCCTGCCGTCCCGAAGACGCTGACTTTGAGGCTTATCTCGAACGCCAGCGGACAAACCCCTTCGTCAAGGGTTTCCGCCGCGTCCTTCACGTCGTGCCGGACGATCTTTCGGAAGGCGCGCTGTTCCGTGACAACATCAAGCGGCTTGGCGGCACCGGCCTGACCTTCGACCTCGTCGTGCTGCCGCATCAGATTCCCAAGGCGATCGCGCTCGCCGAACTGGCGCCCGACGTCCAGTTCGTCCTCGACCATTGCGGCGTTCCCGACATCAAGGGCGGAGCCGAGCATCCCTGGCGCGAACACATGAGCGAGATCGCACGGCGCCCGAACGTGATGGCCAAGATTTCCGGCGTGGTCGCCTATGCCGACGCCGCCAATTGGACCGTCGATACGCTGCGGCCTTACGTCGAACACACCATCAATTCGTTCGGCTGGGACCGTGTCGTCTGGGGCAGCGACTGGCCGGTCTGCACGCTTGGTGGCGGTCTCTCGACCTGGGTGGCGGCGACCCATGCGCTGCTCTCGGGTTGCAGCGTTTCGGAGCGTGACAGGCTGTTGTCGGGCAATGCCCGCAAGCTTTGGCGGTTGAAATAGCGACCTCGCTCAGCTCTCGCCAGGCGAGGGGGAACTGGCCCGGAACAGGCTGATGAGATCGGCGACGACCCGGCCGGCAGGATGGCCGGAGGTCAGGCCGGAATTGATGCGGTCTGACGCCGCCTGCTGGAACGCCATGTAGCCGTCATGGCGCGGCCGCACCCAGGCGCCCTCCAGCGTCGCGCGCGTGCCTCGATAGAAGTTGCCGGCCACTTCATTGATAGTCTGGTCTTCCCAGGCAGCCGCATGGCCCGGCTGGCCGCCGGCGGCGGCATAGATGCCACGCTGGACATCGCCGCTGGCGACCCAATAGGCAAAATCGATCGCTGCCTCTTTAGCCTTGGAGAAGGCTGATACGGCTATGCCTGTGCCGCCGAGCGCCGAGCCGATCGGACCATTGGAACCGACCGCCGGGATGTCGGCAAAAGCCAACCTGTTGGCGCGAAAACCCGACGCCGCATAAGAGACGTAGCCATAGATCAGCGGCGCGCAGACAATGCTGGAACCAGCCTCGGCCATGCGTTCCGAAACGGCGATCGGGTCCATGTCGAAGCACGTCGGGTCGACCAGCGCGGCGATCTCACGCATCGTCTCGAAGACTTCGCAGCCCGTCTCGACAGCGATGAGATCGCCCGACGGATCGGTCGCGCAGGGATGCCCGAGATTACCGGCCAGCGTGTAGAAGGTCATCAGGCAATGCGGCGGTCGCAGCGGCAGCAGCACGCGGCCTTGCCGGGCGAGATCGAGCACTTCGCTCCACGTCGCTGCCGGCGCATCGAGCGCGTCCGGCCGCCAGGCCTGCACCTGGCTGGCCGCATCGATCGGAAACGCCCATTGCCGGTCTTGCCATGTGTAACTCGGATAGGACTGGCCAACGCTCCCCGACGCAAGCGCGGCGCGTTCCGCCTCGGGGCCGGCGACGTCGAGAGGCTCGAGGCAGCGCTCCGCGGTGATCTGGCCGACATGCGGATGGTCGATGACGATGAGGTCGTAGGCGCGCGCCAACTCCTCGACCGGGAAGGACTCGAAATCCTGCAGCGAACGCTTGTCCCATTCGATGGCAACTCCCGTCCGCTCGCGCCATAGCGCCGAGCAGGCAACCATGGGATCATAGCCACGCGGATGGCTCCAGGTCATACCCCTAAGCTTGAGGCTCACAGGTCGAACTCCTCGCGGATTTTTGCGCTGTGCTCGCCGATACGGGGTGCCGCGCGGTCGACCTTGGCCCTGATACCGTCGACCCTCAGCGGCGAACTGGTGGTGAGGATCGAGACGTCGTCCTCGCGCGTCACCGTCTGCAGCATGTCGAGGGCCTGAAAACCCTCGCTTGCCAGCATCTCCGGCCAGGTCAGCACCTTGGCGCACCAGATGTCGGCGGGTTCGAGAATGGCCAGCCAATCGTCGATGGTCTTGGTCGCGATTCTCTGGGCGATGATCGCCTTGATATCGTCGCGCGCGGTGAACCAGGATGCCGGCTTGTCGCGATAGGGAGCCAGTTCATCGAGCGACAAAAGGTCGGCCAGCTTGGGGATCGGCGTCATGGCGATGGCGAGGTAACCATCCTTGGCCGGATAGACGCCATAAGGCGCCGAGAGATAGGCATGCGCGCTGCGGAAGCTCGAGCGCCTGGGCAGGCGGCGCCCGTCATTGAGATGCGTGGTCAGCACCTCGAACTGGAAGTCGACCAGCGCTTCCAGAAGGCTGGTCTCGATATGGCTGCCCTGGCCAGTGATGCCGCGCCGCACCAGTGCGGCCAGGATGCCTTGCGCGCAGGCCGCACCCGCCAGCATGTCGCCGATGGCGAGGCCGAACGGCACCGGTCCCTGGTCTTCGTCGCCGTTCAGCCACATCACGCCGGAGCGCGACTGCGCCAGCAGATCCTGGCCCGGGCGCTTCACCCACGGGCCATCCTCGCCATAGCCGCTGATCGAGGCATAGACCAGGCGCGGATTGATCTGGCGGACGGTCTCGTAGTCGAGCCCAAGGCGCTCGATGACGCCCGGTCGGAAATTCTGGATCAGCACATCGGTCTTGGCCAGCAGCCCGCGCAATGTATTGAGGTCCGCCTCGTTCTTCAGATCGATGGCGAGGCTTTCCTTGGCCCGGTTGATGGCATGGAAGATGGTGGAATCGCCGCCGATCTCGGTGTCGCTGAGATAGAGCCGGCGCGACAGGTCGCCGCCGTCAGGACGCTCTATCTTGATGACGCGGGCGCCGAGATCGAGCAGCCTGAGCGAGCAGTAGGGTCCAGACAGGAACTGGCTCATGTCGACGACGACGAGACCGGCAAGCGGCAATTCGGCTGCTGCCGGCATTTCTACTTCTCCGTCTTGCCGACGAAATCGGCAGGGTTGCGGTACTTCACCGTCTGCAGATGCTCGCAATAAAGAACGAGCTCGCCTTCGCCCTTGAACACCTCGTAGCTGGCGCGGATCAGCCCCATCTCCTTGTAGCGGGGGTGTTTGTCGAGGTTGGAACGGATCGAATAGATCGTGTCGCCGATGAAGACAGGCTTTATGAATCGTAGCTTGTCATAGCCATAGGAAAAAGCGTTGACGCAGTTGGTGGCGACCAGCCCGAGGCCCGCCGAGAAGACGAACGCGCCGGCAATCAGCCGCTTGCCGAAAATGCCCTCGCTCTCGGCAAACATCTGGTCCTGCACGTAAGGATGGATGTCGAGCACCAGTGCGTTGAAAAGGTGACTGTCGCCCTCGGCCATGGTGCGACGCAGCGAGCGGATTTTCTGGCCGACCGGCCAGTCCTCATAGAACCAGTTCTCGGCGTTCCACACCGGGAGGGCGGCATGATCGGCGGGCATATTCCTGGGATGCGTCGAGACAACGCCAACGGTTGGCGCGAAATCCCTCATGGCGTAGTCCACCGGGCTCGCGAGAGCGCCCATCCAGCCATTCGAGCACGCTTCAAAGCGCCTGGGTGCACGACGTCTCCTCCCACCAATCTTCTTTTGTAAATACTATTTTCACATATGGGGTTGCGTTGCAAGCGAGGACAGGCGAAATTTTGGCGGTCCCACGGCACTGAGCACCGGCGGGCAGGAGGGAAAACATGCGCAAAGCCTGTCTGGTCTTCGTCGGCAGCCTGAACCGCAAAGCGCCTTATTTTCAGGGTGCGCGAGGCGTCGGCCTTGGTGTCTACGGCTTCGACGAGGAAACGCTGGAAACAAGAAAGCTGGCCGAGACGAATGATGTCGACAACCCGACCTTCCTGTCGTTGACGCCGGATGGCTCGCGCATCTACGCCAATTCGGAAGTCTTCTCCTGGCGCGAGGGCACGGTCTCGGCCTACAGCTTCGATCGCGGCTCGGGCACGCTCGCCTATTTGAACAAACAGCCATCGCTGGGCAGCATCACGGCGCACAATACCATCACGCGCGACGGCACCAAACTCCTCGTCGCCAATTACGGCATGGGCGAGGGTGGTCCGGACCGAGCGGTGGCTGTGTATGGTTTCGACGGGGAGGGCGCACTGTCCGCGCCATTGGCCAGCGTTTCGCACAAGGGCACCGGCCCCAACGCGGCGCGGCAGGAATGCTCGCATGCCCACAGCGTCACCGAAACCATTGCCGGTGGAACGGCAATCGTCGCCGATCTCGGCATCGACCGGCTGGTGTCCTATCGGATCGGACAGGACGGAAGTCTGGTGAAGCTCGCAGAGTCCGCGCTCCCTCCGGGTGCCGGCCCGCGTCACATTGCCTTGCACCCGAACGGCCGCTTTGTCTTTGTCATGAACGAGCTGGATTCGACCGTCGTGTCGTTGGCGCTCGACAATGCGACCGGCAGGCTATCGATCATCGACACCAAGCCGGCGGTGCCGGCCGAGGCCCGCGACAGCAATCACTGCGCCGATATCCAGATCTCGCCGGACGGCCGTTTCGTCTATGGCGGCAACCGTGGCCACGACAGCGTCGTCATCATGGCGGTCGACCAGCAGACCGGCAGCTTAAGTCTTGTCGGCTATGTCCCTTGCGGAGGCGCCACGCCACGCAACCTGGCGCTGACGCCTTCGGGCGGCCATCTGTTCTCCGCCAACCAGAATGCCGACCGCATTTCGATCTTCGTCCGCGACGCCGGCAACGGCATGCTGACCAATACCGGGCGCAGCATCGAGATCGGCACGCCGATGTGTGTCAAGATCGTCGCGTGACCGCCGGCCAGCAGACTAGCCGGGCTCAAGCCTCTTGGATGGCCGAGAGCTTCCAGGTCGAGCCATTCTGGCGCGTGAACGTCCACAACTCGGTCGTCTCCGTCGGATGCTCTTCGTCGCCTTCGACGACCTTGCCGCTCGCCCGTTCGCGCATCACGTCGCGAGACTCGTAGCGCAACGCCGCCGTGGCGTAGTCGCGGTCATCCTCGCGCCAGCTTTCCGCGATGTCGGCCTGCAGCAGGGTGACGTCGGACACTTCGTTCCTGAGACCTTTCTGGGCATTGTCGGCCAGCTCTTCCGAGAGATAGGATACCATCTCGGGCGTGACCGACCGGCGCAATGCCGCATGGTCTTCGCGCCCGAACGCTTCCTGGACATCGGTCAACAGCTGCTGGAACGCGTCAAGGTCGGCCTGGGCCAGCGTGATCTCTTCGGATCGGGTGGTCTCGTAGCCTCCGCCCGATCCGCCGCCAAACCCGGGAATTGTGAAGGAGCCAGCGCTGCTCGTGTTCTGCTGTGCCGTTGCGCGGTTCTCGAACCGTGAAGCTTGGGCATCGCCCATGCCGGCGAGCGCGGGCGTGGGGCCACGCGCGGATTGCGACCGGAAGAACCTGATGGCCAGCATGATCGCGCCACCGATGAGCAGGGCCTGGAGCAGGAATCCGAACATGCCGGCGAGGCCGCCGAAACCTTGGCCAAGGAGCAGTCCGATCAGGCCGCCGATCAGCAGGCCGCGCATCATCGTTCCACCGAAGCCGCTCATGAAGCCGGGCCTCTGCAGGCCGGTCTGTGGTTGCCGGGCAGCATTGTTGACGCCGGCGTTGGGTGTCATCGAACGCTCGACCGGAGCGGTCGGCGCCGGCGCGGTCCGGGTCGGCGGTGCCGATTGGAACGTGCGTGTGCCGCGGCTGCCGAAACTGCCGCCGCGCCGCGCCTCGGCGTGATCGATCGCGACCATGGAGAATGCAAGGAACAGGCCGGCAAAGAGGGTGACAAATCGGCTTGTGCGGGAAATCATCGGGGTGACCTTTATCGCTGTGGTTTCGGGCGTTTTCGGCAAAGGGCCGGCCTTGGAAAGACCGGCCTCATGGTCAATCGAACAGCTCTTCGAAAAATGATTTCTTCCGCTTCGGATAGCGGTGGCCATGCGAGCGGGAATAGTCGCCATCGCGGTCCCGGCTGTGTTGCGGCTGGGCAAATGGCGCCGGCTGTGGCTGCGGCGCGGGAGACGCGTCCCTGGTGGACCGTTCGATGATCTTGTCGAGTTCGCCACGATCGAGCCAGACGCCGCGGCACTGCGGACAGTAGTCGATCTCGATCCCCTGGCGTTCGCTCATCACGAGGGCGACGCGGCAGGAGGGGCAAACCATGCCGAGGAGGGAAGATGTCATGTGGGGCTCCTAACCAGAAAGTAATGAGCCCACTTAACCGAAAGGAATGGAAACGGGCCCGTTGAAGCGGTCCGACATCACGGTCGCCAAAGCGACAGTCAGAGGGGCCCGGCCCGCACACGGGAGTTAGGAATGCGGGACGAAGCCTTCAAGGGGCAATGTTGCCGGTGAGAGCGATTTGCTGCTCAAACGGTCACCACGATCTTGCCGAACTGCCCGTTCGATTCGAGATAGCGATGCGCCTCGACGATCCGGTCGAAGGGAAAGATCCTGTCGATGATCGGCCTGAGCGCGCCGTCCGCGAGGCCTTCGAGGATGAATGCCTTGGCCGCCTCCAACTTCTCCGGGTTGCCGGTGATCTCATGCACGAGATAGCCGCGCAACGTCAGTGTCTTGCCCAGTACCGCAGGCAACGGGAACGGCGTCGGCTGGCTGCTGAGGCCGCCATATTCGATCAGAATGCCGCCTCGCGACATCGCCGCAGTCAGCGGCTCGAAGATCGGCCCGCCGATCGCATCCAGCACCACGCGCACGCCTTGCGGCCCGGCGATCTGGCTCAGTCTGTCGGCAAGTTCCTCTTCCTCAAGGACCACGACATGCGCCGCGCCGGCGTCGAGCAGAGCCTGCCTCTTCACCGATGTCCGCGTCACCGCGATTGCTATCGCACCAACGCTGTTGGCGATCTGGATCGCTGCAAGCCCGACGCTGCTCGAAGCCGCCGTGATGACGACGACCTCTTCGCGGCGCAGCCTGGCGATGTCGATCAGGGCGCCGTAGGCGGTGAGGTACGGCATCCAGACCGCCGCCGCGGTTTGCCAGTCGAGGGACGCCGGATGCTTGACGATGAGCCCCGCGGGAAAGGTGACAAGCTCACCGTAAGCCGGCCAGCGAACCATCGATTGCGGCGGGATGACGCTCACGGCGTCACCATGTGCCAGCCCCATCACGCCTTCGCCAATTGCCTCGATGACGCCCGCCGCTTCCAGCCCAAGCCCGGAGGGCAGGACGGGTGTCTCAATGTAGCTGCCCGCGCGCAGCAGCGCCTCGGCGCGGTTGAGGCCGAGCGCCTTGACGCGGATCTGAACCTCGCCCGGACCCGGTGGCGGAAGGTCGACCTCCTCGATGCGCAGGACCTCGGGACCGCCATGCTGGTGGAAGCGAATGATACGGGCCATTTGGCTCACTCCAAAATATTTGACACTGAATGAGCTATGACGCGAAAGTTTTGTGCGATAAACGGCTGTTTGGATTGTTAAGTAGAAACCAGGAGTTTCGAATATGGATAGGCTCGAGAGCATGGCCGTGTTCATCAGGGCGGTCGATCTTGGCTCGTTCGCGGCGGCGGCCACCGCGCTCGATCTATCCGGACCGATGGTCGGCAAGCATGTCCGGTTTCTCGAGGAGCGGCTTGGCATGCGTCTGATTAACCGGACCACGCGCCGCCAGAGCCTGACCGATTTTGGCCGCGCCTATTATGAGCGGTGCCGCCTGGTGCTGGCCGAGGCCGAAGCGGCCGATGCGCTCGCCGCCGACCAGCTCTCGGAACCGCGCGGAAAACTGCGTGTCACCATGCCGGCGCATTTCGGGCGCCACTGCGTCACCCCCGTGCTGCTGAAGCTGGCAGGGCAATATCCAATGCTGGAACTCGACCTGTCGCTCAGCGACCGCTTCGCCGATCTCGCCGAGGACGGTTTTGACCTCGCCATCCGGACCGGCGGTCTGAACGACAAGGCTGGCGTGATCGCGCGTCGCCTTGCCCGCCAGGACATGGTCGTCTGTGCCGCGCCTTCCTATCTTGAAATTCATGGCGAGCCACGGCGGATCGAGGACCTCGCCGATCACCAGGCGATTGTCTACCGCCGGCTCGGCATGATCGTTCAGCCGTGGCTATTTCCGCGCGAGGGGCAGACTGCGCTCGAGGTAACCCCAAACGGCCGGCTGCGGCTCGACGATCTGGATGCCATCGCCGATGCGGCCGTCGACGGCATGGGGCTGGCGTGGTTGCCTTACTGGCTGGCTCGCAAGCGCATCCAGGCCGGCACGCTGATCGAGCTGTTGCCGGACCAGCCACGCTATCCCTACGATTGCCATGCGCTCTGGCTGCGGACGCCGCATCTGTCGCTCAAGGTCCGGTTGGCTGTCGACGCACTGGCGGCCGCCTTGCCGAAAATGATGGCGTGATCGCCAACAGACGGCTTGCGCTCTTTGAGGCGTGACGTTCCCGTGCCATATGAAGGTGGCTTACGGAATCCGCGCATCGCAGGAGAGACGGTTGATGACCAAGGGTTCGGATCTGTTCGTGGCGGCCCTCGAAAATGAAGGGGTCGAACGAATTTTCGGCATTCCGGGCGAAGAAAATCTCGACATCGTCGAATCCATCCGCCGCTCGTCGATCCAGCTGATCCTGACGCGCCACGAGCAAGCGGCGGCCTTCATGGCCGCCACCTATGGCAGGCTCACCGGCAAGCCGGGTGTGTGCATCACCACGCTTGGCCCCGGCGCGCTCAATCTGACCACCGGCTCTGCCTATGCGCTGCTCGGCGCGATGCCTATGATCATGATCACCGGCCAGAAGGGCATCCTGTCGTCCCGGCAGGCGCGCTTCCAGATCGTCGACATCGTCGCGGCGATGAAGCCGCTGACCAAGCTGTCGCGCCAGATCGTCTCGCCTAGGATGATCCCGTCGCTGGTGCGCGAAGCCTTCCGCGTCGCCCAGGAAGAGCGCCCCGGCCCCGTGCACCTCGAACTGCCGGAAGACATTGCGGCGGCGGAATGCGAGCCGATCGCGCTGGTGCCGACACATCCCGTCGAATTGCCCCTGGCCAGCGCTGGCGCGCTCGATCGCGCCGCCCGCATGATCATCGAGGCCAAGCGTCCGCTGCTGATGTTTGGCGCCGCGGCGTCGCGCCCGCGGGTGACTCCCGATGTCGCCCAGTTCGTGCTGCGAACGCAGATTCCCTATTTTACCACGCAGATGGGCAAGGGCACGGTACCCGGCGGCACCGAACTCTACATGGGCACGGCGGCTCTTTCGGAACGCGACTACGTGCACGAGGCCATCGAGCAGGCCGACCTGATCATCACCATCGGCCACGACACGGTCGAGAAGCCGCCCTTCATCATGGGGGCGAAGGGGCCGAAGGTCATTCATGTCGGCTACCAGACGGCTGATGTCGAGCAGGTCTATTTCCCGCAAGCCGAGATCGTCGGCGACCTCGGCCCATCGCTGGCGCTGCTGGCTGACCGCATCGAGGGCAAGATTCCCAACGCGCAGGCCCTGCTGCCGCTGCGCGAAGGCATTTTGAGCCGCATCGCCGCGCGCGCCACCGAAGACCGTTTCACGCCGCAGCGCATCGTACATGACGTGCGCGCCGTGATGCCGGCCGACGGGATCCTCGCGCTGGACAACGGCATGTACAAGATCTGGTTCGCGCGCAACTACCGCACGCGCATGGCCAACACGCTGCTGCTCGACAATGCGCTGGCCACCATGGGTGCCGGCCTGCCGTCGGCGATGATGGCGGCACTGCTCTATCCCCAGCGTCGTGTCATGGCTATCGCTGGCGATGGGGGTTTCATGATGAACAGCCAGGAACTGGAGACTGCTGTTCGGCTCAAGCTCAACCTCGTCATCCTGCTGCTGGAAGACCACGCTTATGGCATGATCCGCTGGAAGCAGGCTGTCGACGAATTCCCGGATTTCGGCATGACCTTCGGCAATCCCGACTTTGTCAAATACGCCGAAGCCTATGGAGCCAGGGGCACCAGGGTTGGCGCGATAGCCGACCTGCAACCGGCGTTGGAACAGGCCTTCGCCGACGGCGGCGTGCATCTCGTCGTGGTGCCCATCGACTATTCCGAAAACACCAGGGTGCTCGTCGACGAATTGCGCGAGCGGCTGCCGGCGCCAAAGGCACCCTGACGGCAGCGGCAAAGCCGCCGTCAGGATCGGTTGATGCCTACAGCTTGCAGTAAGGCGTTACCGGCGCGATCGTGCCGAAATCCTTGACGATCTCGTAGCCGATGCCGTCCGCCGCCGCCTTGCCGACATAGGAATGGCAGAGTGTGTGGTTGTTGCTGGCATCGACCCGGATCTTGCCTTGTGGCGCATCGAACTCGATCGTCGGCAGCGCCTTGAGCACATCGTCGTCCTTCAGCGAGCCGGCCTTCTCCGCCGCCAGCGCGTAGAGATGCAGGCCGTTATAGCCGGCCTCGCCGATGCCATTGACCATCTTCTCCTGGCCGAATTTTTCGCGGAAGTTCGCGATGAACTTCTTGTTGACCGGGTTGTCGAGCGCCATCCAGTAGGGCTGCGGCGCGTAGGTGCCGGCGGCGACGCCAGGCGGCAGCGCGTCCTTGTTGAAGACCTCGTCGAGCGGTGCGATCAGAGGCTGCTTGATGTCGAAGCTGCGATACTGCTTGAGCTGCGTGACGGCGTCGTTGCCGACCACCATCGACCACACGACGTCGGGCTTCAGCGACTTGATCTTCTGGAAGGCCGGGCCGAAATCCGTGGTGCCGAACGGATAATAGTCGGCGCCGACAATCTTGCCGCCGGCCTTTTCATAGGCGGCTGTGATCGCCTCGGTCATTTTCTGCGGCCAGGCATAGTCGGACGCCATGATGTAGATGGTCTTGCCGAGGTTTTCGGCCACCCACGGCATCATCGGGTCTACCTGCTGCATCGGGATAGGTCCGGTGGCGACGAAGTAGCGATTGCATTCGCCGCCCTCGAAATTGGTCGGGTAGAAGAACAGCTTCTTGGCCTTCGAGGTGACGGAAAGCGTGGCGCTGCGCTCGGGCGAAATGATCGTTCCCATGATCACGTCGACCTTGTCCTCGTTGAGGAGCTTGCGGGCCTTGTCGATGGAGCCCTTGGTCGTGGTCTGGTTGTCCTCGATGAAGAGCTCCACCTGGCGCCCGCCAATGCCGTTGGCGGCGTTGAGTTCGGCGGCGGCGAGCTTGTAGCAGTTGAGCAGCGTCTCGCCGAGGATCGCCTGCAGCCCGGTGATCGGGATCGACAGCCCGACCTTGACCGTGTCTGCGGCGCGCAGGATTCCCGGCGCGCCGACCATTGCGAAGGCGGCCGCGGCACCGCCGGATTTCAGAACAGTTCTTCTGTTTATCATTGTTGTGTTCCCTTCCAGTCCAGGCGCGCCCCATGCACGCCTTACAAAGCCAAGAGGTCCTTCAGCAGGGTCTCGTCGGCGAATGCTTCCGGCGTGCCCTCATGCACGATCCTGCCCTTCTCCATCACCAGGCAGCGGTCCGCCGCCTTAAGGACGAGATCGAGATTCTGCTCGACCAGGACGATGGCGATGCCGCGCTCGCGCGCGATGCGCGGCACCAGCTCGGCGATCGACTGCACGATGTTAGGCTGGATGCCTTCCGAAGGCTCGTCGAGCAGCAGCACCGACGGCAGGCCGCACAGTGCGCGGCCTATCGCCAGCATCTGCTGCTGGCCCCCCGAGAGCGTACCGGCGGTCTGCGCCTCGCGCTCGCGAAGGATGGGAAAATAGCCAAAGATGTCGGCTGGAATGTCGCCGTCGCCACGATCCTTGGCGGCGCGCGTGCCGACTTCCAGGTTCTGCCGCACCGTCAGCTGGTTGAAGATACCGCGGCCCTGCGGCACATGGGCGATGCCCGCCCGCGCGCGGCGGAAGGCCGGGGCGTTGGTGAGATCCTGGTCGCCGAGAACCACCGCACCGCCGCTCGCCTTCAGGCCCCCGGCGATGACGCGCAGCAGCGTTGTCTTCCCGGCGCCGTTGCGGCCGAGCAGGCCGACCACTTCGCCCGCCGCGACGCCGAGGTCGATGCCGTTCAGCACCGGGAGCAGGCCGTAGCCGGCCGACACGGCAAGTGTCCGCAGCATGGTCAGCGCCTCCCCAGATAGACGTCGCGGACCATCTCGTCGGCCTCGATGTCGTGGAAGGGACCGCTGCGAAGCCGGCGACCCTGGTGCAGCACCAGCGTTTCGCAATTCAGCGCCCGCACGAAGCGTATGTCGTGCTCGACGGCGACGATCGAGAACTCGCCCTTCAGCCGCAGCAGCATTTCGGCCGTCGCCAGCGTCTCCTGCGGCGTCATGCCGGCGGTTGGCTCGTCGAGCAAAAGCAGCCGTGGCTCGATGGCCAGCGCCATGCCGATCTCCAGCCATTGCTTCTGGCCGTGCGCCAGTTCGCCGGCCAATGTGGCAGCACGATTGGTCAGCGCGACCAGTTCCATCAATTCACCGATTGGCCGCGCCGGGGAGGGGGCACCCCATCGTGCGACCTTGAGGTTGTCCTCAACCGAGAGGCTCGGGAAGACCGACGGGATCTGGAACTTGCGGGCAATGCCGAGCCGGGCGATGCGATGCAGCGGCAGGCCGGCAATGTCGCGGCCGAGGAAATGGACGCTGCCGCTGGTCGGGCGCAACGTGCCGGTCAGCACGTTGAGGAAGGTACTCTTGCCGGCGCCGTTCGGGCCGATGATGCAGCAGAGCGCCTTGTCGCGGACCGTCAGGTTCAATCCTTCGAGGGCCTGCAACCCTCCGAAGCGGATGCCGACATTTTCGGCTTGGAGCAGGACGTCGCTCATCAGGCCTGGCTCCTGCCTTTGAACAGGCTCTTCAGCCGCGCATAGATCGACAGGATGCCGTCCGGCAGGACAAAGACGATGATGACGAAGACGCAGCCCAGCAGCAGCGGCCACAGGCTCGGATTGAAGCTGCTGATCGTCTGCTGTGCGCGCTGGATGAAGATTGCGCCCAGCACTGGGCCAAGCAGCGTGCCGCGCCCGCCGACCGCCACCCAGACAATGACCTCCGTCGACAGAAGCAGTCCGGACAGATCGGGGGCAACCAGCCCGGCCATGCAGACATAGAGCGCGCCGGCAAGCCCGGCGATGGCTGCCGAAAGGATGAAGGTGACGAGCAGCCGTAACGGCGCATTGTGGCCGAGTGCCGCCGCCCGGACCTCATTATCCTGAATGGCGGTCAGCACCGTGCCCCAGCGGCCACGGCTGATCGACCACAGCGACAGAACGGCCACCGCCACGATGACCGCGACGAAGATATAGCTCGACAGGTCCTGGCTGAGATCGACATGCCGGCCGCCAAGATCGAATTCGATCGGCGGGATCCCGATCAGGCCGCTGTCGCCGCCGGTGACCGAACTCCAGGAGATGGCCGCCTGCTGGCAGATGACGCCCATGGCCAGCGTGACGATGGTGAAGTAGCTGCCGCGGATGCCGCCGAAGAACAGGAAGTAGCCGATGATGGCGGCGACGAAGGCCGCCCCCGCGACCGCGCCTGTGATGCCGACAAGGCTGGCGAAGGGGATCGCGTCATTGAGCGTGACCAATGCCATGATGTAGCCGCCGATGCCAAAGAAGGCGGCGTGGCCGAAACACAGGATTCCGGTGCGGCCCCAGAAGAAGTCGAGGCTCGCCGCGAACAGGCCGAAGATCAGCGCGTCGCGGATTACCGTCAGTTGGTAGCCGTCGGCGAGGAAGGGATAGAGGATCGCGAGCGCCACGCAGACGGCGAAGATCAGCAGCCAGTTGCGGTCGCGGGCGATCATCGCGACGCCCCGTTGAACAGGCCGTTGGGCCGCACCCGCACGGCGACGATGGCCGCCAGCAGCACGACCGCCTGCGCCAGCGATGGCGAGATCTGGTAGTTGAGGATGCTGGTCAGCCCGCCGACGAAGACGCTGCCGGCGACGAGGCCGCCAATCGAGCCGACCCCGCCGACGATGACGACGAAGAAGGCGTTGGCGAGATAGTTCACCCCCATCTGCGGCAGCACGATCGCCAGGGGCGCGACCAGTCCCCCAGCCAGCCCCGCGATTGCCGCGCCGAAGGTGAAGGCGATGGCGTAAGTGCGGCGCGTGTTGATACCGACGCCCTCCGCCATTTCGCGGTTCTGGATGACGGTGCGGATGTCGAGCCCGAACGACGTCCGGCTGATCAGCAGGATGACGCCGAGCAGGGTCAGCATGGCGATGGCAATCAGGATCAGCCGGTAGGCCGGATAGACGGTGAAGAAGAGGTCGAGCGTGCCCTCGACCGGCGGCGTCACCGGCTTGGCGCCGAGGCCAAAGGTCAATTCCAGCCCTTGCTGCAGGATGAGGCTGACGCCCCAGGTGGCAAGCACCGTCGACACCGGCCGCGAATAGAGGTGGCGAATGACGGCGAATTCCAGGATGCAGCCGACCACGGCGCCGGCGATCGGCGCCGCAGCCAGGCCCAGCCAGAACGAGCCGCCCATACTCTGGATGAAGTATACCGCGAAGGCGCCGACGGTCACAAACTCGCCATGCGCCAGATTGGTCACGTTCATCAGGCCGAAGCTGATGGCGAGCCCGAGCCCGACCAGCATCAGGATGCTGATCAGCGTCAGCGCATTGAGCAATGTCGTGATGGCGAAATCCATCGCTTCAGGCCGCGCTGGCGAGGCGTTGGCGCAAGCCCGCGAGCAGGCCTTCAGCGGCATCGATCACCGCCGCCTGATGCGGCTGCAGGTCCTGCCCCGCCCACTCGTCGATATGGTCCGACAGCGGGTCGACCACCTCGGTGCGGTGATTGGCCAGCGTCTCGATGACGGCGTGGCCGCAGAATGGCACATAGCCCTCGGAATAGCCGCCTTCATGGCTCATCATCAGCCGTCCGTTCGAGACTTCGGCCGCAAACGCCACCATGCGCGCGGCAAGGCGGCGAAAACATTCGCTGTTGAGCATCATGCGGCCGAGCGGATCGAAGCCGGACGCGTCGAAACCGGAAGCGACGATGACGAGGTCGGGCTTGAACGCGCGCAAGGCAGGACCGATGACGCGGTCGAACGTGGCTTCATAGGCGCCTGTGCCGCTGCCGGCCGGCAGCGGGACGTTGATGTTATAGCCTTCGCCGGGTCCCTTGCCGTTGTCGACGAGCGCGCCGCGTCCGGTCGGGTATAGATTGTCCTGATGGAGCGAAATCGTCAGCACCGACGGATCGGAATAAAACACCGTCTCGGTGCCATTGCCGTGATGCACGTCCCAGTCCACCACGGCGGCACGGCCGAGCAGGCCCTCGTGCTGCAGCCGCCGCACGGCGACGCCGATGTTGGAGAACAGGCAATTGCCCATGGCCTGGTCGGGTTCGGCGTGGTGCCCGGGCGGCCGCGCCAGCGCATAGGCGTTGTCGACGCGGCCGGTCAGCACCGCACGCATCGCGGCATAGGTGGTGCCGGCGGACAACAGCGCGATGTCGAAACTGTTGAGGCCGATCGGTGCCTGAGGCCCGGCGAAACCGGATCCGCCTTCGCTCAGCATCCTGATATCATCGACGTGGCGTTGCGTGTGGACGCGCAGCAGGTCTTCCACCGTTACCGGTTCGGCAATGATCGGAACCAAATGGCGTGCCAGGCCACTGACCTGGATGAGATTGTTGAGCCGTCGTTTGGATCCAGGCGATTCCAGGTGGCGTCCGGGTTCCACGAAACGGCCGGGAGGCATCATGTCGGCGCTGGAGCCGGTATCATGCCACATCAGCTGTTCGTGAAAAACGTAGCCTGTCGCCATCCGCGGCATCCTCTAAAAACCAGACGCTAGCAGGCTAACAATCGCCCGGCCCGACCCTAAAGAGGGGCCATGTCAGTCATCTATGCCCCTCCTTTCGGAGGGGTGCGGAGGTTTGCGGCGACCTGCGCGGCGCGCACTGCCTGGACGCGGTTCGATACCGAGAGCTTGCCGAAGATGTTTTTCAAATGCCACTTCACCGTCGTTTCGCTTACCGACAGTGCAACGGCGATATCGCGATTTGACATGCCTTCCGACAGAAAGTGCAGCAGCTCGGACTCGCGCTGGGTGAGCTGTTCTTTCTCGACCGTCGGGGCGGCTGTTTTGCGCGTCGTCACGGGCATCGTCTGCGCGGCATCGATGATGCGCGTCGCATAGGCCGACAGTGACGGGTCGGCCTTTGCCTGGGCCGCCCGGAGCCGCATCAAACCCTCGACGACAGACTTGCCTTCGTCGACGAAGGAGCGGATGAAGCCCGAGGGTTGCGCAAGGCGCAATGCTTCGTGCAGATGGCGGTCTGCTTCCCGCTGGTCATGGCCGGCGCTCTTGGCGCGCAGGATCAGCGCCAGTATGTGCCGGCGCATGCGCCCGCTGCTTTTCGTTCGCTCCAGCAGCGCGTCGAAAATCGCCGCCGCCGCCGCGTAGGATTTTTCCGCCGTAAGCAGCCGGCCTTCGGCGAAGAACTCGAATTCATTGGCGACGGTAGAGGCGGTTTCAGCGCTTTCGCGGCGATGCTCGTCGAGCAGCGCGCGGGCTTCCGGGGTGCGGTTCTGGTCAAGAAGCAGCCGGATGCGATCGTGCACCAGCACCGAAGCGAGGCGGCGGTAGACGGAGCCGCGCACGCGCTGGTAGACGCGCTCCAGCATGTCGAGGGCGGCTTGGCCGCGACCGGTCAGCTGCAGCACCCGGGCATAGGTCGGCACGCTGGCCAGGGGATAGACAATGACCGCTGCGCCCTCGATCAGCGGCCCGAGATTCTCGACCAGCGCCAGTGCTTCGCCGGATGCGTTGGTCTCATAGGCGAGTTCGGCAAGCAGCGTTCCGGCGAGGGCCTCGGCATAGGAGTTGGCGCCGATCCGCGTCCTGGCCTCGATGATCGCGTTGCGCAGCAGCCGTTCGGCCGCGGGCAGGCGGCCGGCCGACCGCTCGATGACGGCCATGTAGCAGTTGGCGATGGTGACGCCGAGCAGGCTGCCGCTTCGCTCATGGGCCTTGCGCGCCGCATCCACAGCAGCGCGTGCCCCCTCAAGGTCGCCCAGCGCGTATAGATTGTAGCCGATGACGTTTGCCGTCGCGCCTTCCATGAACCACGCATCGGGGGCTATGATGCGCAGGGCCGCCAGTGCGGTGTCGCGCGCGTCCTCGAACTGTTCCAGCGTGCTGTGCACGGCCGCTGCAAGGACCTCGAGTTCCGCCTCGATGGTCGTGCCGGTCAGCGTGCCCGGATCCTTGCTATCGGTCGGCCCGGTTTCGACGAGCTGGCGCGCATTGGCGAGGGTCTGCTGGGCAATCTCGGGCTGGCTGCTGTGCACCGCAAGCCACAGCACGACGAGTTGCAGCCGGATGCGCTGATCGATCAGTTTCCTTGGCAGCAGCGCCAGCAGCTGGCGCACATAGAGAAGCTGGCATTGGGCGATGAGTTCGAGCGCGTTGTTCTCGATGAACACCGCGGCGCGGGCTTCGTCGCCGGCGGCGAGCGCATGGCCGATGGCCTCGGTCAGCATCTTGCGTTCGCCGAACCATTCCGAAGCCGCCAGGTGCAGCGGTGCGATCATCTCCGGCTCGCGCCGTTCCATTTCACGGCTGAGGAAGTCGTGGAAAAGGTGATGATAGCGGAACCAGCGCCGTTCCTCGTCGAGCGGCACCAGGAACAGGTTGCGGGTCTCGATCTCGGTGATGGCAACCTCGGCGTCCGCCGCCCGCATCACCGCCCGGCAGGCCTCGGCGCTGAAGCGCTCGAAAATCGAGGAATAGAGCAGGAACTTCGCCAGCGCCGGCGGCAGTTCCAGGAACACTTCTCCCATCAGGAAGTCGGCGACGTTGCGGTTGGCGCCGGTGAAATTGCCGATGACTGTTTCGGGCGCATGGGCCGCACCGAGCGACAGCGAGGCGAGCTGCAGGCCGGCGGCCCAGCCTTCGGTGCGCGAGCACAGTGTTTCCACCGTGCCGCTGCTGACAGAGAGGCCAAGCTTGTCGTTGAAGAAGGCTTCGGCTTCCGACGAGGCGAAACGCAGATCGTCCGGGCCGATTTCAAAGATATCGCCGAGCACCCTGAGCTTGCCGAGCTGCAGCTCGGGCAGGTTGCGCGAACCGATGACGAAGACGACGTTGGTTGGTGCCTGCCGGGTCAGCCGTTCCATGAACCGCTTCACCGCCGGTGCATCGATGGCGTGATAGTCGTCGAAGAACAGGGTGATGTCGGCGTGGCGTGCCGCCAAACCCGACACGAGTGCCGCGAGCACCACGTCGAGTTGCGGGATGGGGCTCGACTGGAAGGCGAGGTCGAGCTCGGCCGGGTTCTGGACGAGATGGCGCAACGCCCCCACCAGATGCGACAGGAAGGCGCCTTCGTCATTGTCCGTCGCCTCGCAGGACAGCCAGGCCGTCAGCCGGCCGTGGCGCGCGACTTCGGCCGCCCATTGCGCCATCGTCGTCGATTTGCCGAAGCCGGCGGGCGCGGCGAACAGCACGATGCGCGTGTCGACATGCCGCTCCAGCCTCGACAAGATGCTCTCGCGCCGTACCCACCGGCGATGGTGAGGCGATGCCAGGCTGGCGGGTTGCGACGACGGTCTCATCTGGCGCCGGGCACCCATTCCGTTTCGATCAGCGGAATTTGCGGCGCGCAATCGCGCGGCAGGGTGCCCTTGATCCTGGGATCATCGGTGATTTCGAAACCGGTTGCATAGGGTTCAAATCCGCAAGCCCGGTAGAAACCGATAACGCTGTGATGATCGAAGCTGCTGGTGTGCAGCCAGATGCGGATGGGGCCTAGGCGCCATGCCTGGTCGAGCGCGCCCGCCATCAGCCGTTTGCCGAAGCCTTGGCCAGTCAAGGAGGGAAACAGGCCCAAATAGGTGATCTCGATCTCGTTGCTGCCGGCGACCGAGAATTCGACCATGCCGACATGGCCCCCACTCTCATCATGGCCGTAGTAGAGATGCTGACTTGGGTCGGCGAAATGCGCCGCGATGTCGGCGTCCGACATTTCGGCGGCGCGGTCCCATAGCCAGGGAGCGCCGATCTCGAGGAAGACTGCGCGGTAGACGGCGGGATCGGGCTTGGTGACGCGGGTCATCGCCAGCGGATGCGCGAGACCGGGCATCGCTGCACGCGCCTCCATCCACGTCACCGCATTGATGATCTTGCCTGCCGGCACGCGCCGGTAGCCCGGCGCGAGATCGGTGGTTTCATCCGGCAATGAGCCTTCAGTGACTTGCATCTGTCCTCGGTCTTCCGCCGCGCAGCCTGGCCGGCATCTCAAGAAGCTGATGCCAACTCTGCGGCCGCCTGCCAAGTGGCTCCAGAGGTGGGCCATCATTTTGGCTCGCCTGCCGCCTGGCCTTTTCGGAGAATGGCATATGAGATATGATACACCATCCCTGGAGAAGCGGAATATCATGCCTGAGCGAATTGCGGACGAGGCCATCTTGCGGGCGGTCGACGATGGCTTCGACCGCCAGCTCGCCTTCTTGGCGGACCTCGTACGCTTTCCCTCGCAGCGGGGTGAGGAACACGCCGCGCAATCCTTCATGGCGGCCGCCTATGAAGCCAATGGCTATGCGGTCGATATGTGGCGTGTGGATGTCGATGCGATCCGCGACCTGCCTGGATTCTCGCCCGTAGCGGTTTCGTACGATGACGCGTTCAACGTCGTCGCCACCCACACGCCGAAAAACGCCACCGGTCGCTCGCTGATCCTCAACGGCCATATCGATGTGGTGCCGACCGGACCGCTCGACCGCTGGGTGCGAGATCCCTACGATCCAGCGATCGAGGATGGCTGGATGCATGGCCGTGGCGCCGGCGACATGAAGGCCGGCCTGTCGGCCTGTCTCTATGCGCTGGCCACCTTGCGCGGCCTCGGCTATCAGCCGGCGGCGAAAGTGTTCCTGCAGTCGGTGGTCGAGGAGGAGTGTACCGGCAATGGCGCGCTCGCTTGCCTGCAGCGCGGTTATCGCGCCGACGCCGCCTTCATTCCCGAACCGCTGGAACCAAGACTGATGCGGGCGCAGGTTGGGCCGATCTGGTTCAGGGTCGAGGTCGACGGCGATCCGCAGCACGCGTCGGGCGCCTTTTCCGCCGGCGCCAATGCCATCGAGAAGGCCTTCCTCATCATCCAGGCGCTGAAGCAGCTCGAAATCGTCTGGAATGCCAGAAAGGTTGACGACAGGCATTTCTGTAATCACCCGCACCCGATCCGATTCAACCTCGGCAAGATCCAAGGCGGCGAATGGACATCGAGCGTTCCCGCCCGCTGCGTCTTCGAGATGCGGGTCGCGACCTATCCCGGCCAGAAGCTCGAGGACGCCAGGGCCGAACTCGAGGCCTGCATCGCCGATGCCGCCCGCGCCGATCCGTTCCTCGCCAATCGCCCGCCCAGGATGACCTACAACGGCTTCATGGCCGAGGGCTATGTGCTGGAAGGCGCCGACGAGATGGAAGCCGTGCTGCGCCGCAGCCACACCGCCGTGTGGGGTGAGCCGTTGACGGAACATGTCACCTCGGCGACCACCGATGCGCGCTTCTTCGGCCTTTATGCCGACACGCCGGCAATCGTCTACGGCCCGATCTGCCGCATGCCGCATGGCTATGACGAGGCTGTCGATCTCGATTCCGTGCGCAAGGTCACCCAGACCATTGCGCTCTTCATCGCCGACTGGTGCGGCCTCGAACCCATCGATGCCGAGGTCAGGCCATGAACGCGGCCATATTGGATGCTTTCGGCGAGACGCTCGCGGACGATGCGCCCGATGTCTCGATCGCCGAGGCGCTTGCCCTGTTGCGTGGCCACTATGGGCTCACTGGCAGCGCGCGCACTCTGCCAGGCGAACGCGACCACAATTTTCACATCCAGACAGAAGGCGAGGGTGAATTTGTCCTGAAGGTCTCGCATCCGGCGGAAGAGGCCGATTTCACCGATTTCCAGAACAAGGCGCTCGACCATATACTGACGGTCGACCCGGCTTTGCCGGTTCCCTCGGTGCGCAAGAGCCTCGAAGGCGAAGCGCAGTTCATGGTCGGCATCGGCGGATCGGCGCCGCGCATCGTGCGGCTCGTCACCTATCTGCCGGGACAGCTGCTTTCGCGCTCGCCCACCTCATCGGCACAGGATCGCAATCTCGGCATCTTCCTCGCCCGGCTTGGCCGGGCGCTTCGCGGCTTCTTCCATCCGGCCGCCGGCAGTGACCTTTTGTGGGACATCCGCAAGGTCGCCAAGACGCGGCCCATGCTGGCGCATATCGTCGATGCCGGCCATCGCGCCATGGTCGAGCGCGTCATCGACGCCTACGAGGAGCACGCGGCACCGGTTATTCCCGGGCTGCGCGCCCAGATCGTCCACAACGACATGAACTCCTACAATGTGGTGATGGACGCTTCGCGACCGGAAATGGTCAACGGCATCCTCGATTTCGGCGACATGATCCATTCGCCGCTGATCTGCGATCTCGCCATCGGGGCCGTCTATCGCTGGCCGGCCGAAGGTCATCCGCTGGCGCCCGCCGCGCGCTTCGTCGCCGGCTATCAGTCCGTGCAGCCGCTCGAGATCGAAGAACTTGGCATCCTCTTTCACCTCATTCGTGCCCGCCTCGCACTCATCGCCAACATCGCCAGCTGGCAGGCCGAGCGTTTTCCGGCCAAGCGCGACTATGTCCTGCGCCTCATCACCGAGGTCTGGGCATCGCTTGAGCGGCTGGACGGACTGTCGTCCGCGGACGCCCGCCGCTATTTTCTCGACCATTCCAAGCCGGAGTAGATGCCGTGTCCCTGTCCTCGCCACATCCTGCAAATGTCGACTCGGCGGCATCCGAGCAAGCGCTGCTCGAACGCCGCGCCAGATTGCTCGGGCCAACCTATCGCGCCTTCTACCGCAGCCCCATCCATCTGGTGCGTGGCAGCGGTGTCTGGCTCTACGATGCCCAAGGCCGAAAATACCTCGACGCCTATAACAACGTCGCCTCCGTCGGACACTGCCATCCGCGCGTCGTGGAGGCGCTATCTGGGCAGGCCGCCACGCTCAACACGCACACGCGCTATCTCAGCGAGATCATTCTCGACTACGCGGAAAGGCTGCTCGGCACGCTTCCCCCCCGTCTCGGCCATGCCATGTTCACTTGCACCGGCAGCGAGGCCAACGATCTCGCCATCCGCATCGCCCAGCACTCGACCGGCAACACCGGCGTGATCATCACCGACTTCGCCTACCACGGCGCGACCATCGCGACAGCACAGCTGTCGCCGGCTGCGGTCGGGGCAGCGGGCGTGCCCGCCCGGCATCGGGCCGTGGCAGCGCCGGACACGTTCCGCGACGGCGGCCGCGCCGCGCATGATTTCGCCAGAAATGTCGCCGCCGCTATCGAGGATATGCGGGCGCAAAATATCCGCCCGGCGGCGCTGCTGCTCGATTCCGCCTTTTCAAGCGACGGCATCTTCTTCCCCGACGCTTCCGTCATGCGCGATGCGGCCGATCATGTCAGGAAGGCCGGCGGCATCGTCATTGCCGACGAGGTCCAGTCCGGTTTCGGCCGGCTTGGCCAGGGCATGTGGGGCTTCGCCAACTATGGCCTCGCGCCTGACATCGTCACCATGGGCAAGCCGATCGGCGACGGGCATCCGATGGGCGCGGTGATCGTGCGGCCGCAGCTGGTGAGCTCGTTCGGTTCGAACACCGGCTACTTCAACACTTTCGGCGGCAATCCGGTCGCCGCCGCGGTCGGCATCGCCGTGCTCGATGTGATCGAGGGCGAGGGGCTGATCGAAAACGCGCGGACGGTTGGCGCCTATACAGGAGAATTGCTGGCCGCCTTGCAGAGCCGGCACGGCATGGTCGCCGATGTCAGGCACAACGGCCTCTATTTCGGCGTCGAGCTGATGGCGGAGGATGAGGCCACTGCTGCTGCCAAGACTTCATCCGTCGTTGAAGCCATGCGCGAGGACGGCGTGCTGATCTCGTCGTGCGGTCCACGCGGCAATGTGCTGAAGATCAGGCCGCCACTGCCCTTTGCCAGGGACAATGCCGAGCAGCTGGCCGAGGCGCTCGATCGCGCACTGTCGAACTGGTGAGCTGAGCGGGCACGCATGCTGAAGCTCGAGCATCAAACCCTCAATGACCGGGCCTACGGCGCGCTCAAGCAGGAGTTGATCTCGGGCGGCTTCAGCCCGGGCCAGATACTGGTCATCCGCAAGCTTGCCGAGAGCTTTGGCATTTCGACGACGCCGATCCGCGAGGCGCTGCAAAGACTGGTCGCCGAGCGACTTCTGGAAATGCAGAACAACCGCTCGATCATCGTGCCCTTGCTCTCCGCGCCCGCCTTCTCGGAATTGACGCGCATCCGCATCGCCGTCGAGGGACTGGCAGGCGAGATGGCCACGTCACGGATGACTGAAAGCGGGCTGGCCGACATCCAAGCCGCGCTCGGCGACATGCAGCGGGCCATCGAGGCGCAGGACGCCACGGCCTATCTGGCCCTGAACGAAGCCTTCCATTTTGCTATTTATGAGCACGCCGGCGCGCCGATCCTCTTGAACATGATCCGCGATCTCTGGGGGCGCGTCGGACCCTATCTCAAGCTCCTGATGCGGGCCGATCGCTACATTCCGCAATCCAATGACGCACACCGCGGGATCGTCGCCGCGCTGGAACAGCGCAACGGCCCGGCCGTTCGGGCTTCCCTTGAAGAGGATATCTCCGTGGCGGCCGCGGTCCTCTGCGACAATCTCCACATGGCGCACTGATCGCGGGCAGGCTCGGTCGGCCTATGCCGTCTCGTCCATCCGGTCGCGCAGGATGCTCCAGCCGAGCAGCATGTTGGGCGCGTGCCGCAGCAGGGCATGGAACGGAATTGGCGCCGGCGGTGCGAAGGGCACCGGCACATCACGCGCTTCGGCTCCAGCGGCCCAGTCGGCCAGCACCTTGCCCATCGCCGTGGTCATGGCGATGCCGCGTCCATTGCAGGCGCGACCGGCAATCAGCCCCGGTCCGAGGTCCAGGAGATGCGGCAGGAAATCCGGTTCGACCGCCGCCATCCCCGACCAGCTGTAGGCAAGGGGGGGCAAATCAGGCAGGTCGAGGTGCCGGCCGAGCCGTCGCCAGATTGTTTGCGGCACGCGCGTATCGGCGCCGGCGCCAAGAATATGCATGCCGCCGCTGATCAGCCGGTTGTCGGCGTCGAAGCGAAAGGTGAAGAGGTTGCGCCTGGTGTCGCCGACGCCTTGTCCGCCAGGCAGCAGACGCGTTCGGATTTCATGCGGCAGGGGCGCGGTCGCGATCTGGAAGACCTTCAGCGGAATATAGGTTCGCCGCAGCAACGGATCGAGCGACCCGCCATAGGCGTTGGTAGCGATCAGCACCTTGGCCGCGCGTACCAGGCCCAACCGTGTTTGAAGTACCCAACCATCGGCGACGCGATCGATCGAGGTGACCGGCGTGTGCTCGAAAATCTTCGCGCCGGCCTTCTCCGCCGCATCGGCGAGCCCCCGCGCATAGGCGACCGGATTGAGCACGCCGCTGGAACGATCCATCCAGCCACCGACATAGCCGCGTGCGCCGGTCAGCGCTTCGACCTCTTGCCGATCCAGGGTTACGACAGGCCGGCCGCGCCGCGCCCATTGGTCCGCGCGGGATTTGACCTTCTCCAGGGCCGCCGGCGAGTGCGCCGGCTGGATCCATCCGTTCTGCACCGCGTCGCAGTCGATGCCGTGCCGCCGGATCAAGCCGAAGACGAGGTCGGCACTGCCGGCGGCAAAATCGATGAGGCGTTCGCCGCGCTCGGCGCCGAGATGCGCGAGGATGCTGCCGGGGTCCATCCTGGCGAAGTTCGGCACGACGAAACCGGCATTCCTGCCAGTCGCGCCCCAGGCGATGATCTCGGCTTCGAGCACTGCGACCGAGATGCCTTTTTCGGCGGCGTGCAGCGCGGTCGACAGACCGGAAAACCCACCGCCGACAATGGCAAGGTTGACATCGAGGTTGCCACTCAGCGCAGGCCGCTTGCGGCGATCGCGGCTGATGGCATGCCAAAGCGAAATGCCGTTCGCACCCTGCCGGACCGGGGCATTCATGAACCGGAACTGCTTTTGTCCGTGGCGATCCGCTTGCGTTTGCCGAAGCGCGTCCGCCGTGGCCTGTCGCCGAGCAATCCGTTCGGCCGCATCAGCAGAATCACGCAGAGCATCACGCCGATGGCGACGATCTGCAGCGAGGCGGCGCGCGCCTGCTGCTCGGGCGGGAAGAACACGCTGGTCAGCGTGCCCGATCCGGCCCAAATCCCCCAGACCAGGACACTGCCGATGACCGCGCCGAGATTGCTGCCCGAGCCCCCGACGATCAGCATCACCCAGACCTGAAAGGTGAGGATCGGCAGGTAATTGTCCGGCGCGATGAAGCCGGTGAAATGCGCCTGCAGCGCGCCGGCCAGCGCCATGATGGCGCCGCCGACGGCAAACGCCTGGACGCGGTAGAAGCGCGCGCTCTTGCCGAGAGAAATCGCCGCCCGCTCGTCCTCCCGCAGCGCTTTCAGTACACGGCCCCACGGACTGCGCGACAGATGCTCCAAGGCGAGATAGGCAATCAGCGTCACAGCGCAGACGACGGCAAGGTTCGACAGGTTGAACATCAGCGGCGTCTCCGCCAGGCCGCCGAAGGGGCGCGGGATGAAGCCGATGCCGAACGGTCCGCCGGTCAGGTTCTGCGCGTTGAGTGCGACCAATTGCACGACGACAGCCACGCCGAAGGTGGTGATCGCCAGATAGTCGGATCTAAGACGCAACGTCGCCATGCCGGTAAGCGCGGCCGCAATGCCGCCAACGATCATGGCACCCACCCAGCCGGCGAGGATGGGCAGGCCAAAGCCGCCGAGCCGCGCGGGATCGTCCGGTGTCGTCAGCAGCGCCGAGGTGTAGGCACCGATGGCGACGAAGCCCGCCAGGCCGACATTGAACAGGCCGGTCAGGCCCCATTGCAGGTTGAGCCCCAGCGTGACCAGTGAGAAGATCAGCGCCGTGGTCAGGAAGAAGGCGCCGTATCCGACCAGATCGATCATCTTTCCCGAACTCCGAAAAGGCCGATCGGCCGCACGAACAGCACAGCCATCAGGATGATGAAGGAAACGGCGGCGCGCCATTCGGCGCCGATCAGCTGCACCGCGCCGGCTTCGGCGAGACCGATGATCAGGCCGCCGAGCACCGCGCCCGGGATGCTGCCGATGCCGCCGAGGATGGCGGCGGCGAACATCGGCAGCAGCATGTCGAAGCCCATGAACGGGCGGATCTGCACCAGGATGCCGATCATCACGCCAGCCACGCAGGCGAGCGCGCCGCCGATGATCCACGTCACCCGCACCACGCTGGCAACGTCGATCCCGACGACGCGGGCCAGTGCCGCGTTCTGGCTCAAGGCCTGCATGGCGCGGCCAGTCTGCGTGCGCGTCATCAACAGATGCACGCCGAGCACGAGTATGGCGGTCAACACGAGCAATGCGATCTGGTCGGGCGTGATGCGGATGCCGAAGCCGACCGGCATGGCGATCTGGATCGCCCGGCTGAAATAGGTCGGCCGTGAGGTGAAGGTGAATTCGAGCAGGCTGCGTAGCGCCATCGAGGCGCCGAAGCTCGCCATCACCACGATGATCGCGTGGCCCTGCGAGCGCAGCCGCGAAAACAGGATCTTGTCGAGCAGCAGTGCGAGCAAGGCGGTGAATGCCATGCCGACGATCAGGGCAACAAGAAGCGGCCAGCCGAAGGATAGCGGCCCGATCGGTGCCACCTTGCCGAACATCGCACCGATGGCACTGACCACGGCCAGCGTCGCATAGGTGCC
Organism: Mesorhizobium sp. B2-3-15; assembly: GCF_006442875.1. Lineage (NCBI taxonomy): Bacteria > Pseudomonadati > Pseudomonadota > Alphaproteobacteria > Hyphomicrobiales > Phyllobacteriaceae > Mesorhizobium > Mesorhizobium sp. B2-3-15. The sequence continues at coordinate 274,531 of NZ_VFVO01000005.1, read as the reverse complement.
CCAGGCCATGAAGTCGCCATGGGCGAAGTTGGAGAAACGCAGGATCGAATAGGTGAGCGTCACGCCGATGGCGCCGAGGCCGATCATCGAGCCGGTCAGCAATCCGTCGACGATGAATTGCAGGCTCATGCCGCGCCTCCCTTACCTACATGAGAAGGGCGCTGGCCAAGATAGAGTTCGGCGACGACAGGGTCGTTCCACAATTCGGAGGCTATGCCTTCGTGCCGGTCCTTGCCTTCGGCCAGCACATAGGCGCGGTCGCCGATGGCAAGCGCTGCCTTGGCGTTCTGCTCGACCAAAAGGATGGTGACTCCGGACTTGCGGATGCCGGCCAGCATCTCGAATACCATTGCGACGAACTTCGGCGACAGGCCGGCGGACGGCTCGTCCAGCACCAGCACCTTGGGATGGACGATCAGCGCCCGCGCCACGGCAAGCATCTGCCGCTGGCCTCCCGACAGATTGCCGGCGGCGGTGCGGCGCTGGCGGACAAGGTCGGGGAAGGCGGCGTACATTTCCTCGATGCGGGCCGGGATGTCGCGCCGCTCGAGGATGCCGCAGGACACCTTGAGATTGTCCTCCACCGACATCAGCGGAAAGATGTTCTCGGTCTGCGGCACGAAGGCGAGGCCAAGCCGCACCATGGTGTGGGCGGGCGCGGCGGTGATGTCCCTGCCGTCCAGCAGCACCGTGCCGCCGGTGATCGGCACGAGGCCGGCGATCGCCTTGATGAAGCTCGACTTGCCAGCGCCGTTGGGGCCGAGCACGACGACGATCTCGCCTCTGTCGACGGTGATCGAGGCGCCGCGCACGATCGGCACGCCGGGCTCATAGCCGGCTTCGAGGTCGCGTACATCGAGGACGGTCTCGCTCATGCGGTGCCTCCGAGATAGGCCTCGATGACGCGCGGGTCGCGCGCGACCTCTTCTGCCGTGCCTTCGCTCAGCAGTTGGCCGCTCGCCATGACAAGGACGCGGTGGCAGAGCCGCGTCACCATGTCGATGTTGTGCTCGATCAGCAGGAAGGTGATGCCGCCCGCGTTGATGTCGCGGATGCGGTCGATGATGACTTCGAGCAACGTCGCATTGACGCCGGCGGCGGGTTCGTCAAGCAGGATGATCGCCGGGTCGGCCATCATGACCCGGGCAAGTTCGAGCAGCTTGCGCTGGCCGCCGGACAGCACGCGCGCCGGCTCATGGGCGAGATGGCTGAGGGTGACGAGTTCGAGCAGGTCGAGGGCTTTCGTCCGGGCGGCTTTTTCCTGTGCCGCCACTCGCCACGGCGTGAGGAAGTTAGCCAGCAGCTTTTCGCCGGCCTGGCCCTGTGCCGCGAGCATGATGTTCTCGATCAGCGTCAGATTGGGCAGCGGGCGCGGGATCTGGAAGGTACGGCCGAGCCCACGGCCGATGCGCAAATGAGCAGCTTCGCCCGAGACGCGCGTGCCGTTGAGAAGGATGTCGCCGCTGGTCGGCAGGATACTGCCTGCGAGCAGGTCGAACATGGTCGTCTTGCCGGCCCCGTTGGGTCCGATCAGGCCAAGGATTTCACCTGCTTTGACATGAAACGAGACATCGTTGACGGCGACAAGGCCGCCGAACCGCCTGACGACGTTGCTTGCCGTCAGAACCGGGACACGGGTCTCCTTCCCCTGCCTTTCCGCTGCCTCGCTCATCAAACCCTCTGGCCGAAGACAGTCGTCGCCGTCTCCTGATTATGATTTGTGATCACACTTGCTTTGATCACGCTATTCGGCTTTAATTTCATCCGCAAGCCGAAAACCCGCTGAGAACGGAATTCCATGCAAAAGGCTGCCATCGAGAAAAACAACGAGGCGATCGCGGCCCAGCTGGCTCCGGTCGGCCGCGAGACGGTGCAGGACCGCGTCTATTCCGAGCTACGTCGGGCCTTGATCGGTGGCCTGTTCGAGCCAAGCCAGGTGCTGACCATCCGCGGTCTGGCCGATGCGCTGGTCACTTCGACCATGCCGGTGCGGGAGGCGCTTGGCCGGCTGATCACGGAAAAGGCGCTGGAGGCGCTGCCCAACCGTTCGGTGCGGGTGCCGCCAATCACGCTGGAGCGCCTCGACGATCTCTTGCGTGCCCGCGTCCTGATCGAGGGCGAGGCGATCGCGCTGGCCGCCGCCCGCATGGGGCCGCGCCAGATCTCCACCATCGAAACCATTCTCGGCGAGTGGGACGAGATGCGGGCGCTGAAACACAAGAAGGATGTCGACCGCGAAGTGACGCTCAACCAGAGCTTTCACTTCGAGATCTATCGCTCCTGCGGCTCGGCCGTGTTGATCCCGATGATCGAGAGCCTGTGGCTGCAATCAGGTCCATGCATCCGCGTCGCCATCTACGCCTTCTCGGAAGCCGGCGAGGTCGACACCGCCCAGTATCATCGCCGCATCGTCGAGGCGCTGGCCACGCAGGATGCTCGGGCGGCGCGCGAAGCACTGGTCGCCGACATCAGCCGGCCCTTCACCTTCCTGCGCAGCAAGCTGCAATCCGCGGCTGGGAAAGATCAGACATGACCTCCATCCGGATCAGCGAGCCACGCTCGAAGCTTTCCGTCACGGCGCTGCTGCTGCCGAAAAAGGCGCCGGAGAACGCGGCCTTTCTCACAGCCCATCTCGCCACGCCACGCGTCGTCCCCGCCATTCACGCCATGTGGACGGGACCTGAGATCTCCTGCCCGGTTCCATCAGCCGATCTCGAGGGGCAGGCCTATGCCCAGCCGCTGCCGGCGGAGAACGCGACCCTGACGCCGCAGCCGGGCGACATCGTGTTGTCCTACGTGCCGCCGCGCATGTGGGGCGGCAACCCCAACGCAATCTTCGACATCGGCCTGTTCTATGGGCAGGGCGCGCGTCTGCTGTTCCCGATCGGCTGGCTGGCCGGCAGCGTCGTCGCGCAGGTGGAGCCCGAGGAGCGCGATCAATTCGCGGCTGCCTGCGGCATCATCCGCCGCAACGGCGCCTGCGACATCACCTTCAGTCTGGTGGAGGCCTGAAATGGCTGACGACAGTTTCGAGCTTTTCGATCTTCGCGTCGAGGCGGTCATTCCGCAGGGCAAGCCGATCTATTGCGGCGCCAGGGCCGGCGATTATTTCGAGCTCAAGGGCGAGATGCTGTCGATGCCAGCCGGGCAGGGCTTTTCGATCTATTCGATCTCGGCGGTGCTGCCGCTCCTGGCGGCGAAGCAGCGCCCGACCCACCCGAACGACTGGATGACCTCGGACGCGGAGATCGCCTGTCCCGATCCCAACTGTGCCAGCAGGCTGCGGATCGTCAGGCTGGCCAAGCGGCGGTTCAGCCATGCCGAAACCACGGCCGTGCCGCTGCCGAAGGGGAATGACTTGACATGACCGCCAAGGCATTCGAGCTCAGCCCGGGCTACGCGATTTCGCGCGTCATACGCGGTGGCTGGCAACTGGCCGGCGGCCATGGCGCCATCGATCGCAGTCAGGCCGTAAGCGACCTGATCGCCACCTTCGATGCCGGCATCTGGACCTATGATTGCGCCGATATCTACACCGGCGTCGAGGAATTGATCGGCGCCGCGCGCTTGCGGCTGGCCAATGAGCGTGGTCTCGATGCAGCTGCCAAAATGAAGGTGCACACCAAGCTCGTGCCCGACCTTGAACGGCTCGCTACGATCAGCCGCGACTATATCAGGGGCATCGTCGACCAGTCGCTGCGCAGGCTTAAGACCGAGCGGCTCGACCTCGTGCAGTTTCACTGGTGGGATTATGCGCAGCCGCGCTATGTCGAGGCGATGGGTTGGCTCGACGAGCTTCGGCGCGAGGGCAAGCTGCGCAATCTCGGCACCACCAATTTCGATACGCCCCGGCTTGCCGAAATTCTGTCAGCCGGCATCCCGCTGGTCAGCCAGCAGCTGCAATATTCGGTGCTCGACCAGCGTCCGGCGAACAGCCTCGCCGGGCTTGCGGAGGAAAACGGCGTCAGCTTTCTCTGCTACGGTTCTGTGGCCGGCGGCTTTCTCAGCGACAAATGGCTTGGTGTCGCCGAACCCGGCACGCCGCTCGAAAACCGCTCGCTGGTCAAGTACAAGCTGATCATCGACGATTTCGGCGGCTGGGACCTGTTCCAGCAACTGCTTCGCGCGCTGAAGGTGGTGGGCGACCGCCACGCCGTCGACATCGCCACCATCGCCAGCGCCTGGGTGCTGGAGCAGCCGCGAGTGGCCGCGGTCATCGTCGGTGCCCGCAACCAGGCGCATGCGCTGGCCAACGCCAAGATCATGGATGTCGTACTCGACGCCGATGACCGTGCGCGGATTGCAGCCGTGATAGCGAGGGGCAACGGCCTTGAGGGAGATGTCTACACGCTGGAGCGCGACCGCCACGGCCGCCACGGCTCGATCATGCACTACAATCTCAACGCGGGCCGGATATGAAGACCATGGACGACAGGTTGTTTTCGCAGGCCAGCGCCGAAGTCGTCGATCTGCATCGCTTTTTCGTCGACTGGTTCGTCGCCTCGCGCGCCGACAAGGTGGATTTCGGCCGCTTCGAAGCCGTCATGGGCGAAGGCCTGACCATGATCGCACCAGGCGGCCAGATCCTCGACCGCGATGCCGTGATCGACCATGTGCGCTCCAGCCGTGCCACTTGCGACGACGGCTTTGCCATCTCGATCGAGGACATCAGGCCCGGCTGGCAGAATGGCGACACGATCGTCGTCCTCTATGTCGAGGCGCAGCTGCGCGCGGGCAAGCACAGCCGCCGCCAGTCGAGCGCGGTCTTCACCACCCGTTCATCGGCGCCCAACGGCGTCCAATGGCGGCATCTGCATGAAACCTGGCTGCAGGTGCCGGAACACTGAGACTTTCCAGACGTCAAATCAGTTCGTGTAACTCAAGGGGAACAACAATGAGAAAGACGTTACTCCAGCTCACCACGGCACTTGCTCTCGTGACGATGGCGGGTGCCGCACAGGCCGCCGACTGCAAGATCACCATCGGTCTCGTCATGGAACTGACCGGTCCGGCCGGTGAATACGGCCAGGCCGGCGCCAAATCGGTCGAAATGGCCTTCCGCGACATCAACCAAGCCGGCGGCGTGCGCGGTTGCGATCTCGTCACCGACACGCGCGACAGCCAGAGCCAGGGCAACATCGCGGTCGATGCCGCCACCCAGCTGGTTCAGGTCAAGAAAGTGCCTGTGATCATCGGCGGCATCATCTCCTCGGTGTCGATCCCGATCCTGACCTCGGTGACCGCGCCGGCCAAGATCGTCCAGGTCTCGCCGGCGTCGTCCTCGCCGACGCTGACGACACTCGGCCGCGACGGCAAGACCAACGGTATCTTTTTCCGCACCATCACCTCGGATGCGCTGCAGGGCGTGGCCGCCGCCAAATATGCCGTCGACAAGGGTTTCAAGAAGCTGGCGATCATCCACGTCAACAACGACTTCGGCGTCAACATGGTGGCCGAATTCTCGCGTGCCTACAAAGCGCTCGGCGGCACCATCGTCTCCGACACGCCCTACAACGAGAAGCAGTCGAGCTACGCCTCGGAAGTCACCGCGGCGATGGGTGGCGAACCGGATGGACTGTACCTGGTCAGCACGCCCGTCGACGGCGCCACCATAGCCCGCACCTGGATTTCGCAGGGCGGCGTGCAGAAATTCCTGCTCAATGACGGCATGAACAGCCCCGATTTTATCGAGTCCGTCGGCGCCGATTATCTGAAGGACGCCTATGGCACGTCTTCCGGCACCAGCCCGACCGCCTCGACGGAGTATTTCACCAAGAACTACAAGGCGTTTTCCGGCATCGAACCGTCAAATCCCGCGGCAGACCGCTCCTATGATGCCGGCGCCATTGTCGGGCTCGCCATCGCGATTGCCGGCTCCGAGGACCCGGCCAAGATCAAGGACGCCATGTACAAGGCAGTCGATCCCGCCGGCACGCCGATTTATGCCGGCAAGGAAGAATTCGCCAAGGCGCTCGGCCTGATCAAGGACGGCAAGCCGATCCGCTATGAAGGCGTCATCGGTCCCGTCGCCTTCGACAAGTTTGGCGACATCACTGGCCCGTTCCGGCTGTGGAAGATCGCCGACGGCAAGGTGACGACCGATGGTGAAATGACCACCGATGACGTCAACGCGCTGCAGGCCAAGCTTCAGTAAGCCGACGCTGTACTTCCGGCATCGATCTCGCCCATCGCGATCGATGCCGGCATAGCCTGAGGCAGCTCGATATCGCTTGCACGAGAAGCGGGCGCGAATAGGATCGGCCGGCTGCAATTCAGGGGATGGCGAGCGTGCTGGACAAGGATACTCATCGGGCGATCCGGTTGTTGGACGCTGACGATGCGCCCTGTCACGCAGGCGCCTGAGCCGGATGTCACCTGAAATACAACGGCTGCTCTCCGCGCTTGGCAACAGACTGGGCGCGGGCGGCGTGCTCGCCGGCTCCGACGTGGACCAGCGCTATCGTGACGATCCCGACGGCAAGCTCGGCGTGCTTCCCGAAGCCGTGCTGCGCCCGTGCGATGCCGAGGGTGTCGCGGCGGCACTCGCCGCGTGCAACGCTCTTGGCCAGCCGGTCGTCGTCCAGGGCGGGCGCACCGGGCTGGCCGGTGGCGCGCGCGTCCAGCCGGGCGAGGTCGTGCTGTCGCTGGAGCGCATGACCGGCCTTGCCGCCCCGGATCGTCAAGCCGCCACCATCGTCGCCGAAGCTGGCGCGACGCTGCAATCGGTGCAGGAAGCGGCCGACGGCGCCGGGCTGATGTTCGGCGTCGATATCGGCGCGCGCGGCTCCGCCACGGTCGGCGGCAACATCGCCACCAATGCCGGCGGCATCCGCGTGCTGCGTTATGGCATGTACCGGGCACAGGTGCTGGGGCTGGAGGCGGTACTCGCCGATGGCACCGTGCTGACGTCGCTCAAAGGCCTGCCCAAGGACAATTCCGGCTACGACCTCGGCCAACTCTTCATCGGCGCGGAAGGGACGCTTGGCGTCGTCACCCGCGCCGCGCTCCGGCTGCATCCCAAGCCCGCATCCGAGGTGAACGCCTTCTGCGCGCTGCCTTCGCTCGATGCGGCGATTGGCCTGCTTGGGCTGCTGCGGCAAAAGCTCGGCCCGCTATTGTCCGCCTATGAGGTCAATATCGCGCCGCTCTATGACGTCATGGTCGCCAGCATGGCCATGCCGGCGCCGCTTCCGGCCGGATCACCCGTCTATGTGCTGGCCGAAATCCAGGGCAGTGAGCCAGAACGTGACGGCGAGCGCTTCGCCGAGGTCTTGATGCAGGCGGTCGAGGACGGCGTCGTCGACGATGTTGTCGTCTCCCAATCGCCGCGCGAATTCCGCGCGCTGTGGGATGTGCGGGAGGACGCCAACCGCGTCCTGTTTTCGATGAAAGGCCTGATCGGCGTCGACATCAGCATCCCGTTGGCGCGAATGGGGGCGTTCCTGCAAGAAGCGGATGCCGCCATCCGCGCGGTCGATCCCGGTGCCGACATCTACGTCTTCGGCCATCTCGGGGACGGCAACCTGCACTATCAGGTGCTGACGGCGGACCCGGCGGCGGCCTACGGTATCATCTATCGCGGCGTGGCGGCGGCCGGAGGTGGCGTGTCGGCCGAGCATGGCATCGGCCTCGACAAGAAGCAGTGGCTGAATCTGGTGCGCAGTGACGCCGAGATCGCCACGATGCGGCGGCTGAAGACGGCGCTCGATCCGAAGAACATCCTCAATCCCGGACGAGTCTTCGACCTTGACCCAACCGTTTGAAACTCAGGTACGTTCCGTCGCCATTTGCCTGGGAATGAGAAAACGGGCGGCGAGCACGCACAGCAGCACGGTGAACATCAGGATCAGCGCCACCAGCGCGTTGATGTCGGGCGAGAAGCCTAGCCGCATCATCGCCCACAGCCGGACCGGCAGCGTGCTTTGCGTGCCGGTGACCAGGATGGTGATCATCGTCTCGTCGAACGACAGCGCGAAGGCCAGGATGGCGCCGCCGACCATGGCGCTCGACAGGTTCGGCAGGATGATGCGCCAGAAGGTCTGCCAACCGCTGGCGCCGAGATCGTAGGATGCTTCGACCAGCGTGCGGCTCATCGACTGCAGCCGCATCAGCACAGTGCGGTAGACGATCGCCAGCACGAACACGGTGTGGCCGATGACAACCGTCAGCAGCGAGCGTTCGAGGCTGATCTCGCGGAAGAAGATCAGCAGCGCCAGGCCGCTGATGATAGGCGGCATCAGGAATGGCAGGAAGATGATGAACTGCAGAACCGAACGTCCCGAGCGGCGGCCGTGATAGTAGAGCGCCAGCAGTGTCCCGCTGACCACCGACAGGATCACGGTACAGACGCCGACGATCAGCGTGGTGCGCAACGCGGTCAGGATGTCATGGTTTTCAGCCAGCGCCACATAGGTCGAAAAGGTCGGCGACGACCAGTCGACATTGCCATGCGAAATGGTGAAGAACGACGACACGATCGGCACGAACAGTGGGCTGTAGAGCAGCACCGCGACCAGCGTCGTAATCGCGGCCAGGAAGATGGTGGACGGCCGGGGCAGCGCGCTCATACCGACGTCCCCCGGCTGCGCCCGAACCGTTCGCCAATGAGAATGGCGGCGATCACCACGATCGCAAGCGCCACCGACAGCGCGGCGCCGAACGGCCAGTTATAGGCCGTGCCGAACTGGCTGTAGAGGATGCGGCCGAAGGTGAAGCCGCTGATCCCGCCGACCATTTGCGGCGTCAGGAAATCGCCGATCGCCAGTACGAAGACGAAGCTCGCCGCTGAGGCGACGCCGGGCAGGCTCAGCGGCAGGGTGATGCGCAGGAATGTCTGCAGGCTGCTGGCGCCCAGGTCATCCGAGGCGCGCAGCAAGGTCTGCGGAATCCGCTCCAGCGACAGGAAGATCGGCAGGATGGCGAACGGGATCAAAAGCAGGCTGAGCGTCAAGAGGATCGCGTTCATGTTGAAGACGAAAAGCGTCGATGGCTGATCCAGGATGCCGAGCGCCACCAGCGCCTTGTTGAGGAAGCCGTTGAGGCCGAGGATGCTGCGGATCGCGTAGATCTTGATGACGTAGCTCATCAGCAGTGGCACCAGCAGCAACATCAGCAGGGCATAGCGCCACCGCCCTTTCAGCGTCGTCAGGAAGTAGGCGGCGGGATAGGCGAGAAGGATACAGATGACGGCCACCGATACGCACAGCACGATGGTGTTCCAGAACACCGGCAGAAAGATCGGGTCGGTGAAAAACCTGACATAGTTGCCGAGCGTCGGTGTATGGACGATCGTACCCTGGTCGACGCTGAAGAAACTGTAGACCAGGAAGATTGCCAGCGGCACGAGGACGAAGATAACCGGCAAGGCGAATGCCAGCACCGTCACCAGCCGTGACAGCCGCCGTTGCGCGGCGTGTGTCGAGCCGGTTCCGCTCATGCCAGCACCAGATGGCCTTCATGCGGCGCAAACGAAAGCCAGACCGTCTCGCCGGATTTCAAGATGCTGCCGTCGATCCGGCTCGGCATGCGCAGCCGCAGGCGCTGCGCGGCATCGTCCGCACCCGCCATGATCGTGGCGACCGTCGACGAGCCGGCAAAGGCGAGATCGGCAATGGCACCGGAAAAGCGATTGGCGCCATCACGGGCGTCCGCGAGATGCAAGGCTTCGGGGCGGAACGCCGCGAAAGCCGCGGCGCCATCCGGGGCAATCTTCAGATGCGGCTGGTCGCTGATCGAGCACACCAGCCGTCCAAGTGTCGTCTCGATCGGTCGCTGCTCGCCTTGCACCGGACCGAGTTTTCCGGCCACCAGATTGTTCTCGCCGAAGAAGCGCGCCACGAATTCGCAATTCGGCTTGTAGTAGAGCTCATGCGGCGTGCCGAGCTGGCGGATATGGCCGGCCTGCATGACGCAGATCCGATCGGCCATGCCGATCGCTTCTTCCTGGTCGTGGGTGACGAACAGGAAGGTGGTCTTGATCTCGCGCTGGATGGATTTCAGGAACTCCTGCATCTGCCGGCGCAATTCGAGATCGAGTGCCGCCAGCGGCTCGTCGAGCAGGATCAGGCGCGGCTGGCAGATCAGCGCCCGGGCGAGCGCGACACGCTGGCGCTGGCCGCCGGAAAGCTGTGCCGGAAAGCGCTCGGCGAAACGTCCGAGCTGCACCAGATCGAGGGCTTGCGCCACGCGGCTGGCGATCTCCTTGCGCTTGATATGGCGCACCGAAAGCCCATAGCCGACATTGCCGGAGACGGTCATATGGGGGAACAGCGCATAGTCCTGGAACACCGTGTTGAACGGCCGCTTGTTGATCGGCATGCGGCTGATGTCCTGGCCGTCCAGCCGGATCTCGCCTGACGTCAGCGGCTCCAGCCCGCCGATCAGCCGCAGGACCGTGGTCTTGCCCGAACCCGACGGCCCAAGAACGGTGAGGAACTCACCGTCCCGGAGCGACAGGTCGATGCCGTGCAGCACGGGAACCGTGCCGTAGGATTTCGAGACGGACCGCAGCGTCAAGAGGTCGGTGTTCTGGCTCATGGGATATTCTCGCATACGCTTCGGCGGTCCGGAACGTCCGGACCGCCGGGTCCTTCGAAGTCAGGCGCGGAAGGGATCAGGGCGTCGCCTTGACCTCGTTCCACAAGTCCGAACGCTTGAGCGGATCCTCGACATTGTTGAGCCAGACCAGCTTGTCGTTGCCGCCCGCACTGCTCGACTCGACCACCGTGTTGCCGAATCCGGTGCGCTCGGAAAGCGCGCCGCTGATCTTCTTCGTCAGCATGAAGTCGATCCATTTCTCGGCCGCGGCATTGTCGCGGACACCCTTGGAGATCACCCAGTTGTCGAGCCAGGCAAGCGCGCCTTCGCTCGGATTGACGTAGGCGACATGGGCGCCGATCTTCTGCAGTGCCTTCACCTGCTGCTGGCCATAATTGGCCCAGATCAGCGCAACATCATTGTTCTGGTAGATCTGCTGCGCCTCGTCGGCGGTGGTGTAGAAGCTCAGCACATTGCGCTTGAGCTCGACCAGCTTGGCCTTGACCGCCGCCATTTGTTTTTCGTCGAGGTTGAACGGATCCTTGTAGCCGAGCGTCAGCGCGGTGAACGAGAAATTGTGCTCGCCATTGTCGTAGGCGAGGATCTTGCCCTTGTAGGCCGGATCCCACAGGACGGACATCGAGGTCGGCGCCGGCTTGACCTTGTCGGTGTCGTAGATCAGCCCGATGGAATCGAAGCAGAACGGAATACCGTAGACCTTGCCGTCCTTGGTGTCGCCGCTGACCTGAGACAGATCACGGAAGCGCGGCAGCACGTCCTTCTGGTTCGGCAGCTTGGTGATGTCGATCGGCGACACCAGATCGGCCTTGATGTAGCGCTGCAACTGGGCGGTGTTGACGGCGAAGACGTCGAAGTCCTGCCCTTCGCTGCCCTTGATCTTGGCCCAGATTTCGTCATCGCTGCCGATGAAGACGACATCGACGCCGATGCCGGTGGCGGCGGTGAAGTCCTTCACCCAGTCCGGGTCGGCATAACCGTCCCAGGCCAGCACGCGAAGGTTCGCGGCCAGCGCCGCCGACGTCATCAGGCCGATGCCGAGCCCGATGGTCGCTAGTCTCAGAAACGCTTTCTTCAGTCCCATTTTTAATCTCCCATTGTCGTTCTGGTGGACCGTAATTTCCGGGGCTATCGCCGTCATAGCTGGGTGACGGCGACCAGTCCCTCGTCCGGCACCGACACCATCCGGTTGCGCAACGGCTTGCCGAATGTCTGTGCCTGGATTTCATACTCGTCGCCGGAAGCCGTCTTGACGCCGGAGGCGTAGCTCATCACCGCCGCTCCGAAGAAATAGGCGTGCAGGTCGCCCGCCCTGCGGTGCATCGGGTAGCGGAAATGGAAGTGTTCGAGATTGGCGATCGAATGCGACATGTGCGCTTCGCCCGACAGGAATTCCTGTTCCCAGATAACAGTGCCGTCGCGCAGAATGCGGGAATGGCCACGCACTTCTTCGGGCAGGTCGCCGATCAAAAGCTCCGGTCCGATCGAGCAGGAGCGGAGTTTCGAGTGGGCGAGATAAAGGTAGTTCTCGGCCTCCGTCACATGGTCGGAATATTCGTTGCCCAGCGCATAGCCGATGCGATAAGGGCGGCCATCCGGCCCATTGAGGTAAAGGCCGACGATCTCGGCTTCTTCGGCGCCGGCTTTCGCGAAGGCAGGCATCGGCAGATCGGCGCCAGGCGGCACGACACAGGTGCCGACGCCCTTGAAGAACCATTCGGGCTGGATGCCGATCTTGCCGGCGCCGGGCTTGCCCCCGTCCAAGCCCATGCGGAAGATCTTCAGCGAATCCGACTCCTCGGCGTCCTCGCCATGGGTCAGCACATGCATCTTGTCGCGCGCGGCGGCACTTCCCGTGTGGGTGAGGCCGGTGCCGGTGACCAGGAAGCGTGCCGGTTCCGGATGGTCGACGGGAGCGAGCACGCGGCCATCGCGCAGCAGTTCGCCATAGTCGATCGTGGCCGCAGCCGTCCGCTTCTCGACCAGCGCCGCGATCGACGCACCCTGGGCGATCGCCGCTTCGGCGAGCTCCAGCACGGTGCTTGTCTTGTCGAGTAGATACAGGCGATTGCCGTCGTCATCGGAAACGCGGCCGACCCGCCTGCCGCCGTCGATCGTTGTGTACTGAACAAGACGCATGAAATACCCTTCTTCCCTAGAGGCCGTACCGGGTCACACCCAGCCCGCGTCGACGACGAACTGTTGGCTCGTGCACATCAGGCTGTCGTCGGCGGCGAGGAACAGCGCCATGCGCGCAATGTCGGATGGCTGCAGCCGGTCGGGCAGGCACTGCCGCTCCGCGATCTGGCGTTCGCCGGCGGGGTTCAGCCATAGCCGCATCTGGCGCTCTGTCATCACCCAGCCAGGCACCATGCAGTTGACGCGGATGCGCTCGGGGCCGAGTTCGCGGGCCAGCGCCCGCGTCATGCCGTAGACAGCGGCTTTCGCGGTGACATAGGCAGGGCAGTCGGGATCGCCGACCATCCAGGTGATGGAACCGAAATTGATGATCGAGCCGCCGCCCAGCGAGCCCATTTGCGGACGCACCGCCTGGGCGGCGAAGAACTGGTGGCGCAGATTGACCGCCATGCGGTCGTCCCAATAGGCCACCGTGACGTCCTTGGTCTGGTGGCGGTCGTCATTGCCGGCATTGTTGCACAGCACCTGGATCGGGCCGTTGTGCCGCATCGCCTCGACGGTCGCCGCCTGCAGCTGCTCGACATTGCGCAGGTCGCAGGGAATGAACAGCGGCGCGGCATGCCCTTCGGCCGCGATCGTATCGACCAGGCGCCGTGAAGGCTCCTCGGCCAGATCGACGAAGGCGACGCGGCTGCCTTGCGCGCAGAAATGGCGCACCAGGCTTTCGCCGATGCCGCTGCCGCCGCCGGTTATGAACACGCTGCGGCCCTTCAGGCTGGGGTAGGTCGCGTAGCTGCCGATCTGATTCGTCATCGCGCGCCTCTCTAATGGGAATGCCGGGGGATGCCGGCATCGCGCCGACCGACGAGAAAGTCGAAGTCGCAGCCCTTGTCGGCCTGCAGCACGCGCTCGACATAGAGGCTCTGGTAGCCACCTTGCGGCGGCTCCGGCGGCTTCCAGTCACGGCGGCGGATCGCCAGTTCCTCGTCCGAAACCAAAAGCTCGAGACGGCGGCCGGCGACGTCCAGCTCGATGAGATCGCCGTCGCGCACCAGGGCCAGCACACCACCGGCCGCGGCCTCCGGCGCCACATGCAGCACCACCGTGCCGTAGGCGGTACCGCTCATGCGCGCGTCCGAAATGCGCACCATGTCGGAAACGCCTTCTCTGAGCAGCTTGGTTGGCAGCGGCATGTTGCCGACCTCGGCCATCCCGGGATAACCGCGCGGTCCGCAATTCTTCAGCACCATCACCGAGGAGGCGTCGATATCCAGCTCCGGATCGTCGATGCGGGCATGGTAATGCTCGATGTTCTCGAAAACGACCGCCTTGCCGCGATGCTGCATCAGTTCGGGCGTTGCCGCGGACGGCTTGATGACCGCTCCGTTGGGCGCCAGATTGCCACGCAGGATCGAGATGCCGCCCTCCTTGGTCAGCGGCTCGCGCAGCGGCCGTATGACCTCACGGTTATAGTTGGGCGCGCCGTCGATCAGTTCACCGATGGTCTTGGCGCTGACGGTCATGGCGTCGCGATGAAGAAGCCCCACTTCATCAAGCGACGCCATGACCGCAGCTAGCCCCCCGGCATAGTAGAAATCTTCCATCAGGAACCGGCCCGACGGCATCAGGTCGACAATGGTTGGCACGCCGCGGCCAAGGCGGTCCCAGTCATCGAGGCCGAGATCGACACCAACCCGGTTGGCGATGGCGATCAGATGCAGCACCGCATTGGTCGAGCCGCCGATCGCGCCATTGACGCGAATGGCATTCTCGAAGGCTTGCCTGGTAAGGATCTTTGCAATCGTCACGTCGCGGTGGACAAGATCGACGATCTGCCGTCCGGCCAACTGGGCAAGCACGCTTCGGCGCGAATCCACCGCCGGGATCGCGGCGTTGTCGGGCATGCCGATGCCGAGCGCCTCCACCATGCTGGCCATGGTCGAGGCGGTGCCCATCGTCATGCAGCTGCCGGCCGACCGGCTCTGGCCCTGCTCGGCGGCAAGGAAGTCGGCGACCGGCATGCGGCCGGCCTTGACCTCCTCGGCGAATTTCCAGACATGCGTGCCCGAGCCGATATCCTGTCCGCGGAACTTGCCGTTCAGCATCGGCCCACCGGAGACGGCGATGGTTGGCAGGTTGCACGAGGCAGCCCCCATCAAGAGCGCCGGCGTGGTCTTGTCGCAACCGACAAGCAGGATGACGCCGTCGATCGGATTGCCGCGGATGGATTCCTCGACATCCATGCTCGCCAGGTTGCGAAACAGCATGGCGGTGGGGCGCATGTTGCTCTCGCCCAGCGACATCACGGGAAATTCGAACGGCAGGCCGCCGGCCTCATAGACGCCGCGCTTGACGTGATCGGCGAGCGCCCGCAGATGCGCATTGCAGGGGGTCAGTTCCGACCACGTGTTGCAGATGCCGATCACCGGGCGGCCGTCGAAAGCGTCAGCGGGAATGCCCTGGTTCTTCATCCAGCTGCGGTGCATGAAAGCGTTCTTGCCTTCACCGCCGAACCAGGCTTCCGACCGCAATTTGCGTTTGGTCTCGGTCACGATTGCAGGCCCCGCTCGTTGCGGCGTTTGTTGCGGTTCTCGACGCTGCGGCGCACGTCACCCTCGGCATTGTCGATAAGCACCAGCAATGCCTTTTGCGCGCCGGCGGCGTCGCCGTCGGCAATCTTCTCGGCGACTTCCCGGTGCAGCGGCAAGGAATGGCGCTGCCCTTCCGGATTGTCGTTGGAGAGGCGAAAGCTCATTACCAACGCGGTCTCGACCAGTGCGGCCAGCGAGCCGATCAGCTCGTTGCCGGTCATGCGCAATATGGTCTGGTGGAACACCAGATCGGGCTTGGCGAAGCGGTCTCCGTCATCGCTCAGTGCTTCCATTTCAGCCAGCGCTGCATGGATCTCGGCGATCTGAGCCGGCGTCGCACGCTGCGCGGCAAGGGCCGCCGACATCGGCTCGATGGCGCGGCGCAGTTCAAACAGCGCCCGCACATCCTCCGCACTGACACCGCCGGTATAGCGCCAGGACAGGACGTCGGGGTCGAGGAAATTCCAATCGGCGCGAGGACGCACCCGCGTGCCGGTCTTCGGCCTGGATTCGACCAGCCCCTTGCCCGCCAGCACCTTGATCGCCTCGCGCAGCACGGTGCGGCTGACCCCCAGCATCTCGCTGGAATCGTCGGCATTAGGCAGCGCCTCGCCGGGCAGGAAGTCGCCCTGCACGATGCGCAGCCCGATCTGCTCGACGACGGTGGCGTGCAGCGCGGTGGAACCGCTGGAAACCGCGACCGCGGCTCGTGACGTGCGGGCTGTGCTGAATGATTTTCTATTCTTCATACTATTCATATGATATGTCTTATAGGCGTGGGGATTGGAGTCAAGGGATTGGGGGAGTGCCGATGACAAAGAATTTCGCTGTGGCCGTCGCGCAGTACACGGAACTGGTCTCGATCAGCGACGGCATCGCGACGGTCGAAATTGCTCCCGCCGCTGGTGGAGCGCTGGCGTCGTATCGATGGTGGCGGGATGGTTCGGCCGTGGATTGGCTGCGTGCGGCTCACCCAGCGGCGATCGGCCGTGGCGATGCCGGCGCCATGGCCTGCTTTCCGCTCGTGCCCTATTCCAACCGCATAAGGAATGGCCGCTTTGAATTCGCGGGGCGCCCCATTCAATTGCCGACGGCCCCGGACGATCCACACCATGAGCACGGCCATGGCTGGCGTCACCCGTGGACGGTCGTGGGCCATGAAGCGAGCATGATCGTCCTGCGCTATCGCCACGCCGCCGATTCCTGGCCGTGGAGCTATGAAGCCGAGCAAGTGATCTCGCTGGCCGAAGGCAGGCTTTGCATGACCATTGCCGTGCGCAACCTGTCGGACGCGCCGATGCCGGTTGGCCTCGGTCTCCATCCTTACTTCCCGTCGACACCGTGGACGCATGTCCAGGCACGGGTATCAGGCATGTGGGAAACCGATGCGGAGGTGCTGCCCATCCGGCATGTCCCGCCGCCCGTGGGGGCCGACCCGTCGATCGGCTTTGACGTATCGGAAGTGGACTTCGACACGGTCTTCACCGGATGGGCGCGCCGCGCCCGGATTACCTGGCCCGAACACGGACTGCAGCTGGACATCGAGGCAGAGGCGCCGCTCGACTTCCTCGCCCTCTACACGCCGCCGGGCGAACCGTTCTTTTGCGCCGAGCCGGTCAGCAACATTACCGATGCTTTCAACCGGAGGGGCGACAAGGAGATCGACACCGGTTGCATTGTGCTGGCCCCTGGCCAGAAACAATCCGCAAGCGTCCGCTTTATTCCGTCGCTGGCTGTTTGATCTTCGCCGCGACTTGCCCGAAGCGAGGCCATTGCAGAACGGATAGTGCTGGCCCGGGTCCTCGATCGTCACGCGGCGCAAATCGGTGAATTCGGCGATCGAGGCCTTGCCGCCGAAGCAATCATAGCCGGAGCCCTTGACGCCGCCGCTGACGCGCATCGCGATCTGGCGTTGCGCCGCACCACGCGCGCCCTGGTGCCACAGCCATGAAAGTCGGGATCAGCCGGTTGCGCTGGCATAGATGTCGAGAACGTCCGTCACGCCTGCGATGAGGAGTTCCCTGGCCTTTGGCGCGACGGATCCGCTCGCTACCGCGCTGTCGAGGCGGCCGAGATACTGGCTGATCAGGGGTGAGGGGATGTCGCGCTCGCCCAGCGCCTGCATCAGCGCGTTCACGGACTGCCGCGCCGCCGGCGCAGGCCAGTAGTAGCGGATACGGTCGCTGTAGGAAAAATGCCGCTCGATCCGCTGCTCGGCCTCGGAGCCGTGATAGTAATTCTTCCAATTGCCGGGCGCCGCCAGCATGACGCGCTCCATGGCCGCCGGCAGGCTTTCCCGCGATGGATCGGGAACCAGAATGTCGGCGATGTGGCTCAGGCCGTAGAGGGCTTCCCGCAGCGCGAAGGTCAGCCATGGCCCGACCTTGAGTATGGCAAAACCGTCGTCGACCAGCGCGCTCAACGCCATGACCGGCTGGTAGTCGGTCGAGTGGGCCTCGAAGACGAATTGCGACAGGTCTCGCAGCGTGCCGGTAAGCGCCCGGGCGCGTTCCGGCCGGTAGGTGATGACCTCGGCATTGCCGAATTCGACGCCCGGCTGCACGACGACGCCGATCGCCCGCGAGAAAGCCTGGTCGAGGCCGCGCCGGCTAAAGGCATCGTGGTGGATGCGAACCGTCTCACCCGCAGCCTCCGGTGTCGTCACCGCCAGATGGTCCATGGCCTCCTGTGCGCCGCCCGGCACCGGCACTTCCGTGCCGATGACATAGACAGGCCTGGTGCCGCCTGTTCGTTCAACCGCGGCCTCCGCCACCTCGGCCAGTTCGGCGGCGCGCGCGGCGATGGTGGCGTCGGGCGGTGCCGCGCCTTCGCCGGCGCAGCCCATGCTGGCGTCCAGGTGGATCTTTGTGAAGCCGGCCTCGGCATAGGCATCCACCATGCGTGCGGCTTTTTCCATCGCCTCGGGCGCTGGCAGGTGCTTCCAAGGATTGGGGCCCAGATGATCGCCGCCGAGCACCAGCCTGTCCAGGGGAAAGCCGGCCTTTCCGGCGATCGTCTCGACGAAGCGGCGGAAATCGCGCGGTGTCATGCCGGTATAGCCGCCCTCGTGGTTGACCTGGTTGCAGGTGGCCTCGATCAGCACATCGGCGCCGCGCGCCTTGCCGTGGCGCAGCGCCGCTTCGACGACCAGCGGATGGGCCGAGCAGATCGAGGTGATGCCACAGCGTTCGCCGGCCGCACGGCGCGTGGCGATGCCAGCCAGTCGATCGGTCGCCTGGCTCATGCCGGTGCTCCGGTCCGGGCGGTCTCGATGAACGCCTCAACGGTGGCGAGCGAGGCGATACCCTCCATCGGTCCCTTCTTCGTCACCGCCAGCGCGCCGCAGCCATTGGCTATTCGCAGCGCCCTTTCCGGTGCCTCTCCACGCAGCCAGAAGGAGACAAAGGCCGCGGTAAAGCAGTCTCCGGCGCCGGTCGGATCGATTTCCTCGACGACGAAGCCGGGTGAGGCTGTGCGCCCCGACTGGGCGTAGTGGACGGCGCCCTGCGCGCCCTTCTTGACGACGATAGTGGAGATGCCGCGGTCCAGCATTTCGCGTACCGCGCTTTCCTCGTCGTTTGCCTCGGCGAAGGTGAAGAGTTCCGGCCCGCTCGGCAGGAACACGTCGGTCTTTGACAACACGAAGAGCAAGGCGTCGCGCATGCCCGGTAGATCGAGCATCTCCTTGCGGATGTTGGGGTCGAAAGAGACCGTGCCGCCGCGCGTCTTGACGGCTTCGATCCCGTTGCGGGCAATTTCGATCACCTCGGGCGAGAACAGCGATGTCCCCATGACGTGAAAATGGTCGGCGCCGGCCAGCAGTGCGCGCGCTTCCGCGCCCATCTCGATCAGGCCGGCGGCACTCTGCTTGATGTTGTAGACGAAGTGCCGGCTGCCATCGCTCTCATAGGTGACGAAGGCGGTTCCGGTCGCGGCACCGTGATGGACGGTAATGGCCGAGATGTCGGCGCCGTCGGCACGCAGGCGCTCGATGTTCAAATGGCCGAAATCGTCGTCGCCCACTGCCGCGATCAGCCCCGCCGGCTGGCCGAGCCGCGCCGCCTGATCGACGAAGATGGCGGGAGCGCCTGAGGGAAACGGACCGACCAGCGGGCCGGGGGCGCGAAAACTCTGGCCGATCCGCTCGGCCATGATCTCGACCAGGATCTCGCCGGCACAAACCAGTTTCTTCATGTCCTCACCATCTGCCGGACGGACGGCCTCCGCTTGGCCAGAAATTCCTTTATCCGTGCATGTTCAAAACCTAAGTTGTCGTTTTCGGAGCGTCAATAAATAATTTGACGTGCGCAATGCTTCTGCGTTGTACTGGAAACCGTGGAAATTTGACTGAATAAGTTGGCTCAAGCAATGCTGCCTCACCGCGACGATCGCAAGACTGATTCTCGCCAGAGCGTTAAGGCTGGCATCGAGGATAAGGGGCCTGAAATATAGATGGCGGAAAAGACCCACCGGACGATGGATGATTTCGCCAGGGCGTCCGGCGTTTCGCGGCCGACCCTGTCGAAGTATTTCGACGATCCGGCCAGCGTGAAGCCGGCGACCCGGGCGCGCATCGAGGCGGCGCTTAGTTCGTCCGACTATCAGCCGAATGTTTTTGCCCGCAACCTCAACCGCAAGCGCACCCGCAATGTCGGCATCGTCGTACCGGCGATCACCGATCCGTTCTACGCCGAGATGGTCAGCCGCATCGAACGGCGCTGTCGCGACGAAGGGTTTTGGCCGATTGTCATCTCCTCGCACGGTTCGCCGAAACTGGAGGCGGAATCGGTCAGGACGCTGACGTCGCTGAAGGTCGCGGGTGCTATCGTCGCGCCCTTGGGCTTGGTCTCCGAACCCGGCGTCTTCGAACGGATGAGCGAGGACATCCCGATCGTCTATTTCGACACCTATATCGAAGGCGACACGCCATTCGTCGGGAATGACAACCACCAGAGCACCTCGACCATCGTCGATTATCTCTGCCGGTCCGGCGAACCGCCTGTCTATGTCGACATCCCGCACGTCAACCACAATTCGGGCGAACGCCTGCAGAGCTATATCGACGCGATGCAGGCCGCGGGCCTGGAGCCCACTGTTCTCAAGGCGGCGGGCGACTATAGCTGGGACTTCGAGCGCATCGGCCACGAATGGATGGACAGGACGCTCGAGAAAGGCGGCCTGCCGGCCCGCACGCTGCTCTGCGCCAATGACCGTCTCGCCTTCGGTGTGATGGCGGCCGCCTTTTCGCGCGGGCTGAAGATCGGCCGCCGCGCCGATTGCGATTTTCGCGTCGCCGCCCACGATGATCATCCGTTGAGCCGCTACACCTGTCCCGCGCTGACCACCATGGCACAGGACTTCGCCGCCATGGCCGGCCGCAGCGTCGAGATCCTGCTGGCGTTGCTGGACGAGGCCGATCCGTCCGGCCGTGATCTGGCGTGCAACGTCAAGCTTGGCGCCACCCTGGTGATGCGTCAGTCGGCCTGAGTGATCGGCTCCGGCGTCTGTAGGCGGAGCCAGGCCGCCGCCTCGCTTACCGTTTGCCGCGCGGCCAGGATGTGGCGGCCCATCGAGACGAAGCCGTGGATCTGACCCGGCCAGTGTCGCAACGCCAGCGGCACTCCGTCGGCGCGCAGGCGCTCGGCATAGGCCGTGCCTTCGTCGGCAAGGATGTCGTGGCCGGCGATCACGACGAAGGCCGACGGTGCGCCGGCGAGGCTGGAGGCCAGCAGCGGCGATACGCGCCAGTCCGCGATATCATCGGGCGTTCGCACATAGTGGTCGCGGAACCAGGCCATGGTGGCGGCGGTGAGTCCGAAGCCTTCGCCGAAACGCCGGTAGCTGTCCGCCGTCTGGCGGGCATCGGTGTTGGGATAGATCAGGATCTGGGCGGCGAGCGGCGGCGCCAGCCTGTCGCGGGCGAGCAATGCCAGCACGGCGGCAAGGTTGCCGCCGGCACTGTCGCCAGCGACGGCAATACGGGTAGGGTCGATGCCGAGTTCTCCAGCGGCCATGAAGCGTAGCGCTGCCGCGCAATCCTCGAGCCCGGCGGGAAACTTGTGCTCCGGCGCCAGCCGGTAATCGGGACAGACGACGACGGCGTTGCCGAGATTGGCCAGCCAGCGGCAGATATCGTCATGCGAGGAGAGATTGCCGATCACCCAGCCGCCACCATGCAGATAGAGCACGGCGCGCGCCCCGGTCCGCGGCGCGCCGATACCGCGATGGATGCGGATCGTCACCGGACCGTTCGGCCCGTCGATCTGCTGCTGCTCGGTTGCCGCGACCTGTTCGTGCTCGCCCTGCAGCGTCGGGAACGAAGCGTTGTACGCGGCCCGCGCCGCCGCGACGCTGCCATTCTCGAAGGGTTCGCCGCGGGCGGCACGGCCGATTTCCAGGGCACGCAGCGCATCTGGGTCGAGCGTCATCGCCATCTCCGTCAAAGCAATTCCAGGAAAAGTGTGCAGCGGTTTTCCGTCCGGAATTGCGGGAAAACAAGGAACGTTTAGGCGAGCAGGCCGCGCGCCTCGTCTTCGCCAAGCAGGGCCGGCTGGACGACGTCACCTGCTATGGCGACCGGACTTTTCGTCTCGCCCGAATGCAGGATCGCTTCCATGATCTCCAGCACATGCAGCGCCAGATTGCCGGAAGCGCGGGGCGTCGCGCCTGTCTGCAGCGAACGCACCAGGTCGGCGACGCCGAGCATGCGGTAGTTGGCGCGGTCGGGCGCCGCGTAAGGCCAGTTGCAGGCGCCGTAGAGTTCGCCTTCGCTGGCGAAATCCTTCCAGTCGGCGCCGCGTTCCGACAGCGACACCGTGCCGCCGAACGTATCCGGGTCGGGCAGCCGCAGCGAGCCTTCCGTGCCGTGCAGTTCGATCGGATGATTGGAATGCCTGAAGACATCCCATGACGCGCCGAAAGTGACGGTCGCGCCGGAGCGGAATTCGAGCAGCGACAGCACACTGGTCGGCGTGCCGACCTTGAATTTGGTGTTCTTGAACGGCCCTTCGGCCGTGATCAGGCGTTCCTCTTGGCCGCGTGTCACCATCGCCATGACGCGTGCGACCGGGCCGAGCAGATTGACCAGCATGGTCAGATAATAGGGACCCATGTCGAACACCGGGCCGCCGCCCGGCTGATAATAGAATTGCGGATTGGGATGCCAGTGTTCCATGCCGCGCCCCATCATGAAGGCGGTGCCGGTGACAGGGCGGCCGATGGCGCCCTCATCCATCAGGCGGCGCGCTTTGCGTCCGGCTGCGCCAAGGAAGGTGTCTGGAGCCGAGCCGAGCAGCAGGCCGCGTTTGGCCGCCTCCGCCACCAGGCGGCGGCCGTCGCCGGCCGAGGTTGCGAGCGGTTTTTCGGTGAAGACATGCTTTCCCGCCGAAAGGGCGGAGAATGAAATATCGAAATGCGCCGCCGGAATGGTCAGGTTGAGGACGAGGTCGATCTCGGGATCGGCCAGCAGCGCATCGACGTCAAGGGGCCGGATACCGTATTCCTTGGCTCGCAGCGCCGCCATCTCGGCTGAAATATCGGCGCAGGCGCGCAATTCGATGCCGCCGAAAAGCGCGGCATTGCGCAGGTAGGTCATCGAGATGTTGCCGCATCCGATGACGCCGATGCCGAGTTTGGCTTGTGAGTTTGCCTGCATTTCTGTCGTACCTCCCAATGCGATCACGTCTGCCCGATCGTCGCGACGGTGCCGGATCGGGCTCGAAATGGCTATACAACGTTTTAAATATTGACGCGCGTAAAATTTTTATAGAACATGCGGAAATGCCTGCGCGGTGTCGGGAGTCTGCTGGCCCTGGGAGGAGAAAATGACGGACATGAAAACCGGCCGATCGCGGGCGCCAAAGCCCGTGGGTCATTCGCGCCTCGGATATTTCGAGGGCGGCCAGGGATCGCGACGGGTTAAGGCATAGATCACCATGGCCCCGATCCTATCAAGCTGGCTGCGTATTGGACCGGGCAGGCCATCGTCCGTGATCACCACATCGACGCCAGACAGCGAAAATGCCTTGGAGGTCCCGCTGACGCCTCATTTGCTCGAATCCGCATGACCCAGGCTCGGTCAAATAGGATGTCCCTCCCAAGGAGACTGACGGGTCCGTGTGTTGCAATGGATGATTGGACCCTGTCTGCTGGCGGGCGATATCGCCGCGCCTCTGCCGTTGTCACCGTTCCGCCAATTGCACTCGTGCCGTTCTTGCATCATCGAAGGGCCGACAAGGGCGGCATCAAGGAATAGGCGGGATCAAGGAATGAAAGGATGAACGTGGAAGACCTCAAAGTCGGCTGCCAGACCTTCACCTGGGAAATGCTGGGAGACCGGTTCACCGGCGGCCCCGACGATCTGTTGAAGGCGATCGCCGATGGTGGCTATGCCGGCATCGAGATCACCGACACCATGATCGGCCACTATGCCGGCAAACCCACCGAGTTCGCCGCCGCGCTGAAGTCGTCCGGTCTGGCGCTCGTTTCCTTCGCCTTTGGCTCCAGGAGCGGCTTCACGCTCAAGGACGGGATCGGCACCGATCTCGAAACCGCCAGGCGCTGGATCGATTTCGTGGCAAACTTTCCCGATGCGCTCGTGTCGATGGGCTCGGCCACCGTCGTCTCCGACGGGCCACGCCACGACAAATTCGCTGTCGCGGCCGAGGTTTACAACAAGGCCGGCGAACTCGGCCGCAAGGCGGGTGTCCAGGTGGCGGTGCATCCGAGTTCGCACCACAACACGCTGCTGTTCGACCGCGCCGATTACGACGCGATTTTTGCCTTGCTCGACCCCGATCTGGTCGGCTGGGTGCCGGACACCGGTCACATCCTGCGCGGCCACAGGGACATGGCCGACACGCTCACCACCTACCGCGACCGCATCCGCTACATCCACCTCAAGGACGTCGATGCCGACGGCACCTGGGCGATGCTGGGCCAAGGCGTCTGCGACACGCCTCAAGTCATCGAGATCGCCGGTACCGCGCCGAACTTCAACGGCTGGCTGGTGCTGGAAGAAGAATCCGACACCGCCGCCGCCGATCCGGCCGGCGCGGTCAAGACCAACCGCCGGACCATGCGCGGCTACGGGGCCTGAGACGATGATCCAGAAACAGGACAGACGCCTCAGGGTCGGTGTGCTCGGCTGCGGCCCGATCGCGCAGTTCGCGCATCTGGAATCCTGCGTCAAGGCCGGCAATGCCGACCTCTACGCCATCTGCGATGCGGCACCCGATTTGCTCGCCCGCATGGGCGCCACCTATGAACCAAAGAAGATGTATGCCGACTATGACGCCATGCTCGCCGATCCCGAGCTCGAAGCGGTCATCGTCGCCACGTCGGATGCCTATCACGTGCCGATGTCGATCAAGGCGCTCGATGCCGGCAAGCATGTTCTCTGCGAAAAACCGATCGGTACCTCGGTCGAGGAAGGCGAGGCGCTGGCCGAGGCGGTGAAGCGCTCCGGCAAGGTGCTGCAGGTCGGCCACATGAAGCGCTTCGATCCGGCGCTGGAGGCCGCCCGCGACTTCGTCCGCGACGAGATGGGCGAGGTGCTGGCACTGAAGGCCTGGTATTGCGATTCCACCCACCGCTACACCAACACCGACGCCGTGCAGCCGCTGCCCGTCACCAGCAAGCTCGCGAAAAAGCCGGGCGGAAATCCCAAGGCTGATCTCAGGCAATATTTCATGCTGGCGCACGGATCGCATCTGGTTGACACCGCCCGCTTCCTCTGTGGCAATATCGTTGCCGTGCGCGCCCGCCTCAACGAGCGCTTCGGCGCCTATTGCTGGTTCGTCGAAACCGAATTCGCCAGCGGCGCGCTTGGCCATCTCGACCTCACCGTCGCCGTGCGCATGGACTGGCACGAAGGGTTTCAACTCTATGGCGAGAACGGTTCCGTCATCGCCAGGACCTTCAACCCTTGGTATTTCCGCGCCAGCGAGGTCGACATCTTCCATGAGAAGGACGCGACCTCGCGAAAACCGCTTGGCGCTGACGGCCACTTCTTCCGCCGCCAGCTCGAGGGCCTTGCCGACACCGTGCTCACCGGCGCGCCGATGCGCGGCGCCAATGTCGGGGACGGCATCGCGTCGATCCGCGCCATGGTGGCGATTGCGCGCTCTGTGGAGACTGGCGAGCGGATCGAGCTTGCCTCGGTTTCGGGTGCGGTCTGATGCGCCTCGGCATCTTCGCCAAGACATTTGCGGGCACCGACCCGGCCACCGTGCTGGCTGCCGTGAAGCAGGCCGGCTACGAGACGACGCAGTTCAATCTCGCCTGCGCCGGCCTGCCGTCGATGCCGGATGCCGTGCCGGCGAATGCCGGCGCCGCCATTGGTGCCGCCGCGCGATCGTCAGGCGTTTCGCTGGCCGCGCTGTCGGGCACCTACAACATGGCGCATCCCGACAAGGCTGCGCGCGACGACGGGCTGAGGCGCCTGGCGGTGGTCATCGACACTGCAGCCAAGCTCGACATCCCACTGGTGACGCTCTGCACCGGCTCGCGCAACGCAGCCGACCAATGGGCATACCATCCCGACAATGCCGATCCGTCGGCCTGGTTCGACATGGCCGTCGAAATGGCGAAGGCACTGGCGCTGGCCGAGGAGGCCGGCATCGATCTCGGTATCGAGCCCGAGCAGGCCAACATCGTCACCTCGGCCATGGATGCGACCCGGCTGATCGCCGAGATGGGTTCGAAGCATCTGAAGATCGTGCTCGACCCCGCCAACCTGTTCGAGCATGCAAAGCCCGATGAAGCGAGAGCCATCGTCGCCGCCGCGATCGATGAGGCCGCTGGCCACATCGCCATGGCGCACGCCAAGGATCGTTTTGCCGACGGCCGCTTCGCCACATCAGGCCAGGGTGTCGTCGACTTCCCGGATTTCGTCGCGCGATTGAAGGGGGTGGGTTTCGATGGCGCGCTGGTCACGCACGGCTTGTCCGCCGACGAGGCTCCTGGCGTCGCAACCATCCTGCGGGGGCTGCTCTGATGGGTGCCGCGCCGACGATCATGCTGCGCGACGACGCTGCGCTCCACGTCTTCGACACCCACGTCTTCGACACCCACGTCTTCGACACCCAGGTCTTGGACACCCAGGTCTTCGACACGGGGCAGGGGCTTCCCATCGTCTTCCAGCATGGCCTCGGCGGCGATGCCGCGCAGGTGGCGCTGAACTTTCCCGACAGTCCGTCGCGCCGCCGGCTGACGGTGGAATGCCGCGCGCAGGGCGGCTCAGGTGCCGGCGGCAAGCGTCCGTTTTCGATCGGGATGTTCGCCAACGATGTGCTCGCCGCTGCCGATGCAGCTGGCATTGAGCGCTTCGTTGCCGGTGGCATCTCGATGGGCGCCGCCATTGCACTGCACCTGGCGGCCCGCCACCCGGCTCGCGTCACCGGTCTTGTCCTGGTGCGCCCGGCCTGGACCTTCGACGCGGCCCCGCAAAACATGCGCCCTTACGTCGAAGTGGCGGAACTCATCCGCGACCACCCGCTGGAAGGGGCGCGCGACATCTTCGCGGCTTCGGCAACGGCGGCCCGCTTTCGCAGCGAGGCGCCGGACAATCTCGCCTCGTTGCTCGGCTTCTTCGCGCGTGACAACGCGAGCGTTTTTGCCGAGGTGATGCAGGCGATCGCCAATGACGGGCCTGGCGTGACGCGGGCGATGGCGACCGGCCTCGCAATCCCGACGCTTGTCATCGGCAGCGGCATCGACCTCGTCCATCCCTTGGCGACCGCCCGCGAACTGGCTGAGACCATCCCCGGCGCCGCCTTCACCGAGGTGACGCCGAAAGCCGCCGACAAGGATCGCCATTTCACCGGAATCCGCGCCGCCATCGGCGGCTTTCTCGATAGAAATTTCAACAACCAGGACCACTCATGATCTCGAAACCTTTGTCAGGCCCGGCCGCCATCGCCGCACTGCCGCGCGACCGTCTGATCGCCGAATTCTCATCGTGGTCGGCCAATCTCGCCAATTTCGAGAGCGACTTGCAGCGCATCGAACCCTATGTTGATGTGCACCACATCGACGTCGCGGACGGCCATTTCGCGCCGTCCTTCCTGTTCTTCCCCGATCTCGTCGCCCGTATCGCCAAACTGACGGCCAGGCCCGTCCACGTCCATCTGATGGTCGACCAAGCAATCGTCGAAGAACAGACGCGCCAGTTCATCGAGGCCGGCGCCGACATGATCAGCGTCCATGCCGAGAACGGCGAGGCGGGTCTGCGCGCGGTGCGGCTGGCGCATGAACTCGGCGCCGAGGCCGGCGTTGTGCTGAGGCTGGAGACCCCTGTAGAGGCGATGAAGCCTTTCGTCTCCGAAGTGGCGTTCGTCACGCTTCTTGGAACCGCGATCGGCGTCAAGGGCCAGGGCCTGTCGGAGAAGGCCTGTGACAGGCTGGGCGAAGCCCGCGCCATCCTGAGGAACGCTGGTCGTGAGTCGGCCGTGGTGCTCGCCGCCGATGGCGGCATCCGCCACGAAACCGTGCCGCTGCTGCGCGCCGCCGGCGCCGAGACCGTGGTGCTCGGTTCGCTCGCTTTCGGCGACGAGGATCTCGCCAGCCGCATCGGCTGGCTGCATGGTCTGAAGGTCGCGGCCTGATGAGCATTGAAGTCGCCCTCGCGATCGATCTTGGCGGCACCGAGCTTCGTGCCGCCCTGGTCGACCGTGACGGCAAGATCCTGGCCTTCGCGGCTGTGCCGACGCAGGCGCAGGCCGGCCCCGACGTGGTGATCGGCCAGATCGAGGCGCTGGCCGCGACCATTCATGCCGAAGCGCCGGGGCTGTCGATCCTCGGCGTCGGCGTCGGCGCGCCGGGCCCGCTCGATCCGCTGGCCGGCATCGCCGTCGGACCGCCGACGCTGGCCGGCTGGCAGGACGTGCCGCTGGCCGACATCCTCGAGCGGCGGCTCGGCCTGCCGGTGCGGCTGGAGAACGACGCCAATGCGGCAGCGCTCGGCGAATGGCGCTTCGGCGCCGGCCACGGTGCGCGCTCCCTGGTCTTCGTCACCGTCTCGACCGGGATCGGCGGTGGCGTCGTCGCCGACGGACGCATCCTGCACGGCCGTCGCGGTCTTGCCGCGGAGATCGGCCACATGACCATCACCAACGAAGGCGAGCGCTGCGTGTGCGGCGTCGTCGGCTGCTTCGAGGCGATCGCTTCGGGAACCGCGCTCGGCCGCCGCGCCAATGCCGCAACGTCTCCTTTGGACGGTTCGACGCTGCGCCGCCTCTCGGCCAACGCCGAGGTCATGGGTCGTCACGTGGTCGAGGCCGCGCGGCTGCAGGACGACCTCGCTCTGGCTCTGCTCGAGGAGGAGGCGCGCTGGCTGGGCGTCGGCTTCACCAACCTTTTGCACCTCTATTCGCCCGACGTGCTGGTCGTTGGCGGCGGCATCGCCAATGGCCTCGACCTGATGGCGCCCGTCATCGGGGCGACCATCCGCCAGCGCGCCATGCGCGCCTATCGCGACGTGCCGGTCGTCCAGGCCCGGCTCGGCCGCCATGCCGGGCTGGTCGGCGCGGCCAGCCTCGTCCTGTTCGATGATTTGGGCACGTTGGCGGCTCCCATTCCCGTCGGCCCAAGTACATATCCGGACACGCGGAGGGACTTCAAGGGCTGAGCTCAAGCTGGCGCGGTCCTGTCTCGCTGCAAGTCGATCCGTCGCGCTGCGACCCCTCGTGGCAGATGGCAAGGCCGTGCCACCGCTGCGCAAAGCCGCCTGATAGCGATGAAACATGACCATGGCCGCAAGCGGCGTGCTTGCGGCCATTGTCCGTCGTATGAAACCGTGGATCACTCGGCGGGAACGATGTCCGCCGGCAGGCTGTCGTCGGCGGTCCCAGCCAGCGCTCTCGCCAGCTTGGCCTCGTCGAGTTCGCCTTCCCAGCGCGCCACGACCAGCGTCGCCACCGCATTGCCGACGAAGTTGGTCAGCGCCCGGCATTCCGACATGAAGCGGTCGACGCCGAGGATCAGCGCCATGCCGGCGACCGGCACCGAGGGAACCACCGAAAGCGTGGCGGCCAGGGTGATGAAGCCTGCCCCGGTGATGCCGGCGGCACCCTTGGACGACAGCATCGCCACCAGCAAAAGCAGGATCTGGTCTGATATCGACAGATGGATGTTCGTCGCTTGGGCAATGAACAGGGCGGCAAGCGTCATGTAGATGTTGGTGCCGTCGAGATTGAAGGAATAGCCGGTCGGGATGACCAGTCCGACCACCGAGCGCTTGGCGCCGGCCTTCTCCATCTTCTCCATCAGCGAGGGCAGGGCCGCTTCCGACGACGAGGTGCCGAGCACCAGCAGCAGCTCTTCCTTGATGTAGCGGATCAGCGACAGGATCGAGAAGCCGTTGTAGCGGCAGACGGCACCGAGCACGACGAACACGAACAGGAACGAGGTCGCGTAGAAGGTTCCGACCAGCATTGCGAGGTTGATGACCGAGCCGATGCCGTATTTGCCGATGGTGAAGGCCATCGCACCGAACGCGCCGATCGGGGCTGCCTTCATCAGCACGCTGACCAGCTTGAACATCGGCGCCATCAGCGCTTGCAGGAAATTGAGCACCGGCGTGCCCTTGTCGCCGACCAGCGCCAGCGCGATGCCGAACAGCACCGAGAAGAACAGCACCTGCAGGATGTCGCCGTCTGCGAAGGCGCCGACGATCGTCGTCGGGATGATGTTCATCAGGAAGCCGGTAACCGACTGGTCATGTGCCTTGGCGGCGTAAGTGTTGACCGTCGAGGCGTCGAGCGTCGCCGGATCGATGTTGAAGCCGGCGCCCGGCTGCACGACATTGGCCACGACAAGGCCGATGATCAGTGCCAGCGTGGAGAAGGTGAGGAAGTAGAGCATCGCCTTGCCGGCGACGCGGCCGACCTTCTGCAGGTCGCTCATGCCGGCGATGCCGGTTGCCACCGTCAGGAAGATGACCGGGGCGATGATCATCTTCACCAGCTTGATGAAGGCGTCGCCGAGCGGCTTCATGCTCTCGCCGATCGCCGGATAGTAATGGCCGAGCAGGATGCCGACGGTGATCGCCACCAGCACCTGGACGTAGAGCTGGGCATAGAGGGGCTTGCGCTGCGCGGCGGGCGCGGCGGATTGGTCTGCGATATGCATCGAACTCTCCCTGGCCGGATGGACGGAACCCGCCCTGCGTGACTTCTCCCATCGCGGCGTTCCGGTCGCCCGCCGCTGCACGGATGTTTGCAAACGCTGTGCCAGATGCCGGACAGGCCGGAATCCCTGGGTTCAGCCGTTCCTGCCTTGCCTTTGACGGAGAGTTGTGCGGATTTCCGCACAGGTCTTGTTTGCCTGGGCGGAATTCCGCATTAGACTGGGGGCAAAGCCGGGGAGCAAAGGGAGAGGGCCGACGCCACAACAGCGCATCGATAGCGGATCCCCCGGGTTTGCCGGCCGCGACCTGCTGCGCGAAGCGGTAGCGCGCCTGCGCGGCCGTTGGCTGTTTGCGGCAATAGCGCTCGCTCTGCTTGCCGGCGCGGTTGCCACCGCCGGGCGCATCGCCGAGGGTCAGGCCGCCGATGACCTGCGCGACGGGGCATTGGCCGCCTTGCCGCTGGCGGCCGGAACCCTGACCGGCGAAATCGAAAAGCAACGTCTCGTGCCGCTGGTGCTGGCGCGCGACGATGCGGTGCGTGATGCGCTGCGCCGTGCCGGGAAAGTCGAGGAAACAGCGCTCGACGCCAAGCTGAAGGCCATAGCCGGCGATGCGTCGGCCTCGGCCATCTATGTCATCGATACGGCGGGCATGGCGATATCGGCCAGCAATGCCGGCCAGCCGGACAGCTTTGTCGGCATCGATTATAATTTTCGCCACTATTTCACCGATGCGATGGCCAAGGGCGCGGCCAGCCAGTATGGCCTCGGCACGATCAGCGGCAAGCCGGGACTCTACCTTGCCGGCCGTGTCGACGACGGTGGCAAACCGCTTGGCGTCGCGGTTCTGAAGGTCGAACTCGGCGGTGTCGAAGCCAATTGGCGGGCGAGCGGCTTTCTCGTTTTCGTCACCGACGAGCGCGGCGTCGTTCTGGCCACCAGCCAGCCCGACTGGCGGTTCCATGCGCTGGCGCCGCTCTCCGCCGCGGATGCCGCCGCGGCGCATGACCAGCTTCAACTGGTCGACGCCGCCTTCGAGCCGCTGCCGATACGGCGTGGCGCCGGTGACGGCCTGGCGACGATCGAAGAAGCCGGAAAATCGCGCCGGTTCGTCGAGGTGGTGCAGGACTTGCCCGGTGCCGTCCCCGGCTGGCGCCTGTGGCTGCTGACGCCCGCCGATGCCGCCTTGACCGCCGCCGCCAACACGGCGCGCCTGACGACACTGCTCGGGCTGCTGCTGATGGGGCTGCTTGCCTATGTGTTCACCCGGCGCCGGCGCACACGCCGGCTGCGGCAGGAGGCGCTGGCGCGCATGAATGCCGAACTCGAAAGCCGGGTCAGTTCCCGGACCGCCGAACTGACGCGATCGAACACGGCCCTTGCCGGCGAAATCGCCGAGCGCGAAAACGCCGAGGCCAAGGTCCGCCGGCTGCGCGACGATCTTGCCCAGGCCAACCGGCTCTCCATCCTCGGCCAGATCGCCGCCGGCGTGGCGCATGAGATCAATCAGCCGGTCGCCGCCATCCGCACCTATGCCGAGAATGCCCGCCGCTTTATCGAGGCCGGCAAGACCGAACCGGCAAGCGGCAACCTGACCTCGATCGTCTCGATGACCGAGCGCATCGGCGCGATCACCAACACGCTGCGCACCTTTGCGCGACGGCCTGGCGTCGCTGCCTCGCCCTTGCCGGTACGCGAGGCGATCGAGGGCGCGCTGTCGCTGCTGTCCGGCCGCATCCGCGATTCCGGCGTCACCATCGTCAAGCCGCGCGGCACCGCATCGCCATTGGTGATGGCAAGCCGCATCCGGTTGGAGCAGATCCTCGTGAACCTGTTGCAGAACGCGCTGGACGCCATGAAGGACCGGCCTGATCCCCGCATTGAGATCGACCTCGCCGAACGCGGCGACCGCGTGCTGATTTCGGTGCGCGACAATGGTCCCGGCCTCGATCAGGACGCCGCCGCCAATCTGTTCATGCCGTTCCAGACCACCAAGGAGAAGGGGCTTGGCCTCGGCCTGGTGATCTCGCAGGAGATCGCCCAGGAATTGGGCGGCACGCTGCGGCTCGACCCCGACACCGCCAGCGGCGCATCCTTCACCATCGACTTGAGGCGGATCGAATGACGCAGGGATCAGGGCTGGTCGCGCTCGTCGACGACGATGCGGATCTGCTGCATGCCACCACGCAACTGCTCGAACTTGCCGGCTTCACGGTGATCGGGCTCGACGCTGCCGAGACAGCGCTTGGTGTCGTCGACAGGGACTTCGAGGGTGTGGTCGTCAGCGACATCCGCATGCCCGGCATGAATGGGCTGCAACTCTTCGACCGTGTCAAGGCTGTTGATCCCGACTTGCCGGTGATCCTGGTCACCGGGCACGGCGATGTCGATCTTGCGGTCGCCGCGCTCAAGGATGGGGTCTATGATTTCATCCCGAAACCCTATGCGGGGGAGCGTCTGGTGGAGGCGCTGAAGCGTGCATCGGAGAAACGGCGGCTGGTGATGGAAAACCGGCGGCTCCGCGAAGCCGCCGCACTTGCCGCGGACGGCATGCCGTTGATCGGCGAAGCGCCGGCCATAAGGCGGTTGCGCGAGACCTTGCGCCAGATCGCCGACATGGACGTCGACGTGCTGGTGGAAGGCGAGACCGGAACCGGCAAGGAAGTGGTGGCCGACCTCCTGCACCGGTGGGGCCGGCGGCGTGCAAAGCCGTTCGTGGCACTGAACTGCGGCGCTCTGCCCGAGACCGTCATCGAAAGCGAGCTGTTCGGCCACGAGGCCGGCGCGTTTACCGGGGCGCAGCGACGGCGGATCGGCAGCATAGAGCATTCCAGCGGCGGCACGCTGTTCCTCGACGAGATCGAATCTATGCCGCCGGCCCTGCAGGTCAAGCTGTTGCGGGTGCTGGAGACGCGCAGCCTCACCCCGCTCGGCTCGAACGAAACAAGGCGCCTCGATCTCCGGGTCGTCGCGGCGACCAAGGTCGATCTCGGCCGGCAGGACCAGCGCGGCGGTTTTCGCGAGGATCTCTATTTCCGCCTTAACGTGGTGACGCTGCGCATTCCGCCGCTGCGCGAGCGGCGCGGCGATATCGAGATGCTGTTCGGCCACTTCCTTGGCAAGGCGGCGAAACGGTTTGGCCGGCCTGTCGCCAAGGTGAACGCCGCCGTGAGCCATCATCTCCAGTCGCATGACTGGCCGGGCAATGTGCGCGAACTCGCCCATTTCGCCGATCGCGTCGCGCTCGGTCTTGGTCCCGATGACGAAACCAGGTTCTCGCCCGCACGATTGCCAGCGCCCGCCGCCGCACTGCCGGAGCGGGTCGGGCATTACGAGGCGCAGCTCATCCGCGACGCGCTGCGCGACCATGGCGGCGACGTGCGCGGCGCCATCGACGCGCTCGGCGTGCCGCGCAAGACGTTCTACGACAAGCTCAAGCGCTATGGCATCGCCGCATCTGATTTCCGTCCCTCTTGATCTTTCCAAGTGAGTATCGCGAAAGCCATGAACACGACACTTGAAACGACCGCCGATCCCCTGCCGGAAGAACTCGCCTTTCTCAGTGAACGGCTGACGGCGTTCAACGACGGCGATGTCGGCGCGTCCGAAAAGAAGGCGCTGGCGGTGTTCGTGCGCGACGAGATCGGGGCGATCGTCGCCGGCATTTCAGGCTACACCGCCTGGGGCTGGCTCTACGTGCAGTGGCTGTGGGTCGACGAAAGGCTGCGCGGCCAGCACATGGCAGGCCGGATGCTCGACGCGGCCGAACGCGAAGCCGTGGCGCGCGGCTGCCAAAACGCCTGGATCGACACATTCAATCCCAACGCCGCCAAGGTCTATCAGAGGCAAGGCTACCAGCCTTTCGGGACGCTGGCCGATTTCCCGGTCGGCCGCAGCCGCGTCTTCCTGCGGAAGAAACTGGTCGACTGATCAGCCAGCCAGCTTTCCGCCGCGCATCGGCCGCGGCGCGCCCGTCGTGCTCGGGAAACTGATCGGCAGGCCGCGCAGCACGCGAACCGCGAGGAAGGCAAAACACTCCGCCTCCACCGCGTCGCCGCTCCAGCCGAGGCTTTCGGCCAGCACGACCTCGACCCCGGCGCGGCTGGCGAGCATCGCCATCATTGTCGGGTTGTGGCGACCGCCACCGCTGACCACCAGCTTCTTCGGCCGGCTGGGCAGAAGGTCGAGCGCCTTGCCGACAGCGGACGCGGTGAAGGCGGTGAGCAGGGCCGCGCCATCCTCGGCGCTCAGGCCGTCGGCCATGGCCGCGCCGAAATCGAAACGGTCGAGTGATTTCGGATAGGCCTTGGTCAGATAGGGATGCTGCAACAGCTTGGCGAGCCGGGCTTCGTCCACCTTTCCGGCGCCGCCAAGCGCGCCGTCGCGGTCCATTTCGCCGAGCCCCTTCGATTTGATGAAGTCATTGAGCGGCGCGTTGGCGGGGCCGGTGTCGAAGGCGATGACATTGTCGGCGCCGTCCCACCAGGTGATGTTGGCGACGCCGCCGAGATTGAGTACCGCCACCTCGCCACTGGCGCCGGCGCCGGCGCCGCGCATCAGCGCGGTGTGATAGGCAGCGGCCAAAGGCGCGCCCTGTCCGCCGGCGCGCATGTCGGCCGAGCGGAAATCGTAGGCGACCTTGGTGCCGAGGATGGCATGCATGAGCTCGCCGTCGCCGAGCTGCCGGGTCTGGCCGAGCCGTCCGACCTGCGGCGCGCGATGCAGCACGGTCTGGCCGTGAAAGCCGACGACCCCAATCTCGGCCATCGTCATGCCGTAACCTTCCACGAGTTCCTTCACCGCCGCCGACTGTGCGCGCGTCAGCGCCTCTTCGGCCTTGCGGAAAATCGCAGGTTCCGGCCCGGTGAAATTCCAGGCCCGCGCCGCCGCCAGCGTCTCTTCCAGCAGCGACCGGATCGAGGCGGGATAAGGCATCAGCCGGTAAGTGCCGAAATCGTCTATCCGCTCGCCATCGGTCTTGATCAGGGCGACATCGATGTTGCCGTCAAGCACCGTGCCGGTCATCAGGCCGACGGCCCAGATTGGTTCCATCATTGAGCTCCATTGATTAGGTCGCCGACCGCTTGCCGAAGCTGAACGATGCCGCTGTCGAAATGACGTGTCGGATGGATCCGGTTGGTAAGCAAGGTCCATGCCTGACCCTTGTCGAAGTCGATCCACAATCCTGTGCCGGTGAAGCCGGTGTGGCCGATCGTTCCCGGACCGCACAGCGCACCGCCGGACCAGCCTTGGTAAGGGAGCTCCCAGCCATGGGTGCGGGTGACGGACAGGGGCTCGCGCATCAGCGCGATCGACTGTTCGGATGCGCCGGTTCCGTCCAGCAATCCCCAGGCGAAATCGAGCACCGAAGCGGCCGTGCCGAACAGGCCGGCATGGCCGGCGCCCTGCAGCGCCGAGCAATTGTCGTCGTGGACCTCGCCGGACAGCACGCGATGGCGCCAGGTGCAGTCCTCGGTCGCCGCGGCGGCATCGGGTTCCGCGAACCAGGCAAAGCCCGGGCCGGGTTCCATGGCGCGGATGCTCTTGCCCGACAGCCGCTCCATCGCAAAGCCGAGCAGGATGAAGTTGATGTCGGAATAGACAGGGTCGCGCGCCCGCCATTCCCGCTGCAGGATGAAGGCGCGCAGCAGTTCGGGGTCGCGCCCATAGGTGTAGATCGGCTCGACCGCCGGGAAGGGCGTCTGGTGGCCCAGGCACTGGCGAAACGTCACCTTCCGCTCCCATGCGTTCGCGTCATACTGGCGAAGGTCGGGAAGCAGGGAAATCAGCGGCGCGTCGAGATCGATGATGCCGTCCTGCGCCAGCGCCAGGATACGCGGCGTGGTAAAGATCACCTTGGTCAGCGACGCCAG
Source organism: Mesorhizobium sp. B2-3-15 (assembly GCF_006442875.1). NCBI lineage: Bacteria > Pseudomonadati > Pseudomonadota > Alphaproteobacteria > Hyphomicrobiales > Phyllobacteriaceae > Mesorhizobium > Mesorhizobium sp. B2-3-15. The sequence continues at coordinate 238,248 of NZ_VFVO01000005.1, read as the reverse complement.
GTCGAACCAGGTCTCAACGGTCATCGGCCTGACTTTAGGCACAAGCTGCGCGGAGCCGATCGCTCTGGTGATGCGCTCGCCATTTCTGCCGACCAGGCCGAGCACGCCGCCGGGAATGCGCTTGGCCGCCACTGCCGCTGCGAGCGGTTGGAACGCGCGGTCGAAGAGCTGGGTGAGGGGGCTCAATGCCGGCCTCCGCACGTGGGCATGTCGTCAAACGGAAAAGTCGGCGATCCTTCGCACCCCCCTCTGTCCTGCCGGACATCTCCCCCGCAAGGGGGGAGATTGGCCGTAATAGCGGCTTTCGCCAATCGCCGACGTCGCAGGAAGGGGCGGGATGCCGAAGCTGCTAATCTCCCCCCTTGCGGGGGAGATGGCCGGCAGGCCAGAGGGGGGTGCTGTCCCGCCGACCTTGCATATCCCAGTGCACCGTCCATCACACCTCCACCCTCGCCATGTGATCCCCGCCAAACCGCTCCCACTTCGCCGGCGCCGGCTCAAACCCTCTCGGGCGCACCAGCGAAGGCACCTGGCGCGTATCCAGGTCGAAACGCTCATGTCGCCGGTCGATAGTCGGAACGGCTGATATAAGCTTCTTCGTATAGGAATGCTTCGGATTGGACAGCACCGAGGCCGCGTCCCCGATCTCGACGATCTGGCCGGCATAGATGACGGCGATGCGGTGCGCGATCCGCTCGACCACCGCCATGTCATGCGAGATGAAGAGATAGGCCAGCCCAAACTCGCGCTGCAGGTCGACCAGCAGCTCCAGCACCTTGGCCTGCACCGACACATCGAGCGCCGACACTGCTTCATCGAGGACCACGACGGACGGGTTGAGCATCAGCGCTCGGGCGATGCACAGCCTTTGCCGCTGGCCGCCGGAGAATTCATGCGGATAGCGCTCCAGGCTGTTCTTGGGCAGGCCGACGCGTTCCAGCAGGCGCGCCATTCTGGCCCGCGTTTCGGCATCCACCCGGCCGCCGGTGGCGATCACGGGTTCCGCCAGAATGCTCTCGATCGTCAGCCTTGGATTGAGAGAGGCATAAGGGTTCTGGAACACCATCTGCATGGGCCTGGCGCTGCGTCTCTGCGAGGCCGCTCGGGCGCCGACCGAGAAGCTGCCGCGCGCCGGCCGCACAAGCCCTAGCACCGCCTTGGCGGCAGTGGATTTGCCCGAACCGCTTTCGCCGACGATGGCCAGCGTCTCGCCGTGCATCAGGTCGAAATCGACGCCGTCGACGGCATGCACCGCGCCGGTGGCGCGGCTGAAGAAACTGCTCTTGAGGGGAAACCGAACCACGAGGCCATCGACCTTCAAGGCCGGTTCGGCGCTCGCGCCGTTGTCGCGTTGCCCATCCGAGCGCGTCGCGCGACCGCTGGCGAAATGCGGCACGGCGTGCAGCAGATGCTGGGTGTAGGGATGCTGGGGGCTGTCGAGGATCCGGTTGAGCTCACCCTGTTCGACGGCCTGCCCGTTCTGCATCACCATCACCTTGTCGGCGATGCCGGCAACCAGGCCGATATCGTGGGTGATGAAGATGACGGACATGCCGCTTTCGCGCTTCAGCTCGGCAAGCAGCGCCATGATCTGTGCCTGCACGGTAACGTCGAGCGCCGTCGTCGGCTCGTCGGCGATCAGCAGGCGCGGGTTGCAGGCCAGTGCAATGGCGATCATCACCCGCTGCAGCATGCCGCCGGACAGCTGGTTGGGCGTGTATTTCAGCCGCCTTGCGGCATCGGGAATGCGCACGCGGTCGAGCGCGTCCTTGGCTGCCGCAGTAGCCTGCCGGCCGGTCAGGCCGCGATGCAGGCGGAACGATTCCTCGATCTGGGTGCCGATGGTCAGCACCGGGTTGAGCGAGGTCATCGGTTCCTGAAAAATCATGCCGATCTCGGCGCCGCGAATGCCGGTCAGTTGCGGTTCGGTCGCGGTCGTCAACTCGAAGACGGTCCCATTGGCCCGCTTGAGCTTCATCGAGCCGCCAGTGATGCGGCCGCCACCGAAATCGACGAGCCGGTTGATCGACAGCGCCGTCACCGACTTGCCCGAGCCGCTTTCGCCGACAATGGCCAGCGTCTCGCCATCGGCGATATCGAAACTGACGCCGCGCACCACCTCATTGGCCCGGGGGTCGCGGCTGAAGCCGACGCGCAGGTCCGAGACTGACAAGAGCGGGGTCATGCGAACGCGCTCCGCATCCTCGGGTCGAGGATGTCGCGCAACGCGTCGCCCAGAAGGTTGAAGCCGAGAATGCTGATCATGATCGCCAGGCCCGGGAAGATCATCAGCCAGGGTGCCGTCTCCATCAGGTTGCGGCTGTCGCTCAGCATCAGTCCGAGCGACGCGGCGGGCGGCTGCGTGCCGAGGCCGAGAAAACTCAAGCCGGCTTCGGTCAGCAGCGCCCAGGCCAGTGCCAGCGTCACCTGTACGGTCAGCGGCGCCACCAGGTTGAGCAGCAGGTGGCGCGTGACGATGTAGCTTGAGCTGCTGCCGAAGGTGCGCGCGGCATCGACGAATTCGCGTGTCTTGAGCGACAGCGCGGGGCCGCGCACCACGCGGGTGAAGATCGGCGTGTAGACGATGCCGATGGCAACGACGCTGGTCCAGGTGCCGGGTCCGGCGACGGTGACGATGAGCAGTGCCAGAAGGATCGCCGGGAAGGCCAGCAGCACGTCCATGATCCGCATCACGACGCCGTCCCAGCGACGCCCGAGCCAGGCGGCGGCCAACCCCAGGATCTTTCCGGCAAGCGCCGCGAAGGCCACCGAGAAGAAGGCGACGGTAAAAGACTGGCCGATGCCCGCCATCAGGCGGCTGGCGACGTCGCGGCCGAACAGGTCGGTGCCCATCCAGTAGGCGGCGCTAGGCGCATGCAGCCGGTCGATACGGTACTGCGTGATCGGATTGTGCGGCGTCAGCCCGAGCAGGCCGAGGATGGCAAGCAGCAGATAGACGCACACGATGACGCCGCCGATGCGGCCGCTGCCATGGCCGAAGATGGCACGCAGGATGCGCATCACTGTTCCCCCAGCCGGATGCGCGGATCGAGCGCGACATAGGCGAGGTCGACCAGGAGATTGACGGTCATGAAGTTGAAGGCGATGAAAAGCACGCTGCCCTGCACCAGCGCGTAATCGCGCTGCAGGATGGCGTCGAGCACCATGCGCCCCAGGCCGGGCAGCGCATAGATCTGTTCTACGATGACGGCGCCGCCCAGGAGGTAGCCGAATTCTATGCCGCTCAGCGTCACCACCGGGATCAGTGCATTGGGCAAAGCGTGCCGCCAGATGACGCTGCGCGCCGAAGCGCCCTTGCTGCGCGCGGTGCGCACATAATCGTCGCTCAACACGTCGAGCATTGCCGATCGCGCAATGCGGGTGACCGACGCCGCGAAGGCAAAGCCCAGCGTGATGGCGGGCAGGATCAACTGGCTGAGATTGCGCAGGGGATCCTGCCAGAGCGGCACGAATTCACCCATCGCCGGCAGTACGCCGAAGCCCGCCGACAGCGTGTAGATGATCAGCAAGCCAAGCACGAAGCTCGGCGTCGACTGGCCGATCATGGCGACAACGCGCACACCGAGATCGGACAGCTTCTCGTTGTGAGTGGCGGCGTAGATGCCGGCCGGCATGCCGACGGCGAGTGCAATGATCATAGAGAGGAGCGCCAGCTCCAAGGTCAGCGGGAAGCGCTCGAGGATGACGTCGAGAACCGGCCTGCCATAGGTGACGGATATGCCGAAATTGCCGTGCAGGATGCCGCCGATCCAGCGCCAGTACTGGACGAACCAGGGCTGGTCGATGCCGAAATAGGCGGCGAGCGAATCCCGTTGTGCCGGCGTCAGCAGGCCGGCCTCGGTGCCCAGCATCGCCGTGATCGAATCGCCGGGCACCATCCGGATCGCGACGAAGACCAGGATGGACACGCCAAGCAGCACGAGAGGAAACGTCGCCAGCCGTCGCAGGAGATAGTTCACGCCAGGAAGACCTCTCGTCCCGTTGCCGAAGCTACTGGATCGTCACCTTGCTCAGGCTGAACAGCGTGCCGGTCGGCGTCGGCACGAACCCGGATATGTTCTTCTGTTGCGCCGTATAGCTATAGGAGGTGTAGAGCCAGATCCACGGCGACATTTCGGCGAGATGCTTCTCGAATTCGCCGAAGATCGCTTTGCGTTTGGCTGGATCGGTCTCTGCGCGGCCCTGCTGCATCAGGCTGTCGAGCGTATCGTCGATGTAGTTCGCCACCTTTTGCAGATTGCCTGACTTGGTCCAGTAGCGGTTGTACATGGTATAGGGGTCGGCCCGGCCGCCATTGAGCGCGATCGCCATGTCGAAATCGCCCTTCAGCCAGGCGTCGACATAGACGTTGAGCTCCATCATCTTGATACCGAGTTTGACGCCGATTTCGGCGAGCTGCGACTGGATGACCTGGGCTTCCGCGGCTGCCGTCGGCGGCTCGCCCGTGGCGCCGATCACGGTCGCCGAAAAGCCGTCGGCAAAGCCGGCCTCGGCCATCAGCTTCTTGGCCCTTTCGACATCGCGCTTGTAGCAGAACAACTGGCTGGGATCGGTGGCCAGCGCCGGGATGGTCAGCGGCCCGGTGACCTTGCCTTCGCCCAGCGCGGCGGTGTCCAGCACCTCCTGCCGGTCGATGGCGCAGGAGATCGCCTGGCGCACCTTGAGCTCGGTCATCGGCTTCCGCGACGGGTTGAGCTGCAGCACGTTGTAAGCCAGCACCGGCACGCGGTTCAATTGCAAGTTGGCTTCCTTCGGCACCAGCGTGGCGACGAGCGGATCGTTGAGCAAGGCGAAATCGATCTGCTTGGTGCGCATGGCGGCGAGGATCGCCGCCTCGTCGGGCAGCACACTGATCTCGATGCCGTCGACGCCGGTCGCGCCGCCGGCCCAGTTCTTGCTGGCGCTCAAGACTTCCTTGGCGTTGGGATCCCACTTGTCGAGCTTGAACGGGCCCGAACCGACCGTCTTGGTGCCGATCGAGCCGGCCTTGATCTCGGTCGCCGGAACGATGGCCGCGTTGACGTCGCTCATCGCCGTCAGGATAGGTGCGTCGGCCTGCGACAGGTGGAACACGACGGTCGCCGCATCCGGCGTGTCGATGCTGGCGATCGACAGGAAGTTGGCGCGGGCAGCGGCACCGGTCTTCTCGTCGAGAATGCGCTCGAACGACGCCTTGACGTCGGCGGATGTCACGGCGGTGCCGTCCTGGAATTTCGCCTTGGGATCGAGCTTGAAGGTCAGCCCCTTGCCGTCCTTCGAAAACTCCCAGGAGGAGGCGATGGCGGGAATGATCCGCAGGCTGGCGTCGACGCGCACCAGCGGCTCATAGATCAGCTCCAAAAGCCGCAGCGAGGAAAAGGCCGTCTGCTTGTGCGGATCAAGCCCGGTGGCGTCCTGGGACCAGGCCATGTGCAGCGTCGCCGCCTGCGCCGAAACCGTCGCGATGCCGAGCATCGCGGCAAGGGTGATGCCCGAAAGCAGCCTTCTTGTAAGATGAACCATTCTCGTCTCCCATTATTGAACTCGGTGCCTTGCAGTTTCCGAGGACCGCTTCCAAGGCACACATGCTATGGAGTGTCGGCCCAGTCTATGCGGCTTGACGCCGTCTTGTCTAAAGTGGCTTCAGGTTGCTTCGTCGCCGATCGCCTTTCGCAGGAACCCTCCGGCCCTGGACAAAGCGGCCCGCGCCGCGTCCACGTCGAGGCCGGTGATGGTCACCAGGATCGCCAACTTGACGTCCTTGCCGGTCCGGTCGAGCGCCTGCCGCGCCTGCGGCGCGGTACAGCCGGTCGTCTGCATGACCATCCTGATCGCCCGGGCCACCAGCTTCCTGTTCGATGGGTTCAGGTCGACCATCAGATTCTGGTAGCTCTTGCCGATCCGGATCATCGAGGCCGTGGTCAGCATGTTGAGCACCAGCTTCTGCGCGGTTCCCGATTTCAGCCGGGTCGAGCCGGTGAGCACTTCGGGGCCGACGACGGGCGAGATCGCGATGTCGGCGATACCGGCAATGGTGGATGCCGGATTGCAGGAGAGGGCGACCGTCGTTGCGCCGATCTGCCTGGCATGGGTCAGCCCGCCGATGACATAGGGCGTGCGTCCGCTGACCGCGATGCCGACCACCACGTCGTCGGGTGTGAGTCCGATCCCCTGCAAGGCCTTGGCGCCCATCTTCGGGTCATCCTCGGCGCCTTCGAGCGAGCGCACCAGCGCGTCGGACCCGCCGGCAATCAGGCCGACCACCATGCCTTCGGGCACGCCGAATGTCGGCTGGCATTCCGAAGCGTCGAGCACGCCAAGCCGACCGCTGGTGCCGGCGCCCATGTAGATGAGGCGTGCGCCCCTCTCGAAGGCAAGCACGATCCGGTCCACCGCGGCGGCAATCTCGGGCAGCACCTTTTCGACGGCCGCTGGGACGATCTTGTCCTCGTCATTGATCCTGCGCAGCACGTCGAGGGTCGGCAGCAGATCGATGTCGACGGTCCTTGGGTTCCGACCCTCGGAAACCAAGCGATCCAGCTCAGACATCAACCCTTGCTCGGTCATCCCAGCGCTTTCAAAAGTTCTGCCACACGGCGCCCGGCATCGCTCGACTGGCAACCAGTGCAGACGGACCTTGGGTCTGTCATCGCAGTTTTTCTTTGTTAACTTTTTAGAATTTGATATTCACATCGTCAACAGAGATTTGGAATATTTTATTCCTGCCCGTGCTGGCTATCCCTTGCAAACCGAACGCTTGGCAAGAATGATCGCGCCGGATACGGCGTCGCCGTCGGCGGGCTTCAGGCGGCGGCGCACATCGGGAGAAAGCCAGGGCTCCAGCGGGCTGGCGAGGCCGCCCAGCAACGTCACGCGCAGCGCGCCTTTTTCGAACAATACCCGCACCAGCGTGTCGATCTGTTCGGCGGCACCTTGCACGATGCGGCGCCCAACGGGATCCCCCTGGTCGGCATGGCGCATCACCATGGGTGCAAGCGCGGCATAGTCCGTGGCGCTGGCGCGGTCCATCCAGGCGACAGCCTCCATGGGGTCGCCCGCGAAGCGCTGCATGACCTCCGCCAGCAGCGCCGTGCGCTCGTGGCGGCCGTCATGGGCGCGCAATGCCAGTTGCACGGCTTTCAATCCAAGGTCGGCGCCGCTGCCCTCGTCGGAGATCGGAAACCCGTAGCCGCCGGCGCGCAGGTCGCGGCCCTCGACGAAGCCGAGGCCGATCGAGCCGGTCCCGGCGATGACGATGGCGCCGTCCCGACCGGAATGCGCGCCAAGGCAGGCACCGATGCCGTCGCTGACGAAGTCGATGCTGGCAAAGGGATGCGCGATTGCCCGCAACGCCTCAAGCGCGCCTTTGCGGCCGATGCCGGCAAGGCCGATGCCGGCATGGATCTTGGCGGTTTCGGCTGGCGCGAAACCTGCTTCCTCGATCGCCGCGCCGAAAGCTTTCGCGATGGAGGTCCAGGCTGCCTCGATGCCGAGCCGCGTCGTCGCCGGCCCCGACAGGCCCTGTCCCAGCACCGTGCCTTGCGCGTCCTCGAGACGGGCGCGGCAACCGGTGCCGCCGCCGTCGACGCCGAGAAAATAATCCGCTTCGGTATTCATGCGCCCAGCCGCTCGATATCGGCGCCGCACAGGCGCAGCTTGCGGTCCAGCTGCTCGTAGCCGCGGTCGAGGTGATAGACGCGGTTGATTGTCGTCTCGCCTTCACAGACCAGCGCCGCCAGCACCAGCGACACCGAAGCCCGCAGATCGGTGGCCATCACCTGCGCGCCGTGCAATTTCTCGCCGCCGCGCACCAGCGCCATGGTGCCTTGCAGCTTGATGTTGGCGCCGAGCCGCATCAGTTCGGGCACATGCATGAAGCGGTTCTCGAAGATGGTTTCGCGCAGCAGCGACGCACCCTGGGCGCAGCACATCAGCGCCATGAATTGCGCCTGCAGGTCGGTCGGAAAGCCCGGATAGGGTTCCGTCGTCAGATCCGCGGCCTTGAGCGGCCGGTCGCGCGAGACGATCAGACCGCGGTCGCCTGGCCAGACGCTGACGCCGGTCGCCTCCAGCAATTGCACCACCGAGGCCATGTGCTCGAGCCGGGCGTGCGTCAGTTCGAGCTGGCCGCCGGTGATGGCGGCCGCGATGGCATAAGTGCCGGCCTCGATGCGGTCGGGGATGATGTCGTGCCTGGCGGCGTGCCAGCTGGTGTCGCCCGCGATCAGGATACGGTGCGTGCCGGCGCCTTCGATGCGCGCGCCCATGGCAACGAGGCAGGCGGCGAGATCGGCCACTTCCGGCTCGCGCGCCGCGTTCAGGATCTCGGTTTCGCCCTTGGCCGCGGTCGCCGCCATCATGGCGGTTTCCGTCGCCCCGACCGATGGCGAGGGGAGCACGATGCGCGTGCCGGTCAGCCCGTTCGGGGCCGAGGCGACGATCAGGCCGTTCTCGACGGCGATCCTGGCGCCAAGCGCGGCGAGTGCGGCGACATGCATGTCGACCGGCCGCGCGCCGATCGCGCAGCCGCCCGGCAGCGAAACCCGGGCATGGCCGAACCGCGCCAGCAACGGCGCCAGGACGAGCACCGTCGCCCGCATTTTTCGTACCGTGTCGTAGGAGGTCTCCTTGGAAACGGCGGTACTTGTGTCGATTGTGACGGCATGGGCGGACCGGGTGATTTCGGCGCCGTGAAGTCGCACCACGCCGAGCATGTTTTCGACGTCGGTCACATCGGGCAGATTGGTCAGTTCCAGCGGGTAGGGGCTGAGCAGCGCAGCCGCGATCTGCGGCAAAGCGGCATTCTTGGCGCCCGATATGGTGACCGCGCCTTCCAATCTCCGTCCGCCGACGATCCGCAATCTGTCCATGGCTGAAACCTTGACGGCCACATCCGATGACCTGCCCGCGGAATCCCCGAGCGACCCCGGGTCGAGCTGAGAATTAATTCTGCGTTCTTGGCTGTCAATCAAATTTGGAATAATTTATTCCTCGTCTTGCAGTGAAGAGCGAGGGGTTCCCGTGTCCGTCTTAAGCAGGATCAGTGCCGAGCTCGACGGCATGGCGCCCGGCGATCGCGAGATCGGCCGTTATATCATCGACAATCCCGACCAGATGCTGCGGCTGTCGACGGCGGCACTTGCGGCCGAGATCGGCCGCAGCCAGTCTAGCGTCGTCAAGTTCAGCCAGAAGCTCGGCTATGCCAGCTATCAGGAGCTCAAGCTCGCCGTCAGCGAGGCCAAGGCGCAGGATTGGCAGGTGCCGGCCGGCGTCATCCATGGCTCGATCGAGGTGGGTGATACTTTTCCGGTCATCCTGAAGAAGCTGATCGGCAGCAAGCTGCTGTCGATGCAGCAGACCGTCGCCGCCAACAGCGAGCGCATCCTCTCCAGGACGCTGGACCTGCTTGATGGCGCGCGGCGCATCCATCTGGTCGGCGTCGGCGCCTCCTCGCTGGTGGCGCGCGATTTTTCATACAAGCTGATGAAGCTCGGCCGCAATGTGCTGCATGACAGCGACAGCCACATCCAGATGGCCAACGCCTCGACGCTCGGGCCTGACGATGTGCTGTTCGCGCTGTCCTATTCCGGCGCCAGCATCGAAACCTTGCGTATCGCGGAGCTTGCCAGCAAGCGTGGCACGACGGTGATCGCCGTCACCGGCCTGCACGACAATCCGCTGAGCCGCGTCGCCGACATCCGCCTCTACACCCTCGCCGACGAGGAACGCGCGCGCTCTTCCTCCATCACCGCGCGCGACGCGCAGCTGACGCTGACCGACCTTCTGTTCATCCTGCTGGTACAGAAGCAGCCCGACGCCAACGACTACGTTCACAACAGCGAGGCGGCGGTCACGGTGCTGAAGGCCGAGCGCTCGTCGTAAAGGCCTCAGACGCTTTCGAGATAGGTCTCGATCTCGAAATCGCTGACGTTGAGGGCAAACGTATTCAATTCCTGGCGTTTGCAGGCGACGAAGGAGTCGCGCAGAATCGCCGGGAAGATCTCCGCCACATGCGTCCCGCCTTCAAAGGTTGCAATCGCCGACGCCCAGTCCGGCGGCAATTTGGCCGGGGCAACGCCTTGCCCGTCATTCCCCGCCGGGTCGCCTGGCGACATCTGCTTCTCGATGCCGATCAGCGCGGCGCCCAGTATGGCGGCAAGCACGAGATAGGGGTTGGCGTCGGCTCCCGAGACGCGATGTTCGATGCGGCGCGCGCCGGTCGGGCCGCCGGGGATGCGGATCGCGACCATGCGGTTCTCGTAACCCCAGGCGACCGCGGTCGGCGCGTAGGATCTCGGGCGCAGCCTGCGGTAGGAATTGAAGTGCGGCGCGAACACCAGCGTGCTTTCGGCCATCGCCGCCAGCAGCCCGCCGACCGCGTGTCGCATGGTGTCGGAACCCTGGTCGGTGCCGTCGTCGAACACGTTGCGCCCATCGGCGTCGACCAGGCTGAAATGGACATGGAAGCCGTTGCCGGCGCGGTCGCCATAGGGCTTGGCCATGAAGCAGGCGGCAAAGCCGTGCTTGCGGGCAATGCCCTTCACCGTGCGCTTGAACAACACCGCATCGTCGGCCGCCCGCAAGGCGTCGGCGACATGGTTCAGGTTGATCTCGAACTGGCCGACGCCGTTTTCGGCGATTGCCGTATCGACGGGAATGCCTTGCGCGCGGCAGGCTTCATAGATGTCGTGGATGAAGGCTTCGAAATCGTCGATCTCGTCGATCGACAGCGCCGCGTCGGAATCGAGACGCCGCCCGGTGACCGGTGAGACCGGTCCGACCGGCCGCTGCGATTGCGGATCGACCAGGTAGAATTCGAGTTCGGTCGCCGCGACAGGCGTCAGGCCGAGCGCCTTGTAGCGACCGAGGATGCGAGCCAGTGCCCGCCGGGGGTCGCCGAGATAGGGCGCTCCGCTCTCATCGGCGAGCCAGAGCGGGACGAGCGCCGTCGGATGCGCCGTCCATTCCACCGGCAGAATGCCGCGACCCGTCCATTGGCAAAGGCCATCGGCATCGCCGGTCGAGAAGACCAGGCTGTTGCCTTCGATGTCCTCGCCCCAGACATCGAGCCCGATCAGCGAGTAGGGCATGCGCAGCTTGCCCTCCAGTGCCTTGCGGGCCTGCTCGACGGGGATGCGTTTTCCCCGCATGATGCCGTTGAGGTCGCACACCGCGGCCCTCAGGCTCTGGATGTCGCTTCGGCTTTCAAGCCAGTTCAAAACGTCCGCAATTGCATCGCTCAATTTCAAACCTCTGGTTCCCTGCGGTGTCGCGTCTGAGGCGAGCACCCTATTTTTACGACAAAGCGGCTGATGAGTTCATGAAGGCATCTCCGACATCGGTCGGAAAAGTTTCCTTCATTTTTTCAAGTCATTAGCCGGTATGTCGGGAGGCATTTCAGGAACCAATTGCGCGATCTGCGATCGCAACATAGCGACAAGGCAAGGGAAAGCCAAGCGGCATCTGGGGTCCAGGAGACACCGGCCTAGCTCCTCGCTTCCGGGAATCTGACCTGCCGCAGGATGTGGGCAGCACCCTCGTCGATGTCGCGAACGATGGCCGCCCGCGCTCGCGCACCGTCCTGCGCCTCGATCGCGGCAACGACTTCCTCGTGATAGTCGATATCCAGGATGGAGGAGAGGTCGTCCTCGAATCCCACGGCGAGGTTTCTGAGAAACGGGCCGACCTGCATCCACACCGTCTCGATCAGGAAGATCATCTGCTCGTTGCCGCAATGGCGATAGATCGAGAACTTAAAATCGTGGTTCTTCCTGAGATAGTCGCCGATATCGCCTTTGCGGGCCGTCAGGGTCAGTTCTGTGCAATGGCGTCGGATCGCCCGCAGATTGTTGCCGTTGATCAGTTTCGTCGCAAGCTCGGTCGCCGGGCCTTCGAGCAGTGTGCGCACGGCGGTCAATTGCGAGAACCGCTCGGCCGAGATCACCGGCACCTCGACGCTGCCATTCGGCATCGGGCTCAGTGCCCGCAATGCCTGCAGCCGCATGAAGGCACTGCGCACCGGCATGTCGCTGGTGCCGAGTTCCCTAGCGAGCCTGCGCGAGGTCAGCTTCTGACCGGGCAGGAATTGGCCCGACATCAGGGCTCGCACAAGCTCCAGATAGACCTTCTCGTGCAAGGGCACGGTGTCGACGGCGGTCAAACCGAAATGTGTTCTGCCGGCCATTGGCGGGGCGCACCTTCATCCGTTCTGAAAATGACCTGACGACACGCGCCGCGGACAAAGCTTAGGCCCGGCACGGCGGGAACACCCAAGCCGCCGATTGATCAGGCATGATAGACGCTTCGATCGTTGCGCGGCAAGCCAACCGCCGGAGCCGGCGCGGTGCGGCGGGCTGCCTTCCTTTCCGGCTATCGATCCGGAGCCGGCCCGCTCTTTTCCTGCGCCAGATGCGTCAGCAAATTCCTGGTGATCCGGCCGACGTCGTTCATGGCATCGCCCGCGGGCAAGGCGCCGCACCAGGCGACCGAACTCGCGCAGAAGATCAGACCGCCCGAGGGCAGATGGCGCAGCGTCATCTCCGCGCAGCGGCGCTCGTCGCGCTCTCTGTCACCTCCTTCGTACCAGCGCGTCGCGTCATGGACGAAGCTGTCCGGGAATCCGGTCGCGCGGGCAATGACCATGGTGTCGGGGGATGTGCCCAGATGCGGGTCGGTGGCATCGACCTCGTAGCCGGCGGCGCCTCCAAGCACGATGCCCTCGTCGCCGAAGGTCTCGCTGGTGACGCCGTCGAACAACCACGCGGCCGAGGGCTGACGGCTTTCCGGCGTACGCGTGAAAGGCCGCGCGCCATCGAAACCCATCAGCGAGATGGCGACGCCGGTCAGCGAGAACTCGCCGCGCCCGCTGGCGCGCAGGTAGCCTCCCGGCTGGTTGGTAATCGACAGTGACTGTTCGGCGATGGGGCCGTCCCAGGTCCGGCCCGCCTCGAGCGGCGAGCGGCGCAATTCCATCAGATCGTCCTGGAACGCCACCTTACCGGCAAAGCCATTGCCGCCGAGATAGGCGATGCTGCCGCCCGCCGCCGCGAATTGGCGCAGCGCATGCTCCATCTCGACCGACATGTATTCGGGATGGCTGCCGGTGATGACCGCCTGATACTCCTGCAGGCCGGCAAGACCCAGTTCGTGCAGGTCGCGGTCGGTGATGAGATCGAAGGCGATATCATTGTTGTGGCAGAAGCGTAGAAAATGCAGGTCGACCGGCAGATTGTGCGGGCAGCCGCAGAGCGGATACTTGTAGTCGTCACGCAGCGTCGCCTTGGGCTTCCTGGTGGAACAGATCGACACGCCGCTGAGGTCGCTGTGATAGTCGTAGAGCGACTTCAGATTGTTATCGATCGCGAAGCGATGGCCGCGATCTTCGCACATCCATTCGTAGAGATGCGCCGGCAGGAATTCGTCCGCGTAAGCGAGATAGGTGGCCGTCGGCACCAGGAACAACAACGGCGCCCGGCGCTCCGACGAAGTGATGAAGAAGACGATACGCTCCGATCCTTCATCTTGACCGACCTCGAAGGCATAGACCCCGGCGGGCGCCTCGGCGGGAACCTGCAATTGGTATGAGGCCGGCCACTGCAACGCCTCCATGTCGTCGTCGTGGCAATGCACGGCGTCGTAATGCGACGGCACCAGCCGGGGGTCGAAACTCGACCCGTCCCAGCGGCGCGAGGTCATGCAGAAGGCGGGCTGGTTGACCGTTTCCAGGAAGAGGACGCGATCGGTGCCTGTCGAGGCGAGCGGGCCTCTCGGCAGCAGGGTCGGAAACGTCCAGGCGATACGGCCAGCCGCGGTTTGCAGCGAGATCGTCGAGAATTTCGCGTTGAGCGACCTGACATCGTTTGCCGTGCTGGTGCCGAAGACCATGTCACCGGTCAGGAGCCGCCACGGCAGGTCGAATCGACGATCCAGGCGAAACGGCGACAGAAGATCGTCCGAATCGATCCGCAGCACGGTCGCGCCGTCGTTCGACGAAATCTCGACCTTGAGCCAGGTGTTTGCCGGCAAGACCACGTCGCTATCGGGCGAGTTGCCGTCGTCGCCTGATATCAGCCGCCCGTCCTGCAAGCCGAGGCGCAGGTTTCCGCTTTCGAACAGCACGCGGGCGCCATCGTTGGGGGTCAAGTATACTTCGAAGGCGACGCCTTCGATCTCGGTGGCCTTGGCAAGTTCCGCCGCCGCGACCCTGAGGAAGGATCCGTGATCGAAATCGCGACGGGACACGGCATTTCCCGTCGGCTCGACGCGCCAGCCCATCGGCTCGGCCGCTTGCGTGTCGAGCCGCACGACGTGCACGTCGCGTACCGGCCGCGACGACGAGACATGGAGGGCGACTGGTGTTCCTGCCGCTGTATGCCAAGGAACGGTATAGCCTGAGACGGCCATGGCGCCGTGGTCGACGGGGCGTTTCATCGCCGCAAAAATCCGCGTCGCGATCCCGGCTGTCGCACTCTCCCCGGCTGTCGCACTCTCATTGATGGCAAACTGGACAATTCTTTCATACCTTTGGGTCTGGAGGGCGCATATATCCCCTCGGCCTTGCTTGCTGATGAAGTCCGTAGAAATCTCGCTCAGCCATCGATGGCCTCGGCAAATGCGAGTTCTAGGCATCCGTCGCAGGCATCTGCTTGGTGCCTGATCCACGACGACATTATCGCGATCGTCCGAAACCGGACAGTCGTTCTCGAAGGTCGGCCTCTTCATCACAAAACTTGACCTTCACGCACTTGCACGTCCGGCCGCTCTCTGGCTTTTTGGGGTACCCATCCGAACGGACTGATTCGCGTCATGCCGCTCGATTGCAATGTCTTGCAGGCAGTCTGCTTGTGGGTCGTGAAGCGCACGCAATTGGCGAAGGAGAAGCAGGCATGGCCGAGTTCAAGAAGCCGGAAATCTCCGAGATGAGACCCAAGATCACCGTGATCGGCGTCGGCGGCGGCGGCGGCAACGCGATCAACAACATGATCGTGGAACAGCTTCAGGGAACCGAGTTCATTGCCGCCAACACCGATGCCCAGGCGCTGACCATGTCGAAGGCGACGCGGCTGATCCAGCTTGGCGCGCACGTCACGGAAGGCCTTGGCGCCGGCTCGTTGCCCGAGATCGGCCGTGCCGCGGCCGAAGAATCGCTGGACGAGATCATGGATCATCTGGCCGGCACCCACATGTGTTTCGTCACTGCCGGCATGGGCGGCGGCACCGGAACCGGTGCGGCCCCGATCATCGCACAGGCGGCGCGCAAGGCCGGCATCCTGACGGTCGGCGTCGTCACCAAGCCGTTCACCTTCGAGGGCAGGCGCCGCATGCAGATGGCCGAAGAAGGCATCGAGCGGCTGCGCGAGGCCGCCGACACCGTCATCGTGATCCCCAACCAGAACCTGTTCCGGATCGCCGATGCCAAGACCACTTTTGCCGATGCCTTCGTCATCGCCGACAGGGTGCTTTATTCCGGCGTCAGCTGCATCACCGACCTCATCGTCAAGGAAGGCCTGATCAATCTCGACTTCGCTGACGTCAAATCGGTGATGCGCGGCATGGGCCGCGCCATGATGGGAACCGGCGAGGCTTCGGGCGAAGGCCGGGCGATGAAGGCGGCGGAAGCCGCGATCGCCAATCCGCTGCTCGACGAAATGTCGATGAAGGGCGCCAAGGGCGTGCTGGTGTCGATTTCGGGCGGCCGGGACATGACCCTTTTCGAGGTCGACGAGGCGGCTACGCGCATCCGTGAAGAGGTTTATGAGGACGCTGACATCATCGTCGGCGCCATCTTCGACAAGAGCATGGAAGGCCGCTTCAGGGTCTCGGTGGTGGCGACGGGCCTCGATCGTTCGCTCAGCGAGGGTGATGCCGATGCCGGCATGGCACATGGCCATTCCGTGCCGTCCGCCGCACGGACCCTGCAGTAGACTTCCGCTTCGAATTGACCCTCTCGGGCAGGCGACCTGCGGTATCTGTCGCGTCCCCGGGGCGGAAAAATTGCTCTTCAGGACGCCTTCTCGCCGATGAACTCGAATCGCTCGATCTCGCATTCGCGCGCGACCAGCGCCAGGATTTCCGTCGAGGGTTCGGCGGCGTCGGACTGTCTCCATTCGAGATTGAACGAGTACACGAAGCGGTTGCGGCTGGGATCATGCTCGATCTTGGCAAGGCGCGCGCCGTAGCCGAGCGGCCGCACCATCTCCGGAAGGTCAGGTGGGGATTCTTTTGCCCAGGAAACCGACAGGATCGCATGGTGGTCGCGCGGCAACTTGAGATCGACCCATTTCAACACCTGAAGTGTCAGTAGCGTCAGCACGGTTGCAATTGCCGCAAGACCAAACTGGCCGCCGCCAACGGCAAGTCCGATCATCGTCATGATCCACATGGTGGCCGCGGTGGTGATCCCAGTCACGAGATCGCCGCGCCGAAGGATGGCGCCGCCGCCAATGAAGCCGACGCCGGTCAGCACGCCAAGCGGCAGACGCAGCACGTCCATGCTGGCGAAGAAATCCATTCCCTTGCCCGTGGTATCAAGCAGTATGTTGGCCTGGATCATGGCCACAGCGGCCGCCAGGGCGACCAGGATGGTCGTGCGAAGCCCGGCGGTGTGGCCGCGCGCTTCCCTGTTCAGGCCGATGAGGAAACCAGCCAGCAGCGCAAGCAGCAACCGGGCGACAAGATCGGGCCATGTCGGATGAAGTGGCATATCGCAGCAAAGCGGCTCGAACATCGCCCTGTCAGGGCGGCGCTGGTGCTCCGCCCTCCATTTTTCCCAGGATTTCGGCGCCCTCGCTGCGACGTTGCTTGCGGCTGGCCGGTACGTCGCGACCTCGGGCTGTCGATGTAAGAACCTTTTTGCCCTCCTGAGGTTCCCGGCCGAACCGTCGCGCGGCAGCGGACCAAACGCCACGCGATTTGAAGGTGGCGCTTGACTTCGGCCGATCCGTGTGAAAAATTTTGCAGCAACTGATAAAAATATCACCGGGACGGAAACGTGGTTGGTTTTGGAAACGGCCTTTTGCGGGACGATGATGCCAGCATGGCGGCGCGGGCCGCGTGGCTTCATTACGCCGGCGGCCTGACCCAGTCCGAGGTCGCCAAGCGGCTGGGGTTGACCAGCCTCAAGGCGCACCGCCTCATCACCAAGGCCAACCAGGAAGGCCTGGTGAAGGTCTATATCGACGGCGAAGTGTCGGAATGCGTCGAGCTCGAGGACGAATTGTCCCGCCGCTACGGCCTCGACTATTGCGAGGTGGTCCCGGATTTCGATTCCGAGGATCTGCCGCTCAAGGCGCTCGGCATCGCCGGCGCGCAGTTCCTCAAGCGCGAGATCGAGCGCGGCGAGCAGGCGCTGATCGGCGTGGGCCATGGCCGCACGCTCGCGGCCTGCGTTGAATATCTGCCGCGCACCACCACCGACCGCATCCGTTTCGTCTCGCTGCTTGGTGGCCTGACGCGGAAATTCTCGGCCAACCCGCATGATGTCATCCACCGTCTCGCCGAACGCACCGGTGCCGAAGCCTATGTGATGCCGGTGCCGATGTTCGCCAACACGGCGGAGGACCGCATCGTGCTGCTGGGCCAGAAGGGCATCAGCGAGGTCTTCGATCTCGCCAGATCCGCCGACCTGTTGTTTGCGGGCATCGGCACCGCCGAACGCGAGGCTTCGCTTGTCGCCACCGGCATGATCGAGAAGGGCGAGATGGAGGAGATCCGTCGCAATGGCGGTGTCGGCGAATTGCTCGGCCATTTCTTCGACGAGGCCGGCAAGGCAGTGGCGACGACGGTTTCCAACCGGGCGCTGGCACTGGCGCGCGAGGATATCGCCAGCCGCCGGATTGTCGCCGTCGCCGGCGGCAGGATCAAGGTTCGCGCCATCAAGTCGGTGCTGGAGGGGCGCTATCTCAAGGGCCTGATAACGGACGAGCGCACGGCGCGATCGCTCGTGGAAGAGACGCCGGTCGGGTAGCCGGCAACAGTCCAGTTGAAACTACCCTGTGGAGGAGAAGACGAAATGCATGAGAAAGAGAAAGACCTGATAGACGCCTTCCTGCGCGGACAAGTCGACCGTCGTGGACTGATCAAGGGCCTGGGTGCCATGGGTCTCGCCGCCGGCACCGCCGGCACGCTGCTCAACCTCGGCCAGACCCGCGCGCTCGCCGCCGACTTCGACTGGCAGGCGCATAAGGGCAAGACCATCAAGCTCCTGCTCAACAAGCATCCCTATGCGGATGCGATGATCGCCGACCTCGAGAACTTCAAGAAGCTGACCGGCATGAACGTCGTCTATGACGTCTTCCCGGAAGATGTCTATTTCGACAAGGTGACGGCGGCGCTGTCGGCGAGCTCGCCCGAATACGACGCCTTCATGACCGGCGCCTACATGACTTGGACCTATGGCCCAGCCGGCTGGATCACCGATCTCAACGACTGGATCAAGGACCCGGCCAAGACCAACCCGAACTATGCCTGGGACGATATGCTGCCGGGCGTGAAATCGTCGTGCGCCTGGAACGGCAAGCCGGGCGGCGCGCTGGGCTCCGAGGACGCCAAGCAGTGGTGCATTCCATGGGCCTTCGAGCAGAACAACATCACCTACAACAAGGGCATGTTCGACAAGGCCGGCGTCGGCGTTCCCGGCAATCTTGACGAGATGATCACGACGGCGGCCAAGCTGCAGAAGGATATTGGCGGCGGCGTCTACGGCATTGGCGTTCGCGGCTCGCGTTCCTGGGCGACGATCCATCCGGGCTTCCTGTCGGCCTACTCGAACTTCAACGAGAAGGACCTGACCGTTTCCGCCGATGGCAAGCTCGCGGCGGCGATGAACACCGCCGGCTCCAAGGCCTTCCATGCCAAATGGGTGCAGATGATCCAGGAGAGCGGCCCCAAGGACTGGTCGACCTATACCTGGTACCAGGTCGGCACCGATCTCGGCGCCGGCGCCTCGGCGATGATCTTCGACGCCGACTGCCTCGGTTACTTCATGAATGGCGGCGACAACAAGATGGCCGGCAAGCTCGCCTATGCCGCCTTCACCGCCAATCCGGCAGCCAAGGCCTCGACGCCCAACATCTGGATCTGGTCGCTGGCGATGTCCAACTTCTCCAAGGACAAGGACGCGACCTGGTACTTCCTGCAATGGGCCTCCGGCCCCGAGCACGGCCTGTTCGGCGCCACCAAGATGGACTTCGTCGATCCGGTCCGCCAGTCGGTGTGGAAAGACGAGATGTTCCGCGAGAAGCTGAACAAGAGCTACCCCGGCTATGTCGAGATGTTCGACGCTTCGGCACCTGGCGCCTCGATCAAGTTCACGGCGCAGCCGCTGTTCTTCGACCTCACCACCGAATGGGCGGCGACGCTGCAAAAGATGGTGGCCAAGGAAGTGCCGGTCGACGAGGGCCTCGACAAGCTCGCCGAGAGCATCAACGGCCAGCTCAAGGAAGCCGGTCTCGGTTAAGTCGCAACGAGGGCCGGCCTGCTTGGCGGTTCGGCCCTCGCCACATCTTTCATGTTTGCGATGCGGTGCCGAAAGGTGACCGCCATTTCGCCCCACCGGCCGCCTTGCTCCCTTGGGCGGCCGGCAGGGCGAAGCGACAGCAACAACGGAGCAGCTCGATGACTGCGGTGGTATCGCAAAGGCTCAAGCCATCCGGCTTCAGGATCAGCAAGCGGGTGCTGCCCTATGTGCTCAGCCTGCCGGCCTTGCTGGTCTGCATAGGCATACTGATCCCGTTCCTGACGTCGGTCGTTTACTCGTTCCAACGCTATCGTCTGAGCCAGCCCTGGGCGCGCCAGTTCAACTGGGGCGACAACTACATCTCCTTCTTCACCGACCCGAAATTCTGGAACACGTTGAAAGTGTCGCTGCTCTATGCCGGCACCACGGTCGTGCTGGAACTGCTTCTCGGTCTCGCCATCGCGCTGCTGCTGCAGAAGCGCTCGACGCTCAACAACTTCATCTCGATCATGCTGTTGATGCCGCTGATGACGGCGCCCGCACTGGCAGCACTGATGTGGAAGCTGATGACCAATCCGGGCTTCGGCGTGCTGAGCTATCTCGCCAGCCTCATCGGGCTGCAGGATTTTCGCTGGGCGTCGTCACCGTCGACGGCGCTGTTCACCGTCGTGCTGGTCGACATCTGGGTCTACACGCCCTTCATCATGATCCTGCTGCTTGCCGGCCTGCGCAGCCTGCCGACGCAGCCCTTCGAGGCCGCCGCGCTCGACGGCGTGCCGAGGAGCTTCGTCTTTTTCCGCATCACGCTGCCGATGCTGACGCCCTACATCCTGACGGCGACCTTGTTTCGCCTGCTCGATTCCATCCAGCAGTTCGACATCATCTACGCCATGACACAGGGCGGGCCGGGCGACACGCTGACCGTGTTCCAGGTCGAGGCCTATCTCAACTTCTTCCAGTCGACCAATGTCGGTCGCTCGGCGGCGCTGATGATCATCCTGTGGGCGATCACCTATTTCCTCTCAAACATCTTCATCAAGAACTGGCTCAGGCTGCGCGAACGCGCCCGCGGCCAGGCATAGGAGGCGGCGATGGAACATACCTCGCTTCTCGAACGCATCCTGCGCGGCGCGGCACTGACGCTGGTCGTGATCTTCTTCATGTTCCCGATCCTGTGGATCTTCATGATGTCGTTCCAGACCAACGAGACCATTCTGCGCATCCCGCCGCAGCTCATCTTCGAACCGACGCTCGCCAACTACACGGCGTTGATCACCGGCAAGCTGATGACGGCCGCCGGCACGCTCGACATCGCCTTCATGCGCAACCTCTGGAACTCGGTATTCCTGTCGGTGACCTCGGTGGCGGTTTCACTGCTGCTCGGCGTGCCGGCGGCCTACGCCTTCGCGCGCCACAAATTCCGCGGTTCGGAAGACATCGCCTTCACGCTGCTGTCGTTCAAGTTCGCGCCGGCACTTCTGGTGCTGCTGCCGCTGACCCTCTATTTCCAGAAGCTCGGCCTGGCCAACACCTATATCGGGCTGATCTGGGTCTACCAGCTGATCTGCCTGCCGCTGATCCTGTGGATCGTGCGCGGCTATTTCGAGGATATTCCGGCCGACATCGAATATGCCTACCGCATCGGCGGCCATTCCTGGTTCGCCACCTTTCGCAAGATCGCGCTGCCGCTCGCCGGCCCTGGCATCGCGGCGGCCGGCCTGCTTGCCTTCATCTTCGCCTGGAACAATTTCGTTTTCGCGCTGGTGTTGGCTTCGGCCGACAAGCAGCCGGTGACGGTCGGCGCGTTGGCCTTCATCACTTCATCGGGCATCCAGTACGGCCAGATTTCGGCGGCCATAGTCTTGTCGATCACGCCGACGCTGGCGCTCGCCCTTTATGCACAGCGCTATCTGGTCGAGGGCCTGTCGCTCGGCGCGGTGAAAGGATAGAAATGGCCAGCCTCGAACTCAGAAACGTCGTCAAGCGCTACAAGAGCCAGACCGTCCTCGACAATCTGTCGCTGACCGTCGCCGATGGCGAAACGCTGGTGCTGTTTGGTCCCTCGGGCGCCGGCAAGACGGTGCTGTTGCGGCTGGTCGCCGGCGTCATCGATCCGGACGAAGGCAAGATCCTGATCGGCGGCGAGGACATGACCGATGTCGACGCGGAATTCCGCGGCGTCGGCATGGCGTTCCAGAATTTCGCGCTGTTTCCGCATATGAGCGCTTTCGACAATATCGCGACGCCGCTGGCGGCCAAGCGCTCGTCGCAGAGCGCGATCAAGGCCGGTGTCGAGAGCGTCGCCAAATTGTTGAAGATCGGCCATGTGCTTTCCCACAAGCCGCGCGCGCTCTCCAACGGCCAGAAGCAGCGCACGGCCCTTGCCCGCGCTTTGGTCGGTTCGCCGCCGCTGCTTCTGCTCGACGATCCCTTGCGCAATGTCGACGCCAAGCTGCGTTTCGAGATGCGGCTCGAACTGCCGCGGCTGCTCGCCGATCGCGGCGCCACCGTCGTTTACGTTACCCAGGACTACAAGGAAGCCATGGCGCTCGGCGACCGCATCGCGGTGATGTCGCAAGGCGTCATCAGGCAGCTTGGTACGCCCGAGCAGATCTATCGTGAGCCGGCCAACATCGAGATCGCGCGGCTGTTCGGCGATCCGACCATCAACCTGCTCGACGTCAAGCCCGCGCGCGATGCCCGGGGGGGCTATGTCGGCCTGTCCAATGTGCAGGTCCATCTCGCCGATGCTCCCGAGGCCGCCATCGGCCGCGACTGCATCATCGGGCTGAGACCCGAGGCCCTGCATTTCGTCGGCGAAAACGAACCCGGCGCCGTTCCGGTGACCGTCGAGGCGGAGACGCCGCTCAACGAAAAGATCGTTACCCTGGTGCGCACCATGCGCGGCCGTGAAATCCTGGTCTCGCGCCCGGCCGGAACCCCGGGGCGCAGCGAAGGCAAGGCGCATATCGCCGTCGACGGCGAGAGCGCCCTGCTGTTCGATCGGGCGAGCGGCGAGCGCATCGGCGCCAGGAATGTCGTCAAACTGCGCAACGGAGAAGCGGCATGAGCCCGAGCGCGCTCACCATATCAGGCGTCGACAAATTCTATGGCCCGATCGACAGGGGCGTTCACGCCGTCAAGAACCTGACGATGGATATCGGCAAGGGTGAGATCGTGGCGCTGCTCGGCTCGTCGGGCTGCGGCAAGACTTCGACCTTGCGCATGGTTGCCGGCTTCGAGGAGGTGTCGCGTGGCGCGATCGCGGTCGCCGGCCGCAAGGTACACACCTTGCCGCCGGTCAAACGCAATGTGGCAATGGCCTTCGAGGGCTATTCGCTCTATCCGCCGCTCACCGTGCGCGAGAACATGGCCTTTGCGCTCAAGGCCGCAAGGCTGCCCAGGAGCGAGGTCGACGCCAAGGTCGCCAGCATCGCAAAGCTGCTGGAGATCGAGGACATATTGGAGCGCTATCCTAGCTCCATTTCGGGTGGCCAGCAGCAGCGCGCCAGCCTTGGCCGGGCGCTGATCCGGGAAGCCGACCTGCATCTGCTGGACGAGCCGATGGGCCAGCTCGAGCCGCAGCTTCGCGCCGTGTTGCGCGGCCGTATCAAGCACTTCATCAAGGAGCGTGGCCTGACCGCGATCCTGGTCACCCACGACCAGACCGAGGCGAATGCGCTGGCCGACCGCATCGCGGTGATGGAGGGCGGCGTGCTGCAGCAGTTCGACACGCCGGACCGGATCAAGGAGCGCCCGGCCAACCTGTTCACCGGCACCTTCGTCGGCGAGCCGCCGATGAACGTCTTCGAGGCCTTTGTCGGCACGACCGCCGGCCGCATCAGTCTCAGGCTGCCCGACGGTCTGTCGCTCGACTACGACAAGGACGCCTTCAGCGCTCCGGTTCGCGACCAGCTGCTCAGCCGCGAGCGGGTGGTCATCGGCATCAGGCCCTACGCGGTCCGGCGTTCGAAGGAAGGAGTTCCGGCCAGGGTCTCGGCCAACCAATGGCTCGGCGACCAGACCCACATCGCCGCCGACTTCGCCGGCGGCTCGCTGGTCCTGGTGGAGCATGACCGCACCCGGCTCGACCTCGGCGCGCCCATCAACGTCAGCATCGATCCCAAAAACCTGCACGTCTTCGACCAGGCGAGCGGCAAGGCGATCTCGCACGGCATGGAGATCGCGTGATGCGCGACGTACTGATCGGCATCGATGCCGGCACTTCCGTCATCAAGTCCATCGCTTTCGACACGAAGGGCCGCCAGATCGCGGCCGCGGCAACGCCGAACCATTACGAGACGCTGCCGGGCGGCGGCGCCGAACAGGATCTGGCCCGCACATGGGCCGATGCCGCCACGACCTTGCGCCAGCTTGCCGACAAGGTGCCCGATCTCGCCAGCCGGACCGTCGCCATCGCGGTGACCGGGCAGGGGGACGGCACCTGGCTGATCGACGGCAAGGGCGAGCCGGTGGCCAAGGGTTGGCTCTGGCTCGACGCGCGCGCCGCGGGCGTCGTCGAGGAAATCCGCGCGCGGCCCGATGACCGGCTGCGCTTCGAGAAGACCGGCAGCGGTCTTGCCGCCTGCCAGCAAGGCTCGCAGTTCGCCTTCATGAAGCGCACCATGCCCGAAATGCTCGGCAAGGCGGCGACCGCGTTCCACTGCAAGGATTGGCTCTATTTCAAGCTGACCGGCGAACGCGCCACCGATCCGTCCGAAGGGACCTTCACTTTCGGCGACTTCCGCACCCGTGACTACAGTGGGGACGTGCTCGACGTCCTCGGCGTCGCCGATCTCAGGCACCTGCTGCCGCCGATCGTCGACGGCACGAGCCACAGCGCCGGACTGTCGCCGGCCGCCGCCGAAGTCACCGGCATGCTTGCCGGCACACCCGTCGTGCTCGGTTATGTCGACGTCGTCTGCACCGCGCTCGGCGCCGGCCTCCTCGACCGCGAGCGCAAGCCCGGCTGCTCGATCATCGGTTCCACCGGCATGCACATGCGGCTGGCCGAGACCCCGGATGATGTGCAGCTCAACGAAGCGGCGACCGGTTATACGATGGCGATGCCGGCGCCGGGCGTGTTCGCGCAGATGCAGTCCAACATGGCGGCGACGCTCAACATCGACTGGGTGCTTGGCCTCGCTTCGGGCATCCTCGCCTCGCAAGGCATAACCCGCAGCAATGGCGAGATGATCGCGCTGGTCGATGCCTGGATCGCGGCCTCGCGGCCGGCTTCGCTGCTCTACCAGCCCTACGTGTCGGAAGCCGGCGAGCGCGGACCGTTCGTCGATGCCAATGCCAGGGCAGGCTTCGTCGGCATTTCGTCGCGCCACGGCTACGCCGATCTGGTGCGCGCCGTCTTCGAAGGCTTGGCCTTCGCGGCGCGCGATTGCTACGCCGCCATGGGCCCGCTGCCACGCGAAATTCGCCTGACCGGCGGCGCCGCCAGAAGCCCGGCGCTGCGCAAGATCCTGGGTGCGGCCATTGGTGCCGACACGCGCACCAGCGCGCGCGAGGAGGCCGGTGCGGCCGGTGCCGCAATGATCGCGGCGGTCTGCGTCGGCCAATACGCCTCCATGGACGAATGCGTCGGCGAATGGGTAACGCCGCTGCTCGGCGAGGCCGAGCCGAGCGACCCGGATCTCGCCGCGATCTACGACAGGATGACCCCGTCCTACATGCTGGCGCACCAGGCCCTGCGGCCGGTCTGGCGTGCCATGGCGACATCGCAGGAAAATTGAGAAGTCGAGTATGCTGAGGAAAATAGCGATCATTGGCGACAACTTCATGCTGCCGGAGGTGTTTCGCGCCAAAATCGAGAAGGTGGCCAGTGGCGACCTCGATATCAGGACATTGCAGACGGCCTGGCCCGACGAGCCGATGGAGTTCGGCAACGCCGCGCTCGGCCTCGACAAGGTCAAGGAATATTTCGGCCATCCCGACGAGGTCGTCGACTTCATCGACGATGCCGAAATCCTCGTCACCCAGCTTGCGCCCCTGTCGGAGGGCATGATGCGGCGCCTGCCGCGGCTCAAGCTGGTCGCGGTGTCGCGCGGCGGCCCGATCAACATCGACATGGAAGCGGCCAGGGTGCACGGCATCACCGTGGTCAATGTGCCCGGCCGCAACGCCACTGCCGTGGCTGAGTTTACCATCGGCGCCATCCTGGCCGAGACGCGGCTGATCCGGGTCGGCCACGAGGCCTTGCGCAAGGGGGAATGGCGCGGCGATCTCTACCGCGCCGACCGCACCGGCCGCGAGCTCGGCGAAATGACCGTCGGCGTAGTCGGCTACGGCAATATCGGCACGAAGGTGGTGCGCCTGCTGCGCGCCTTCGGCTGCCACGTCCTGGTCAGCGATCCCTATGTGCAACTGAGCGCCGAGGATCGCAACGCTGGCGTCGAACTGGTTGCGCTCGACGACCTCCTGTCGCGCTCCGATGTGGTCACGCTGCATTCGCGGGTGACGCAGGAGACACGCGGTCTGATCGGCAAGGACACCATCGCGCGGATGAAGCCGGGCGTGATCTTCGTCAATACGGCGCGTGGCCCGCTGGTCGACTACGACGCACTCTACGAGGCGCTGGTTTCAGGGCAGATCGCCAGCGCCATGCTGGAAACCTTCGCGGTCGAACCGGTGCCGTCGGACTGGCCCTTGCTGCAGCTGCCCAATGTGACGCTGACGCCGCATATCGCCGGCGCTTCGGTGCGCACCGTGACCTATGCCGCCGAGCAGGCCGCCGAGGAAGTGCGCCGCTACCTGGCCGGCCTGCCTCCGGTCAATCCGTGCTGAGAGCGATGGCCATGATGCGAAAATCAGGCAGTGGGGCGACGGCAAGATGAGCGTCGGCCCTGACATAGTCGACCTCTTCGTCATTGGCGGCGGCGTCAACGGCGCCGGCATCGCGCGCGACGCCGCCGGCCGCGGGCTTTCCGTCATCCTGTGCGAAAAGGACGATCTCGCCGAAGGCACCAGCTCGCGCTCGGGCAAGCTCGTCCATGGCGGTCTGCGCTACCTCGAATATTACGAGTTCCGCCTGGTGCGCGAGGCGCTGATCGAGCGCGAGGTGCTGCTGGAATCGGCGCCGCACATCATCTGGCCGATGCGCTTCGTGCTGCCGCACAGCCCGGACGACCGGCCGGCATGGCTGGTGCGGCTCGGCCTCTTCCTCTACGACCACCTCGGCGGCCGCAAGCGGCTGCCCGCCACGCGGACGCTCGACCTGCGCACAGCTCCCGAGGGGGCGCCGATCAAGGACAGCTTCAAGCGCGGTTTCGAATATTCGGACTGCTGGGTCGACGATGCCCGCCTCGTCGTCATCAATGCGCTCGACGCCGCCGAACGGGGAGCGAAGGTCCTCACCCGCACCGCCTGCACCGCGGCCAGCCGCGAGGGCGGCCTCTGGGTTGTCGAGATGCGCGACGTCAGGACCGGCATCAAGACCAGTGTACGGGCCCGCGCGCTGATCAATGCCGCCGGCCCTTGGGTCAACGACATCGTCAACCGCGTTGCCGGCCAGAACTCCAGGCGCAACGTCCGCCTCGTCAAGGGCAGCCATATCGTCGTGCCCAAATTCTGGGAGGGAAGGCAGGCTTATCTCGTCCAGAACAACGACAAGCGCGTCATCTTCATCAATCCCTACCAGAACGATCTAGCCTTGATCGGAACCACCGACATCCCCTACGAGGGCCGGCCCGAGGATGTGAGGGCGGATGAGAGCGAGATCGATTACCTCATCAAGGTGGTCAACCGCTATTTCAAGCGCGGCTTTGCGCGGGGCGACGTGGTCCATTCGTTCTCCGGTGTCCGGCCGCTCTATGACGACAACGCCGACAATCCGAGCGCGGTGACGCGCGACTATATTTTCGAACTCGACGCGCCGGACGCGCAGGCGCCGCTGCTCTCCGTCTTCGGCGGCAAGATCACCACCTTCCGCAAACTGGCCGAGCATGCGCTGGACAGGATCGCACCGTTCTTTCCCAGCATGGGCAAAGCCTGGACCGCGAGGGCGCATCTGCCCGGCGGCGACATCGCCAATGCCGACTTCGAACAATTTCTTGGCAACCTCGCAAGCGAGTATCCATGGATGCCGGCATCGCTGCTCAAGCATTACGGCCGGCTCTACGGCACCAGGACGCGGTCCGTGGTCGGCGGCGCCCGATCGCTCGCCGCACTGGGGCGGTGCTTCGGCAAGGATTTCTTTGAGCGCGAGGCGAACTACCTCTTTGAACAGGAATGGGCGGAAGACGCGGCCGACATTCTCGAACGGCGCACCAAGCATGGCCTGCATTTGTCCGCCGAGGAGAAGTCGGCCTTCGAGCATTGGTGCGCGAGCCGGCAGGCGAGGGCAGGCTGATGGCGCTCATCGCCCCTGTTCTGCGCCGGCGTTGACGGGATCGCGACCTTGGCTTTCACGCTCTCCCTCAACACCAATCCGCTGGTCAACCGCTTCGCCGAGCCGGACGACCTGATCGATACCGTTGCCTATGAAATCGGCATTCGCGACGTTCAGCTCACGCATGAATTCGTCAACCCAGGCTGGCCGGCGGCGACGATCGTCAAGTTCGTCCGCCTGTTCCGCAACGCCTTGAATCGCACCGGCGTGCGCGTCACCTCCGGCATGACCGGCCCCTATGGCCGGCTGAACCATTTCGGCCATCCGGATGCGGATGTGCGCCGCTACTATGTCGACTGGTTCAAGACCTTTGCCGACATCTCGGCCGAGCTTGGCGCCAGCGGCATGGGCACGCAGTTCGCCATCTTCACGCATCGGGACTATGACGATCCCGCCCGTCGCGCCAGGCTGTTCGACATCGCGCTGGACTGCTGGCGCGAGGTCGCCGAGCACGCCCGAGCGGCAGGCCTGACCTATCTGTTCTGGGAGCCGATGTCGGTCGGTCGCGAATTCGGCCATACGATCGAGAATTGCCGGATGCTGCAGGACGCGATCGACGCGGCCGGCATGGCCATTCCGCTGGAGATGATGGTCGACATCGACCATGGCGACGTCACTTCCTCCAATCCGGCCGACATCGATCCCTATGCCTGGGCCGAAGCTTTCCCCCTGAAGTCGCCGATCATCCACATCAAGCAATCGTCGATGAACAAGGGTGGCCATTGGCCATTCACCGCGGCCCACAACAAGGACGGCCGCATCACGCCGGAGAAGCTGCTGGAGACGGTACGACGCGGCGGCGGCACCGACAACGAAATCTGCCTCGAACTATCCTTCCGCGAGCGCGAGCCGGTCGACCATCAGGTGGTCGCCATGATCCGCGAGTCGGTCGATTATTGGGCACCGTTCATCGACGCCGGCAGGGCGGGGATTTCGCCGAAGGCCGGATAGAAATCGGACAGGAGCCCATGCGGCTCCTGTCCATGAAATGCAACCGGATCGAACTCAGGCGAATTTCGGGTCGAGGCTGCCCGACTTGTAGCGCTTGGCCATTTCCGAAACCGGCAGCGGCTTGATCTTCGGCGCATTGCCGGCGGTGCCGAACTGCTCGAAGCGCTCCTTGCAGAGCTTCCTCATCGCCGCCATCGCCGGCGTCAGATATTTGCGCGGGTCGAACTCGCTGGGATTTTCGGTCAGCACCTTGCGGATCGCGCCGGTCAGCGCCATGCGGTTGTCGGTGTCGATGTTGATCTTGCGCACGCCATGCTTGATGCCGCGCTGGATCTCTTCCACTGGGACGCCCCAGGTCGGCTTCATCTGGCCGCCATATTTGTTGATGATCTCCTGCAAGTCCTCCGGCACCGAGGACGAGCCGTGCATGACCAGATGCATGTTCGGCAAGCGCCGGTGGATCTCCTCGATCACGTTCATCGCCAGCACCGCGCCGTCAGGCTTGCGCGAGAATTTATAGGCGCCGTGGCTGGTGCCCATGGCCACCGCCAGCGCATCGACATGGGTATCGCGCACGAACTGTTCGGCCTGCACCGGATCGGTCAGGAGCTGGTCGTGGCTGATCGCGCCTTCGACGCCGTGGCCGTCTTCCTGCTCGCCGCCGCCGCTCTCGAGCGAGCCCAGCACGCCGATCTCGCCTTCCACCGACACGCCGCCCCAATGCGCCATGTCGACGACGCGCTTGGTGATACCGGAATTATAGGCATAGTCGGCCGGCGACTTGCCGTCTTCCTTGAGCGAGCCGTCCATCATCACCGAGGTGAAGCCGTGCTGGATCGCGGTGACGCAGGTGGCTTCGTTGTTGCCATGGTCGAGATGCATGCAGACCGGGATGTCGGGATGGATCTCGACCAGCGCGTCGATCAGCTTGGCCAGCACCACGTCATTGGCATAGGCGCGGGCGCCGCGGCTCGCCTGCAGGATGACCGGGGACTTGGTCTCCTCGGCAGCCTCCATGATGGCGAGGCCCTGTTCCATGTTGTTCATGTTGAAGGCCGGCACGCCATAGCCGTATTCGGCGGCGTGATCGAGCAATTGTCTCAGTGTGATGCGAGCCAACGATTAGTCTCCCGTATCTGGTTTCGACTGTGGTTGCGGGCCGCCCGCGCATCGTTCAGCCCACCGATGCTTCTGGCCGGAATCCCGCGCAACCGCAACCGTGACAGACCGTCCCGGCAGCAATTCTTGTTACAGCGGCGCGATAAAAGCCGGCGAAATATCCCACAAAAATATCCCATTATCACAAAAATCATGATATCTATGCGATCATATCTGTTATATCTTCGTTCGATCAAGGAGCCAGGCTTCTGCGTTGGCGGGTCGGCGAGAATGAAGAGCGACAACAGACGCCAAGGCATCATGGACTTCCTGGTGGATGCCGGCGCGGCGAGCGTCGACGATCTTGCCTCTCGCTTTGGCGTCTCCAGGATGACCGTGCATCGCGACCTCGACGAGCTCGAGGAGAGCGGTTTGCTGCGCAAGGTGCGCGGCGGCGCCTCGATCCAGCCGAGCAGTCTGTTTGAAAGCGATTTCCGCTACCGGCAGAAGCAGGCGATCGGGGAAAAACAGCGCCTTGCGGCGGCGGCCGTGACCATGATCGAACCCGGCCAGACGGTCATCATCGACGACGGTTCGACCGCGGGCGGTATCGCGCGGTATCTCGTCGATCTCAGGCCATTGACGGTGATCACCAACAATCTCGCCGTCATCCAGGACCTGGCCGGTGCCGCGGGCATCAACCTGATCGCGCTCGGCGGCCAGTACTCGAAGAAATTCCACGGCTTCTTCGGCCTGCTCGCCGAGGCTTCGCTGCGGTCGCTGCGTGCCGACGTCGCCTTCCTGTCGTCGTCGGCCATCCATGGCGCCTCCGCCTTCCATCAGGACCAGGAAGTGGTGCAGGCCAAGCGACTGATGATGGCCGCGGCGACACGCAAATATCTGCTGGTGGATCACGGCAAGTTTGGCCGCAGCGCGCTGCATTTCCTGACCGATCTCAAGGCATTCGACGCCGTCTTCACCGGCCGCGGGCCGGAGCTCGGAATGCGCGACACGCTGGATGCGGCTGGCGTCTCGCTGAGGGTGGTCGCCGACAAGGATTGATGATCAAACGGGGACTGAGGACCAAGGAGTGTACGCGTGGTTTACTGGGTCGGTACAAGCTGGAAGATGAACAAGACGCTCGCCGAGGCGCTTGATTTTGCAGGCGCACTGGCCGGCTTCGTGGCGGGTTTCGACGATCGCATCCAGCCTTTCGTCGTCCCGCCTTTCACGGCGGTGCGAGAGGTCGGGCAGGCGCTGTCGACGACGCGCGTCAAGGTCGGCGCGCAGAACATGCATTGGGCCGACGCCGGCGCCTGGACCGGCGAGATCTCGCCGGTGATGCTGAACGATTGCGGCCTAGACCTGGTCGAACTCGGCCACAGCGAAAGGCGCGAGCACTTCGGCGAGACCGACCGCACGGTCGGGCTGAAGACGGCGGCGGCGGTCAAGCACGGACTGATGCCGCTGATCTGCGTCGGCGAGACGCTGGCCGAGCGCGAAAGCGGCAAGGCCGATGCGGTAGTGACCGGCCAGGTCGAGGGTGCACTGCAATTCCTCGAGGGCGAGGCGAGGGAAGCAAAAATCCTGTTCGCCTACGAGCCGGTCTGGGCGATCGGCGACAAGGGCATTCCGGCCAGTTCCGACTATGCCGACAGGCAGCAGGCGCTGATCAAGAAGGTCGCCGGCGGTCTGCTGCCGTCCGTGCCGCCGGTGCTCTATGGCGGCAGCGTCAATCCTGGCAATGCCGCGGAACTGATCGCCCAGCCCAACATCGACGGCTTGTTCATCGGCCGCTCGGCCTGGCAGGCCGAAGGCTACATCGACATCCTGCGCCGCGCGTCGGCCGCCATCTGAATCATCGAACTGGAAAGGACAAAAAATGAAAATAGCCATTGGAGCCGACAGCGCCGGCAAGCCGCTGCTCGACGTCATATCAGCGCATCTGGCGACCAAGCCGGGGCTCACCGTCAGCGACCTCAGCCAGGCCGGCTTCTATGCCGATCTGTCGCGGAAACTTGCCCAGACGATCGTCGACGGCGAGAACGATCGCGGCATCCTGTTCTGCGGCACCGGCATCGGCGTCTCGATCTCGGCCAACAAGGTGCCGGGCATCCGCGCCGCACTCACCCACGACACCTATTCGGCCGAACGCGCGGCGAAATCCAATAACGCCCAGATCATCACCATGGGCGCCCGCGTCATCGGCCCGGAACTGGCCAAGGCCATTGTCGATACCTGGCTGGCCTCGGAGTTCGACGAGAAGGGACCGTCGGCCGGCAACGTCCAGGCGATCGACAGGCTCGATGCGGCGAAGAGCTAAGCGAGACTGTCGCGCATCGCGCCGATGACGGTGACGGCCGAAGCCGCACCGGGATCGATATGGCCGAGCGAGCGCTCGCCGAGCCGCGACGAGCGGCCCTTGGCGGCGATCATGTCCTTGGTCGATTCCGCGCCGCGCTCGGCGGCGGCAAAAGCGGCCTGGAGGCTTTCGGCAAGGTTTTTTCCTGCTGCATTGCTGGCGCCGGCCGCTTCCGCCGCCGGTTGCCAGGCGTCGACCATTGTCTTTTCGCCGGTTTCGGCCTTGCCGCGATCCTTGATGCCTTGCGCCATGGCCTGCAGCAGCGCGACGACATCGGCATCCGCCAGCGTCGCCTTGCCCTTGACGGCGGCGGCGGCGCGCATGAAGGCGGTGGCATAGAGCGGGCCGCAGGACGCGCCGACGGCATTAAGAAACGATTTCGCCGCGGCGTTGAGGAGCGCGGTCGGCTCGGCCGCCGCAAGGTCGAGCGATGCCAGAGCATCGCGCGCGGCGTTGAACCCGAGCGCCATGGCAATGCCGTGGTCGGCGTCGCCGATGACGCCGTCGAGCTGGCAAAGCCGGTCCCTGTCGGCTTCCATCGCCACGGCGATCGCATCGAACATTCTTTTCAGGTCGAACGCGGCGATGGTCATGGAGCGCTCCTCAGCCGGCCCGGAACATGGCGCAGTCGCAGGGGTGGTCGAGCATCGCCTGCAATTCTTCGTCGAGATGGAAAAGCGTCACCGAAGCGCCGGCCATTTCCAGCGACGTGCAGTAGTTGCCGACCCAGGTCGCGTGGACCGAAACGCCGATGGCGTCGAGCCTCTGCTTGACCCGGCGGTTCATGATGTAGAGCTCCATCAGCGGCGTCGAACCCAGCGAATTGACCAGCACCGCGACCTTGTCGCCGCGCTTCGGCGCCATCTCGGCGAAAATCTTGTCGAGCATCTCGTCGGTGATTTCGTCGGCGGTCCCGAGCTTGCCGCGGGCGATGCCGGGTTCGCCATGGATGCCCATGCCGATTTCCATCTCGTCCGCGCCGATCTCGAAATTCGGCCGCCGGGTCTGCGGCAGCGAGCAGGGCGACAGTGCCACGCCCATGGTGAAGGTGCGGTCGTTGGCCTTGCGCGCGACGCGCTCGCATTCGTCGAGGGAGAGCATCAGGTCGCAGGCGGCACCGGCCGCCTTGAAGATGAAGAAATTACCCGCGACACCACGGCGCTTCCGCCGCTGGTCACGCGGCGCCGAGGCGACGTCGTCGGTGGTCAGCACCGTGCGCACCTCGATGTCGTCCATGGCGGCCATCTCGGCCGCCATGTCGAAATTCATCACGTCGCCGGCATAGTTGCCGTACATGAACAGCACGCCGGCGCCGCCGCTGATCGCCTTGGTGCATTCGAGGATCGGATCGGGCGGCGGCGAGGCAAAGACGTTGCCGACAGCCGCCGCGTCCGCCAGCCCCTTGCCGACAAAGCCGAGAAAGGTCGGCTCGTGGCCGGAGCCGCCGCCGATCACCAGCCCGACCTTGCCGGGCCTCGGTCCATCGCGGGCGATGATCGAGCGCGGACTGCCGTCCACGCTCCCGAGATGGCGAGGATGCGCGGCCAGGATCCCTTCGAGCATTTCGTCGACGGCACGGTTGCCGTCATTGATGATCTTCTTGGTCTGCACCGGCATCCTCCCGAACTCAGTATTTTCCGGGATACTACAGCCCGTTACCGGGATTTCCACCCCGGCAGCGCCGCTTCAGGCCGCGATCTTTTCCCGCGCGGCGAGTATCTGCACACAGGCGTTTGCCGCTTCCTTCCCCTTGACCGTGAAATGCTCGAAGAAGAAGCGATGATGCTCGGCGCTGTCGTGGAAATTGTGCGGCGTGAGCACCGCCGAAAGCACGGGCACGCCGGTCGACAACTGCACGTTCATCATGCCGTCGATAACGGCGTTGGCGACGAAGTCGTGCCGGTAGATGCCGCCATTGACGACGAATGCCGTGCCGAGGATAGCGGCGTAGCGGCCGGTCCCGGCAAGCGTCTTGGCATGGAGCGGAATCTCGTAGGCGCCGGGCACGTCGAAGATATCGACGGCAAAGCGTCCGCCGCCAATCTCGGCCAGTTCCGCCCCAAAGGCTTGCACGCACTGGTCGACAATGTCGGCATGCCAGCGCGCCCTGATGACGGCGATCCGAATTGTTTCATAGTCTTTGTGGGAATGCTGATTCATGGGTCCATCCTTCCGTTTCGAACCAGAATCAGGACGCACGATACGAAATCCGGCCCGCCGGGGCGGTCCGTCTTCCGTTTCGTTCTCTTTCATCCGGACTCTAACCGTCGGCTCCGGAATCACACCGGATCTGCTGACCTCTCCGATACTGGAGAGCGCTCGCGGGCTTCGGCCGAAACCGTTACCGCCGGTGGGGACTTTCACCCCGCCCTGAGAACATTAACACGCTTTGTATGGAAGGATGGTGGGGCCGCTGTCAACTACGCGACAGGCCGCTGGCCAATCACGTTGTGCCGACTGGAGCAATGCGACGGGGAGGAAAGTTCTAGCGTGTGCGCCATGCCGCCGCGCCAGCGGCAATCAGCATCAGCAAGGCCGCAACTGCCGCGCATGTGGCGAAGCCGAAGCCGGAATAGAGCGGCCCGAAGCCGGTGGTGCCGACGAACACCGCGAGATAGGTCACCGCGCTGTTCAGCCCCATGATCGTGCCCCGCCGCGACGGATCGAGCGCCGACAGGCGCATCACCAGCACGTTCAGCCCGAAATGGTTGGCAAGCCCCCAGGCAGCCACCATGGCGAGCGTCAAGCCATAGCTGCCGCTGGTCGCGGCGATCGCCACGTAGACGATGGCCACGAGAAGATAGGCGAAAGGCATGACACGCCGGGCGCCCAGGCGATCGATGATGCCGTCGAAGAGCGCCGCGGTGCCAAATCCCGCGCCATAGGCGAGGGCGGCCAGCCCGTTGGCGCTGACCGGCTGCCCCAGCCCGCTGTGGAGATGGTCGCCAAGATAGCCATAGACACCGTAGAAGGCGGTCATGAAAGCGCCGCAAGCAACCAGGAGGGGCACAATGCCGGGGATGTTCAACGCCGCCAGCGGGGCGGGCGCCGGTCCGGCCTTCCGGACATCCGGGAGCGACGATGCGCTGAGGCCGCCAAGCGCCAGCGCCGCCAGCACGGCCACGGCGACAAAGACGGCGCGCCAGTGCACGAGATCGGCAAGCACCGCCGACAGCGAAACGCCGGCCACCATGCTGAGCGTCCACCCGGTCAGCACCACGCCGATCGTGCCGCTTTCCCGCCCAGGCGGGGCGATGGCCGCGGCACTGGCATAGATTGCCGGCATGGCGACGCCGGCCGCGATCCCAGCGATAAGCTGCGCGGCAACCAGCGCGCTCACCGTCGGCGCGGCCGCGCTGGCGACCAAGGCCAATGCCAGCAGCAGCAAGGCCGCCCGCAACATCCGGCGCGCGCCGAGCCGGTCGATATGGCGTGCCAGGAACAGGGCGCTCGCCGATGTGCCGAGGCCGAACGCGGCCGCCGCCATCATCACCATGGGGACGCTGGTCGAGAACGACACGGCCACTGCCGGAGCGATCGGGCCCAGCACCAGCGAATTCGAGCCGATCACGGCGATGCATCCGGTCAGCAGATAGGCGAGGGCCGGGATGGGCAGCCTGGTGTCCGCGCCCAAGGCTGTAGCTTGATCGTTGTTCGACATATCATCATAATGGCCGTATTAAATTCCGTGACAATCGGGAATACCGCTATGGATGAAGAAACAGATGGCATTCCGCGGAACAGGCCGGCGGCCCGGGATGTCGACGCGACCGACCGAAAAATATTAGGCGTTCTCGTCGAAGACGCGACCGTCAGCTATGCCGAACTCGGCGATCGCGTCGGCTTGTCGCCGCCGGCAGCGCACGAGCGCGTCAAGCGGCTTCGGCGCAGCGGCGCCATTCGCAATACGGCCGCCATCATCGATCCCAACGCGGTGAGAAAACCGCTGCTCACCTTCGTTCACATAGACACCAGCGGCTGGGGCAAGACCCCTGAACTGATGGCGATCTCGGAATATCCCGAGGTCGAGGAGATCCACACCGTCGCCGGCGATACATGCGTACTACTCAAGGTGCGCACCGAGGACACCAAGGCGCTCGAAGGCCTGCTGTTGCGTCTCTACGAGACACCAGGCGTCACCTCGACGCGCAGCTACGTGGTTCTGGCGACCTATCTCGAACGGCCGGTGCAACCCGGCATCACGGCGCAGTGGCCGACGCCGAAGCACATGGGCAAGCCGTTGTATTGAACGACCTGGCTCGTCGCTTAGCTTCCCAGCCGGATCGTCTCGAAATAGGCGTCGGTGCCGACCTGGCCGCCTTTCAGCGCTATTTCGAGGCCATCGATCTCACCGCCGCCATGGGCGACGCAGAGCGGAGATCCCGGCGATTGCGGCAAAGGCATGCGCACGGTCAGCGCGTCGATGGCCAATTGTCCGAGCGCGTGGCTGGACGTATCGCCACCGGCGATCACCGCGCGCTTGAGTTTCTGTTCCACGATCAGCCGGCGCAGGATGGTCCCCAGCGCTCGCCCGAGCGTGTTTCGCGCGCCTTCGATCCTGTCGATCTCGGCGCCCCGGTCGGCCTGCGGGCCAAGCGCGGTGTAGAGGATGACGCTGCGGCCCTTGGCCAGACTTGCCAGCCCGGTGGCGACCGCCTGCTCGATCGCGTCGCCGGCGCCCTCCGAGACCAGTCGCATCGCATCCATTTCGACGCCGTCAAAACCGTGGGCGAGCGCAAAGCGGATTTGTTTCTCGGTGGTAGGCGAAACGCTGCCCGAGACGACCGCGAGGCGGTCCACCGGGCCGGGCGGCGCGAACGACGCGTGCCCGGAGACGATGCCTTTGCCGGCCCATTCGGCAAGCAAGGCATATTCGACGCCCGAGGATCCGACAACGAAGCCATGGCCTTGATCGTGGATGCGCCAGATCTGCTCGCCGACGCGTCTCTGTGTCTGGCGGCTTTCAACATCGAACAGGACGATCGCCCTGTTTTTCATCGCCTGGTCGACCGTTTGCGCAACATCGTCGGCCTGCAATGCCGCCAGGTCGACAAGGCCGGCGCTGAGACTGGTCTGATGCGAGAGATGCGCGAGCAGGTCTGCTTCGTTCATCGGCGTCACCGGATGCCTGCTCATCACAGGATGCCTGTCGATGCGGAAATACTCGCCACGGAACGCCGCGAAAAGATTGCCGAAGGCGGTGTAGCGCTTGAGCTGCGGCGCCCCGACCACCATCGGCACGCTCGCCCCGCCGAAAATACGCCTGCCGATTTCGGTGGCGCGGCCAATGCTGCCGACCGCCGGGCTGGAATCGAAGGTAGAGCAGATCTTGTAGTGGCAGATCGCCGCCCCGAGGCCTTTCAGCCATTCGAAGGCCGGCGTCAGGTTTTCCTCCATCCATTGCGGCGTTTCGCTTCGGCTGGTGCCCGCCAATCCAACCGCGCGGCAATGCGAAAATCGCGCCAGCAAGGACGGATCGGGCTGGTTCATGAACAGCACCGTCGGAACGCCGCCGAGCTCAAGCGCCTCCATGACGTCCGTCGAACCGGTAAGGTCGTCGCCATAATAACTGAGGAGCAGGTTTTGCGCGGCCATGCTCATGCTGCCTTGCCGTCGCCGAACTTTTCGATCGATCGGGCCAGTTCGATGTGATCGCGGGCATAGTCCGCCAGCGCAATGCCCTCGACCGCCGCCTGCCAGGCTTGCAGCACGGCCCGCACGCCGGCACCGGGTCCGTCCGGATGGCTGACGATGCCGCCGCCGCAGAGGTAGAGGAGGTCGACCGTGCGGCCGGTGCGCTCATAGGTTTCGGGTGCCTGGCCGCCCCATTGGCCCGAGCAGGCCACGGGCAGCGCGCAATCGTCTGATGAAAACAGCGGCGTCGTCACTGCCTCGAAGGAGCGGATGAAGGAATCGTCCGGCTCCCAATATTTCGAGCCGATGCCGTTGATCTGGAACTGGTCGACGCCGAGCAGCCGCCAGAATTGCTGCCAGACCTTGAAGTCCATGCCGAGGCCGGGGTGGCGTGTGAGAATGTCCCAGCCATTGCGATGGGCATGCAGCACCAAGCCGGAACGCTTCCGCAGAAAAGCCATGCCACCGAAGCCGATCGAGTTGATGTTGACGACCGCGCAATTGCCGCCGGCTTGGAGCACAAGATCGTGGTTGCGCATCATCTCGTCGGGATCGGCATGCGAGATGCCGAAGGCATACATCACCTTCTTGCCGGTCTTCTGCTCATGGTCGAGAATCCCTGGCATGATCGCCTTCACCCGCTCCGCCAGCGGCGAATAGGCAGGGCTCATCAGCTTCTCGTCGTCCTTGATGAAATCGACGCCGGCCTCGATCAGTTCGCCCACCATCGCGGCCGTCTCGTGCGGCCTGAGACCAAGCGCCGGCTTGACGATGGTACCGATGATCGGGCGGCCCTCGACACCGGTCAGCCCGCGGCTGCCCGCAACGCCGAACTGTGGACCCGGATGGGCACCCCGGTATTGTTCCGGCAGCTTCATGTCGATGACGCGGATGCCGGACAGGCCCCTGATCGAATAGGTGCCACCAATGGCAATGGTCATCAGTGCCGACAGGTCGGTGCCGATGGCGTCGAAGGGGAAGGCGATGTCGACATCGGCGCGCCGGAAGGGCCCGCTGCCGGATCCGGGGAGAGAGGGTTGCGTGGCATCCGGCAGGTGCCGGATCGCCAGCACGCGCGCCGCCACGCGCGCCTTCAGCTCCTCGGTCTCGCCCGGCAGCGCGACGAAGGTGCCGGTCGACTGGTCGCTGGCGATCTTGGCGGCCAGCGCCTCGATGCTGCCAGAGGTTTCGATGCGATAAGTAAGCGTGATCATGATCAGTCCGCCGCTCGAAAAAGGTTCGAAAAAAGTTTCGTCGCGCAGGAAATCTGGTATAATGAGTACATAAGTATTGCAAGAAATATCCACGCCTCGGCAAGAGTGGGTGGGCTGCCGCAAAGCTGGAGCGAACCCGCTCCAGGCGCGGGCATTCCGGTAATCCTGCCGGGAATGCTAAACAGGAACCGGGCCAGGGAGTGATTCGTCACGATGAACCGTTCGGAGCCGATCGTCCGGCGCAAACTTTCCGACGAAGTCTTTGCAAGATTGAAGCGGCTGATCACCAGCGGCGAACTGCAGCCGGGCGACGACATGCCGTCCGAGCGCGAGTTGATGGAGCGCTTCGAGGTCGGCCGGCCGGCGATCCGCGAGGCCATGCAGGCGCTGAGCAATATGGGGTTGGTCGCCATCTCGCATGGCGAGCGCGCCAAGGTGCTGCAACTCACCGCCAAGTCGATCATCAAGCAGGTCGACGGTGCGGCCAAGATCATCCTGTCCTCGTCCCGGGACACGCTGGAGCACCTGAAGACCGCGCGCATCTTCTTCGAGCGCGGCATGGTCAGGGAAGCCGCGGAAAGGGCCAAATCAGAGGATGTGCAATTGCTGAAGGCGACCGTGGCCGAGCAGCGCGCCGCGCGCGGCGATTCCGAAGCCTTCATCTCCGCCGACATGAAATTCCATACCCAGATCGCGTCCATTTCAGGCAATCCGATCTATGTCGCCGTCAGCGAAGCCACACTGGGCTGGCTGAAGGAATACCACACCGAAATGCTGATCTGGACCGGCAAGGAAAAATACACGCTGACCGAGCACGAAGAGATCATCGACCGCATCGAGCACGGGGATGCCGACGGCGCCGAGAAGGCAATGATCAAGCACCTCGAGCGCTCGCGTGCGCTCTATGTGATGAATCCCGAGAAGTAACCGATCCTGGTAATCGCATAGGGAGACATCACGAGATCGCCCTGACCAAGCGCGGAAGCGTCGACCCGCATGTCGTTCGGTGTCAGGTTCGCCAGCCAGACGATGGTCTCGCCCGACGCGGAGCGGCCGGCCAGCGCCAGCACCCGCGTCTCGTCGCTCGTCGTGGCGGAAACATGCGTCAGCCCGGCCAACTCACAAAGCCCTTCAATGGCCTGGAAAATCGGCCGCGGCGATCCCTCTGCGGCGGATTCGCCCGATCCCGCGACCACGCCGAACGGTCCAGCGAAACTGGACAGTGTCAGCATCTCCAGTCCCGCCGGTGCGACGCGCGCGGCATAGCCGATCGTCCATGCGGCGGCGAACTGCGCGGCGTGGCGGGGGTCGCGGTTCGCCATGGCGATGCGCTGTCCCCGAGGATTGTCCTTGGTCGCACCACCATACGGGTTCTGGCGCATGGCGATCGTCGATGGTCCGATCCGGTACGGCTTTGTCCCGAAGATCGCCCGCGTGGACCGGGTGATGAAGGGCAGCGCCTCCAGCGATTGCATCACGCTGAGATCGTCGGCGGCGTGCACGATCGGATTGGTGCAGTGGGTGATGAAATCGAGCTGGCCGGCTGGAACGCGCTTGCGGTTGAGTTCGGTGAAATAGCTGAACATGCCGCCGCCGAGGCGGAGGCCGGGAAAGCCCCGGCGGGCGGCCGCGTAGACGTCCTCGAGCGGTGGGCATGCCGGCCAGGCACTGCCCGGCGGCGTCGATTGCCGGTCGACCGCAGGCGACACCGCGATGGCGTCGAGCCGCAGGCCTGCCCGGCGCACCGTGTCGGCGATCTCGGAAAGTTCGGCGTCCAGATCGCCGGCACAAGCGACCACGCACTCCAGCGTCGTCGAAACAGGATAGGCGGCCGCCAGCCGGGCATGGGCGCGCAGCGCCTCGAGGCCGTGACCACGCGTCGGGTCGAAGTGGAAAAGCAGTTGCCGGGGACCGAGCCCTCGCAGCAACGGCAGGTCGGCAAGTGCCGCCTCGATCTCCTCGGGATAGACCACGATGCCGATATCGGGCAGCTTCGCGCCGGCTTGCCCGAGCTCGACGCGGACCGGTTCGGCCGGCGCCGCCGAGGCAGGCACATTGGCATCGCCGGTGATGCGCAGGCTGATC
The DNA here is from genome assembly GCF_006442875.1 of Mesorhizobium sp. B2-3-15. Lineage (NCBI taxonomy): Bacteria > Pseudomonadati > Pseudomonadota > Alphaproteobacteria > Hyphomicrobiales > Phyllobacteriaceae > Mesorhizobium > Mesorhizobium sp. B2-3-15. The sequence goes on along the minus strand of NZ_VFVO01000005.1, from coordinate 197,050 downwards.
GTCTGGCGCAGCGCCTGCCCGGCCGGCAGCACATAGGGCCATGGCAGCGCCAGCGGCCGCACATAGGTTTTGTACGAGGCGTCGGACCAGTTGCGCTGGTCCTCCATCTCGAATGCGTCGCCTTCCATCCGGCATTGCGCGACAACGCCGGGCCGGACCTGATGCGTGATGGCGCGCAAATCCTTGAACGGCTGCCACGGGTCGATCAGATCGGGGAATTCCGTCTCGACCACGCTGCCGTCGGTGTGCTCGACCGTCACCGGGCTGCCGGCGAGGCCGGCGATCGGGTGCAGGATGCAGAAGCCGCAGCGGTTGGTTTCGAAATCGCTCTCGGGGAGCACGGTCACATCGAAGACCAGCCTGCCGTCGGCGGACCCTTCGATCGTCGCGTGGAAGCCGAGCCGGCTGCCGTCCGGACTGAGGCAGCTTGCCGCGTAGCCGACGGAGAAACGGTCGTCCTTCTGGTCGATGGTCAGGTCCGTCAGGTCGGGCTCATAGGTGCCCCAGTCGCGGTCGCGCACGATATAGGCGATGGCGCGCAGCACTTCGGTGCCGCCGTGGCGGATGGTGCGCAAATTGCCGTTGACCAGTTCCGCGCTCAATGCGCCCGCACGCAGCGTGACCGGCTTGGGCTCGGCCGCGCGCGTGCCGTAGAGCTGGAAAGCGTCCGCCGTCATCTGAGCAGCGCGTCGATCTGCACCGGTTCTCGGCTGGCGGCACCCGCATAGGCAGCCTCGACCAGGGCGAATGTCCTCAGATTGTCCGCGCCTGACGTCGCCGGTTCCTGGCCTGATGCAAGGCAGTCGACCCAGTGCCGCTGGATGGCGGCAACGCTTTCCTGGATGTTGTGCCACGGTCGCGAGGCCCAGGGCAGCAGCGGCGGCGAGACGTCGCTCACCTTGGTTCCGCTCTTGCCGGTGACGGTCAGCCGATAGCCTTGCGCCAGCCGGATCGTGCCGTCGCTGCCGTCGAGTTCGATGAGCGTCTCCGGGAAAGGCTCCACGGCAAGCTTGGTCGCATAACTGCAATCGACCACCGAGGTGGCGCCGCCAGCGTGGTCCATGAGGATCGTGGCGACATCCTCGCCGGCGATGGCCGGGTTGATGCGTTTGGTCCGCGCGGTCAGGCTCGACACATCGCCGAGCAGGAAGCGGGCGATATCGAGGATGTGGATGCCGAGGTCCTCGATGATGAAGCGCTTGCCCGTCGCGAGATAGGGCTGGCCGGAAAACACGTCATAGCCGGAGCGGAAGGAGATGCGTCCGAAGAAGGGCGTGCCGATCTCGCCGCTGTCGAGCACCGCGCGCACCGCCTGGATCGGCGATTGCCAGCGAAAATTCTCATGCACCATCAGCGGCACGCCGGCATCCGCGCAAGCCTTCACCATCGCCTTGGCATCGCCAAGCGTTGGCGCGAATGGTTTCTGGCAGATCACGGGAACGCCGTGCGCGGCCGCCATCTCGACCAGCGGCCGATGGCTGCCGACCGTGGTGGCAATGTCGACGAAGTCGAGCGTCTCGGCGGTGAAAAGTTCCGCCGCGTCGGTGTAGCGCCGCGTCACGCCGAACTGGTCGCCGACTATCTTGAGCCGCTCGGGATCGCGGTCGCAGACGGCGATGATCGCGGCGCCTTCGATGTCACGCCAGGCATGCATCTGGTTGACGGCGAAGAAGCCGCAGCCGATCAGCGCTCCACTTAAGCCCGCCATTCTCTCAACCCGCCTTTGCCATCTGCATGAGGGTGACGCGCTGCTGCAGCCGGCGCTGCGCCTGGTCGACGACCACGGCGACGATGATGACCAGCCCCTTGATCACCATCTGCCAGAAAGAACTCACGCCCATCATCACCAGCCCGTCCGACAGGATGCCGATGACGAAGGCGCCGACGATGGTGCCACCGATCGTGCCGCGCCCGCCCGACATCGAGGTGCCGCCGAGCACCGCCGCGGCGATGGCGTTCAATTCGAAGCTCTCGCCCGTCGCCGGATGCGAGGCCATCAGCTCCGAGGAGATGATCAGGCCGACGATCGCCGCGCAGAAGCCGGAGAACATGTAGACGAACATCTTGACCATGTTGACGCGCACGCCCGAGATCCGCGCCGCCCGCTCATTGCCGCCGACGGCGAAGATGTGCCGGCCGAGCGGGGTGTAGCGCGCGAGATAGGCAGCCCCCAGCGCCACCACGATCAGAATCCAGATCGACACCGGCAGGCCGAGCAGCCGGCCGGCGCCGAGGAAGCCGAAGCCGGTGGTGCCGAGTTCCGGCTTGCCGACCAGGTTGGGGAAGGTGCGGCCGTCGGAGGACAGCAGCGCGAAACCGCGCGCGACATAGAGCACGCCGAGCGTGGCGATGAAGGGTGCGACGTTGAGCCTGGTGATCAGCAGCCCGTTGACGGCGCCGATCGCTATGCCGACCAGAAGCGTGATCAGGGCGATCTCGACGACGTTGAAATAGATGGTGTAGCCGATCTGCAGGTCGATGCCGTTGAGCACGAGATAGCCGGCCACCATGCCGCACAGGCCGACGATCGAGCCGACCGAAAGATCAATGCCGCCGGTGATGATGACGAAGGTCATGCCCATGGCCAGGAAGGCATTGAGCGCCACGTGCTTGGCCATCAGGATCAGGTTCGCCGCAGACAGGAAGTTCGGCGCGGCGATCGAGAAGAACACCAGGACCGCGATCAGCGCGATAAAGGTCCTGAGCTTCATCAGTGTCAGCAACGCGGAGCCGCCGGAGGCGGAAGGAGCGGTCGCCTTGGCCGGAATGTCAGTCATCAGCGTTGCTCCCCATGTGCGGCCGGTCCGTGGCCCAGCGCCGATGCGGCGACGATCACCGCCTCCGTCGCTTCGGCGCGCTCGAACATGCCGGTCAATCTGCCATTGCTCATCACCGCGATGCGGTCGGACAGCGCCATCACCTCGTCGAGATCGGAGGTGGCGAACAGGATGCCCAGCCCGTCGCGCGAAAGCTTGCGCATGGTGCGGAAGACATCGGCCTTGGCGCCGACATCGATGCCACGGCTGGGCTCGTCCATCAGAAGCACTTTCGGTCCGGTGAGCAGCGCCTTGCCGATCACCACCTTCTGCTGGTTGCCGCCCGACAGCGACGAGACTTCCTGCGCCGGGTCGGCTACCTTGATTGCGAGTTCCCGCACCATCTGCATCACCGCCTGCCGCTCGGCGCCGCCGCGGATGTGGAACAGGCGCACGAAACGCGACAGGCTCGCCAGCGTCAGGTTGCTGGCCACCGAGAGGATCGACACCAGCCCTTCGCGCTGGCGATCCTCGGGGATCAGTGCAAGCCCGCGCTGGATACGGCGCGTCGTGTCGCGCTCCTTCACTTGCCTTCCGGCGATGAAGATCTTGCCGCTGGCATGGCCGTGGCGGCCCATGATGCAGTCGAACAATTCGCTGCGCCCGGCGCCCATCAGCCCGTATATGCCGAGGATTTCGCCGGCGCGCAGCGACAGCGAGACATGGTCGACCGCCAGTCCGCCGGTAACGCGCGGCAGGCAGATCTCCTCGGCGCGGAAGATTTCCTCGCCTGGCTGGTGGCCGTCGGCCTTGGCGAAATCCTTGGCATCCGAGCCGATCATCTGCCGCACGATCCACTGCGTGTCGACGTTCTTCATTTCCTCCTGGCCGGTGATGCGGCCATCGCGCAGCACGGTGACGGTGTCGCCGATGCGGATCAGTTCTTCCAGCCGGTGCGAGATGTAGACGATAGCGACGCCGCGCGCCTTGAGGTCGGCGATCACCTTGAACAGGATTTCGACTTCCGTAGCACTCAGCGCCGAGGTCGGCTCGTCCATGATCAGGATCTTGGCGTCGAGCGATACCGCTTTGGCGATCTCGACCAGCTGCTGCTGGCCGATGCGCAAGTCCTCGACCAGCATGTCTGGCCGGATGCCGGCCTCGAGCCGGTCGAGGAATTCGCCCGCCCGCTTTTCCTGTGTCTTGCGATCGATCTTGCCCAGCCGGTTGGTGATCTCGCGTGTGGCGAAGATGTTCTCGGCCACGGTCATATTGCCGAACAGGTTCAGCTCCTGGAACACCATGCCGATGCCGCGCGCGACCGCGTCTCCCGACGAGGAGAAGGAAACCTCTTCGCCTTCGAGCAGGATACGGCCGAGGGTCGGCTGCTCGACGCCGGCGATGATCTTCATCAGCGTCGACTTGCCGGCGCCGTTTTCGCCGACCAGCACGTTGACGGCCCCCTTGTGCACCTCGAAGTTCGCCTGCTTGACCGCGACCGTGCCGGCATAAACCTTCGAGACGTCCTCCAGCTTGAGGATAACCTCGTGAGCGGGGCTCATGGCTTCGGCCCGATCTCGGCCTCCGCCGGGGTCACCAGCGGCAGGTCCTGGCCGCCTTCGATCGTATAGGCGCCGATCACCTTGGCGGTGCGGCCCTCAAGCGCCTCGCGAGGCAGTTTGGACAGCACGGTCTTACCGGCATAGGCGTTGAAGGCCTTGCCGAACTGGGCGAAGTCGATCTGATTGGTGAAGTCGTTGAACTGGACGAAATCGAGGCTGTCTCTAAGTGCAGTGCCGCGTATCGCCGGCCCGATCTGGACGCGCGCATCGGCCTTGTCGTCGCCGTCCACGTCGACATCCATCGTTGCCGCGCGCGACTGCGTGTTGGCGGCGACGATCTTGCCCTCGACGCGGACCGCGAAGGTCCATGGCGAATTCGCCTGCTTCCTTGGATTGCCGTATTTGGCGCCAGCCGCCGCCGGATCGGTTTTCGCCAAGGCATGGACCTCGGCGAACGGCCCAGCCTTCTGCCTGAGGTAGGGGATGACCTTCGGGGCCCAGATGTCCTCGACCATCTTGTCCGGGTTAAAGGCAGACGCGCTGTTTTCACTCTGCGCCACCGGCGTCGGCAGGATTTTGCAACCGCCGAGGCCAAGGCCCGCGAGCGCGACAAGCGTCAGCCAACTAAAAGGGGTTAGCCAGGTCAATGTCTTCGGCATGGCGGTCAAAAGCACCCGGAACGTGAAATTAGAGCAATTCCAGGAAAACTGTGAAACGGTTTCCCGTCCGGAATTGCATCAAAATAAAGCACTGAGGGGCGAACGCGTGTCCGCCCCTCGCAATTATATCGTGCCGGCTCAGTTCTTCAGCGCGAAGGTTTCCAGCTTGGCGGCATTGTCGCCATTGATGAGCACGCAGTCCATCAGCTGCTTTTCCTTCTCGGGCGACTTCTTGTTCTTGATGAAGTCGTTGGCCTGTTCGACCGCCATCTGCGCCTGGGCGTAGGCCGGCTGCAGCACCGTCGCCTTGATGCCGCCCGAGGTGATGGAATCGCGCACGTCGTTCGAACCGTCGAAGCCGACGACGATGACATCCTTGCGGTTCGCCGCCGCGAGCGCCGCATAGGCGCCCATCGCCATCGTGTCGTTGCCGGAGATGACGCCCTTGATGTCGGGGTTGGCCTGCAGGATCGATTCCATCTTGGAATAGGCCTCGGTCTGGCTCCAGTTGGCCGATTGCTGCGCGACCATTTTCAGGTCCGGATAATCGTCGATGACGTCATGGTAGCCCTTGGAGCGGATGCCGGCATTGGTGTCGGATTCCTTGCCGACCAGCTCGACGAAATTACCCTTTTCGCCCATCAGCTTGACGAACTCCTGCGCGCCGAGCTGGGCGCCCTGGTAGTTGTTGGAGACGATCTGCGCCACGGCAACGCCTGTGGCGTTGATCTCGCGATCGATCAGGAAGGAGGGAATGCCGGCGTCCTTGGCCTTCTGCACGGCGGCGACGGTCGCGTCGGCGCCGGCATTGTCGAGGATGATCGCCTTGGCGCCGCGGCCGATCGCGGTATCGATCAGCTCGGACTGCTTGTTGGCGTCGTCGTCATGCACCAGCACCAGCGCCTCGTAGCCGAGTTCCTTGGCCTTGGCCTCGGCGCCGACGGCTTCCGCCTTGAAGAACGGATTGTCGTGCGATGGGGTGATGATGGCGATGAGGTCCGCCGCGTAGGCGGGCATCGCCGTGCCGAGCGCCAGCACGCCGGCGAAGGCGGCAAGCGTCATTCTGCGTGTCAGTTTCATGAAGTCCTCCCGTTTGAAAAGCCTGTGTCTCGATCGTTCGAGCCACTTGTCTGTGTTTGAATTCGTCAGCGTGTGAAGGTTGCGGAACGCCCGGGCTCAAGCCACCAGCTCCGCCAAGGCAAGTTCCTATTCCCCCATCCTCCACCCGTCTCAGCATCGAACTCCCGGCGAAGCGTGATCCGAGCGAGCATTAGCTTAGCTAACTGGTATGATGAGTCAACCACAAATTCAGGTGATCTGTACTAAGGCAGATCTGTACCTAAGACGCTCAAGTGATCCGCTGGATGCTGGCCGCGATCTCTTCGGGCTCGAAGACGCGCTTCCAGTCGTCGCGCATCAGCACCGGCTTGCCAAACTCGATCGCCTTGTTGCAGGCATCCGAGAACACCCCCTTGGTTTCGCCGAAGATGACGGCGCCGAGCACGTTCATGTGGCCAAGCAGGAAGTCGAGTGCCGCCTGCTGGTCGACGCCGCGCGCCACCACCTCGTCGACCGCTTCCTTCATGACGACCAGCAGCGAGGCGCACACGGTTTCCGAAAGGCCCGGCTCGAGCAGCGCCATCTGTTCGACGGAAACGCGGTGCGAGCGCATTACCGGCGCCCAGATGATCTTGGCGATAGCCTCCCCCTTGGCGTAGTCGGCCTCCGGCCCCTGCATCAGCGCGCTGACCATGTGCTGCTTGGCCTTGACGCCGCCGAAATAATCCTTCTTGGCCGCCATGTCGGTCTCGTCGTTGAAGATCGGCGGATGACAGGGATGGGTGACGAAGTAGGTCAGGTCGGGACGATTAGGCAGATGGCCGGCAAACGGTGCAGCGGCATCGAGCACGATGACCATCGTGCCCGGCGCAAGCTTGCTCTCGATGCTGGCCGCAACCTTGCCGATATGGGTGTCCGGCACGGCCAGGATCACCACGTCGGCGCCTTCCAGCGCCTCGTCGGCGCTGACCGTGTCGAAGCCCAGTCCGGTCTTCAGCCGCTCGCGGCCGGCCTCGCTGACCTCGACATGGCGGATCGTATAGGGCGAACCGCGGAAATTGGTCGAAAGGCGGTAGCCCATTTTGCCACCGGCACCGAACAGCGCAATCGTCGTCATCTAGCCCTTGCTCCCTGGTCGTGGACGCCGGCATTGCCGATCGTCATCTTATCCACTGGTATGATCACTCTACCACAGCTTGGCAAGAGAAATCATCACTCGGATTTCAGCGTGCCGTCGTCGCCTGCGCGGTCCACGGCGGCTCGCCTCGACAGCACCTGCCGGCCGGCCAGCGCCAGAACGAAGATGACGACGATGCCTTGCACGATGTCCTGCGCACCTGGCGGCAGGCCGACGATCTGCATGGTGGTGACGATGAGGATCAAAAGGATGCTGGCGAACAGCGTGCCGACGGCGCTGGCCGAGCCGCCGAAGATCAGCGTTCCGCCAAGAACCACCGCGGCGATCGACTGCAGAAGATAGGGCTGGCCCATTTCGAGGAAGGCGCCGCCTATATAAGCGCCGAGCAGCAGCCCGTTGAGCGAAGCCAGCACCGCCGAGATGATGAACGCCGACGCGATGATCCGGTTGTTGCGGATCGCCGCCAGTCGCGCGGCGGTGCGATTCTGGCCGACCGCCGACAGCAACTGTCCGAACACCGTGTAGCGCAGCACGAACGCGGTCGCGGCCACGCCGACAATGGCGATGACGGCCATGATCGGCACGCCGGAGACGCGGCCCGTCGCCAGCGTCTTCAAGAGCGGGCTGACGGCGAAACCCGATATGGCGCGGTTCGACAGCAGCGTTGCCGTCGCCAGCACATAACCCGTCGCCAGCGTGGCGATGATGGCTGGTATGTTCAGCCCGACGACGAGCAGCGAGTTCAAGCCGCCGACCGCAAGGCCGAGCAGGATCGCCGCACCCACGCCGATGGCGAGGTTGGCATCCTGGCCCTTGATGGTGAGCAGCGCCACGAAGGCGCTGAGCGTGATCACCGACGCCACCGAAAGGTCGATATTGCCGCGCCCGGTGGTGACGACGAACATCTGGCCGATGCCGACAACGGTTAGGAACGACGCCGATAGAATGATGCCCGACAGGCTGGAGAGGCTGAACCGGTTGGTGACGATGGACAGCACCAGCCAAAGAACGAGCACGCCGATCGCCGGCCAGACCCAGCGGTTCTTCTGCGCCCAGAGGCTGAAGGCGGCGAGGCCGTTCATTGTTCGCTCCTGCGGTCGGCGGTCAGGCTGCGCAGCGTCAGCAGGGCGATGAGGATCAGCCCTTGCGTTGCCGCGTTGAAGTCGCTGCTCACGTTCAGCGTGCCGAGCAAGGCGCCGATCAAGGCCAGCGTGACCGCCCCGGCGACGGCGCCGACCGGCGAGATGACGCCGCCCAGCAGCGAGCAGCCGCCCATCACCACGGCGGCGACGCTGAGCAGCGTGAACGAATTGCCGGAATTGATATCGCTTGCCGTGTTGATCGCGGTCAGTGACAGGCCGGCGGCAGCCGCGAACAGTCCGGCGACGAGGTAGCGCACCAGCGCATAGCGCGTCGGCGACCAGCCGGAGCGGATCATGGCGGTCGGATTGTTGCCGAAGCCGCGCAGCACCACGCCGAGCGGCAGCCGGTCGATCACCAGCACCACCAGCGCGACCGCGGCGATTAAGATGATGGAGGTGGGCAGGAAACCCAGTGACCAGCTGAACATTGCCGACAGCCATTCGGGGCTGGCGCCGCCCGGCGTAGGCTGCAGCGCGTAGCCCAGTCCCATCCAGATGAAAGAGGCGCCAAGCGTGACGACGATGGCTGGGATCTTGCGTGCCTGGATCAGGCCGCCAAGCCCGGCATAGGCGGCGACCGCCGCCACCAGCGCCAGCGCGCCGAGCCATGGCTGATCGTAGAGCAGCGTGGCGGAGAGCACGCTGACCAGGCCGGCAAAGGCGCCGACGCCGAGATCGATCTCGCTGCCGCCGACGATGAACATCTGCGCCGCCGTCACCAGCACCAGCGACAGCGCCGGCATCAGGAGCAGGTCGAGCCCGAAGATCGAAGCGACCGCCGGATTGGCCGAGATCATCACTGCCAGCACGGCGGCGAGGCCGATGAAGGGAGCCGCGTTCACCAGCCGGCGGGCAAGCCCGGCGCCGGCGGTGCTGTGTCGCGGGCCGGCGCGCGTGCCCGCCTGCTGGGCGAAGGATGCGCCGACGACGGCCGATTCCGTGATCGCCGCTCCGCTCAATTCCTTGACGATGCGCCCGCCGGAAAACACCAGCACGCGGTCGCAGGCCAAAAGCTCGGCATCTTCGGTCGTATGCCAGACCAGCGTGCGCCCGCTGCGCGCGATCTCGTTGCAGAGCCTGTAGAAGTCCTGCTTGGTGGCAATATCGACGCCGCGCGTCGGGTCGTCGAGCAGGACGATCGGCGTGTCGGCGACGAGCGCCCGGGCAACCAGCGCCTTCTGCTGGTTGCCGCCGCTGAGTTCAAGGATGTTGGAGCCGAAGCGCTTGTCGTCGAGCCCCAGCCGGCCGGCCGCTTCGGCCGCCGCCTTGCGGTTGGCACGCTGCGAAACCAGCCCCAGTGCCGGACGGCGGGCAAGGCTGCCAATGCTGATGTTTCCAAGCACGCTCCACAGCGGGAACACGCCTTCCTTCTGGCGGTCGCCGGCAATGAAACCGGCATCGCCGCTCCGGGTCACCGCGGCCCCTCTGGCGGAATCCGGCTCGAAAATGGCGTGCAGCAACTCCTTCTGTCCGCTGCCCTCGAGCCCTGCCAGTCCGATGATCTCGCCGCGGCCGATCTCGATGTCGCGGCCGAGCCCGGCAGTCAGGAAGCCGGACAGTTTGACCAGCGCCTCGCCGCTGCTGGCGGCAGTCGCGCTGTGCTGGTGGATCGAATTGGCGTCGCCGCCCATGAGCTGCACAAGTTGGCCAATCGAAGTGCCGGCGACATCGCCGCGCCAGGCGGTGCGCCCGTTGCGCAGCACCATCACCTGCGTGGCGATGTCGATGATTTCCTGCAGCTTGTGGCTGATGAAGATGAAGGCAAGGCCGGATTTGGCTCGTTCGCGGATGAAGGCCCGCAACTGCCTCGAGCGGTCGAGGTCGAGCGAGGAGGTCGGCTCGTCGAGCACGATCAGCTTGACACCCGGCGTGGCGGCGGCGCGCGCGATCTCGACCATCTGCCGCTCGGCGATGGAGAGATGGCCGACTTCGGCGTTCACATCGATGCCGTTGGCGGGAAAGACGGCGTCCAGCGCCGCCCGGGCGCGGGCTCGATAGAGCGCGCGCCAGCCCGGCCGGTTGCCTGCGTCGCCTGGCGTCTCCAGGAAGAAGTTCTCGGCCACGGAAAGGTTGGCGCACAGCGACAGTTCCTGATGCACCATGCGGATGCCGCGCCTTTGCGCCTCCGCCGTGTCGTAGTCGGCGAAGCCCACATCCTGGCCGGTGAACGAAATCGAGCCGAGGGTCGGTGGCGTCGCCCCGCACAGGATGCGCATCAGTGTCGATTTGCCGGCGCCGTTGCCACCGACCAGGCCGATGATTTCGCCGGCCGAGACGGCGAGGTCGATCTGCGCATTCGCCAGCGTCGGCCCGAAGCTCTTGGTGATCCGCGACAGCGAGACGACGTTTGGCCTGGTGTCGGGCACCGTAGCGGCTGCACCCTCCGGATCGGTTACGGCGAGATGGGACATTCGTCCTCCGTTTCTTACGGGCAGGGACCGGGCGCGGCCGTTTGGCGCGCCCGGTCCCTGGCAATGGCAGCCTTACTTGCTGAGCAGGTTCTGCTTGACCCAGTCGAGCGAATAGGTAGGGCTGATGATCTGGCCGCCCGGCAGCTTCGCATACTCCTTGAGATTGCTGGCATCGACCGTCGCCACCGGCATGATCATCAGCTTCGGTGCCTTGCCGCCCTTGAGCAACGAAAGGCCGAGCCAGAACGCGGCGCCGCCAATGCCCGGCGTGGTGTTCATCGAGACGGTCTGGTAGCCGTTCTTGGCATTCTCTTCGGCCCACCATTTGACGAAGTCGGTGCCGCCGCCGCCTTCGATGATCGGCATCTTGCCGGCATAATCGCCGCCATACTGGACGAAGGCCTGGGCGATGCCGACATCGTCGCTGCCGCCCTGGCCGAGCACGGCGTCGACATGTGGCAGCGAGGGCAGGACGTTGGCGATCGCCGCCTGCGCGACCGAGGCGGTCGCCTGGCCGTAGACGGTGGCGACAACCTTGATGTCGGGATATTTCGCCAGCACCGACTGCTGCGCGTTGAACATGTCGTTGTCGGGCGCAGAGCCCTTCACGCCGCGCACCTGGATGACGTTGCCCTTGCCGCCGATCATCTTGAAGACGGCTTCGGCCTGGGCCGCCTTGTAGCCCTTGAAGTCGAAGTTGAGCTGGTAGTTGCAGGGCGCCGAAGCAACCGAATCGAAGGAAACGACGATGATGCCGGCCTTGCAGGCCTTTTCGATGATGCCGTTGACCGCGGTCTCCGAGGCGGCGTCGACGGCGAGAACATCGACCTTCTTGAGGATCAGCTCGGCGATCTGGCTGTTCTGCTGCGCCACCGAGCCGTCACCGTTCATGATGATGTAATCGGCGATCTGGCCACCTGCCTTGGCTTCCTTGGCCGAGGCCTCGAACGCCTCCACCATCTGGTGGCGCCAGGTATTGCCGTAATAGGCGTTGGCGAGCGCGATCACCGGTTTGTCCGACGATGCGATCGCCGGCAAAACAGAAGCACTGGCCAGCGCGGCGCCGGCAAGCGCCGCCACAATTGAAAACTTCATGATCTCTCCTCCCAAAAACCGGCCGACCTGATCGGCTCGTCTGTCACTCCGTAAAGGTGTCTCTTCCGAAGGACACCATACCAGCTACATGTTATACCAGCATACCAAATAGGCAAGCCACTCGGAACCTCATTTGACTGCGTCGACGGGAGCAACGCGCCCGCCGGGTTCTCCGTCTCATCCCTGGCCAGTCGGGCCGTGCCGACACTATGTTTGCCGTCACGGCCGCGTCGAGACTGGCCACACTGGACGCTAGGTCATCATATATGTAATGTCAATTATTAGCGGGGACCTTGCCTGTTGGTGCGACTCGGGATCGATTGCCCCGGGAAACGATCAGGAGAGATGCGGATGGAACCGGTCCAGAAGAAGAAGTTGTATGTCGAGGTGCTCGATCGGCTGATGGCGGCGATCTCGACATCCGAATTTCCGCCCGGTTCCCAATTGCCGTCGGAAAAGGAACTGATGACGATGATCGGCGTCGGGCGGCCGTCGATCCGGGAAGCGATGCTGACGCTGCAGCAGATGGGGCTCATCCGGATATCGCACGGCGAACGGGCGCGCGTCATCAACCCGACGCCGGAGGTGATCGTCAATCAGGTCTCCGCGGCAATGGTCATGATGCTGGCGACGAATTCGCGCGGCCTCGAAGAACTCAAAGAAGTCAGGCTCTTGCTGGAAACGGGCCTGGTTCGGATCGCCACGCGACGCGCCACGGCCAAGAGCCTGGAACGGCTTGCCGGGACCTTGCGCCACCTACGCGAGGCGAAGGGCGACCAGGCTCGGTTCGTAACCGCCGACATGGAATTCCACGCCGTCATAGCGGAAATGAGCGGCAATTCGATGATCGCGGCCGTGGCCAAGGGCATGCTCGAATGGCTGTCGCGCTTCAAGCGCGATCTCGTGGCCGTGAAAGGCGCCGAGCGTCTGACGGTCGAGGAACACGAACGCATCTACAAGGCGATCGCCAGCGGCGACGCCGAAGGCGCCAGCGCCGCCATGGCGGACCATATAGGCCGCGCCAACGAACTCTATTCGAAACTGGCCGGCAGCGACGGCGGGGACTGACAGTCGCGAATTTTTTGACCGGGAAAACTCATGTGATGACATGATATCTTTTTGATGCTATCGCTCCCTTTATGAAGTTCATTCCAGCCGGGAAGCCTGCATTGACCGGTCGTCTTAACGCCACCTACCTGATCGAAACCCGCTATCCCATGGAGGTCGCCGCGGCCGCGATGGCGGGTGAGCAATCGAGCGGGACATTCCGTCCGATCCCTGGGGAGACGCCGGAACTGCTGCTCAGATTTGGCGCGCGCGTCGCATTCATCGAGGATCTTGGCGAGGTCGATGGCGAGGCGTTGCCGTTTTCGCGCGCGCCCGGAGATGCGGCGGCCGTCAGGCCGCGCCGGGCCAAAGTGGGTCTTTCCTGGAACATCGAGAACATGGGCACCGTGCTGGCTTCGGTCTGGTCGACGGTGCTCGGCAATCTGTTCGAGCTGCATCATTTCTCGGCCATGCGTCTGCTCGACGTCAGCTTTCCCGATGTCTTCGCTGATGCCTATCCGGGGCCGGCTTTCGCTGTCGAAGGCACGCGTCGTCTGACCGGTGTCACGGGACGGCCGCTGATCGGCACCATCGTCAAACCGAGCATCGGCCTTACGCCGCGGGAGACCGCGACCCTGGCCGATACGCTGATCTCAGCCGGCCTCGACTTCATCAAGGACGACGAACTGATGGGAGATCCCCCGCATTCGCCGTTCGAACAGCGGTTCGAGGCGGTCATGGCTGTCATCGACCGGCACGCCGACAGGACCGGGCGCAAGGTCATGTACGCGGCCAACATTTCCGGCGACATCGACGCCATGCGCCGCCAGCTCGACCTGATCGAGCGCCGTGGCGGCACCTGCGCCATGCTTGTCCTCAATTCCGTCGGCCTGTCGGGTGTCGTCAAGATGCGCCGGCATTCCGCCGTCGCGCTGCACGGCCATCGGGCGGGCTGGGGTCTCTTCAGCCGTTCTCCTGATGTCGGCATGAGCTATCTCGCCTACCAGAAATTCTGGCGCCTGGCCGGCATCGACCACATGCACGTCAACGGGCTGTCCAACAAGTTCTGCGAGCCCGACGATTCGGTGATGGCATCCGCCCACGCCTGCCTCACTCCGATGTTCGGCCGGGCCGACCGCCCCGATACGGTGATGCCGGTGTTTTCGTCCGGACAGACCGCGGTGCAGGCGGGCGAGACCTATGGAAGGCTCGGCTCGAACGATTTCATCTATTGCTGCGGCGGCGGGATCATGGCGCATCCTGGCGGTCCGGCCGCCGGCGTTCAAAGCCTGCACGATGCTTTCGAAGCCGCGGCGGCAGGCATTCCCGCGCGCGACTACGCGGCCACGCATCCGGAGCTCGAGGCCGCGCTGCAAGCGTTCGGCTGAATCTGCGCCATCGGCGCGCCATCAAGAGGAAATGGGAGAGAAGCAAATGATGACATCCGTGGCGGTGCTTGGAGCCGGAGGGAAGATGGGCTTCCGCGTGACGCGCAAGCTGATCGAAGCAGGCTACGATGTCCGCGCCGTGGAGATCGGCGAGGCCGGCCGCAAGCGGTTGGGAGAAGCCGATATCGCCGCCGTCGCCATGGAGGAAGGCATTCCCGGCGCCAAGGTCGTGGTGATGGCTCTGCCGGACAACATCATCGGCCAGGTGACGCGGCAGGTCTCGCCGATGCTTGCCAAGGGCACCATGATCCTCGTTCTGGATGCGGCCGCACCCTATGCCGGCGACCTGCCGAAGGACAGGCCAGATCTCACCTATTTCGTCGGTCATCCGTGCCATCCGCCGCTGTTCGGCGACGAGACGGAGTGGGCCGCGCGTCGCGACTATCATGGCGGCATCGCCAGGCAGTCGATCGTCTGCGCCCTGATGCAGGGACCTGAAGAGGACTACGCGCTTGGCGAGGAGGTGTGCAAGGCGATGTGGTCGCCGATCATCGACAGCCACCGGGTGACGGTCGAACAACTGGCGATCCTGGAGCCCGGCCTGTCCGAAATGGTCGCCATGCCCTTCGTCGACACGATGGTCGAGGCCGTCGAGGAGTGCGAGCGCAAATATGGCATTCCAAGGCAAGCCGCGCTCGACTTCCTGATCGGTCATCTGAATGTCGAGATCGCCATGTGGTTCGGTTTCTCGCCGAAAGTGCCGTCCGACGCCGCACTGCGCCTGATGCGCTTCGCCAAGGGCGTCGTGGTCCGTGACGACTGGCGCGAGGCACTGTCGCCGGCCAAGGTGAAGGAAGCCTCGGAATTGATCGTCTACGGCAAGGGAGCCTGAGCCCTGCCTTCGCGGATCATGTCGGTATCGACCGCTCTCTTCGACGGCTATTCCATGGAATTGGCCGTCGAGGAGATTGCCGCTGTGGGTGCCGCCCATGTCGAGCCGGCCTTTATCAGCGGCTATGTCGATTTCGACGAGGGTCTGTTTGCCGAGGCGCAGGCACTAAAGCTGTGCCGGACGGCGCAAAATGCCGGGCTTGGCATCAACGCCGTATCGGCTCATCTCGACCTGTCGGGGCCCGATGCGATCGAAGCATTGTCCCGGCGGATCGGCTTTGCAGCCGGTCTTGGCGCTTCGTTCCTGATCACCAATACCGGTCCGGCGAGAAACAGCGCGGCGATCCGCGCGACGATCGACGCTCTCCTGCCGAGGCTGGAGGAGGCCGGCATGGTTCTGGCGCTCGAAAACCCCGGACATGGCAGTGGCGATCTGCTCGGCGGCGCTCGGTTGGGGGCAGGCTTTGTCCGCGACATCGGATCGCCGTCCGTCCGCCTGAACCACGATGCCGGCAACGTCTTCACCTACAGCGGCGAGACGATGCAGCCGGCGCAAGATATCGCCGATGCCATCGATACGGTTGGACATGCGCATCTGAAGGATGTCGTCAGCACCGGCGAGGGATGGACGTTCTGCGCCATCGGCGACGGCTCTGTCGACTATGCATCCTACTGGGCCGTCTTGCCCGCCACGCTGCCAGTCAGCATCGAACTGCCGTTGCGGCTGCAGCGCCCCCGACGCCGTGATCCCCAGCGGCGAAGCACGCCGGTGGATATCGGCACCATTCGCGGCGCCTTGCGGCGCTCGCTGGAATTTGTGAACGCGCTGGACAACGCCGAGTTCTGAGCGCGGCCCGCCTACCCCCGCTCGGGGAACATCGCCTTCAGCCCCTCGCGCGACGCCTTGGCGACGCCGCGCTCAGTGATCAGCCCGGTCACCAGCCGCGCCGGCGTCACGTCGAAGGCGGGGTTTGCCGCAGGCGTTGCTTCGGGCGAGACGCGTACCTGGGCGATCTCGCCGCTCGCGGTCTTGCCCCACACCAGCGAAACCTCGTCGCCGGAACGTTCCTCGATCGGGATTTCGGCAAGTCCGTCGCCCACCGTCCAGTCGATGGTCGGCGAAGGCAGCGCAACGTAGAACGGCACGTCGTTGTCCGCGGCGGCGAGCGCCTTCAGATAGGTGCCGATCTTGTTGCAGACGTCGCCGTCGGCGGTGGTGCGGTCGGTGCCGACGATGACCATGTCGATTGCGCCGCGCTGCATCAGATGGCCCCCGGCATTGTCGACGATCAGCGTGTGCGGCACGCCGTGGCCAGCCATCTCCCAGGCGGTGAGTTGGGCGCCCTGGTTGCGTGGGCGTGTTTCATCGACATAGACATGGACCGGAATGCCGGCTTCGACAGCGAGGTAGATCGGTGAAGTGGCTGTCCCGTAGTCGACCGTCGCCAGCCAGCCGGCATTGCAGTGGGTGAGGATATTGACCGTCTCGCCCGGCTGCTTGCGCGCCGCGATATCCTTGATGATGGCGAGACCGTTCTCGCCGATGGCGCGGTTGAGCCCGACATCCTCGTCGGCGATCTGATTGGCACGCCGGTAGGCGGCCGCGGCGCGTTCACCAAGCGGCAGCGGCCGCAGGGTGCGCCGCATCTCGTCGAGCGCCCAGCGCAGGTTGATTGCCGTCGGCCTGGTATCGTGCAGTACCTCCCACACAGTGTCGAGCGCTTCGTCGGATGCATCATCCGTCATCTGCATGGCGACGCCATAGGCCGCGGTGACCCCGATCAACGGTGCGCCACGCACCCACATGTCGCGGATCGCGGTGGCGACGCCGGCGACCGTGCCGAGCTTCTCGATGCGGAACTCATGCGGCAGCCAGCGCTGGTCGATGATATCAACTGAGCGGCCGTCGTCGCTCAGCCAGATGGTCCGAAAGTGGCGGTCACCGACGTTCAAATGCTGTTCTCCTGTTCGATCAGCGCGGCCAGATTGTTGACCTCGTCGATGCTGTGGATCTGGCGCCGGTTGACGGCGATGTGACGGCCGAATTTCAGTGCCTTCGCCTCACAACTGGCGCGCAGATCTTCATCGGCAATGGTCTCGAAGTCGGCATTGTGGGCGAGACCGAGGATGCGCCGGTGCACCTCGATGCCGGCGAAGCCGAGCAGATCGTCCCATATCTGGTGCAGGACATTATCGAGCGCCTGCTCGGCGCCCAGCCGGTCGCCCTGATCCTCGAACAGGCTTTTTTGATAGAGCATGCCGGTGCGCTCCGTCCGCCATAACAGCGAGAACTCGGCGCGGAACACGGCCCAGGTTTCAGCCGTGACGCCGAGCAGATAGGCACGCATGGCATCGCGCCTGCCGTTCTGCTCATGCCCGCGCTGCGAGAAGAAGGACATCCAGAAATTGGCGAGCAGCATGCCGACGTCGAAGGCCATCGGGCCGTAGAAGGCGAACTCCGGATCGATCATCCGCGTTTCCTGATCGGTGACCATGATCGAGCCGGAATGCAGGTCGCCATGCAAAAGCGTCTCGGCATTGGCGGCGAACATATGCTTCAGCCGCTGCGCCTCCACCTTGAGGTCGCGGTCGGCCCGCAGTTCCGCCACCAGCCTATCGAGCTGCGGACTGGTGTGGCGGTTCATCTTGGCGTCGAAATAGGGGTCGGAAAACACCAGGTTCTCGGTGATGTCGCAAAGCTCGACATTGTCGGCGAACAGCGCCAAATCCGCCTTGCGCTCCTTGGTCACCATCGACAGGTCCGAACCGCGAAACAGCGTGCGGGCCATGAACAGGCCGATATCCCTGGCAATGTTCGGCAGTCGGCGCCCGTCGATCAGGGCGCGCCTGAGAATGATGTGTGGCGGCGCCAGATATTCCATGATGATCAGCGCCTGGACCTCGTCGAAGTAGTAGATCTCCGGCACCGAGCCCGGCGCGCGTGCCTCTTGCCGGGTCAGTGCGTGGTATTCGAAGAAGGAACGTTTTAGCGGCAGCGGCCAGCTGTCGCCGACCAGGCGGACATAGGGCAGGGCCTGCTTGACGATGGCGCCGCCACTGGCGCCTTCGACGATGAACACCAGGTTCAGATTGCCGTCGCCAACCTCGCGAACTTTCCAGGCGCTCGCATCCTTGCCGATCTTCGCGCACAGCGCTTCGTTCGTGCCGAGACGGGTTGCGAGCGTCTCCACCGACAATGCTTCGAACGGCAAGTTCCCAGTCATCCTTGTTCCTCCCGCCTATGTGCTCCGATCATAAGGAGCCCAAGCGGCGGGGCCAAGCTAGGAAGCTGTCTGGCAATTGTCAATCGTGTTGACAATTGCCTACATTGACCATAGCGTCATGACCAGGGAGGAACGCATGGTCGGCAATGCCGTGTTCCGCGTAGAGGGACTGAGGAAATCCTTTGGCCGCAACGAGGTGCTTGGCGGCATCGCGCTGGACCTCCATGCCGGCGAAGTGACCGTGCTGATGGGCGCCAACGGCGCCGGCAAATCCACCCTCGTCAAGATCATCAGCGGCGTCTACGAGCGTGGCGGCGGCTCTATGACCCTCGCCGGTGCGGAGTTCGCGCCGAACACGCCGGCGGAAGCGATCCGCGCGGGTGTCGTCACCGTGCACCAGAACATCAATGACGGCGTGGTCGCCGATCTCGATGTCGCCACCAATCTTACGCTCGACCGGCTGAGCGGCCGGGGCGTGCCGACCCTGTTCAATCCCGCTCGCGTGCGCCGTGAGGCCAAGGCGGTCGCCGACCGCATGGGGCTGGCCATCGATTTGAAGGCGCGCGTCAGCGATCTTTCGCTGGCCGACCGCCAGATGGTGGCGATTGCCCGGGCGCTGGCGCACCAGCCGAAAGTGCTGATCCTCGATGAGCCGACCTCGTCGCTCTCCAGTGCCGAGGCCGACAGGCTGTTCGCGCTGGTCGACCGTCTGCGCGAGCAGGGCGTGGCGATCCTCTACATCTCGCACCGCATGTCGGACATCAGGCGGCTCGCGGATCGCATCGTCTCGATGCGCGACGGTGTCGTCTCGGGCGCCTTCGATGCCAAGCCGCTCGATTATGAAGGTGCGGTCAACGCCATGCTCGGCCGCAAGATCCATCTCGACCGGATCGTGGCCAGGAGTTCCGCCAGGGCGGTCCTGAGCGTCGAAGGCCTGCGCATCGCGCAAGGGGCCAAGCCGATGTCGCTGACACTCGGCGATGGCGAGGTCGTCGCCATCACGGGCCTCGTCGGCGTCGGCAAGACCGCTCTTGCCGAGACGCTGTTCGGTGTGCGCCGGCCGCTCGACGGCACCATGACGATGAACGGCAAGCCTTATGCGCCGCGCTCGGCGGGCGACGCGATCGCCGCCGGCGTGTTCCTCGTCGCCAAGGATCGTGCGACCAGCGGCATCGTCGACGGCTTCAACATCGAGCGCAATGTCAGCCTGCCGTTTCTGAAGCGCATGTCCAGTCTGAGCGTGCTCAGGCGCCGCCTCGAACGCGCCACCGCACGCCGGCAGATCGAGCAACTGGGCATCGTCTGCCGCTCCGAGAAGGACGAGATGTCGGCGCTGTCGGGCGGCAACCAGCAGAAGGTGATGGTCGCCCGCTGGATGGCGCAGAATGCCGCGCTGTTCATCCTCGACGAGCCGTTCCAGGGCGTCGATATTTCCGCCCGGCGCGACATCGCCGCCAAGCTGAGGGCAAGCGCCAATGGCCGCGCCACGCTTCTGTTCGTCACCGAACTCGATGAAGCGCTGGAGACGGCCGATCGCATCCTGGTGATGTCGGAGCACACGATCGTCGGCGAACACCGCAATGCCGATGTCGACCTCGACCGCCTGCTGGCCGAGGTTGCCGGTGGACCGCTGCACAGCGCTGCCTGAGCGTGGCGGCTGATGGAATTAGAATGGAGAGACCATGGCTGCGAGTTGGGTAAATGGGGCAGCGGCGCCGGGGTGCGCCGAATGACGCTGCGCGACTACGCCATCCGCTATGGGTTCATCGTGCTGCTGTTCGGATTGGTCGCCTATTTCGCGATCGTCGCCGACGGGTTCGTTTCGCCGCAAAGTGCCGTCTTCATCTTCCAGTCGGTCGCCATCACCGGCGTGCTGGCGCTCGGTGTTACCGCCACGCTTGTCGTCGGCGGCTTCGACCTGTCGATCGGTTCGGTCGCAACCTCTGCCATGATGGCTGCGGCCTATGTGATGGTGGTGCTGGAGCAAAACGCGTTCGTGGCGGTCATCGTCTGCCTGTTGATTGGCGCCATTGTCGGCCTGATCAATGGCTGGCTGATCGTCTACATGCGTGTACCCGATCTGCTGGCGACGCTCGGCATGATGTTCCTGCTGGTCGGCCTGCAACGCATCCCCACGGAAGGCCGCTCGATCGCCACCGGCATGACCATGCCCGATGGCTCGGTCGCCAGCGGCAAGTTCTCCGATGCCTTCCTGGCGCTCGGCCGCCACCGCTTCGACTTCTTCATCCCAAACCTCATCCCGGTCTCGGTCGTCGTGCTTCTGGCGCTGGCCGTGCTGATCTGGTTCTTCCTTGAATACACCCGCTTCGGCCGCATGATGTATGCGGTCGGCAGCAATGAGCGCGCCGCCGAACTCGCTGGCGCGCCTGTCAAGGCATACAAGATCTGGGCCTACGTTATTTCAGGCGTTTTTGCCTCGATCGGCGGCATTTTGCTCGCGGCCCGGCTTGGACGCGGCGACATCGCCTCGGGTAATAATCTGCTGCTCGATGCGGTTGCCGCGGCGCTGATCGGCTACGCGGTGCTCGGCGCCGCCAAGCCGAACGCCTTTGGCACCGCCATCGGCGCGCTGTTCGTCGGCATCTTGCTGCAAGGCCTGACAATGATGAACGCGCCTTACTACACGCAGGATTTCGTCAAGGGCGTGGTTCTGGTCGTCGCCCTTGTCTTCACCTTTGCCCTTTCGGGCAGGGGCAGGAACTAGCATTCGGCCAGATAGGAATTTTGGGTTCAACAAAAGTGGAGGAAAACAAGGTGAACATCACTAGAAGACTTCTGGGGAAAGTGGCGCTCGGGCTCGCCGGCGCAACCATGCTGATGCAGGGGGCATTTGCCGCCGACAAGCCGGCGCCGTTCGACAAACCCGGCGTCAAGATCGCACTGGTTCGCTATCTCTCGACCGGCGACTTCTTCCAGGCGTATCTGTCGGGCGTCGAGGCGCAGTCGAAGGCGCTCGGTATCGACCTGCGCGTGCTCGACAGCCGCCAGGACGCCGCCCTTCAATCCGACATGGTCGACCAGGCCATCGCGCTCGGCGTGCAGGGCATCATCATCCAGCACGGCCTGACGGAATCGATGAAGGACGCCGCCCAGCGCGCCGTCGACGCCGGCATCAAGGTGGTGGCATTCGACGTTAATGTCGAAAACCCCAAGATCCCGCAAATCGAACAGTCGGACAAAGATCTGGCACGGCTGGCGCTCGAACAGGCAGTCAAGGACAATGGCGAAAGCTGGAACGCCGGCTATGTCTATGTCGCCGGCATCGCTCCGCTCGACCGCCGCAACGAGACCTGGGTCGACGTCAAGAAAAAATATGCAGGCATAAAGGAAGCCGCCATGTTCGGCACGCTCGACAATCCGATCGCCAACTCCGTCGCCAACCAGGCGCGCTCGGTGCTGTCGGCGCACCCCGACATCAACGTGATGTTCGCGCCCTATGACGAGTTCGCCAAGGGCGTGAAGATCGCCGTCGACGAGGCCGGCCTGAACAAGAAGATCAAGATCTATTCGGCCGATATTTCGACGTCCGACATCGCTGCGATGCGCGAGCCCGACAGTGCCTGGGCGGCTACCGCGGCGACCAACCCGGCCGTCGTCGGCCAGGTCTCGGTGCGCGCCCTGGCGCAACTGCTCGCCGGCGAAGATCCCGGCCACAACGTCATCGTGCCGCCGACGCTGATCACCCAGAAGGAGTTGATCGACAAGGACATCAAGAACATGGAGGACCTGTCGGCCAAGCTGCCGCAGTTCGCCCATGCCGACGTCGCCATGCCTGCATGGATGCCGAACCCGAACGCGAAGTAGCTTCGGCACAGACTCTTGCTGATTATGGAGTCGAGACGAAATGAAAGCCGCCCTGTAGCAGTCGCTGCGGGCGGCTTTTTCGATGTGGTTCACTCGTTGAACAGGTCGGAATGCGAACCGGTACGGGCAAGCTGCAATTCGTCGTCGACAACGCGATAGATCAGGAGCCAGTCCGGCTCGATATGCGCGTCGCGAAGCCTTTCCAGTCCCCTTTCAGAGGATGATCCTTGTACACCGCAGGCAGTTCTTGTCCGGCGATGAGCAGGCCTAACAGATCGCGCAACTTGCCCAGGTCCTTGCCACGCTTTTCCATACGCCTCACATCCCGGCGAAATTGCCCGGAGCGAATGGGAACTGGCATGCCTAGATCCCCAAATCCTTGAACAACTCATCGGCCGAGGCAAGGCGCTTGCCCTTGCCTTTTTCCAACTCGGCCATGGCCTTTCTGGTGGTCGCGTTGGGTACTTTCACTGGAAAGGGAAATTCCTTATCGGCGGCGACGCGCACCAGAAGCAGGCGAATGGCATCGGAAACCGACAACCCCATGGCGGCCAAAGCCTCCGTTGCCCGATCTTTCGTCGCGCTGTCGATGCGAGCGCGGACCACTGAATCCGTTGCCATATCGTGGCTCCTTCATGCTGAGCCACAATGTAGCTACGGTGCGCAACTCTTGCAAGCAGGTTGCTGCGACCATTCGGCAGCAAGCCTACCTCAGCGCCGCCGCGATGTTGCCACCGTCGACCGTCGTCACATCGGCGGTCGTCCGGTCGGCCAGGGCATGGTGCAGGAAGGCCTGCGCCACGTCCTGCGCGGTCACTTCCTGGCCGAGCAGATTGCCGGACATGTATTCCTTCTCCGACACGCCGCGTGCGCCCGAGCGGCTGGCGATCATGGCGTCGGTCAAAAGCCCGGAGCGGATGCGGTCGGCGTTGACGGCGTTGGAACGGATGCCATGGGCGCCGTAGTCGAGCGCGTATTGCCTTGACAGGAACAGCGTCGCCGCTTTCGGCACGCCATAGGCGCCGAATTTCGGACCCGGATTGACCGCCTGCTTGGAGGTGTTGAACAACAGCGCCCCACCTGTACCTTGTTCCAGCATGATGCGCACGGCGTTCTGCGCCGCCGACTGGTGAGCGAAGAAATTGAGCTCGAAGCTCTTGCGCAGCAGCGTATCGTCGAGCTCGCCGATGCGGCCTTCCCAGGCAGCGCCCGCATTGGACACCAATATGTCGATGCCGCCGAAGACGGCGACCGCCTTGTCGAAGGCGGCACGCATCTGGTCCGGGTCGGTGATGTCGGCGCCGACGCCAATCGAATTGTTGCCGGCTTTCCTGGCGGCATCGGCGGCCTTTTCGGCGTCGAGATCGACGACGACGGCATGAGCGCCATTGTCGGCGAACAGTTTTGCGGTCGCCGCACCAATCGCACCGGCACCGCCGGTGATCAGCACCACTTGGCCGGTCAGCGGCTTCGGCTTGTTGGAGGCGAGCTTGGCCTGTTCCAGCGACCAGTATTCGAGCGGGAACAGGTCGGCCTTGGATAGCGGGTGGAAACGCCCGACGGCCTCGGCGCCGCGCACGGCCTCGATCCACATCTCGCCAACGTCCGAGGCGATCCTGGCATCCTTCAGCGTGCGGCCATGGCCGAACATGCCGAGCCCCGGCACCAGCGTCAGCCGGGGCATCGGATCGAGCATGGTGCGCTTGACGTCGTCGAGCGCGTCATTGGTCTCGAAATAGGCGCGGTAATCCTTGGCGAAAGCGTCGACGTGGTTCCGGATTACGGCCTTGTAGTCGCCGATCTTGTCGGCATCGGGCGCTGGCACGGCCAACGGTCCGGTCTTGATCCGGATCGACAGATCCGGCGTCGACACGCCACGTCCGGCATAGTCGGCGATCTCTGCGGAATTGATGAAATCGACAATCGCGTCCGAGGTGCGGAAGTCAGAGATCATGCGGTCGAAGCGGCCTTCGCCGCGTGGCGCCGCTACAGCGCCGCGCAGCATGGGCGCGATCGCCGCCGGTGACGCTAGCCTTGCCGGCAGCGCTATCTTCGCAGTCTTCGGTTTGGCATGCTCGGCCACATAATCCTCGGCGACGTTCACATAGTGGATCATCCGGTCATAGGCCTGCCTGGCATCGTCGCCGAAAGTGAAGATGCCGTGCTTGTCGAGGATCAGGCCTTCTACCGTCGGGTCGGCGTCGAAGACATCGGCCGCCGCCTTGGCGAGATCGAAGCCCGGCATGATGTAGGGCACATAGCCCATTTTTGCTCCGAACACCTTTGCCACCAGCGGCTTGCTGTCTTCCTGGTCGACGATGGCCAGGATGGCGGTCGAGTGGGTGTGGTCGACGAACTTGTGCGGCAGGAAGGCATGCAGCAGGGTCTCGACCGAAGGGTTGGGCGAGGCGGGGTCGATCAGGTTGGCCCGCTGCAACGCGACCATGTCCTCGTCGGAAAGCCTGTCCAGCTTGCGCGCCTTGAGCAGGGCGCCCATCTTGACCGCCGGCAGGCCCTGCGGCTCGATGACGGCCATGTCCCAGCCGCTGCCCTTGACGCACAGCACGTCCCATTCGTCGCCGACGAGATCGGTTGCCTTGATCTTGCAGGAGGTGTTGCCGCCGCCATGCAGGACCAGTTGCGGCACTCCGCCCAGAAGCCGCGTCGTGTAGACACGCAACGCCAGATCGCGGCCGACGCCCTTCTTCGCATAGTCGGCAACGAGTTGTTCGGCCACGTCGTCGTTCCACAGATTCTTCATGTTCGCTTCGTCCAGTTGCTGTCTTTGATGGTGAACAGGAATGCCGCGACGCCTTGATGACAAATGCGTCGGCAAAGGATTGGTTTTCAGGACGCCTTTTCTGCTGACGTTCCGGCATGATCGAGCAGCCGCTGCGCCATATGCGCGCCGACCACTAGATGCGTGCAGAGGCCGCCGGCGATCGCGGCGAGCAGCGGCTCGAACTTGCTGTCTTCCTGCACGACCATCAGCCGCTTACCGATGACGCGCAGTGAAGCAAGCCCCGCCGAGATGACCCGCCGGTTGTAGCTGCAGTCGAGCAACTCGCCACGGGCATCGATGATCTGCCCGGCAATGACACCCGCGGCACCTTCCCTGCGCAGCGCCGCCATCTCGGCTGCCGTCAGCGCGCCGCACTTCACCAGATGGCTGTCGGCATCGACCGCGCCGATGGAGTAGAGCGCAAGATCGCAGTCGCTGATCCCGGCAAGCTGGTCGCGGATCACAGGTTCGGCGCGCAGGCCTTGCGCCAGTTCCTCGGTCGACAGCACCAGGGGCGCGTAGAAATTGAGGCCCTTGGCATTGAGCCGGCGCGCGATTTCCATAGTGCATTGATCGGGCCGGTAGGAATAGGGTGCGCCGAGATTGCCGCAGAGCTGCACCACGGTGACGTCCTGCAGGTCGGCATAGGACATGATGTCGGCGATGGTGTAGATGGTGCGGCCCCAGGCGACGCCGATGCGGTCGCCTTTCCCGACGAGTTCCAGGAAAACGCTTGCCGCCAGCACCGCGATATCGGTCGAGGGGTCGGCGAGATACGCGTTCTCAGGCGCGATCCAGACGGCGTCGAGCTTCAGGGCGTCTTCCAGCCTACGCGCCATGACGTCGTCCGTGAAGAGCTGCGTCGAGGTCGAGATGTTGACGATGCCTGTCTCGCGCGCCTTGCGCAGATACATAGCGACGGAGGCGCGCGAAATGTTGAGTTGATTGGCCACTTCGTCCTGGCGAAGCCCATGGGCATAGTAAAGCCAGGCCGCCTTGTGGATGAGCTGTTCTGCCGGTCGGATCGCCATGCCGCCTCCTTGGCTGACATTAGTCACGGCTCTCGACAAAAGTCAAATTTGGAATAGACGGGAAGAGATCTCCTGCCGGCGCGGCACAATCGAAATCCCCATTCTAGCAAGTCGGTGCAGGATAGCATTCTCAGCCCTTCAGGGGGATAGCGTGACGACGAGCGTAAGGTTAGAAAGCTCGAAAAGACTTTGGGGAGAATGGGATGGCCAATCCCTACGAACAGGATCTCGACAGGAACGCGGCCAATCACCAGCCGCTGACGCCGCTCACCTATCTGGAGCGCGCTGCAAGAACCTATCCCGACCATGTCGCCGTCATCCATGGCAGCCAGCGCATCAGCTACCGCGATTTCTGGCGCCGTTCGTTGAAGCTCGCCTCGGCCCTGCACAAGCATGGCATCGGCAAGGGCGACACGGTGACGGTCATGCTGTCGAACACGCCGCCGATGCTGGAAGCGCATTTCGGCGTGCCGATGACCAAGGCGGTGCTGCACTCGCTCAACACGCGTCTCGACGCCGCCGTCATCGCCTTCCAGCTCGACCATGCCGAGACCAAGGTGCTGATCGTCGATCGCGAGTTTTCCGGCGTGGTGCGGGAAGCGCTCGGTCTGGCCGTGGTCAAACCGCTGGTCATCGACTACGACGATCCCGAATACGCCACCGACGCGCCCTATCCGAAAGGCGAGAGGGTCGGCACGGTGGACTATGAAGCCTTTGTCGCCAATGGCGACGAGGCGTTCGCCTGGTCGATGCCGGACGACGAATGGGACGCCATCTCGCTCAATTATACTTCGGGCACGACAGGCAATCCCAAGGGCGTCGTCTACCATCACCGAGGTGCTGCGCTGATGGCCTACACCAACACCATCCATGCCGGCATGGCCAAGCACGCGGTCTATCTCTGGACCTTGCCGATGTTCCACTGCAATGGCTGGTGTTTTCCCTGGACGCTCGCCGTCCAGGCCGGCACGCATGTCTGCCTGCGCTGGGTGCGGCCGAAGCCCATTTATGACGCTATCGCCGATCATGGCGTCACCCATCTGTGCGGGGCGCCGGTGGTCATGTCGGTGCTGATCAACGCCAAGGACGAGGACAAGCGCGCGTTTGCGCAAAACGTCACCTTCAACACGGCGGCCGCCCCGCCGCCCGAAGCCGTGCTGTCGGGCATGGCCGATGCCGGCTTTGCCGTCACCCATCTCTACGGCCTGACAGAGACCTATGGTCCCGCTGTCGTCAACGAATGGCATAATGGCTGGGACGCACTCGACAAAGGGGCGAGGGCGGGCAAGAAGGCACGGCAGGGCGTGCGCTATGCCGCACTCGAAGGCCTGACGGTAATGGACCCCGAGACCATGGCCGAGACGCCCGCCGACGGCGAGACCATCGGCGAGGTGATGTTTCGTGGCAACATCGTCATGAAGGGCTACCTGAAGAACCGCAGGGCGACTGACGAGGCTTTCGGCGGCGGCTGGTTCCACTCTGGCGATCTCGGCGTCATGCACCCGGATGGCTATATCCAGCTCAAGGACCGCTCCAAGGACATCATCATCTCCGGTGGCGAGAACATTTCCTCGATCGAGGTCGAGGAAGCGCTCTACAAGCATCCCGCCGTCGCCTCCTGCGGCGTCGTGGCGCGCCATGACGACAAATGGGGCGAGGTGCCTGTCGCCTATGTGGAACTGAAGCCGGGCAAGGAGGCGAGCGAGGCCGAGATCATCGAGCACTGCCGGACGCTGCTCGCCCGCTTCAAAGTGCCGAAAGCGGTGATCTTTGCCGAGATACCGAAGACCTCGACCGGCAAGATCCAGAAGTTCCGGCTGCGGGAAATGGCCAAGGTCGCCTGAAGCCCCGGGGATTTTCGAGAGAATATTTTCAATGGTCCGCATCCTGAGGCCGCCTTGTGACGTCTACTGGATGTCACCAATTGTCACCTATCGTACGCGTACACCGAATCCGCGTTGACACCTCGCTCATTTAGATTTACGAGTGATGAAAATCGAAATTCGTCACTCGTTATTTGACAGAGAGCTATGTCCGAAGCCGCCAACATCGTCGCCGACGTCGCCCGACAGGAAAATGTAACGCGCATACTCGATTGCGCCGAGCGCCTGTTCCGGCACTATGGCTACGGCAAGACCAATGTCGCCGACATCGCCCGCGAACTCGGCATGTCACCGGCCAACATCTATCGTTTCTTTGCCTCCAAGGTCGAGATCCACCAGGCCGTATGTGGCCGGATGCTCGGCGCCAGCTACAAGATGGCTTACGAGATCATGCACCTGCCGATCAGCGCCGAGGAGCGGCTGCGTCGTTATGTGCATGCACAATACAAGCTGACGATGGAGGTCATGCTCGACGACCAGAAGGTTCACGAGATGGTCATCGTCGCGCTCGAGCGGGACTGGGGCGTGATCGACAAGCATGTCGACAGCATTCACGATCTCTTCGCCGAGGTGATCGGCGAGGGCATCGAGGCTGGCGAGTTCAGGAAGCAGGACCCGGTGACCGCATCGCGTTGCTTCGGTGCCGCCACCGTCATCCTGTGCCATCCGCAGATGGTGGCGCAGTGCCTCGCCAAGACCAATCGGGCAATGCCCGACGACCTCATCGATTACGCCATCAGAGCCTTGAAATAGCCGTCGCCAGCCGGTGCCGGTGTCGACAGTCCGTCTCCAGTCGGGAGTACCGAAATGTTTTTGCCCAGTTCCATCCTTCGCAAGCTCCCAGCTGCCGGCCTGATCGTCGCATCGCTTGGGCTTGCCGGCTGCTCGCAGGAAAAAGCCGAGGTGAAGGACATCATCCGTCCGGTCAAGGTCGTCGAGATCGCCCAGGCGCATGACACCCGCACGCTGTCCTATTCCGGATCGGTGCGCGCCCGCACCGAGAGCACGCTGGGTTTCCGGGTCAATGGCAAGATCACCGAGCGTCTCGTCGACATCGGCCAGCACGTGGCGCCTGGCGACGTGCTCGCCCGCATCGATCCCTCCGACTATGACCTGTCGGTCAAGAGCGCGCAGGCGGCACTCGATGCCTCTGAACGGCAGGTCGAGACGGTCGAACTCGCCCGTAAGCGCGCCGAACAGCTTTTCGCCAAGAACTTCGCGCCGAAATCGCAGCTCGAACAGGCGACACTGACCTATGACCAGGCAATCGCCACGCGCGACTCCGCCCGCTCTACGCTTGCCCAGGCCAGGAACCAGGTCGGCTATACCGACCTCAAGGCCGACAGGGACGGCATCGTCACGGCGGTAAACGCCGATGTCGGCCAGGTGGTCGGCTCGGGCACGCCCGTGGTCACCGTCGCGGTCGACGGTGAAAAGGAAGTGCTGATCGCGGTTCCGGAAATGGAGATCGCCGAGTTCAAGCCGGGCAAGGACGTCAAGGCGGGCTTCTGGTCGGACGATGGGCTGAAGCTTGACGGCAAGGTCCGTGAGGTCGCCGGCAGCGCCGATCCGCAGTCGCGCACCTTTGCCGTCCGCGTCAGCCTGCCCAACGACCCGCGCGTGCTGCTCGGCATGACCGCCAATATCGAGGCGTCGGCGGCCAACGAAAAGCAGCTCGTGTCCATCCCGCTCAGTGCACTCGCCGAGAAAGACAGCCAGTCGATCGTCTGGACGGTCGATCGTGGCGCCGACACCGTGCATGCCCGTTCGGTCAAGGTCGCCGAGTTCGCCCCCGACGGCGTGCGTGTCGCGGAGGGATTGAAACCGGGCGACGTCGTGGTCGCCGCCGGTACGCAGTTCATGACCGAGAACCTGAAGGTGAAACTCCCCGGCGGCACCGCACAGCAGTCCGCCTCGGCCGAGGGCGACGAAGCCAGCCAGTTGCGCTGACGACAGACAGGTCGGCCGCGCGTTCCCGCGGCCGCAGGTTTCCGGGCGGCGTGCCCGAAGGTCGAGACGTCAAGGCCGATGTACCCCCGCATCGACCCTCGCGTCCCACCGCGATGAGTGTCTCTCCGCTTGAAGAGCAACGCCGCCCGGAAGCCAGTATCGAACGCAGATGATTTCGTTCCGCGCGCGCTTCCTCGAAGCCCCTTTTTCGAAGCACCAAGCGCCGGCAACCAAGCAAAGTGGACCACTTCCGATGACGACCCCCACTGAAGAAAAGCGTCCCTTCAACCTGTCCCGTTGGGCCATCGGCCATCCCTCCATTGCGCGCTTCCTGTTCGGGCTGATCATCATAGCCGGCGCGCTCGGCTTGATGCGCATGGGCCAGAAGGAGGATCCCGACTTCACCTTCCGCGTCATGGTCGTGCAGGCGATCTGGCCGGGCTCCTCAATCCAGGAGATGGAGGACCAGGTCGTCAACAAGATCGAGCGCAAATTGCAGGAGACGCCGCATCTCGATTTCGTGCGTTCCTTCACCCACGCCGGCAGCGCCATCATTACCGTCCAGATCAAGGGCGACACCACCGCCGCCGAAGTGACGGATGCTTTCTATCAGGTGCGCAAGAAAGTCGGCGATATCCAGGGCGACCTGCCGCAAGGCCTGCTCGGCCCGTATTTCAACGACGAGTTCGGCGACACGTTTATCACCCTGCATTCGATCAGCGGCGACGGCTTCTCCTTTCCCGAATTGAAGAAGTTCGCCATCCAGGCGCGCGATATGCTTTTGACGACGCCCGGCGTCGAAAAGGCCGTCATCATCGGCGACCAGCCGGAAAAGCTCTATATCGATGTCTCGTCCAAGGCGCTGGCCGAACGCGGCCTGACGCTGACCGACCTGCAGAACGCGATCAAGGGCCAGAACAACGTCGACCCCGCGGGTTCCGTCGACACCGGCGTCAATTCGGTGCGCATCTCGGTCGAAGGCGACGTCGCCAAGGCGGCCGACATCCGCGAACTGCGCCTGCGCGCCGGCGGCCAGGTTACCCGGCTGGGCGACATCGCCACCGTCACTTCGGGCCTGGAGGACCCCTTCCAGCGCAAATACCGCTTCAATGGCCACGACAGCGTGCAGCTTGGCGTGGTCATGGCCAAGGGTTTTAAAGTCACCGATGTCGGCAAGGATGTCGAGGCGACCTACAAGCGCTTCGAGGAGGCGCTGCCCTATGGCGTTTCGGTCGACCAGATTTCCGACCAGCCGGGCGTCGTCACGGATGCCGTCAGCGAATTCATGCATGCGCTTGGCGAAGCGCTGCTGATCGTGCTCGTCGTCTCGTTCCTGTCGATCGGCTGGCGCTCGGGGCTGGTCATCGCCATCGCCATACCGCTGGTGCTCGCCGCCACCTTCGCCATCATGTACGAGATCGGCATCGACCTGCAGCGCATTTCGCTGGGCGCGCTGATCATCGCGCTCGGCCTGCTTGTCGATGATGCCATGATCGTCGTCGAGATGATGGAGCGCAAGCTCGAAGAGGGGCTGGTCAAGATCGAGGCGGCGAGCTTCGCCTATTCCTCGACCGCCTTCCCGATGTTGACCGGCACACTGATCACCACCGCCGGCTTCATACCGGTCGGGTTCGCTGCTTCGACGGCTGGCGAATATGTGCGCACCTTGTTCTATGTCGTGGGCATCGCGCTGATCGTGTCGTGGTTCGTGGCGGTCTATTTCACGCCCTGGCTCGGCTATATGATCCTCAAGCAGCGCAAGCATGCCGGCAGCCATCACGACGCCTTCGACACAGGCTTCTATCGTCGGCTGCGTGCCACGGTCAGCTGGGCCGTGCGCCATCGCATCATCGTTTTGGTGATGACGCTGGCGACTTTCGGCACCAGCCTTTGGGCGTTCCAGTTCATCCCGCAGAATTTCTTCCCGCAATCGTCGCGGCCCGAAATTCTCGTCGACCTCTGGCTGCCGGAAGGCACCAGCATCAAGGAGGTCGAGGCGCAGGCCAAGGCCCTGGAAGCCAAGATGATGGACGACAAGGACAAGCGTTTCATCGCCACTTATATCGGCGAGGGCGCCCCGCGCTTCTTCCTGCCGCTCGACCAGCAACTGCGCAACCCGAACTTCGCCCAGATGCTGGTCATGGCCAATGACGAGCCGGCGCGCGAGCGGCTGATCGTCAAGCTGCGTACGGTTCTGGCCGAAGACTTCCCCTCGATCCGCGCCAAGGTCGACCGCCTGTTCCTCGGACCGCCGACCGGCTGGCCCGTGCAGATGCGCGTCATGGGTCCGGACCGCCAGGAGGTGCGCCGCATCGCCGACCAGGTGAAGGCGAAGTTCCGGGAGGATCCCCTGCTCGGCGCCGTCCATGACGACTGGCTGGAGCCCGTTCCGGCGATGAAGCTGGTCATCGATCAGGATCGCGCCCGTGCGCTCGGCGTCACCTCGCAGCGCATCCGCCAGATGCTGCAGGCGACGATGTCCGGCGCGCCGCTCGACGATTTCCGCGACGGCGAGGAGACGGTGTCGATCGTCGCCCGCGAGCCGGATGCCAGCCGCAGCCTGCTGTCGTCGGTGGACTCGGTCTATATACCGACCGATTTCGGCGGCTTCGTGCCGCTGTCGCAGGTGGCCAAGGTGGTGCCTGTGCTGGAGCAAGGCATCGAGTGGCGCCGCGACCGCCTGCCGACGATCAGCGTGCGCGCCACCTTGCCAGACGGCGTGCAGTCCAACGACGTCGTCACCAAGATGTACAAGGACATGCAGGGCCTGCGTGACGGTCTGGCGCCCGGCTACAAGATCGAGATCCAGGGCGGTGCGGAGGATTCGGCCGAAAGCCAGGCTTCGATCGCCGCCAAGGCGCCGATCATGCTGGCCATCATCGTCGTGCTCCTGATGATCCAGCTGCAGAACTTCGGCAAGGCGATGCTGGTGCTGGCCACCGGCCCGCTCGGCATCATCGGCGCGGCCGCGGCTCTGCTGATCAGCGGTGCACCGTTCGGCTTCGTCGCCATCCTCGGTGTCATCGCCCTGCTCGGCATCATCATGCGCAACTCGATCATCCTGGTCGACCAGATCGACCAGGACATTGCCAAGGGCATGGACCGTTCCGAAGCGATCGTCGGCTCGGCCGTGCGCCGCTTCAGGCCGATCGTGCTGACGGCGATGACGGCGGTGCTGGCACTGATCCCGATCTCGCGCGGCGTGTTCTGGGGACCGCTCGCCTATGCCATGATGGGCGGCATTCTGGTCGCCACCGTGCTCACCATCCTGGTGCTGCCCGCGGGCTATGCGCTCTTCTTCGGCCGCGAGCCGAAGAAGGCGAAGACCGACCAGCAGGCGCCGGAGCCAGGGGAGATCGAAGGCATCGAACGGCCGCAACTGCCGTTGGCGGCGGAATAAAAAACCGGCCGGTCGATTTGCGACCGGCCGGTTTTCCTTGATGCAATGGTTTAGGCCGCAGTCAGACCATCAGATGACGAACACCCAATTCGCGATGAGCATGACCGCCACGCCGGCGACCAGCGTCAGATAGGGCAGCATGCCCGCCTTCTTGACCGAAAGGTCGGCTCCCGCCATGCCGAGATCGGCCAGCATGTGGTCGGGGAATTTGCCCTTGTCCTGGATGTAGTGGCGGAAGCAGAACACCGGGATGATCAGCGCCGCCGTGATCAGTCCGGCCCACAGCGCCATCGGGTTCCACACCTTGGCTCCTGCGCCCATGAAGATCGCGTTGACGTAGGCGAAGATCGCCCCGATCCCCAAGAGCCAGCTCGGTGCTTTCCACGGCCGTGCGATATGGCCGTTGTCGATGCGGTGGATCCAGCCGGCATTGAGGTTGAGGAAATTGAAGATGATGTAGCCGCAGTTCGACACGGCGAGGATGAAGAAGAAGCTCGTCGCGTCGGCCGAGGCGATCGCCAGCACGACCAGATTGAAGCAGAGATCGGTCCACATGGCCCGCGTCGGCGCGCCGTGCTCGTTGACGTGGCTGAGATAACGGGGCAGCCAGCCGTCGACCGAGCCCTGGTAGAGCGTGCGCGACGAGCCGGCCATCGCCGTCATGATGCACAGCACCAGCGCCAGGATCATCAGCATCACCAGGAGGCTGTGGATAAGCCTGCCGCCGCCGACCATGCCGGCCAGCGCATCGGCCACGCCGGAGCCGTCGACGATCGGTGTTGCCAGCATGCCGTTCAAGCCCAGCACGCCCTGGAAGGTGAAGGGCACCAGGATGAACAAAAGCATGCAGAGCAGGCCGGAATAGAAGATGGCCTTGAACGTATCGGTACCTGGGTTCTTGAACTCCGACGTGTAGCAGACGGCGGTTTCGAACCCGTAGGTCGACCATGCGGCGATGAACATGCCGCCGAGCGCCAATGTCCAGCCGGCGATGTTCCAGGAGCCGGGCTCAGGTGCATAGGCGGCGGCGAGCGGCACCAGAGGCGAAAAGTTCGACCAGTCGATCTGGCCGGTGAAGATCGGCACCACGCCGACGATCAGCATCGGGATAATGACCAGCAGTCCGATATATTTCTGCACGCTGGCAGTGCCCAGGATGCCGCGATGCTGGATCGAGAAGATGATCAGCATCAGCACCGCGCCGATGAAGAAGGTGGCATTGAGCGTGAAGGACACCGGGCCTAGCGTGTGGCTCCACAGCGTCCAGTTGCGGATCGCCGGCGTCGCGGCGGCGGTCACCGCGGTGATGGCGTCGGCAGGCGCCGTTCCGGCGTGCGCGGCGATGTAGGCGACGACATCGGGCGAGGCCTCGGTGAACAGCGGCACCGGCGCCAGTGCATTGAGGATATAGGCGGCGGCGATCGAGCAGCCGAGCGACAGCACCGGCGACCAGGCGAACCAGTTGCACCACACCGACAGCGGCGCGATGAACTTGGAGTAGCGCAGCCAGGCCGTGGCGCCGTAGATCGAGGCACCGCCGGACTTGTTCGGGAACAGGCCGGCGATCTCGGCATAGGTGAAGGATTGCAGGAAGCCCATGATCATGGACACCGTCCAGATCAGGAACGCCAGCTTTCCCGTCGTGCCGGCAATGCCGCCGATCGAGAACAGGACCAGCGCCGGAACGCCACTCGCCACCCAGAAGGCGCCGCGCCAGTCGATATGCCTGAGCAGCTTGCTTTCGGCAGGCTGGTCCAGGACCGTACTTATTGTGCTCATGTGGATGAGTTCCCCTTTTTCGATGTTCCCCGCCAGTGATGCCTCGGCTACGCGAAACTTACTCCCCGGCAAATGATCGTTCCGGCCGCAGTGTTTCCACTCAGTCGTATTTTTTTCTTAGGAGTGAAGATTGATCCGGCGCGCCGTCACGTCAAGCGATTTGTGAAACCATGCACATCACGCTTGCGCGCGCGAACATCAAAGCGTCCGGCGGTGCGGCCGGCGGGCGCTTTGCGAGTCCCAAAAGGGCAGGTCAGGAACGTGGTTTGGTCTTTTGCGGATCGTAGTGGGCAAAGGCCACGACCCGAGCCGGCAGCCGCTTGGCGTGGCCGTCGAGCTTGCCGATCTCGACCTCCGTGCCGACAGCGGCATGAGCGACGTCGAGCCGCGCCAGCGCGATGTTCTTGCTCAGCACCGGCGAGCGCATGCCCGACGTGACGACGCCGATCTGGGCGCGCCCGACATGGACGCAGTCGCCGTGGCCGACGGCGACATTGCTGTCGATGTCGAGGCCGACCAGCTTTGTCTGCGGATGATCCTTGCGCCGGATCAGCGCCTCGCGGCCGATGAAATCGTCGGTCTTGCTCTTCAGCGGCACGGTGAAGCCGATACCAGCCTCGAACGGATCGGTCTGGTCGGAAAATTCGTAACCGGCGAAGATCAGTCCGGCCTCGATGCGCACCATGTCGAGCGCCTGCAGGCCCATCGGCTTCAGCCCATGCGGCTGGCCGGCCTCCCAGATCGCGTCGAAGACCTTTTGCGCGTCGCGCGGATGGCACCAAATCTCGTAGCCGAGTTCGCCGGTATAGCCGGTGCGTGAAACGAGGACGGGGATGCCGTTGCCACCGCCGATCTTGGCGACGGCGAAGCGGAACCATTCGAGTTCCTCGATCGATGGCTGCAGCGGCGAGGTCCACATCACCTCCTTCAGGATGTCGCGGCTCTTTGGCCCTTGCACCGCGATGTTGTGCATCTGGTCGGTGGACGAGCGCACCAGCGCGTTGAGGCCGAGCTTTGTTGCCGTCTCGCGCAGCCATTCGCCGGACAGATCGTCGCCGCCAATCCAGCGGAAATTGTCCTTGCCGAGCCGCAGAAGCGTGCCGTCGTCGATCATGCCGCCATGTTCGTAACACATGGCGGAGTAGACGACCTGGCCGACGCCGAGCTTCTTGACGTCACGCGTCAGCGTATATTGCAGCAGCGCTTCGGCATCCGGGCCGGTCACTTCGAACTTGCGCAGCGGCGACAGGTCCATGATCACGGCATCCTGCCGGCAGGCCCAATATTCGGCGATGGCGCCTTCCCTGGCGAACGAATTGGCCAGCCAATAGCCCCTGTACTCGACGAAGTCGCGTGTGTGTTTGGCAAAGCTCGAATGGAAAGCTGTCTCGCGGGTCATTTTCGGTTCCGAATCAGGCGTCATGCGTCTGGCGATCGCTCGCGAGAATTTGTGCTGGCCGGAATAGGTCCGCACGTGGATGTCGGTCAGGTCCCAGCCATTGGCCGGCGTCGTGTCGTCGGGGCAGGCCGAGGAGACGCAGACGATGTCGGTCAGCGCTCTGAGCAGAACATAGTCGCCGGCCCGCGACCATGGCTCGTCCGACACCATGACGCCATGGGCGTCGATCGCCGTGTTGAAGAAGAAGTTGATCGCCATCCAGCCGGTGCGGGGATTGACGCCCTTGCCGTCCAGCGCGCGATTAAAGTTCTCCGAGCAGTTGTTGTGGCCGGGATAGCCGATGTCGTCATAATATTTCGCCGCGCAGGCGAGCGCGAAGGCATCATGCCGGCCGCATGTGTCCTGCACCACCTCAACCAGCGGTTCCATGTCCTGGTCGTAATATTTCGAATGCAGGCCGGGCATCGGATAGCTTGCGCCCATCAGCGTGCGCGTCGTCGTGACGTCGAGCGGATGGTCGAGCCCCTTGTCCAGCTTGCGGGCCGAGAAACACTGGAAGTCGGTGCACTGGCGCCCGTCGACATCGATGATCTGCAGATAGTCGCCCGCCTTGACGAAATACGATTCCGCCGTCGCCGAATGAACGCGCAAATCGAGCACCGGATCGGCCAATGGATCGGCAAGCCGGGATTTCGTTTTCAGGCGGATCGTGTTGCGCCGCACGACGACGCTGAGCGGCGTCGCTGTGTCGTGCCCGTCGACCAGCATCGGACCGCCGGGTGCGGCGATCAGCATCGCGCCGTCGCGCGCGACTGTGAATGCCTGCTCGGTACCGGCTGGTGTGGTGCCGCCAAACACGCGCACCGCCTCGGCCTGCCCAAGCTGAACCTGGCGGCGTTCGAGGCCGCGGCGCACCGCCGAAAGACTGTCGTCGCCCTCGGTGAGCAGCGCCTTGATGCCGGCGGCATTGCTGTTGGATTTTTCACCGAGAATGCCGGGATCGCTGGCGCCTGACCTGTCCCAGGCCAGCAACTCGCAGGCCTGGCCTCCCTCGACGTTGCGAACCGTGATCGTATCGCCGGCCTCGACCTCGATCAGCACCGCGCCATTCCCCTGTACGGTATAGCGCTCCATGCCGGCCGGCAGCGCGATCTGGCCGGGCCGCAGGATCAGGCTTGGCCTGGGCGGTCCGGCTGTCACGGTGGGGTAGGGCGACTGGCTCATCTCAGCCTTGCGGTTCGAGAAACAAGTTTGCCTGTGTGTGAAAATATTTTAGCAGCAAGAATAGCAGCGGAGCGGAGTTTGGCAAGGCGGGGAAGAAGCGCAGTGCTACGCCAAGTCCTCCGAATGCCCGATCTCGACACCATACTCGGCAGCCGAGTCCAGCATCGTGTGCCACAGGCTTTCGGCGAAGGTCGAAAACACCAGAACGGTGAAAACAGCCTGTCCGTCCGGCGCATCATTGCCGCGCCACAGCGTGACGCTGGTGTGATCCATCGAGGTGGTTGCCGCGGCTCCGACCGGGAACGCCGCCGGATACAGATCGATCGACGACAGTTTGGCGAGCAGGGCGCGCGCCTTGGTGCCGGAAATGCTGATCAACACCCGCGCATGTGACTGGTCCGAGAGCGAAGCCGAGGTCGCGAAAACCGGGGCCAGCGACTCCACCGTGTGTCCGCCTTTCGACAGCACGAAGAACTGATCCGGTCCCGACCAGATGAGCGTGGCTTCGGCTGCTGCGGCCGTCTTCGGTGTTTCCGGCGCCGTCACGCCGAAATGCGCGTTCGCGGCGCTCGCCATCTCGGCCGTCTTGCCGCGCCGCGCCATCACCTGGACAAGGTCGAAATTGCGGATCTCGCTCAGGGTCACGCCGGCGTCGCCTCGCGCGCCGTGTGGACCGGCGACGAGTGCGCGGTGGAGAGGGCTGCGGGTTTCCCAGGAAAACTCAGCCACGCTGGCGCCCTCCATCCGGGTCATAGAAGACAGGGTTGCACAGTTCCAAATCGTAATCCTCACCGCGTAGCGGATCGTGCGCATGCACGATCTCGCCGAACCGCTCGCGGCCGCGCTCGACAAGTGCAAGCCCGATCCATTGGTCTGATGTCGGCGAGAAGCAGACCGAGGTGACGTAGCCCTGGTCGTTGTCGGGCCCGGGTGTCTGCCCCTTCGGAATGATGTGCGCGCCGGAACGCAGGCGCCGGGCCTTGTCGGTCGGCTTGATGCCGACGACGACCTGCCGATCCGCTGCGACCAGCGCCTCGCGTCCGGCCATGACGCGGCCGATGAAATCCTTCTTGGTCGACATCATCTTGCCGAGGCCGAGATCGGCCGCGGTGGTCGTGCCGCTGAGTTCCGGACCCGCGACGTGACCCTTTTCGATGCGCATGACGCCGAGTGCCTCGGTGCCGTAAGGCGTCACGCCGAACGGCTTGCCCGCAATCATCAGATTGCGCGCCATCGCCTCGCCGTAGCGCGCCGGCACCGAAATCTCGAACGCCATTTCGCCCGAGAACGAGATGCGAAACAGTCGCGCCTTGACGCCGCCGCGCAACGCGACTTCGCGCGCGCCCATGAAGGGGAACCCTTCGTTGGAAAGGTCTTCCGAGGGATCGACGATCTCTTTCAACAGGTCGCGGGTTTTGGGTCCGGCAATGGAAAATTGCGCCCACTGGTCGGAGACCGAGGTTAACTGCACATCGAGTTCCGGAAACAGCACCTGCCGGCAGAATTCGAGATGCTGCATCACCAGCCCGGCCTTGGCCGTGGTGGTGGTGAGGAAATAGTGGTCCTCGGCCAGCCGCGACGTGGTGCCGTCATCATAGACGATGCCGTCCTCGCGCAGCATCAGCCCGTAGCGCGCTTTTCCCACCGCAAGAGTGGAGAAGGTGTTGATGTAGACGCGGTCGAGGAAGGCGCCGGCGTCCGCGCCATGCACGTCGATCTTGCCCAGCGTCGAGACATCGCAGAAGCCGACGCCTGAGCGCACCGCCTTGACCTCGCGGGTCACCGATTCCAGCCAATCCTTCTCGCCGGCGCGCGGATACCATTGCGCGCGCTTCCATAGGCCGGTGTCGACGAAGATCGCGCCCTGTTCGGCGGCCCAATGATGCGACGGCGTCAGCCGCGTGGCGTGAAAATTCTCGTCGCGATGATGGCCGGCGAAGGCGCCGATGGCGACCGGCACATAGGGAGGCCGGTAGATTGTCGTGCCGGTCTCGGGAATGGATTTGCCTGTGACCGCCGCCATGATGGCGAGGCCGGCGACGTTCGAGGTCTTGCCCTGGTCGGTCGCCATGCCGAGCGTGGTGTAGCGCTTCAGGTGCTCGACCGATTCGAACCCTTCGCGCTGTGCCAGCTCGATATCCGATGCGGTGACATCATGCTGCTGGTCGACGAAAGCCTTGCCCTTGCCGGCAACGTGCCAAAGCGGCGCCAGTGAAAAGGCTTCGTCGTCGGCCACCGGCGTGGAGCCTGAGCCATTGCCGTGTCCGGCATCACGTGCCGCAGCCGCGCCCGCCGCAAATCCTTCTCGCAAGCAGGCGCCAAGCCCGAAGGCGCCGTTGGCGGCACCAGCCGCGACCATTCCCGGAGGCGCGCCGTCGGGCACGAAGGCGGCGATATCGTCGCGCCATTTCGGCCGGCCGCGATGATAGGAGGTGAGCCCGACCGCCGGGTTCCAGCCGCCGGAAACGGCAAGCCCATCGGCTTCCACTTCGGCACGCGCGCCGCCGGTGAGTGAGACGGAAATCTTGCGCACACCATTCTTGCCGCCATCGATGCCGCTGACGGAGCCATGCAGAACCGCAAAGCCGCCCTTGCTGGCAAGCGAGCGGTGCTCGGAAGAGATTTCGGCGCGCGCGTCG
Organism: Mesorhizobium sp. B2-3-15; assembly: GCF_006442875.1. Lineage (NCBI taxonomy): Bacteria > Pseudomonadati > Pseudomonadota > Alphaproteobacteria > Hyphomicrobiales > Phyllobacteriaceae > Mesorhizobium > Mesorhizobium sp. B2-3-15. The sequence goes on along the minus strand of NZ_VFVO01000005.1, from coordinate 156,766 downwards.
ATCACGGCGGCGACCTGCAGTCCCGCCCCGAGCGCTGCCTCGACGGTGCGCCAGCCGTCCTCGTTGTTGGTGAACAGCGCGATGCGTCTGGCCGGTGCCGCGGCATAACGTGCGATATAGCTGCGCATGGCGGACGCCATCATCACGCCCGGCGTGTCATTGCCGGCAAAGACGATTGGCCGTTCGAGCGCGCCTGCCGCGACGACGCAGCGCTTGGCCACGATCCGCCATAGCCGCTGGCGCACCTGGTGCTCCGGCGGCGAGGGCAGATGGTCGCTGACACGCTCGATCGCGCCATAGGTGCCGCCATCATAGACGCCGAACAGCGTCGTGCGCGTCATGATGCGGACATCAGGCATGGCGGCAAGCTCACTGAGCGTGCGCGCGATCCATTCGTCGGCAGGCATGCCGTCGATCATGCCGCCATCGGCAAGCAGGCGCCCGCCGGGAACAAAGTCCTCTTCACACAGGATGACGCGGGCGCCGCTGCGGCCTGCTGCGAGGGCGGCTGCGAGGCCCGTCGGGCCGGACCCGGCGATCAGCACGTCGCAATGCGCCCACGCCTTGTCGTAATGATCCGGATCGGCAATGCCGGCTGCACGGCCGAGACCCGCGGCGCGGCGAATCGCCGGCTCATAGATCGCTTCCCAGAACTTCGCCGGCCACATGAAGGTCTTGTAGTAGAAGCCGGCGACGAAGATCGGCGCGAACAGCTGGTTGACCGACATCACGTCGAAGGCGAGCGACGGCCAGCGGTTCTGGCTGGCGGCGTCGAGCCCTTCATAGAGCTCCGCTGTCGTCGCCTTGGTGTTCGGCTCGCGCCGTGCACCGCTGCGCAGCTCCACCAGCGCGTTAGGTTCTTCCGATCCCGCGGTCAGGATGCCGCGCGGGCGATGGTACTTGAACGAGCGGCCAACCAGCTTGACGCCGTTGGCAACCAGTGCCGAGGCAAGCGTGTCGCCTTTGAAACCGGAGAAGCTCTTGCCGTCGAATCTGAAATTCAGCGGCGCCGAACGGTCGACGAGACCGCCGGATGTGAGACGATGGGGTTGAGAGGTCACGATGTCCAGCCTCTCGTCGATTCGATGTCATGGCGGAGGGCAGCACTGCCCCTCATCGCCCTGCCGGGCACTTCTCCCCGTATAGTGACGGGGAGAAGGGGGCTGGCCGCTAAGTTGGCTTCCTTCTTGCAGCGCTGGCGATCGGCGAAACCGGGGACGGCAGCACCCCTGTCCCCGTCCCTATACGGGGAGAGGATGCCGGCAGGCAGGTGAGGGGCGGCGCCGAGTTGGCAGGAAATATTCATTTCGCAACCTGCCTCGCCCCGGCACCCGCCGCCGGTTCCACAGCCGAAATCTCGTGCGTCAGCGTGTTGCGGGTGACCTTCAGCCAGGCCCGGCAGCCGCCGCCATGATACCAGTTCTCATCCATCACGCCGGCGATGTTGTCGCGCAGATAGACGTAATCGTAGACCTCATCTTCCGACGCTCCAGGCGCCGGCCGCACCGGCTTGGCGTCGCCGAGATAGGTGAACTCGCCGAGCTCGCGTTCACCACAGAAGGGACAGACAATACGCATGTTTTTCGACTGTCCTCAGTGCAGGTTCGGTTGGGCGCCCTGGCCCTTTTCGTCGATGACAGCACCAGACCGGAACCGGTCGAGCCGGAAGCGGGCGGCCTCGGCGTGCGATTCATCGCGAGCAAGCAGATGGGCGAAGACGAAGCCTGAGCCGGGTGTCGCCTTGAAGCCGCCATAACACCAGCCGGCATTGAGGTAGAGCCCGTCGACCGGTGTCTTGTCGATGATCGGCGAGCCGTCCATCGACATATCCATGATGCCGCCCCATTGGCGCAGCAGGCGGACGCGGCCTATCATCGGCATCAGCGCCATGCCGCCCTCGCAGACATCTTCCATGACAGGCATGTTGCCGCGCTGGGCATAGGAATTGTAACCGTCGATGTCGCCGCCGAAGACCAGCCCGCCCTTGTCGGACTGGCTGACATAGAAATGGCCGGCGCCAAACGTCATGACGCCGGGAATGAGCGGCTTGATCGCCTCCGAGACGAAGGCCTGCAGCACATGGCTTTCGATCGGCAGCCGCAGGCCAGCCATCGCCGCGACGCGCGATGAGGACCCGGCTACCGCCATGCCGACCTTGCCGGCGTCGATCCTGCCGCGCGAGGTCTCGACGCCAGTCACCTTGCCGTTGGCGTCCCTGACAAAGCCCGTGACTTCGCAATTCTGGATGATGTCGACGCCGAGTTCGCTGGCAGCGTGGGCGTAGCCCCAGACCACCGCGTCGTGCCGCGCCGTGCCGCCGCGTCGCTGTAGCAGCCCGCCCTGCACGGGAAAGCGCGCATTGTCGAAGTTCAGGAACGGGATCATCTTCTTGACCGCCGCCAGGTCGAGCAGTTCGGCGTCGATGCCGTTGATGCGCATGGTGTTGCCGCGCCGTGCATAGGCGTCGCGCTGCGCGTCGGAATGGTAGAGGTTGATGACGCCGCGCTGGCTGACCATCGCGTTGTAGTTGAGGTCCTGCTCCATCCGTTCCCAAAGCTTCATCGACAATTCGTAGAAGCCGGTATTGCCGGGCAGGCCGTAGTTGGAGCGGATGATGGTGGTGTTGCGGCCGGCATTGCCGGAACCGATCCAGCCCTTTTCCAGCACCGCGACATTTTTGATGCCGAATTCGCTGGCCAGGAACCAGGCGGTGGCCAGCCCATGGCCGCCGCCGCCGATGATCACCACGTCGTAGCGGTCCTTCGGCGCGGCGTCGCGCCAGGTGCGTTGCCAGTTTTTGTGGCCGGAAAGAGCGGCGCGGGCGAGCGAGAAGATCGAGTATTTCATACGTTCATTCCGAGGTCGCCCGCCCCACACAGGAACTTCCTTGACGCATCGCCTTTGCCGAAAACCGTGTCACACTTTTTCGGTCTGATGCTCTAGATGTCCAGCGTGTGGTCGCGCTCCCATTGCGTGAAGTGCGAAGCATAGGAATTCCATTCCTGGTGCTTCAGCTTTAGATATGCCGACGAGAATTCCTCACCCAGCGCCGCCTTGAGCGATTTGTCCTTGTCGAACTCGCGCAACGCATCGAGCAGGTTGAGCGGCAGCTTAGGCGCGCCCTTCACCGTGTGGCCATGCTGGTACATGTCGATATCGTAGCGCTTGCCCGGATCGGCCTTCGAGCGGATGCCGTCGAGGCCGGCGGCGATGATGACCGCCTGCAGGAGATAGGGGTTGGCAGCGCCATCGGGCAGGCGCAATTCGAAGCGGCCGGGGCCGGGCACGCGCACCATGTGGGTGCGGTTGTTGCCGGTCCAGGTCACCGTGTTCGGCGCCCAGGTCGCGCCCGAAATGGTGCGCGGCGCGTTGATGCGCTTGTAGGAATTGACCGTCGGGTTGGTGATCGCGGCGAGCGCCGAAGCGTGCTTCATGATGCCGCCAAGGAAGTTCTTGCCTTTGGCGGAAAGACCGAGCTCCATCGAATTGTCGGCGAAGACATTGGTCTTGCCCGATTTGTCCCAGACAGAGATGTGGGCATGGCAGCCATTGCCGGTCAGGCCCTGGAACGGTTTGGGCATGAAAGTGGCGCGCAGCCCATGCTTTTCCGCGATCGACTTGACCATGAACTTGAAGAAGGAATGCTTGTCCGCGGTCGGCAGCGCATCGTCGAACGCCCAGTTCATCTCGAATTGGCCGTTAGCGTCCTCGTGGTCGTTCTGGTAAGCGCCCCAGCCGAGCGCCAGCATGTGGTCGCAGATCTCGGCGATGACATCGTAACGGCGCATCACCGCTTGCTGGTCGTAGCAAGGCTTCGATGCCGTGTCGTATTCATCGGAGATCGTCTTGCCGTCCGGCGAGATCAGGAAGAACTCGGCCTCGACGCCGGTCTTGACGTGCATGCCGTCGGCGGCTGCCTCGGCGATCAGCCGCTTCAGTGTGTTGCGCGGCGCCTGGTCGACGTCCTTGTCGTCCATGATGCAGTTGGCGGCGACCCAGGCGACTTCCGGTTTCCATGGCAACTGGATGACCGAGTCTGGATCCGGCACCGCCAGCATGTCGGGATGCGCCGGCGTGAGGTCGAGCCAGGTGGCGAACCCGGCAAAGCCGGCACCGTCCTTCTGCATGTCGGCAATGGCTTGCGCCGGTACCAGCTTGGCACGCTGGCCACTGAACAGGTCAGTGTAGGAAATCATGAAATATTTGACGTTTTTCGCCCTTGCGAACTCTGCAAGATCAACTGTCACTGAAGTTCCCCATTTCTTATCGATTGTTGGCCCTAGAGCATATGGCCTTCGGCCCTTTGATCAGAAGCCGTTCTTCCCCGGTATCCAGTTGGTGCCGGCCAGCGGCACGCCGGCCATGGCGGCAGCCTCGATCGTCAATGCGACGAGGTCCTCGGGTTCGAGATTGTGCAGGCTGTTCTTGCCGCAGGCGCGGGCGATGGTCTGCGCCTCCAGCGTCATCACCTTCAAATAGTTCGCCAACCGGCGCCCGGCGGCCACGGGGTCGACCCGCTTCATCAGTTCGGGGTCCTGCGTGGTGATGCCGGCAGGATCCTTGCCCTCATGCCAGTCGTCATAGGCGCCCGATGTGGTGCCGAGTTCGTTGTACTCCGCCTCCCAGCGGGGATCGTTGTCACCGAGCGCCACGAGTGCCGCGGTGCCGATCGACACGGCGTCGACGCCGAGCGCCAGCGCCTTGGCCACATCGGCGCCGTTGCGGATGCCGCCTGAGACGATGAGCTGAACCTTGCGGTGCATGCCGAGATCCTGCAGCGCCTGCACCGCCGGCCTGATGCAGGCGAGCGTCGGCTGGCCGACATTCTCGATAAACACTTCCTGCGTTGCAGCCGTTCCGCCCTGCATGCCATCGACCACGACGACATCGGCGCCGGCCTTCACCGCAAGCGCTGTATCGTAGTAGGGCCGGGCGCCGCCGACCTTGACGTAGATCGGTTTTTCCCAATCGGTGATTTCGCGCAGTTCGAGTATCTTGATCTCGAGATCGTCCGGGCCCGTCCAGTCGGGGTGGCGCGAGGCCGAGCGCTGGTCGATGCCTTTGGGCAGCGTGCGCATTTCGGCGACACGATCCGAAATCTTCTGGCCGAGCAGCATGCCGCCGCCGCCGGGCTTGGCGCCCTGGCCGACGACCACTTCGATCGCATCGGCGCGGCGCAGGTCGCGCAGGTTCATGCCGTAGCGCGAGGGCAGATACTGATAGACCAGTTGCTTGGAATGGCCGCGCTCTTCCTCTGTCATGCCGCCATCGCCGGTCGTGGTCGAGGTGCCCGACAGCGTCGCGCCGCGCCCGAGCGCTTCCTTGGCGGGACCGGACAGCGAGCCGAAGCTCATGCCGGCAATGGTGATCGGGATCTTCAGTTCGATAGGCTTCTTGGCGTGGCGCGAACCGAGCACCACGGATGTGTCGCAGCGCTCGCGGTAGCCTTCCAGCGGATAGCGCGAGATCGAGGCGCCGAGGAACAGAAGGTCATCGAAATGCGGCAGCTTGCGCTTGGCGCCGGCACCTCTGATATCGTAGATGCCGGTCGCCGCGGCGCGGCGGATTTCGGAGAGCGTGTAGTCGTCGAAGGTCGCGGATTTGCGCGGCGTCGTCGGCGGGTTGCGATAGGTCATGCTGCCTCAATACGCGTCGGCGTTGTCGATATTGAAATTGTAGAGCGTGCGCGCCGAGCCGTAGCGCTTGAACTCCGACGGCTTGACGCCGGTCACGCCGGCGCGGTCGAGCAGACCCTGCAGCAGTTCCAGATGCTCGGGCCGCATCTCCTTGGCGATACAGTCCGCACCGAGACTGTCGACCTTGCCGCGCACGAAGAGCCGCGCCTCGTAGATGGAATCGCCCAGTGCATCGCCGGCATCGCCCAGAACAACGAGGTTGCCGGATTGCGCCATGAAGGCCGACATATGGCCGATATTGCCATGCACGACGATGTCGATGCCCTTCATTGAGATGCCGCAGCGCGACGAGGCATTGCCTTCGATGACCAGCAACCCGCCCTTGCCGGTGGCGCCGGCATACTGGCTGGCATCGCCCTTGATGACGATGGAACCCGACATCATGTTCTCGCCAACGCCGGGGCCGGCCGAGCCGTGCACGGTGATGGCGCTGCCGGAGTTCATGCCGCCGCAGTAATAGCCGACGCTGCCGCGCACATCGATGCTGACAGGATGATCGACACCGACGGCAACCGAATGGCTCCCTTTCGGGTTGAGCACTTCCCACGCCGTCTCGTTCGAACCCGGAGCCAGATTGTGGAGCGCTTGATTGAGTTCGCGCAGCGACAGGACGTCGAGGTCGAAGACGCGCGCATGGCTGTCGCGCGTTGCCTTGGAGGTTGCCGGCATGAACTCAATGCTCCCAGAAATAAACGGTTGCGGGCTCCGGTTCCCAGACCCTCGCATTGTCTATGCCGGGCAGTTTGGTCAGCGCGCGATATTCCGAGCCGAAGGCGACATACTGGTCGGTCTCGGCCATCACGGCGGGCTTGCAGGCGATCGGATCGCGCACCACGCCAAAACCATTCTTGGTGCCGACGACGAAGGTGAAGAAGCCATCGAGGTCGGACAGCGTGCCTTCAAGTGCCTCGCCGAGATTCTTGCCATGCGCCATTTGCGAGGAAAGGTAAGCGGCCGCCACTTCGGTATCGTTCTCGGTCTCGAATTTCATGCCTTCGCGGATCAATTCGCGGCGGACATTGTTGTGGTTCGACAATGAACCATTGTGCACAAGGCATTGGTCGGCACCGGTCGAGAAAGGATGCGCACCCATCGTCGTCACTGCCGATTCCGTCGCCATGCGGGTATGACCGATGCCATGCGTGCCGGTCATCTTGCGCACGTCGAAGCGATCGACGACGGCTTCGGGCAGGCCGACTTCCTTGTAGATTTCCACCGCCTCGCCGGCGCCCATGATGCGGATGTCGGGCCTGAGCGACTGGAGGGCTTCACGCGCCGCGTCGACCTTGTCCGGCGTGGTCCTGACCACCGCGTGCGTCGATTTCACCGCAATGCTCACCGGCGCTCCGACGGCGTTCGCGAGTTCGGCGTCCAGGCCGCGGAAATCGCGTTCCGGCTTCGGCGACTGGATGGTGATCTTGGCCTCGTTGCCGGATGTCGCGCCATAGATGGCGATGCCGGCACTGTCAGGGCCGCGATCGCTGAGCGATACCAGCATCTCCGACAGCATCGCGCCGAGCTTCGGCTCCAGCGCCTTGTCCTTCAGGAAAAGTCCAACGATTCCGCACATGTCAGCCTCCCGACGTTTGTGACTAAGATGATGTACCGAATGAAATCCTCTAATTCAATGGCATGAAAGAAATTTTCCTCTGGTTACGTATGCGGCCCAATGCCGCTCTGCGTACCGTTTCCTTCCGGCCGGGCATTATGAGCCCATTTGGCGGTACGAATGCGGGCGATCTTGTAGGCGTCGAGGATCGACAGCGCATAGATCAGGAAGCCGCCGGCGTGACGGCCGACGAAACTGGCGTCCGGCGGCGAAATCCTGGCGGTAACCCAGGCCAGGACGACCATGAAGAAAAGAAACTGCAGTCCGCGCACCGGGATGCCCAGAATGACATGGCCGCTTGCCGGCAGCACGATTGCGGCGCCCAGGACGAGATAAGGGCTCACTGGCGCCGGCGAAGTGTCTGAAGTGCTCATGCGGCCTGCCGTTCGCTTCGGTTGATGGCGTCGCGCAGATCCGAGAGTGATACGAGCAACCGCTCGATCAGCGCAGAATCGATCCGTGTGTCACCGAACGCGGCTTGCCGGAAGACACCGTAGCGTGCCCGCTCGGCCTCGGCCAGCAGCCACACGATGCGCACTCCGTTCGGCGTGATCAGCAGCTCCTTGGCGCGGCCTTCTGAAAACGGTTCCATATGGCCGGCGATGAGGCTCTGCGGGAACCGCGTGCCCCTGCGGTCTGTCCGCAGCACCGCCTCGGCCGGAAAACCGGGCGCCTTCGGCAGCGTATGCTGGAGATGGTCGAAATTGGAGAACGTCGTCGGCGAGCCCGGCCGCATCATCATGTCAAAAATGGTAGGTACCGAGACCTTCTCGGTGATCGAAACGCTGAGCCAGCGGGCCGGCAGTTTCCGTGTCGCCAGCGTGTCGACAATAGTGCGCACCTGCACGCGTTGGCCGTTCCATGATCCTTCCCAGGTGATGACGCCGGCGGTGCCGTCCGAGACATTGTCTGCATCCGCGACGACAGCGCGAATGCCCGCCTCGTCGGCGGCGAGCGCTGCCGAGGCCCTGTCGCGGCTGCGGCGCGCCTGCCACGCAAAGTGAAGGACGAGAGCCAGGACAATTGCCCCGGCAAGCAGTGCTGATGTCACGTCGGACATATTATCGTGCAAGGCCCGTCCAGATGCTGAGCGGGCCTACTCCCATCAATAGCCCTGTGGTTTCGGCCACGGCATGGTGAACTGGTCCCCACGCCGCACGAATTTGTAGCGATAGAAATGGAACCACAGCGAGATCAGGAAATAGAAGGCGACCATGGCGATCAACTGCGAGCCGAAGCCGAGGAAGATGGCGAAGAAGGTCACTACGCACAGGCTGAACAGGACGATTGCCGGCAGCGGATGGAAGGGGTGCGTGTAGCCGCGGCGGATCGAGCCCAGCGGCCACTTTTTCCTGAACATCATGATGTTGATGCTCATGAAAGTGTATTGCAGCACGCCCGACAGGATCGAGAAGGTGATCGCCTGGTTGAGGTCGGCGATGAAGGCGAAGGCCAGCGCGATCGGCAGCAGGAACAGGATCGAGCGATAGGGCGTGCGGTATTTCGGATGCACCGCCGAAAACCAACTCGGCAGATAGCGGTCGCGGCCGAGCGAGAACCAGGCGCGCGCCGCGTCATTGATGCAACCATTGGCGGAGGCAAGCGCGGCGAGCAGCGTCGCTATGAACAGGAGGTTCTCAAGCAGCGGGCTGCCAGTCAGTTTGCCGGCGTCCCACAGCGGATAATAGGTGATGCCGAGATACTCCCAAGGCATCAGCGAGGCGCAGACATACCAGGTCATGGCGGCGGCGATGAGCAGCGTGATCATGCCGGCCATGGTGCCGTAGGGCAGGGAGCGTGCCGGCGAGCGCACTTCCTCGGCGGCCTGGGTGGTCCCTTCGATGCCGAGATAATACCAGATGCCGAACTGGAAGGCGGCGATGACGCCAATCCAGCCATAGGGCAGCGCGTTGCCTGGAGTGACCAGTTCGTTGAGCTTCAGCACCGCGCCTTGCGTCCACGGGCTGACCGAGAAGAACAGGACGACGATCGAGACATAGGCGATGGCCGTGATGACGAAGTTGACGTTGAGCGTCATCAGTACGCCGCGATAGTTGAGCCAGGCCAGCACCACGATGGTGGCGGCGATGAAGGAATTGTGGGTCAGCCCTTCCACACCCGCCTTGGCGACGATGGTGTCGCCGAGCAGGATGGCATCGGACACTTCCAGCATCGTATAGGCAAAGACCAGGAACAGCGCGACGTTGAACGCCATCAACGGCCCGACAATGTGCTTGGCCTGCGCATACTGGCCGCCGGCGGCGGCCACTGTCGACGTCACCTCGGAATCGATCATGGCCACCGAGGTGTAGAGCAGCCCGACGACCCAGCACACGATCAGGGCAGCCAGCGCGCCGCCCTTGTCGGCCGAGAAATTCCAGCCGGTGAACTCGCCGACCAGAACGATGCCGACGCCGAGCGCCCAGACATGGGCCGGGCCAAGCACCCGAAGCAGCGATACCCGGTCGCCGTGAATTGTGGTGGTGGTGGTGTTTTCAAGCGCGACCGTCATCGATCAATCCCCACTCAGATCCGGTGTTTTTCGGAAGCGGCTTCAAGCTCGCCTTCACGCGACGAGGTCAAAACGTCCTCGGAGTAGTTCGTATCGACCTTGAACCAGTCGTAGAGCATCCACAGCGCGAGCACGATCGAGATGCCCCAGCATGCGTAAGAGAGTGCCACCCACATGATCGTGTCCCCAAATTCTTCGTCGCCAAACTTTACCTGTCGTCGAACTTCTCGTTGATCACATCGCGATATTCGCGGTCGGATGCCCGGAACAGGAACACGAAATAACCGATCAGGACGGCCGCCATGATGATCAGCGTCGGCCAGTCGATGATGTAGTGGAACCGGTTCTGGATGATGTCGTGCGCGGTCTCGGGCGTATAGCCGAGCTTTTCCCAGATTGACGCCATGGTCGGATTCTGCCCGAGCGCTTCCCAGGTCTTGGCGTCGAGCGCGTCGATTGATTTTGCGGCACCGGCAAGACCAAGCTTCAGCGGCAGCCACAGCGCCACGAAGATGGCGACCACGACAACGGCGATGTCGAAGACTTGCCCGGCCTTGCTCTGCTCCGGCGGCGTATAGCGGGACATTGTTTCTCCCCTCAGGACTTGCGGTTGCGGGATGCGTCGGCGTTCTTGATGTCGAGCCCGTAGATGAACTCCTTGTCTTCCTTGTAGTGTTTGACCATCGCCAGGATGGCTGCCGTGTTGAAGATGAGCACGGCGGCGGCGGCAATGGCGACGACGGCCTTGATGCCGCCCTGCGGAATGTATGGCCATGTCATGAAAAGAACGAAGAGGATCGTCGCCCACAGGCAGATGATCAGGAGCGCGGATCCGCGCAAGTCGGAGCGGTACAGCGCCTCGATGCGCTGCTGCAGGTCTGCCATCGGTTTTCCCCTTCTTTGCCGACGCCCGGTTCCGAATCCACCGCCCGCCGCTCTCTTTCAAGAGAGTGAAATTTTTTTCATAAATTCAGGCCGAATTTCGCAATTGTCAAGACGAATTTACGCTGAGTTAACCGCTCAGTTCGCACGAGCGATTTTGCCTGACAATGAAATTATTTGCTTTTAGGGGATTGCGGGCCTCTCGCGTTTGCGATCAATATTCGACCAAGCTCCCGGCCTGGCGCACGGGAGCAGGGAACAGCAGCATTTTCGAATGGAGGACGAGCGGATGACGGCATCCTGGAGATTTTCGACCCTGGCGGATCGCCATCGTGCGCTGGGTTCGAAACTCGAAGACTGGAGCGGCATGGGTACCGCCTGGACCTACGACAAGGATGCCGACGAGGAATATATCGCCATCCGCACCAAGGCCGGCCTTATGGATGTTTCCGGCCTGAAGAAGGTGCACATCACAGGGCCGCACGCCTCGCATCTGATCGACCTCGCCACCACGCGTGACGTCGAAAAGATCTATCCCGGCAAGTCGGCCTATGCCTGCATGCTGAACGAGGCGGGAAAATTCACCGACGACTGCATCCTCTACCGCATGGGACCGAATTCCTGGATGGTGGTGCACGGCTCGGGTACCGGCCATGAGGAACTGCAGCGGGCGGCGATGGGACGGGACGTGTCGCTGCGCTTCGACGACAATCTGCACGATTTGTCGCTGCAGGGGCCAACAGCGGTCGACTATCTGGCCAAGTACGTGCCCGGCATCCGCGATCTCAACTACTTCCATCACATGCAGACGCAGCTGTTCGGCTTTCCCGTCATGATCTCGCGCACCGGCTATACCGGCGAACGCGGCTACGAGATCTTCTGCCGTGGCCAGGACGCCGGCACGATCTGGGACAGGATTCTCGACGAGGGCAAGAGCGCCGGCATCATTCCCTGCCGCTTCACCACGCTCGACATGCTGCGCGTCGAAAGCTACCTGCTGTTCTACCCCTACGACAATTCCCAAAAGTATCCGTTCGAGAATGAAGGCCCCGGCGATACGCTTTGGGAACTCGGCCTCGACTTCACCGTCAGCCCCGGCAAGACCGGCTTTCGCGGTGCCGAGGAGCACTATCGCCTGAAGGGCAAGGAGCGCTTCAAGATCTATGGCGTCCTGCTCGACGGCAAGGAGCCGGCGGACGAGGGCGCTCCGGTCTATCGCGACGGTAAAAAGGTTGGCGTTGTCACCTGCGCCATGTATTCGCCGCTGGTCGAGAAATCGATGGGCATCGCCCGGCTCGACGTTGACTGCGCGGTCAAGGACACCACGCTCGAGATCCGCAACAAGAGCGGATCGATCAAGGCGACGGCGCAGCCCTTGCCGTTCGACGATCCCAAGAAGACCAAGCGCACGGCGAAAGGCTGAGGCATAATCGACAGGAAGGTTTTCGAGGCACAAAGAGAGAATGGCAGCCAAGACCATCATCAGCCGGCCCATTTACGGGACCCTGTCTCCGCAGCCTGGCAGGCATCATCTGTTCATCGCCGACGCCGAAGGCGCGCTGGCAATTACCGATATGGCCCGAACCGCGCCACCTGGCTTTTTCGATGGTGCCGAGATCGTCTTCATTCCCGGTCCTGACGGGAAATACAGTGCCGCTCTCGAAGCATTGAAGCCAGCCCAGCTTCATCTGGCCCCGTCCTTCGCCAGTCTGCTGCCGCGTCTGAAGCTGACGCTTGATAACGCGCATATGGGGCTGCGCCTCTATCTCGCCGGCACCGAAGGGCTGATCGGGCAGGCCATGCAGGCGGCGCTCGAAGCCGGCATCGACCACACCTCCGTGCAGACCGAGCATCGCGGCTCGCTCGCACGGCGCATGCAGTGCGTGCACTGCAAGGGCATCACCGAGAATGTGACGACGCAGCCGGCGACCTGCTCGCATTGTGGCCTGCTGCTTCTCGTGCGCGATCACTACTCAAGACGCCTTGCCGCGTTCCAGGGCGTCTGCATCAATGCCGAAGATCGCAGTGAAATTCCTCCGATGGAGGAGATATTTCGATGAGCACCGGCACCACCAAGCTCGACGTCGTCGTCAGCGATGTCGTCCCGGTCAATGAGCTGGTCACGCGGTTCCATTTTCGCCGGCGTGATGGCGAGCTGTTGCCGACCTTTTCCGGTGGCGCCCATGTCGTGGTCGAGATGCGCGATGGCGAGCGCACAAGGCTCAATCCCTATTCGCTGATGGGCTCGCCGCTAGACACGCGCGAATACACCATCTCGGTGCGCCGCGACGATGTCGGTCGCGGCGGCTCGCTGTTCATGCACAGGTCGGTCAAGCCGGGTCTGGAGATGGTGATCAGCTATCCGGTCAATCTTTTTTCGCTCGATCTGCGCGCCAAGAAACACCTGATGCTGGCCGGCGGCATCGGCATCACGCCGTTCATGGCCCAGACCGCGCAACTGGCGGGGGAGGGCGGCAATTTCGAACTGCACTACACCTGCCGCACCGCTTCGCTTGGCACTTATGCCGACGTGCTGCGGGAACGCTACGGCCGTCGCGTCCGGCTCTATCACGATGACCTCGAGGAGCGGATCGAACTCGACCGGTTGCTATCCTCGCAGCCGCTCGGGACGCACCTCTATGTCTGCGGCCCGGCCGGCATGATCAACTGGGTGCGCGACCGCGCAGCTAACCTCGGCTGGCCGCCGGAGACCGTCCACTACGAGCATTTCGCGGCGCCGCAGCCCGGCCTGCCATTCGACGTGACGCTTGCCGTCAGCGGCAAGACCATCCGCGTCGGCGAGCAGCAGAGCCTGCTGGAAGCCATCGAAGCCGCCGGCGTCGATCCGCCCTATCTCTGCCGTGGCGGCGTCTGCGGCCAGTGCGAAACCAACGTCATCTCTTGTGACGGCAAATTCATCCACAACGACCATTGGCTGAGCGAGGAAGAGCACCGTTCGGGCAGGAAGATCATGCCGTGCGTGTCGCGCTTCGAGGGCAGGTCGCTGGTCTTGGAAAGATAGGAGGCGAGAATGGGCATCACCTTTCGCAAGGAAACGTTCCGCGACGACTTCACCTTCAAGAACAGCCCCGAGCACATCAGGCGGTTTCCGTTCCCCTTCCACGAAGACAGCTACATGTACGCGGTCAATATCGAGCCGCATGTCCTCGGGCCGAAGGGCTCGGTGCTCGAAAACCTGATCGACGTCGACGAACACTATGTCGCCGAGATGCAGGACCGCGCCTTGGTGCTGGCCGAGGATCCGCTGCGCTGCCAGTCGCTGCCGCACATGACGCTCGCCGGCTGGGATCTGCTGGAACTTTTGATGGAGCAGCAGGCGCTGGGCTATCCCGAGCATTTCACGCTGACGCGCGACGGCGATCGCTGGCGCTGGATCAACCGGCCGCTCGGCATCGACGACACCTTCACCTTCGGCGACACCTCGACCTTGCCTTACGGGCCGATGGAATACATCACCCGTCAGAGCCAAGGCGATTTCTGCATCCTCGACCAGCGCGATGGCAATCTGTGGATGGACGCCGGCATGGTCACCACCCAGGCCGACTGGTCGCTCGATTTCGACATCGGCATGAATTTCTTCGAGTGGCACGCGCCTGTGCCGCTGGCGCATGAGAAGGGTATTTTCACGCGCGCGCTGAAGTTCCTCACCAACATCCAGCAGGGCAAGCCGGCACGGCGCCTGAACTGGACGATGACCATCAATCCGCGGCTGGACACCAGCCCGGAGAATTATCACAAATGGGGTCCGGACCGCGCGACGGTGACGTCGGAGAATGTCGGCGACAAGGTGCATCTGCGGGTCGAACTGCAGAGCTTCTGGCGGCTGCCGCGCTCCAATGGCATCGTCTTTCCGATCCGCTGCTACCTGATCAAGATGGACGAACTGGTGACGCAGCCGAAATGGGCACGGCGCCTGCACCGCGTCATCCGCGACCTACCCGAGGAACTCGCCAGCTACAAAGGCCTCACGCGCTTTCGCCCGACACTGGTCGAGTGGTTGTCGAAGCTGGACGATGGCAGCCCGACGAGCCCGGGGTTCGGGCCGGATTGAAAGCCCCCCTCATCCGGCCGCTTCGCGGCCACCTCCCCGAGGGGAGAAGAGATCGCCAACGCTGGCGTCGGGCTCCTCTGCCCTGGGGGCAATCCGGGTGAAGGGGCTGCGGCGGCCCGCCTACCCAGCACTGCCCTGCGGGTAGCAGATAATCGACAAATACCGCATCGGCAGTTTCGTCAGTTGCTCCGGTCCGTGCGGCGCGTCGGCGTCGAAGAACAGGCTGTCGCCAGGCTTCATCGGGTAGAGGTTGCTGCCATGCCGGTAAACGACCTCGCCCTCGAGCATGTAGAGAAACTCCATGCCTTCGTGCTGGAAGGTCGGGAACACGTCGGAATCCTCGGTCAGCGTGATCAGATAGGGCTCGACGACGACGCCGCTGGTGTTCGAACCGATATGGCCAAGCAGATTGTACTGGTGGCCGGCGCGCGTGCCGCGGCGCTCGACGTCGAGGCCCTGGCCGGCCTTGACGAAGACGGCGCTGCGTTCTTCCTCGAAGCGGCGGAAGAAGGCGGTGACGGGAACGCCGAGCGCCCGCGACAGTGCCTGCAAGGTGGTCAGCGACGGCGAGGTGATGCCGTTCTCGATCTTCGACAACATGCCCAGTGAAATATCGGTGGCGACCGCGAGATCCGCCACGGTGATGCCGAGCTTCTTGCGGAAGGCCCGCACCTCGCGGCCGATCGCGACCTCCAGCACTTTTTCGCGGGTATCGCGAATAGCGTGCGGGTTTTGTGTCAGTGGCGCGCGTATGGTCCTGCCGTCCGCCGACACTTTCGGCGACGGCTTTGCCTTTGCGCTCGCGGGAGCCTTGGAATCCGAATTAGCCTTTGCCATGCCGCCCCCAATCGTCAGGATTTATTTCACTCAAGGTGAACATGTCAGGTGCCGATACAGGAGCGCAACCGCAACGGCAAGCCATCTTATGTTGCGCGCGGCAGTGCGACCATCGCGACGCCCGCGGGTTTTCCGCCAGGAATCCACTGCGCGCAAACGCCGTTCCAGCAGATGTCTGTTGACAGCACCAAGAGGCCAATTACTGTCACTGGCAGTGAAATTTGTTTCGCTGGGGAAATCAAAAAAGGAGGCCCGGAATGAACACTCGCGTTGCCGTCATCGGAGCCGGACCGTCCGGTCTGGCCCAACTCAGGGCTTTCAAGTCGGCGGCCGACAAGGGCGCCGAGATTCCCGAGATCGTCTGCTTCGAAAAGCAGTCCGACTGGGGTGGCCTGTGGAACTACACCTGGCGTACCGGCCTCGACGAACATGGCGATCCCGTGCACGGCTCGATGTACCGCTATCTCTGGTCGAACGGGCCGAAGGAATGCCTGGAATTCGCCGACTACACATTCGAGGAGCATTTCGGCCGGCCGATCGGCTCCTACCCGCCACGTGCGGTGTTGTGGGACTACATCAAGGGCCGCGTCGAGAAGTCGGGCCTGCGCAAATGGGTGCGCTTCAACAGCCCGGTGCGTATGGTCACCTTCTCGGACGAGACGAAGAAATTCACCGTCACCGCGCATGACCGCACCAACGACGTGACCTATTCGGAAGAGTTCGACAATGTCGTCGTCGCCTCCGGGCATTTTTCTGTGCCCAACGTGCCCTATTTCGAGGGCTTCTCGACCTTCAACGGCCGCATCCTGCACAGCCACGATTTCCGGGACGCGATGGAGTTCAGGGGTAAGGACATCCTGATCATCGGCCGCTCCTATTCGGCCGAGGACATCGGTTCGCAGTGCTACAAATATGGCGCCAAGTCGATCACCTCCAGCTATCGTTCCAAACCGATGGGCTTCAAATGGCCCGAGAATTGGAAGGAAGTGCCGCTGCTGCAAAAGGTCGTCGGCAAGACGGCGCATTTCAAGGACGGCACGACCAAGGATGTCGACGCCATCATCCTGTGCACCGGCTATCTCCATTCCTTCCCGTTCCTGACTGACGATCTCAAGCTCAAGACCGCCAACCGCATGTGGCCGTTGGACCTCTACGAGGGCGTTGTCTGGGAGAAGAACCCGAAGCTGTCCTATATCGGCATGCAGGACCAGTTCTACACCTTCAACATGTTCGACGCGCAGGCCTGGTTCGCGCGCGACGTCATCATGGGCCGCATCAAGCTGCCGTCGGCCGAGGCGATGGCGGCGCATGGCGCCAAATGGCGCGCCCGCGAGGAGACGCTGGAGGACGCCGAGCAGATGATCTGGTTCCAGGGCGACTACACCAAGGAATTGATGGACCAGACCGACTATCCCGGCTTCGACGTCGAGGCGGTCAACCAGACCTTCATGGAGTGGGAGCACCACAAGGCCGAAGACATTATGAGCTTCCGCGATCATTCCTATCGCTCGCTGATGACCGGCACCATGGCGCCGCTGCATCACACGCCCTGGCTGCAGGCACTGGACGATTCCATGGAGAGCTATCTCGAGGTGAAAGGAGTGGCGGCCGAGTAGGCCGCCGCCGCTATCCAAGCCTTGCCCGCGCCTTGGCCGTCCAGGCATTGAACAGCCGGTCGGCGACGATGCCGATGAAGGCGATGGCGAGGCCGGCGACGATGCCGCGGCCGGAATCGGCTTTCGACAGCGCGATGAACACTTCCTGGCCGAGATCGCGCGTGCCGACCATGGCGCAGATGATTATCATCGCCAACGCCATCAGGATGGTCTGGTTGACGCCGAGCATGATCTCCGGAAGCGCCAACGGCAGTTGCACGCGGAAAAATGTCTGGCGCGGGGTGCAGCCCGACACTTTCGCTGCCTCGATCAGTGCCGGCGGCACCTGCCTTATGCCGTGATTGGTGTAACGGATCGCCGGCACCACGGCGAAGGCTATCGTTGCAATCATCGCCGTCACGTCGCCGACCCTGAACAGCATCACGACCGGGATGATGAAACAGAAGGACGGCAGCACCTGCAGGGTGTCGATGACGGGTGTGACGATCTTTTCGAAACGGTCGCTACGGGCAGCCATCAGGCCGATGGGAATGCCGATCAGGCAGGCGATGAAGGCGGAGATGCCGCAGAGATAGACCGTCGCCATGGTCTTTTCCCATAGGCCGGTGACCGCGCAGAAAGCGGTCAGCATTGCCACCAGGACGGCCAGCCGCGGGCCGGAAAGCTGGTAGCCGGCAAGGCCGAGCAGGAACACCGCGCCCAGCCAAGGGAAGCCCTCGCAGAAGGCGCGCAGCGGATTGAGCACATTGAGGATCAGCGCCACGCGGAAGGCTTCGATGAGATCGAAGAAGTTGATCGTCACCCAGTTCACCGCCGCTTTCCACAGTGGCGCGGTGGTGAAGGTGATCGCCTTGGGCACGGCCGCGAAGGCGGGTACGAACAGGCCGAGCAGAGTGGTGACGGCAAGGATGGCGACTGCGAGCGTCAGATTGGGATAGCGGCGCCAGAACCCCGGGCTCGCGGATCGGTGGACATTGCCCTTCGCCTGCTTGTGGGCAATGGCCTGGCTCAGCCGGTCGAGCGCGATGGCCAGCGCGACGATGGCAAGCCCGGCTTCCATCGCCTCGCCGACCTTGAGCGCGCGTAGCGCCAAAAGCACGTCGTAGCCTAGGCCGCCGGCGCCGATCATCGAAGCGATGATCACCATGTTGAGTGCCAGCATGATCACCTGGTTGACACCGACCATCAGCGTCGGCCGCGCCGACGGCAGCAGCACGCGCCACAATTTCTGCCGCGCCGTGCAGCCTGCCATCTCGCTGAAATCGTCGATCTCGGACGGCACCCGGGACAGGCCCAGCATCGTTGCCCGCACCATCGGCGGCGTGGCGAAGATGGCGGTGGCGATCATCGCCGAGACCGGGCTGTTGCCGAACAGCAGCAGCATCGGGATGAGATAGGCGAAGGTCGGGATCGTCTGCATCAGGTCAAGTGCTGGGGAGACCACAAGCCGCTCGGCCCACGGCCTGCGCCAGGCCCAGATGCCGGCGAATAGCCCGGTGAGAATGCAGAACGGCACCGCGATCGAGATCAGCGCCAGGGTCAGCATGGCACTGGTCCATTGGCCGAACAGCGCGATGTAGAGGAAACATCCGCCAACCAGCAGGCTGAGCTTCCTGCCTCCCGCCGCATGGCCGGCGAGGAAGGCGACGGCGCAGACGCCAACCCAGGACAAACGCGGCAGCACGAAAGCGTCGGCGCCATGGCCGAACTTGAAATTCTTGGCCAAGAGATTGAGCGCGAAGTCGAGCGGCAGGCCGAGCACCGCGGTGACCGAGCGCGTCAGCCAGGACAGGTTCGACTTGATCCAGCCCATCAGCGCGCTGACCCAGTCGGCGACGGGGACGACCCGCTCGACCGGGTAGTTGACGGCCCATGGCAGCCTGTCCTGCAGCAGGAACATCACCAGCACGGCGGCAAGCGCCAGCACCCAGATCACCAGCCACCGTTGGATCGGCGGCCTTGTCCGGCTGGCGTTTGCCGTTACCGTCATGCGCCGGCTCGCTCGATGCCGGCCAGAAGATCGATCACCGCTTGCGGCGTCACTTCGCCGATCGGGATGCCGGTGCCGTTGATCACGGCGAAGGGTTTGCCGGCGGCAACGATGCTGGCCGAAAAACTCGATATCTTGGCCTCGGGCGCCACCGTGCCGCCGTGCTCGGCGCCATCGCAGCTACGCATCAGGCTGCGCGCCGAGATCACCTTGGCGCGGTCGACGTCGCGGGTGAACTCGGCGACATAGTCGGTCGCCGGATTGACGACCAGTTCCTCCGGCGTGCCGATCTGGATGACTTGGCCGTCCTTCATGATAGCGATGCGGTCGGCCAGCCTGATGGCCTCGTCGAAATCATGGGTGATGAAGACAATGGTCTTGTGCAGCATGGTCTGCAGCCGCATCAGCTCGTCCTGCATCTCGCGGCGGATCAGCGGATCGAGCGCCGAGAACGGCTCGTCGAGAAACCAGATCTCCGGCTTGGTGGCGAGGCTGCGGGCGATGCCGACACGCTGCTGCTGGCCGCCCGACAGTTCGCGCGGATAGAAATGCTCGCGGCCGCGCAGACCCACGAGTTCGATGACTTCCCGGGCGCGCGCCTCGCGTCTCGTCCGATCCTGTCCCTGGATACTCAGAGGAAAGGCGATGTTGTCGAGCACGTTGAGATGCGGCAACAGCGCGAAATTCTGGAACACCATGCCCATGCGATGGCGCCTGAGCTCGATCAGGGCGGCATCGGAAATCTTGAGCAGGTCCTTGCCTTCGAATTCGACCTTGCCATGTGTCGGCTCGACCAGCCGCGACATGCAGCGCACCAGCGTCGACTTGCCGGAGCCGGACAGGCCCATGATGATGAAGATCTCGCCCTGGCGGATTTCGAGGTCGACGGCGCGCACCGCCCCGACAAGGCCTGCCGCCGAAACCTCCGCCATGCTGGCCTTGCCGTCACGCTCGCGGATGAAATTGGCGGCGTTCGAGCCGAACAGTTTCCAGACGTTGCGGCAAGCAAGTTTTATCGGCCGGGCATCCGTCGCGTCGGATGCCTGTTCAATCGCTTCCGTCATTCAGTCGCCCTTCTGGAACATCAGGAATTGAGGCCCGGCCGGTCAACAGCCGGGCCTCCCTTTCCAGTCGGAGGTCACTGCGCCCAGGCCTTCCAGTCTGCCTCGTGAGCGGCGATCCAGGCGGCGGCGACGTCTTCCGGCGTCTTGCCGTCAAGATCGATCTCGCCGCTCATCTTGTTCAACTCGTCGGTGTCGATCGTGTAGGCCTTGGCCACCTTGTAGGCGACCGGCCATTTGTCTTTCATGCCGTTCCAGGAGTACTTCCAGATCTCGCCATGCGGTTTGCCGCAGTCGTATTTGGCGTCCGGGTTCACGCCCCATTTCGGGTCGGTGTAGCATTCGGGTGTGTATTCGGGGAATTGCACCCATTCGCCCTTGTATTTTGCAGGCGCCCAATGCGGCGAATAGATCCACAGCATGATCGGCGCCTTGCGCTGATAGGCGGAGTCCAACTCGGCGAACATCGCGGCATCAGTGCCGGCATGGATCACGGTGAAGGGCAGCTTCAGCGCCGCGACACGCTCGTCGTCAAAGCCTTCCCAGGTCACCGGGCCGCCGAGATAGCGCCCCTTTGGCGCCGTCTCGGCGGTCGAGAACGATGCCGCGCAAGTGGCGTCGAGCAGAGCGTGCCAGTCCGGCAAGGTCGGACATTTCTCCTTCATGTATTCGGGAAACCACCACTCCTCCTTGGCCTTCGGGCCGAGCTTGCCGAGCCTTTCGGTCTGGCCCGTGGCGTCGGAGGCCTTCATCGCTTCGCCTGCCGTCGTATCCCAGAATTCCAGGCCGACATCGATATCGCCATTGGTGAGGCCGGTTGTCAGGCTGGAGAGATAGTCGGCGGTCGGGTATTCGACGGTATAGCCGAGCTTTTCCAGGATGCCGCCGAGGATCTTGGCGTTGAGATTGACGCTGGTCCAGTCGAACAGCGCGATCTTGATCGGGTCGTTGGATTCCGGCGCCGCTGCCTGCGCTGTCGGCGTCAGGACACTTGCCGCGGCAAGTCCAAAAGCTCCCATTGAGAATTTCGATATCACACTGCGAAATGGCATTGCTTGGTTCTCCTTCAAGCTGTGACGGTTATTGGTCGTTCCCTTGTCGCGTCTTTTCTTGATTGTGTTGGAAAGGCAGGCGGTTGTGCAAGACCGTTCTCGCCATGTCGGGGCCAAAGCCGGCACAGGCGCGATGAGGCTCGGTTTCGGTGATGACGGACGCTGCCGAGACAGCCAGTCTCATGGCCGATCGATCGCCGCGATGGCGATCGTCGGCGGATCAATTGTCAGTCCTGCGGCGCCCTGCAAGATGCGAGCCATCAAGGTCCCATGATCCCGAGCATTTCCAGCGGAATTGCTCTCGGCTATCGCCTGGCAAGCCCCTTCTCGCCAGCGCGGTTTCACAGGATGAAAATATATATACCAACGTTCATGCCGCGCAACGACTAACGCCGCGAAGAAGCAGAATTCCAGACCGCAGGCGAAGCCGGCCGACGACGGCGGGACATGGTTCGCATGGCCTGTTTACCAGCACACGTAGCCGCCATCGACGATCAGGTCGAGGCCGGTGACGAAGCTCGACGCGCGGCTGGCCAGGAAAACCGTCGGCCCGACCATTTCCTCCGGCGCCGCCATGCGTCCCATCGGCGTGTCGCGTTTGAAGATCTTCACCTCTTCGGCCACCTCCGGCCGTTTGTTCATCGGCGTCAGCGTGTAGCCCGGGCTGACGACGTTGACGCGCAGGCCGCGGTCGGCCCACTCCATGGCCAGGCTCTTCGACATGTGGATGACGGCGGCCTTCGAGGAATTGTAATGCGCCTGCGTCAGTCCGCGATTGACGATGGTGCCCGACATCGAGGCGATGTTGATAATCGAGCCCTTGCCCCGCGCCAGCATCTTGCGCGCTTCTGCCTGGCAGGACAGGAACACGCCGGCGACATTGACCTCGTGCACCTTCCGCCATGTTTCCAGCGCCAGTGTCTCCGCCGGTTCGGAGCCGGCAATGCCGGCATTGTTGACGGCGACCGCCAACGGACCGAGTTCGGCTTCGACGCGATCGATGGCCCTGGCCAGGTCGCTCTCCGACGTCACCGTGCCCGTCAGCACCAGCGCCCTGCGGCCGAGTGCCGTGACCCGGTGAGCGGTTTCGTCCAGCCCGCCCTTCGACGCATGGCCAAAACAAGCGACATCGGCGCCTGCCTCGGCCAGTCCGATCGCGATTGCCTGGCCAATGCCGCTGCCAGCGCCGGTGACCAGCGCAACGTCGCCGTCCAGTTTGAAAAGATCCATCTATAGCCCTCCTGCTCAAGGAGGGTATGCGCTGACCTATATCTCGATCAAGCCTTCAGCGGGCTGCGGCATGCCTAGAAATATCCGTCGGACGCGGCCGTGGCTTCCTTTGAGATCTCGACGCCATCGACCAGGATCTTGTCGACCAGTTCGTGGTGGAAGCAGACCAGTCCTTTGATGCGTTCTGCCTCGTGCACCGGCTCCGGATAGTACCAGACCATGTTCTCGTGCCGTTTCTTGGGCGTGGTCACGTGATAATAATTGGAAATGCCCTTATAGGGGCAGCGTGAGATGTAACGGCTGGGCGCGAGCATATCGAGGCGCGTGTCGGAGATCGGCAGATAGTGGCGCACAGGGTGGCCGGTTTCGAACAGGAACACGCCGCGCCGTGAATCGGCGACCTGCTCGCCATCGAGGATGACCTGGACGCGCCGCGACGACGGCAGGCAGTCGACGCGACGGAACGGGTCGCGGGCGTGCACGAAGATCTCCTCGTCTTCCTCGAACCAGTGGCCCATCTTGCTCCACACGAACGACATGTAGCCCGCGATCGGCGGACAACCCTTGACCGGATCGAGATAGCGCCATGCACCATCTTCGACCAAGGTGATGCCTGTATTGAGCGAGTAGTGCGTGGCGACGCCCTTGTACGGATCTTCCGTCGTCGTCTTTGAGGGCAGCAGGAATTCCTCGCGCACGTCCTCGATCGGGAAATAGTAGACCGGCAGATGGTCGGATTCGTACAAAACCAATGCCCTGGTGGTGTCGGCAACGGTCATCGAGCCGACCTGGACCCGCAGCCGCTTCAGCGACGGCATGGTGAAGGCGACATAGCCGGGCTCGAACTCGTACTGCTCGATGGTGTCGAGCACGGGGAAATGCGGTCCGCGACCGCGCAGATGAGGCTTGCGAATGGTAGTCTCCTGTTTCTGTCTGTCGTCGGCGCGTGGTTAGGACGATATGAGGCTGGGCCGACGGCCGGCGAGGGCTTCCGTACGGTGGGCGTTTGCCGGTGTCGAACCGTTGGAGCGATGGCCCCCCATCGTTCGTCGCGGGCCTGTTGCCGGATAGCCTCACCGCCCGAAACACGGAGCCGCCCAATATTGCTTCTGCCTGCCGAGCATGATCTTGGCAGCATCTACCCCAGCGACACCCGATCGAGCAGCAGCCCGGCGGCGATCGGCGGCAAGCCGCTGACATTCTTGCGCACCGGCACCAGGAGATCGGGGAAGTAGCTGAAGATGATGGGTGTCTCGTCGAGCAGCAGTTTCTGGATGTCGGAGGCTGCCGCGCGCTGCGCGCCGATATCGAGCGCCTTGAGATAGCTCGTGACCATGCCGTCATAGGCAGGGCTCTTGAAATGCGCCGCGTTCCAGGGGCCGTCGCTGACCAGCGGGCTCTTGAGGAACACATTCGGCACGCTGCGATGAGCGTAGTCGGTGATGCCGAGCGGGCTGTCCAGCCAGTCCGATTGGCCGAATACGGCCTTGCCGTAATATTTGTCCTGGTCTTCTATGTTGAGCGAGATGCGGGCGCCGATCTCCTTGGCGAAATTCTGGAACAGCTGCGCGTAGCCGGGAATATCGGAGTAGCGCAACGTCGTCAGTGTGATGTCGAAACCATCGGCAAGCCCCGCCGCCTCCATGAGTTGCTTGGCCTTGGCGATATCCTGCGTGCGTTGCGGCACCGACTTGTCGGTGGCCGGGAAGGCCGGCGCGAACGGGCTGTCATTGCCGGTCGCGGCCATGCCGCGGCACAGTCCGTCGACCAGCTTGGACCGATCGATGCTAAGCGCCAGCGCCTGGCGCACGCGCTTGTCGGTGAAGGGCGCCATGTCGCAGCGCATGTGCAACTGGCGATGCGCGGTCGAGGCGACGCGCAGCACCGTGATGTCGGGGCTGTTCAGCACCACCTGGCTGACATCGAGCGGAACCGCGTCGAGAATGTCGACCTCGCCGGCCTGCAGCGCCAGGATGCGCGGCTGCACGTCGCCGTAGAACTTGAATTCGAGCCGGTCGGGCAATGCCTTCTCGCCCCAATAGTCGGGATTGCGCACGAAGGTCGCGCCGACCTTCGGCGTATAGGTCTCCATCCGGAACGGCCCGGTACCCTCAAAAGTCTTTTCGTAATCGCCTTTGTAGCTCGCCGGCAGGATGACGGCGTTGTAATTGTCGATCGACACCGAATAGGGAAAGCTGCCGTTCGGCGCATCGAGATGGAAGGCGACGGTGTGATCGTCGACCTTCCGGGTTCCACCCTTCGACAACAGGCCCTTGAACACCGACAGCGCGTTGGAGGCGCCGTTGGGATCGGCCAGCCGGTCGAACGTTGCGACGACGTCGTCGGCTTTGAATTCCTCACCATGGTGGAATTTTACGCCCTTGCGCAGCTTGAAGGTCCAGACGCTGCCGTCCGCATTGGGCGACCAGCTTTCCGCCAGAACCGGCTTCAAGGTCAGATCCGGCTGGGTGATGCAAAGGAATTCGGCGGTCTGGAAAACCAGCTGATAGCTGCCACTGTCATAGAAGGTGACGGGATCGATGGCACCGCCGGGCGTGGCCACGCCGGCGCGCACCGTGCCGCCCGGCTTGCCCTCGGCGCGGGCCTTCCGCGTGCCGAAACCGGCCGCTCCCAAAATGCCGCCAAGCAACGGCAGCGACAGGCCAAGCATGCTGCCGTGGCGGAGAAAATCACGCCGGTCGAGCCTGCCTGCCAGCAACTCGTCGACAGCGGAATTTTCGATTTCCGTGAGGCTTTTGCGGGCGGCGTCGATCGTCATGAAATGCCTTGGCATGGCTGCATTCCTCGTTGCCCTCGGGAGAGTGGCCATTTAGGTCATTGTTGACCGCGACCGGAAAGCGATATTTTTTGATGGGGCCCATCGAAATTTTCGATGCTGGAGTGACGGCATGGATACCGAAAACCTGCGCAGCTTCCTGGAGGTCGCCGAGCATGGCAGTTTCACGGTCGCTGCCAGCCGGCTCAATCTCGCGCAGTCAACCGTCAGCGCCCGGATAAGGGGGCTGGAGGAGCAGTTGGGGCGCCGGCTTTTCGTAAGGGATCGCGACGGCGTCACGCTAACGCCGGCTGGCCGGCAGTTCCTCCCGCACGCCTCCTCCATCACCCGTACTTGGGAGCAATCGCGGCAGGACATCGCTGTTCCCGACGGTTACGAGTCGCTGTTGCGCTTCACCGCGCCAGCCTATCTCTGGGATCGCGTCACCTCGCCATGGATCGTGTGGATGCGGGCCCAGCGGCCGAACGTGGCGCTGCGGCTCGAAGGAAGCTTTCCCGACCTGGCGATCGACCAATTGGCCGAAGGGCTGCTCGACATCTGCATTCTCTATCTGCCGCGGCCGCATCCCGGCATCGTCTACGAGACGCTGGCCGTCGATCAGGTCGTGCTTGTCCAGCATTCCGCACAGGCAGGACCGTGGACGCAAAACTACATCCTGATGGATTGGGGGCTCGAATTCCGCATCGAGCACGACCGTGCCTTCGCCGGCATGGTGCAGCCGGCAATCTCGGCCGGGCTGGTCTTCATCGGCCTGCAGCACGTGTTGTCGCAAAAAGCCGCGGCCTATCTGCCGCTCAGTGCCGTCAGTGGCTACATCGAACGTGGCGAAATGAGGCGCGTCAACGACACACCGGTGTTTCAGCGGCCGATCTATCTCGCCTATCCCAGCAATCCCGCATCGTCGGATGTGCTCGACGTCGCGTTGACCGGATTGCGGACGCTGGCAAGGGACTGGACCGGTGATCGGGGCTTTGCCGAGGGGGACCGCTCCTTCAGCATGACCGGCCAGGCGTGATCGATGCGGGCCGCTTACGCCGGCAGGGCTGCGACCGCCGCCGGTTTCTGCAGCCGCCTCAACTCGGCATAGGGAATGTGGCAACGGATCGAATGCCCCGGCTCGGCCTCGGCGAGCGGCGGCTCCTGCTGTTCGCAGATCGGCCCGATCTTGCGTGGGCAGCGCGTGTGGAAGACGCAGCCCGATGGCGGGTTGGTGGCGCTGGGGATTTCGCCATCGAGCCGGATGCGTGCCGTCTCGGTCTGACCGAGCTTGGGCACGGCCGATAGCAGCGCCTCGGTGTAGGGGTGATGCGGTCCGGAAAAAACGTCCTCCGATGGGCCGATCTCCATGATGCGGCCGAGATAGAGCACGGCGATCTTGTCGGAGAGATAACGCACCACGCCAAGGTCATGCGAAATAAAGATGTAGCTGACGTCTTCCTTGGCCTGCAGGTCGGCGAGCAGGTTGAGGATCGCCGCCTGGACGGAAACGTCGAGCGCCGAGGTCGGCTCGTCGCAGACGACGATGCGCGGGTCGCCGGCGAAGGCGCGCGCTATGGCAACGCGCTGTTTCAGCCCTCCCGACAGCTGGCGCGGCTTGACGGCCAGATGCCGTTCAGTCAGCCGCACCGAGCGGAAGAGGTCGTCGAGGCGCGCCTCCAGCGCCTTGCCGCTCAAGCCCGCCAGCCGCTTCAGTGCGCGGCCGATCAGATGCCTTATCGAGTGCGAGCGGTTGAGGGCGGAGTCCGGATTCTGGAAGACGATCTGCATCGCCTTGACCTGGTCGTCGCTGCGGTCCCCCAGCCGCGGCGCCAGCGCCTTGCCCTCCAGTTCGATGCTGCCGCCGTCATCGGGCGGCACCAGGCCGAGCAGCAGCCTGGCGAAAGTGGTCTTGCCGCTGCCGGATTCGCCGACCAGCCCGAGCGTTTCGCCCGGCCTGAGATCGAGCGAGACATCCTTGACCGCGCGCAGCGCATGGCCATGGCTGGCGTAGGTCTTGTTCAACCCAGCGACGCGCAGCACCGGTGCTGCCGCCGGCCTGGGTGGCGGCACCACATCGCTGGGCGTTGCGCGTGGCAGGGCCTGCGCCTGGTCGTGGTAGTGGCAGCGCGACAGCCGCCTCCCGCGCTCGTCGGTCAGATCATAGAGCGGCGGCAATTCGGTGCGGCAGCGGTCGGTGGCCAGCGCGCAGCGGTCGGCGAAGGCGCAGCCCTTGATGTCAGCGCCGATGCCGGGCAGGAAGCCCGGGATGGTGTCGAGCCGGCCCTGGTCCTTGCGCTGGCCGCCGCGCGGCAGGCAGCGCAGCAGCGCCACCGTGTAAGGGTGGCGCGGATCGTTGAAGACGACATCGGTCGGTCCTTCCTCGACCAGCATGCCGGCATAGAGCACGCCGACCCGGTCGCACATGTTGGAGACGACGGCGAGGTTGTGGCTGATGAACAGGATCGAGGCCGACAGTTCCTGCCTGAGCTGCGCGATGAGGTCGAGCACCTCGGCCTCGACCGTCGCGTCGAGGCCGGTAGTCGGCTCGTCGAGGATCAGCATCGAGGGATCGTTGGCCAGCGCCATGGCGATCGCCACGCGCTGCTGCATGCCGCCCGACAGCTGGTGCGGATAGCGCTGCATGACGCTTGGCGGATCGGAGATGCGCACGCGGTTCAGCATGGCGATGGCGCGATCGGTGGCAGCTTGGCCCGTGATGCCGCCAAGCTCGAAAATTTCGGTCAATTGCCGGCCGATGCGGATCGACGGGTTCAGCGCCTTTCCCGGGTCCTGATAGACCATGGAGACGCTTTCGGCGCGCGCGCGCCGAAGCGCCTCCGCGTCGAGCTTCATCACGTCCTGGCCGTCGAGTGAGATGGCGCCACCCGATATCGAGCCGTTGCGCGGAAGGTAGCGCACCACCGTGAGGGCTACCGTCGACTTACCGCAGCCGGATTCGCCGACCAGCCCATAGGCCTCGCCCTGGCCGATGGTGAGGCTGAGATCGCGCAGCACCGCGCGATTGCGGCCGGCGACCCGGTAGGCGACCGACAGGTTCTTGATATCGAGCGCGTCCTTTGCCTTCCTGGTCGATATATTGGCGGGTTCAGTCATTGAAGGCCCCATGCACGCCGTCGGCGGCCAGGTTGACGCCGATCACCAGCGAGGCGATGGCGAGCGCGTCGAACAGCACCGTCCACCAGAAGCCGCCGCCGATCATGCCGTAATTGCTGGAAATGGAGAGCCCCCAGTCGGGTGACGGCGGCTGGATGCCAAAGCCCATGAAGGAGAGGGTAGCGACCGCAAAGATGGCGTAGCCCAACCGCACCGTGGTCTCGACCAGGATCGGCGGGATGACGTTGGGCAGGATCTCGACGAACATCGTATGCAGCGCGCTCTCATGCCTGAGCTGTGCGGCGGCGACATAGTCGAGCTCGCGCTCGGCCAGCACCGCCGAACGCACGGTACGTGCGATGATCGGCGCGAAGCTCAGGCCGATGACGATGATGACGGTGGTCTTGGATGTGCCCAGCGCGACGATGGCAAGCAGCGCCACGATCACCACGGGGATCGCCATGAAGGCTTCAAGGATGCGGCTGACGACATCGTCGACGAGGCCGCGGAAATAGCCGGTGAGCAGGCCGAGCGCGGTGCCGGCGACCGTCGCCAGCAAGGTCGCCAGGGGCGCGACGGTGAGGATATCGCGCGAACCGACGATGACGCGCGAGAACACGTCGCGGCCGATCTGGTCGGTGCCGAACCAGTGTTCGCGCGAAGGCGGCGCCAGCGCGTTGATGATGTCGTCGGCGAGCGGATCGTAGGGGACAAAATGTTCGCCAAACAGCGCGCAGGCAACCCAGAACAGCACGATGGCGATGCCGACCAGGAACGTTCGCGAGCGCAGCAGGGAGAAGAAGACTTCGGCCACCGCGCCGCGGCGCCGCATGTCGTCCTGTGCGGGGGCGGGGGTCTGGACGGCGCTCATTGGTCTGACCCCAGGCGGATGCGCGGATTGAGCACGGAGTAGAGGAAGTCGGCGATCAATGTGGCCACCGCATAGACGATGCCGATGGTGAGGATGCCGGATTCCAGCATCGGAAAATCCTTGCCGCGCGCGGCGGTGAAGATCAGCGAGCCGATGCCCTGGTAGCGGAACAGCGTCTCGATCACGACAAGGCCGCCGATGAGATAGCCGGTCTGGGTCGCGATGACGGTGATGGTCGGCAGCAGCGCATTGCGCAGCACATGGCGCCAGATCACCGTGCGCCAGGGCAGGCCCTTGAGCACGGCGGTTCGCGTATAGTCGGAATCGAGCGCCTCGATCATGCCGGAACGCGCCATGCGCGCGATATAGCCGAACAGCACCAGGAACAGCGGCAGCGACGGGAGGATCAGGTAATAGAGCTGGGTGAAGAAGCCGGCATCCCTGGGCCACGCGGCCGAGATCGGCAGCCAGCGCAGCCACACGCCGAAGATCAGGATCAGGATGATGCCGGTGACGAATTCCGGCAGCACCGTCACCGACAGGCCGCCGAGGCTGATCATGCGGTCGAGCGGGCGGTTGAGGTTGAGTGCGGCAATGACGCCGCCGAGGATGCCGATCGGCACCACCAGCACGAAGGCGACCCCCGCCAGCTTCATCGAATTGCCAAGCGCACCGATGACGAAGGGCGCCACCGGCGAACGGAAAATGTAGGACGTGCCCATGTCGCCCTGGACGAAGTTCGAGATCCAGCTCCAGTACTGGGTGAGCAGCGGGCGATCGACGCCGAGCGTGTGATTGAGCGCGTCGACCGCGCGTTGGTCGGCGAACGGGCCGAGGATCGCGCGCCCGACATTGCCAGGCAGGACCTGGCCGCCCAGGAACACCATGATGCTGAGCAGGAACAGCGTCACCAGCGACAGGGACACACGCCGCGCAAAAAAGGAGAGAATGGCTAAGACTCCTTGAAAAGCCAGCCCCCCGGGGGAGCTGGCTGTTAGAGGACTGGCTTTCCCTTTTCGCTTACGCCTTCGATGCCTTTTCGAGGAACAGCTGCGACATGGCTGTCGGTTGCACGCCGGCCACGCCCTTTGCCGTCGCCGTCAGGTAGTCATAGAAATAGCCGAAGATGACAGGCGTTTCCTCGAGCAGAAGCTTCTGGATCTTGCCGGCGTCGGCCTTCTGCGCCTCGAGGTCGAGCGCCGCGATATAGCTGGTCGCCAGCGCGTCGTAGTCCTTGTTCTTGAAGTGCGCGGCATTCCAGGTGCCGTCGCTCTTCAGGGGAGCGGCAAGGTAGACGTTCGGCACGCCGCGGTGGCCGTAATCGGTGATGCCCATCGCCGAATCCAGCCAGTTCGACTTGCCGAACACGGCATCGCCGTAATAGGCGCCCTGGTCGAGGACGTTCAGTTCGAGCTCGATACCGATCTCCTTGACCCAGTTCTGGATGAGCTGGGCGTACTCGGGGATTTCGAGGTAGCGCTCGGTGGTCAGCGTCATCTTGAAACCCGGGCCGACGCCGGCGGCTTCCATCAGCTGCTTGGCCTGCCCGATATCCTGCTTGCGCTGTGGCACGCTGACGTCGGTCGACGGGTAGACCGAGGCGAACGGGCTGTCATTGCCCAAGGCCGAGCGTCCCTTCATCAGGCCGGCGGCGAGCTTTTCTCGGTCGAGGCAGAGGGCGATGGCGCGGCGCACGCGGGCATCCTTCGTTGGGCCTTCGTCGCAGTGCATGTGCAGTTGCTGATGCGCCGACGACTTCAGGCTGATGATGTCGAAGCCCGGATCGTTGAGCAGGGCAACGCCGGCGAGAACCGGCATCTGGTTGATGATGTCGATCTGTCCGCCCTGCAGTGCCAGGATTTGCGGCTGCATGTCAGCGAAGAAGGTGAACTCGGTGCGCTCCGGCAGCGCCTTTTCGCCCCAGTAGTCCTCGTTGCGGACGAAGGAGGCGCCCACCTTCGGCGTGTATTTTTCGATCTTGAACGGGCCGGTTCCGTCAAAGCTTTTCTCGTAGTCGCCCTTGTAGCTCGCCGGGATGATGACGGCGTTGTAATTGTCGGACGACACCATGTAGGGGAAGTTGCCGTTCGCGGCGTCGAGGTGGAATTCCACCGTGTAGTCGTCGACTTTCTTGGTGGCGCCCTTCTGCAGGATGCCGGTGAACACAGACAGCGCGTTGGACGAGTTTGCCGGGTCCGCAAGGCGGTCGATGCTGGCCACCACGTCATCGGCCTTCATCTCGCCGCCTGAGTGGAATTTGACGCCCTTGCGCAGCTTGAAGGTCCACACCGTGCCTTTGTCGTTCGGCTTCCAGCTTTCGGCCAGTGCCGGCTTCAGCACCAGGTCCGGGCCGTCGACGCAGAGGAATTCCGCAACCTGCTGCATGACCACCAGGCCGCCGGCGTCGGCGATGGTGACCGGATCGATGGCTGCCGCCGGCACGCTGCTGCCGACGCGGATGGTGGCGCCGGGTGCGCCCTGGGCGCGGGCCAGCGATGGCATGCCGCCAAGGCCGGCAGCCGTGGTGATGCCTCCAAGCAGCGGCAGCGACAGGCCAAGCAGGCTGCCATGGCGGATGAAGTCGCGGCGGCTGACACGGCCGTCGACGAGGCCGTCGATCAGGTGATTTTCGAGCGGCGAGCGATTGCGCCGGATCAGGTCGAGAATGCGGTAGTTCTTGATCATGGGTTTTAACCCTTCCCCTGTTTCTTATGGTTTGATGAATGCGTTTTTCAGTTGACGAAGTCCGTGGAGTTCTCCTGTCCCGGCCATCAACGTTGTCAGTCGACCGGACTGTAGCATGCGGTTTTCCCTGGTCCATCCGATCCTTGCGGCGCGGGGGTCAGATTTTCTTGAGGCAATGCTTTCACCCGTCCGGTCCTGCCGTCGCCATCGATCGCGGCGGCGGACTCTTGTTCTTGAAATACGTCTCCTTTCCCGTGTCGTTCTCCTAGTTCAGCGGCAAACGGCGATATGTCCCTGGCTTGGCCGGGTCATGATATTTGTTGCAAGGGCCGTTCTCGGCAAAGTCGCGATGGCAGGCCGCGAGATTTTTCCGCGACAAGGTGACACCAAGACCGGGACCTTCCGGGACACGCACCGTATTGTTCCTGGGGCAAAACGGCCCCTCCTCGGTGATATCCATAGGTTGCATACGAAACAGCGACTGGTTCGGCTCCCGGATCCAGCCCAGGGCCGCGCACAGATGCAGGTAGGCCGCGCTGCCGATGCCGCTGTCGCCGCTGTAGCACCAGAAATCGATGCCCGCGTGCTCGCAGGCGCCGACAAAGCGCAGCATCCGGCCGATGCCGCCATGCGCGGTCGGGTTGCCGACGAATGCATCCGGCACCTTGAGGTCCATGGCGCGCGCGATGTCGATATTGTGGGTCGAGAACGGGATCGAGCAATGGCGGCGCAGTTCGCGCATCTCCTCTGATGTCGCCACCGGATCCTCCCAGTTGCGCACGCCGAGCTCTTCCAGCGGCCGCACCAGCCGCCGCGCCGTGCTGAGCGAATAGGCCTGGTTGGAATCGATGCGGACCATCGCATCGTCGCCGAGTTTTTCGCGGATCAACTCGACCATTCTCAGCGAGACTTTCGGATCTTCGGTCGAGAATTTGCCTTCGAAGAAGGTCGTTCCATGCGTCTCGTGCAGTTCCACGCAATAGTCGGCGACTTCTTCCGGCGTCGTCTCGCCCTTGACACCATCCCCATCGCCGCGCAGCGAGAAATAGTCGGTGAACGGGATGTCCTTGCGCACGGCCCCGCCGAGCAACTGATAGAGCGGCTGGTTCCAGGCCTTGCCGCGCAGGTCCCAGAGCGCCATCTCGATAGCGCCGAAAGCCATGATGCGGGTGCGGTCGTTGATCGACTGCACGCCGGTCCAAAACGGCAGGCAGACATGTTCGGCGCCGGCAATGTCGAAGGCGTCGCGGCCGACCAGCCGCTGGGCAAGAACATCATTAATGATGGCGGCCGCTGCCGGCGTCGGCGCTTCGCCCAGCCCGACAAGGCCGTCCTCGGTCTCGACTTCGACGACAACAGGCGAAAAACCGTCGAGTTCGCCGAACACCCAGGCATAGGGCGCTTCGAGGCGAAGATTGATCGGCGTGGCCTTGATGCCGCGGATCTTCATCTCAGCGTCCAACTTCGAAGAAGGGCTTGCCGAGCAGGTCTGGAACGACGTCGATGCCAAGGCCTGGGCCGGCGGGAATACCCATGCGGCTGCCGGTGACCGGCGGCGCGTTCGACGCGGTGCGCACCGTCACCCATTCATGGAAGGCGATCGCATGCAGCCGACGCTCCTCCGGCGTCGACAGTGACAGATGAGCCATGGCGGATGTGTCGATCTCGGCGCCGCCGGTATCCTCGACCGTGATCATGAAGCCGAGATCGACGGCGACGTCACGGATCAGCCGGGTCTTGGTGACGCCGCCGAGCCGCGAGATCTTCAGTGTCAGCCCGTCCGCCGCGCCGAGGCGACGGATTTCCAGCATCGCCTCCAGCGAGGTGACGGATTCGTCGAGCACCATCGGCTTGTCGAGCATGCGGCGCACCGACATGTTTTCGTCGATCGTCGTGCAGGGCTGCTCGAACGTATAGTCGATCGCCCGCGTCGCGTCGGCGAACTGCCGCGCCTGGTATGGCGTCCACCCGGCATTGGCGTCGCAGAAGATGACAGTGCCTTTCGGCACCGAGGCGGCGACCGCCATGACGCGCTCGACGTCGTCATGGACATTGCCGCCGACCTTGACCTGGAGCCGGCGGAAACCGTCCTCGACGATGCGCTTGGCAAGTGCGGCCATTTGATCGACCGTGCCATGGGTGACGACCTTGTAGAGTTCGGCAGTGTCGCTTTCCCTGCCGCCGAGCAGCGTCACCAGCGGCACGCCGGCGGCACGCGCCGCGAGATCCCAGCAGGCCATGTCGAGCGTCGATTTGATGTAGGGATGGCCCTTGAACACCGTGTCCATCAGCCGGCCGATGCTCGCCAGCCCACGTGGATCGTGGCCAATGAGATGCGGCGCGATTTCCGGGACGCCGGCGCGGGTGCCGGCCGGGAAGGCGGGCGAGTAGAAATTGCCGAGCGGCGCCATCTCGCCCCAGCCGGTCAAGCCGCTGTCCGAGCTGATGGCGACGATCACAGCGTCGAAGCAGTCGGCCACACGCCCCTTGGACATGCGATAGGGGCCGTCTACGAAAGGCTGCACGACGTGATAGGCTTTGATGGTTTCGATTTGCACGTGGGGTATCCATTATCCGCGATGGGGGAGGGTCAGGCGCCTTTCGACGAACGCTTTTCGAGGTCGCGCGCGTAGGCAAGAAGCTCTTCGAAATCGTGGTCGATATGCTCGCGTGCGTGGCGCTGGGCGGCACGCATGTCGTCGCCCTTGAGCAGCGCCACATAGGTTTCATGAACGTCTTCGGCGGGCACGGCTTCCTTGCGCGCCTGCTGGTGCAGGGCGAAGTACATCTGCAAACGGCTGGTCAGCCTTTGCCAGGTTTCCAAGAGCACGGAATTGTCGGCCCATTCATGGATCAGGCCATGCAGTTGCAGCGCGGTCTCGATCTGCCTTGTGGTGTCGCGGTCGCGCGTCGCCTGCTTCACCGCCTCGTGGCGCCGCTCGAGCTCATCGAAAAAGCGCTGGTCGCGCAGTTCCCACGTCCGCTCGATGGCGAATTCGTCGAGCACCTTGTTGAGCGAATAGACGTCGTCGATGTCCTTGGCGGTGACATTGATGACGAAGGTGCCGGCATAGGGAATGCTGGTCAGGATGCCTTCCTGCACCAGCTCGCGCATCGCTTCGCGCAACGGCGCGCGGCTGACCCGCATCTGTTCGGAAATCCTGAGCTCGTTGAGCTTCTGGCCTGGCTCGAGCTGACCGGTCAGGATCGCGCGTCTGAGCAGTGCCACGATTTCGGCACGGCGTGTCGTGTCGGCAATCGGACTGAATTCCGTCTTCACCATCCGGCCCACTCCCGCGAGAACAGAGCAGAGACAATCAGATTGTCGACAATCTAACAAGAGGCTCTGCTCGAATTCTTATCTTCGCTTCGCGGCCCGGGCCGGGGTGCGAAGGGCTGGGTCAAGCCGCACGGCCATAGAAGCCGACGCGCTCCTCCTCGCTGAACATCACGCCTGGCTTCTCATAGTAGGAGAACACCGCGATCATCCGTTCGCGTTCACCTTTGACCGTGGTGACACGATGCGCGGTGTTCTTGCCGCGAAACACGTTCAGCGTGCCTGGTTTCATGCGCAGGATCCTGGCGTCGGGGTCACGTCCTTCGAGCAGCCGGGCGACGCCCTCGTAGTTCGGGTTGTCATCCGACCTGAGATCGGTGCGGTATTCGAGGTCGCCGCCGCGTTGCGCCTGCTGCAGCAGCAAGGTGGTGGTGAATTCCGAGCGGTCGAAGTGCCAGTTCAGCGCTTCGCCGGCGCGATAGGCCATGACATTGGTGCGGGCCAGCGGATCCTCCATGACGTGCAGCTTTGCCTTGCCCATCGTCGCCGCGAGGAAACGCACCAGCGGCTCATACTCATAGATCGCCATCACCGTGCTGCCGGGAATTTGGTCGGCGCAGACCGTGTGGCTGACGGTCTCGACCTTGCGCAATGCGGGATGATCGGGCGACAGTTCGGGAATGCTCGGCTTGAAGTAGATGTTGTGCATGCGCTTGTGGACATGGGATTGCGTGTCCATGACCGGCTTGATCTCCCGCACCGCCTGTTCGGCGACGCCGGGCTTCAAGAAACCTTCGAGATTGAACATGCCGTCGGCTTCCAGCGCCGCGATCGACTGTCCGACGAGGCGGTTCCATTCGACGCTGCCTTCACGGTCGAGCGGATAGCGGTCGAGATCGAGAATGTCTTTCATGTCATGTGCTCCAACGTTAGGCACAGAAGACGGCAAAAAATTCTTTCTCTCAACGCCGGAAATTATTAGGATTGGCCAAGAAAAACTTCAGGAGCCTGATTTGGACCGGCTGCCGCCGCTGAATGCGATCAAGGCCTTCGAGGTCGCGGCCCGGTCAGGCAGCTTCACCTTGGCCGCAGCCGAGCTCGGCGTGTCCTCGGCGGCGGTCAGCCAGCAGATCCGCAATCTCGAAGCCTGGTTCGGCAAGCAGCTTTTCGTGCGCACGGGCAACCGCATCGCGCTGACCGATGCCGGGCACGCCATCTATCCGCAGACGGCGCGCGCGCTCGGCGACATTGCCGCGATCGGCCAGCGCATGCTGGAAGGGGGCCTGAGGACGCGACTAGTCGTCAGCGTGCCGTTCTCGCTTGCCGAGCTGTGGCTGGCGCCGAGGCTGGCCGTACTCCTGGATGCCTTCCCGCATATGGCGATCGATGTGCGAGCCGAGGATGATCCGATCGATCTGGTGCGCCAGAATGTCGACGTGCGCATCAGCTATGGCGACTATCACTATCCCGGCCTGCGGATGGTCCGCCTGGTCCATGACGAGGTGCTGCCGGTCTGCGCGCTGGAATTCTGGCAGCGGCACGGCAATGGCGATGCGAGGCTCACCGATTTGCATGAGAGCCAGTTCATCCATACCAATTGGGGACCGAACTATGCCTCGCACCCGAGTTGGACCGACTGGTTCGCGGCATGCGGATCCAGCCGGTCGCCCGACCCGTCGCATGGCCGCCGCGTCGGCCTGTCCAGCCTGGCGATCGCCTCGGCGAGGCTCGGCCTGGGCATTGCCCTCGGCCAGCGGGTGATGGCGCAGGCCGATCTGGAGGCAGGGCGCCTGATCGCGCTGTCATCGGTCTCGGTGCGCCTTGGTCACCCCTATTGCGCCTTCATGCCGCCAGCCAAGGCCGACCGCGCCGACGTCGCCGCTTTGGTCGGTCTGCTCGTGAAAACGGCGCCCGCGACCTGAGAAAAGGTCGGGGCGCCGCGCGGAAACCGGGCCTGCGGGGGAGTCAGGTAGCCGGTTTCTGTGGCAGGGGCGAAATCGGCATTCCGGGGCCGATCTTCTGCAGATTGCCTGTGATCACCTGGTCGCCTTCAGCGACGCCGCTGAGGATGGCGACCATGTCGCCGCTGGTCGGCCCCAGCGAAACCAGCCGCTGGTCGACCGTATTGCCCTTGCCGACGACATAGAGATACTTGCCGAGTTGGCTCGATCCCAGTGCGACCTGCGGCACCATCAGCGCATCGGGCTGTTGTTTGACGTGCAGCCGCACGCGAACATACTGGCCAGGCAAGAGCGTGAACTTGGCGTTGCCGATTGTGGCGCGTGCGGTGATCGTGCCGGTCGAGTGATCGATCGTGTTGTCGATAAAGGTGAGCTCGCCCTTCTGGTGGGCTTCGGTCTCACCGGGAAGCAGGACCTCGACCTCGATCGGGCCGGCGGCACGCGCTTCCTCGATCTGTGCCAGATCCGTCTCGCTCGGATTGAAGGTGACGTAGATCGGATCGAGCTGCACCAGCGTGTTGAGCACGGTGCCGGCAACGCTGACCAGCGTTCCCACGGAAGCCTGGTTGCGGCCCAGACGTCCAGCGAACGGCGCGTGGATTTCAGCGTAGCTCAAATTGAGCTCGGCCGTGCGCACAGCCGCCTGGTTCAGCGCCAGCGACGCCTGCGCCTCGCGCAAGGTGCTGGTGCGCTGGTCGAAGCTGTCCTTGTCCAGGTAGCCGCTCTTGGCGAGTTCAGTACCGCGGCCGAGATTGGAACGTGCATAATCGAGGGTCGCCGTGTCGCGCTGAACCTGTGCCTTCGCCTGGTCGAGCGAGGCCTGGAAGTCATCGGGCGAGATCCTGTAGAGCAGGTCGCCTTGCCGCACGTCGGCGCCGTCTTGCGCCGTCTGTTCCTGCAAATAGCCGGGGACGCGTGCCTGCAGCGTGATGCTGCGAATCGGCTCGGTCCGCGCGGCATAGTCGAGATAGATCGGGATCGTCTTCTTGACCACGTTCGCCACCGGCACCGGCATGACGAACGCTGCTGGAGCCGGCGCGGCCCCGGCCGTGCCGGCATTCAGGCTGAGATTGCCCATGTCCAGCAGGTGGACACTGGCCATCGAGATCGCACCCAGCGCGACAGCCGTTCCCAACGCGATTTTCCATTTACGCATGATGATTCTCCAATCTTATTCGGCCGCTTCCGCCAGGGGAGGGAAGGCGGGTTTGGCCGCTGGTTCAGTGTGTTGAGAAGCGGGCTCGTCGCCGCCGCGCCGTTCGCGCAGCTGTTCGATGACCGCGTAGAAGACCGGCACGAACACCAGCGACAGGATGGTCGCGGCGACCATGCCGCCGAACACGGTGGTGCCGATGGACTGGCGGCTGGCGGCACCCGCACCGGTGGCGATCATCAGCGGCACCACGCCGAGGATGAAGGCAAACGCGGTCATCAGGATCGGCCGCAGTCTCAGCCGGGCGGCCTCCATCGATGCCTCGACAATGCTGAGGCCTTCCTCGCGCCGCCGTCTTGCGAACTCGACGATCAGGATCGCGTTCTTGGCCGCCAGGCCGATCAGCATGACGAAGCCGATCTGCGAATAGACGTCGATCTGCATGCCTCGTACCCAAAGTGCGGCGAACGCGCCGAACAGGGCGAGCGGCACCGCCAGCAGCACCATGAAGGGCATCGCCCAGCTCTCGTACTGCGCCGCCAGGATCAGGAAGACGAAGACGATGGCGAGGGCAAAGACCACCGACGCGATCGACCCCGCCTTGAGCTCCTGGAAAGTGATGCCGGTCCATTCGAAACCGAAATCCCTGGGCAGCGCGGTCGCCGCGGCCCGTTCCATGGCGGCGACCGCCTGGCCCGACGAATAACCGGGAGCGGCGCCGCCATTGATGGTGGCCGAGGCGTTGTTGTTGTAGTGCGGCACGGTTTCCGGGCCGACGAACGGCACCAGTTTCCCCAACGTGCTGAGCGGCACCATGCCGCCGGAGGCATTGCGCACATAGAGCCGTGAAATGTCGGCTGCACCGGCACGTGAATCCTTGTCGGCCTGGATGGTCACCCGGAAGGTGCGGCCAAACAGGTTGAAGTCGTTCACGTAGAGCGAGCCGAGATAGATCTGCAGCGTGTTGAAGACGTCGGGCAGGTTGAGGCCGAGCAGCTTCGCCTTGGCGCGGTCGAGATCGTAGTTGAACTGCGGCGTCGAGGTCGAGAACGGCGAAAACAGCTGCTGCGGATTGATTTCAGGCTGCTTGCGGGCCTCGGCGATCACCGCTTGCGTGGCGTCGTTGAGGGCCGTGCTGCCGCGGCCGGTGAGGTCCTCGACGACGAATTCGAAGCCGCCCGTGGTGCCGATGCCGGGGATGGAGGGTGGATCGAAGGAGAGCGCAAAAGCCTCCGGAATCTGCATCAGCTTGCCACGCACGTCGCCGACGAGCTTCGAGGCGCTCTGGTCGGGGCCACGCTCCTCCCACGGCTTGAGGATGGCGAACTCGACCGCCGAGTTCGACTGCGCCGCGCTGGTGAGGAAGTTCAGGCCGCTGATCGAGCCGACGATGTCGACGCCTGGCGTTGCCTGCAGGATGTCGCGCGCCTTCTGTGCCACTGCATCGGTACGCTCCAGCGAAGCGCCGTCGGGCAGCTGGATCACGACGAAGAAATAGCCCTGGTCCTCGACCGGAAGGAAGGTCGAGGGCAGCTTTTGCCAGACGAAGTAGGTGGCGACCAGGCCGGCGGCGAAGAGGCCAAGCATGATCCAGCGCAGCCGGATAAGGATGCGCACGCCATTGGCATAGGCATGCGACAGTCTGTCGAAGCCCGTATTGAACCAGCGGAACAGGAAGAATTGCGTTTCGCCGCGATGGCGCAGGAAGGCTGCACTGAGCGCCGGGCTGAGCGTCAGCGAGTTGAAGGCGGAGATGCCGACGGAGATCGCCACCGTCAGCGCGAACTGGTTGTAGAGCTTGCCGGAGACACCGGGAATGAAGGCAACCGGCACGAACACCGCCATCAGCACCGCGGTGGTCGCAATGATCGGGCCGGTGACCTCGGCCATGGCGGCCTTTGTCGCCGCCAGCGGTTTCAGTCCGGCCTCGAGCTGTCGTTCGACATTCTCGACCACCACGATGGCATCGTCGACGACAAGGCCGATCGCCAGCACCATGCCGAGCAGCGAGAGCATGTTGAGCGAGAAGCCCATCATCTCCATGATGACGAGCGTCGCCACCAGCGACACCGGGATGGCGATCGTCGGGATGATTGTGGTGCGCCAGCTTTGCAGGAAGATGAAGACCACGGCGACGACGAGCACCAGGGCTTCGCCAAGCGTGATCAGCACGTCATGCATCGAGGCCGAGACGAAGCGCGTCGTATCGTAGTGCATCGCATAGTCGACGCCCTTGGGAAAACGGGCCGACAGTTCCTGCATCTTGTCCTTGACGCGCTGCTGCAGATCGAGCGCGTTGGAGCCGGGCATCTGATAAACGGCGAGCACCACGGTCGGGTCCTTGCCGAAAAAGGCCGAGGACGAATATTGCAGGGCGCCAAGCTCGATACGGGCGACGTCGCGCAGCCGCACCAGCGAGCCGGTGTCGGTGTTGGCACGCACGACGATGTCGCCGAATTCCTTCGGGTCGCTCAACCGGCCGACGGCGTTGACCTGCATCTCGAAGGCGGTGCCGGCGGGCGCCGGCGACTGGCCGATCTTGCCGGCCGCCACCTGGACGTTCTGTTCGGCGATGGCATTTTGCACATCGACCGCGGTGATGCCGAGATTGGCGAGCTTGTCCGGATCGAGCCAGACGCGCATCGAATAACGCCGTTCGCCGAAAATCTGCACGTCGCCGACACCAGGCAGCCGCTTCAGCGGATCCACCACCTGCAGATAGGCAAGGTTGGAGAGCGCCACCGGATCGACCGAATGGTCGGGCGAGGTCAGGTTGACGATGAGCACGAAGTTCGGGTTCTGCTTCTTGATCGTCACGCCGCCCTGGTTGACGATCGCCGGCAGCGACGAGGCGGCCTGCGAGACGCGGTTCTGGACGTCGACGGCTGCCGTGCTCAGGGAATAACCGACATCGAAGGTGATGGTGATGGTCGACGAGCCGTCATTGGAGCTCGTCGAGGACATGTAGGTCATGCCTTGCACGCCGTTGATCTGCTGCTCCAGCGGCGTCGTCACCGTGTCTGCCACCACTTGCGCGCTGGCGCCCGGATAGTGGGCGCTGACCACGACTTGCGGCGGTGTGATGTCGGGAAACTGCGAGACGGGCAGCAGGAAATAACAAATCGTGCCGGCGAGCACCATGATGATGGCGATCGCCGAGGCGAAGATCGGACGATGGATGAAGAAGTTTACCACGACACGCACGCCTCTCCGGCCGCTCTTGCCCGCCCGAAGGCGCTGGCGACCCTGGATAACTGGCCGCGCCCGTCCCGGGACCCTTCCCGTGAACGCAGCAACGGCACCTCGCGACGCTGCCCATCGGCAAGCGAACGCAACATGTTCTCGAACGCGCGGGGGTCGACCCCATCTGCTTTCATGACCAGCCGGATCATCGGATCCCGGACGGCCTCATCTATGGTAAGATCGCGGCGCTGTGGCATTGGCCGGCTCCTTGTCTGTCGATTCGCAGCCCGTGCTCGCGAACCGTTTTTCATCTCTTCACCGGCCGAGGCCGCATGATTGGCAATCTTTTCGTCCATCTCGATCTGGTAGGACCAGTTCACGACCTTGTTATTGACGACGGACGATATAGGTGTTACCAGTAAGTAACATTCAGGAAGTTACAGACCGGTAACACCCTAGTCAAGAGGTGGCCAAGGGTTTTTTGGAAACGAAAGGAGATCATGATGACAGACGGCGTCGTGGAGCGCTCTCGTCCCCGGGATCGGATTCTGGAGACGGCGCGTGACATGTTCCACAAGCACGGCATCAAGGGCGTCGGCGTCGACGCCATCACCGAGGCTGCCGGCACGAACAAGATGACGCTCTATCGTCACTTCGAATCCAAGGACGAACTGATCGTCGAATGCCTGCGCGCCAACGCACTGAAAGCTGGCGCGATGTGGGAAACGTTCGAGGCCGAGCATCCGGGTGACAAACTCGCTCAACTTCATGCCTGGGTTCGCAAGGCCGCCGCCATGCTCAACACCGACGGCCGTGGCTGCGACATGGCCAACGCCGCCGCCGAGCTGACCGAACCCGATCATCCGGCAAGGCGCGTCATCAAGGAACTCAAGGAAGCCCAGCGCGAACGCCTGGTCGGGCTCTGCCGGGATGCCGGCATCGGCCAGGCCGAGCTTCTCGCCGATACGCTGTCGCTGCTGTTTGAAGGTGCGCGGGTCAGCGTGCAGACCGTCGGTGCCGAGGGCCCGAGCACGCAGTTCGTGCGGATGGCTGAAGGACTGATCGTTTCCTTCCGGGGCACTGCCGCCGGTTAAGTATTGCCGTGGCTGCTGGTGATTTTGCGGTCGCGTGACCGAAACGACGTCTGCTGCCCTATAGGCAGCACGCTATTTCCCGTTGACTGAACGAAAAAAGCCCGCTGCCGGGAGGAGGTGGCAGCGGGCTCGATTTCGAATGTGGCGCGGGAGGAGGTGCACCCCATTCAGCGTCGGCATCGCATCTGGGAGGAGTAGATGGCCGACAACCAGAACGTACGAGTTGCCCAATGATTCGGCAACAATGAATTGTGCATAGCTGCTGTGCAGATTTGCAGGGGCGGTCAGGTTCCCCAGGAGATGCGGGATCTCACTGCACGGGCACGTTTTCCCGGAAGATCAGTCGCGGCTCGATGAATTTGCGGGTGAGATAGGGCGCCGATGATGCGATCGAGCCGAGCAGTTGGATCACCGACTGCTCCGCGATCAGCCTGGCGTTCTGGTCGATGACGACGTCGGCGAGGTCGTCGACGAGGTAGCCGCGTGTCTCCCTTGTCAGATCGTGGCAGATGAAGACCGGCTTGCGGTTGGGCCTGGTTTCCCGGATCGCCTTGGCAATGCCGGAGCGCCCGGCGCCGACGCAATAGATACCGAGCAGTTCCGGCTCGTTGCGCAACGCTTTCATGGTTGCGGCATAGCTGGCATCGGGCTCGTCATTGATCTCGACGGCGCTGCTGACGGTGAGGTTGGGAAACTCCTCGCCAAGCACGGAGCGGAAGCCCATCTCGCGCTCTTCATGGCCGCGGTAGGAACGCGAGCCGACGACCATCGCCAGCTGCCCCTCGCGGCCACCGAGGAAGCGTCCCATCAAAAGTGCCGCCGTCCGCCCCGCCACGCGGTTGTCGATGCCGACATAGGCCGAGCGGGGAGCGGCCGGAATATCGGACACCAGCGTCACCAGCCGGATACCGGCCTCGACCATGTCGCGCAGGATATTGCGCGTCCTGGGATGATCGACCGCGATGACACCGACGCCGTTGGCG
The DNA here is from genome assembly GCF_006442875.1 of Mesorhizobium sp. B2-3-15. Lineage (NCBI taxonomy): Bacteria > Pseudomonadati > Pseudomonadota > Alphaproteobacteria > Hyphomicrobiales > Phyllobacteriaceae > Mesorhizobium > Mesorhizobium sp. B2-3-15. Next base: position 113,112 of record NZ_VFVO01000005.1, on the reverse strand, counting down.
CGCAGCGACAGCTTTTCGACCGCGGTCTGCAAGGCATTGGGCGAGATACCGGCGAGATTGTGAATCCGGCAGGACGCCACCAGCGGCAGGCGCGAGGCGTAGTCCTCGATGTGCTTTGCCAGGTCGTGCATGAAGTCGTTCGAGCCGATCGGCAGGAAGAATTCCAGGTTTGCGGGCCTCGAGGGAAGCGTCACCTGGTCGGCGACCGGCAGATAGCCGAGCTGCTTGGCGGCCTCCATGACGCGTTGCCGGTTGGCGGCACTCGCTCCGGGCCGGTTGTTGAGCACCCTGTCGACCGTCGCGGTCGACAGCCCGCAGTTCCTGGCGATGTCGGAGACGGTAGCCTTCATGCCGCAACCCTACACGTCGCTCCGCACGTCCTCAGTGCGCCGGCTTGCCGTCGGCGAGAGCGTCGCGGATGTCCTTGTCCGACATGCCGGTGATGATGCGCTCGACTTCCGTCACGGTTGTCGTCTTCGGATCGATGTCGTCGGCCACCACCTTGCCCCTGCGCATGACGACGATGCGGTCGACCACCTGGAAGACATGGTGGATGTTGTGCGCGATGAAGATGCAGGAGTGGCCGGAATCGCGGGCGTTGCGCACGAAGCTGAGCACGCCTTGGGTCTCGGCCACGCCGAGATTGTTGGTCGGCTCGTCGAGGATGATCAGGTCGCTGTCGAAATGCATGGCGCGCGCGATCGCGACCGCCTGGCGCTCGCCGCCGGAGAGCGAGCCGATCGGCGTCGTCGGCGGGATGTTCTTGGAGATGCCGACCTGTTTGAGCAGATCGCGGGCGACCGTGTTCATGGCGTCCTGGTCCATGCGGTTGAGGAAGCGCGGCGGCTTGATCGGTTCTCGACCCAGGAACAGGTTGCGCGCGATCGACAATTGCGTGACCAGGGCGGAGTCCTGGTAGATGGTCTCGATGCCGTGGGCGATGGCGTCGCTGGTATCGCGCAAGGTGACCTTCTTGCCGCGGATGAAGATATCGCCGCTGGTCAGCGGCACCGCGCCGGAGAGAACCTTGATCAGCGTCGATTTGCCGGCGCCATTGTCGCCCAGCAGGCCGACGATCTCACGCTCGTTGACATGGAAATTGGCGTCCACCAGCGCCTGCACGCGGCCATAGGACTTGCGAATGTTGTGCATGCGGATCAATGGCTCGGCCATGGTTCAAGTCCCCGCCTGGTGTCGGCGTTCCAGCCATGAATGCAACGCCATCATGCCAAGGATGATCGCGCCGATGAAGATGTTGTAGGCAAGGCCGGGCACGCCGATCAGCACGATGCCGTTGCGCATCACGCGCAGGATCAGGATGCCGAGCACGGTGCCGATGATGGTGCCGCGCCCGCCGGTGAGTGCGGTGCCGCCGATCACCACCATGGCGATTACCTCGAGCTCGTAGCCGGTACCGCTGTTGGGGTTGGCGGCGGATGTGCGCAGCGAGGAGATGACGCCGGCAAGCGAGGCCATGACCGACGACAGGACGAACAGGCCGACCTTGACGCGATTGACATTGACGCCGCGGGCACGCGCCGCGTTGGGATTGCCGCCCGCCGCCTGGATCCAGTTGCCTGTCCGGCTTTGCGTCAGGACAAAGCCGAGCGCGATCGCCGCGGCGATGAACCAGAACAGCGACATGTAGATGCGGAACGGCCCGATGAAGAAGTCGCCGACCAGAGCCTCCGCCAGCCAGCTGCCTTCGGCACTCCAGGTGCGCTGCGGAAACCCGTCGGTGATGAAAAGCGCGCTGCCGCGCACCACCAACAGCATGCCGAGCGTCACCAGGAAGGACGGGATCTTGAGCTGCGTGACGAACCAGCCATTGACCAGGCCGATCAAGGCGGCAACCACCAGCGCGACAAGGAAGCCCATTTCCAGCGAGGTGACGCCGGCATTGAACAGCGTCCACATCAGCACGGGCGAGAAGCCGAACAGGGACCCGACGGAGAGGTCGAATTCGCCCGAAGTCATCAACAGCGTCATCGCCAGCGCGATCAGGCCGAGCTCGACCGTGAAGGCCAGCGTGTTGGAGATGTTCTGCGGCGACAGGAAGTCGTGGTTGAAACCCCAGAAAACGGCGATCTCCACGATGAGCAGAATGAAAGGTCCGAATTCCGGCCGCGCGATCAGGCGTTGGATGAGCGAATGATTTTCCACTGGGAACCCGCGACATGGTTGGGACGGGCCGCGAGCTCCACCGCATCGGGTGGCATGCCACGGCGCAGGAAGATATCTGGCGCCGTGCGAAAACGCGCGGCGCCAGGGGATCGCGGATTATTTGCCGGACAGGATCTTGTCGTAGACCGCCGCGGTGTCCTTCTCATAGAGCGCGCCGGTGATGACGTTGAAGCCCGGAGGAATGCCGCTGGCCGCCATGTTGGCGAGCGACAGCGCCACATAGCTGGTCGCCTGCGGATCCTGCCACTGGCCGGCATTGACATAGCCGTTCAGCACTTCCTGGGTGGTGTCGAGCGAGTTGCCCCAGCCGACGACCGGGATTTCGCCCGGCTTGACGCCGACCTGGTCGAACACGCGCTTGATCGAACCGGTTACGAGGTCGCCCAGGCCGATGATGGCGTTGACCTTGCCCTTGTGGGCGGTGAGGTAGTCGACCATGCGGTTGATCACCTCGGCCTGGTCGAGCGTCGCTTCGGTCACTTCATAGGTGATGCCGAGCGGGCCGAAGACGCTCTTGATGCCTTCTTCTTCCTGCACGCCGTAGGTGGCGCCGGGGATCTCGACCGGCATCCAGACGAAGTCGCCCTTCTTCACCAGGCCCTTGTCGACCAGATACTGCGCCCAGTGCTTGCCGAAGGTGACGTTGTCGCCGCCGACATAGGCGTTGAAATTGGCCTTGGGATCGGGCGTGTTGAAGTTGATGATCGGGACGTTGGCCGCGCGCGCTTCCTTGACGATCTCGACCAGGCTGCCCGGATCGGGGCTGGTGGTGACGATGCCGTCGGCCTTGGCCGAAAGGGCGGCACGGACCGCCTCCTGCTGCGAGGCGACGTCGCCATTGTGGAACGACGTGTTGACCGTGTTGCCGGTGTCCTTGGCCCATTGCTTGGCGCCGGCGAGGAAGTAGGTCCAGACCGGGTCGGCCGGGCCGCCATGTGAAATCCAGTAGAACGTCTTGGCCTGCGCGGCTGCCGGAATGACCGTCAGCGCGATCAGCAGGCCGTAGAGCACAAGTCTTAGTCTCGTCAGCATTTGATTTCCTCCCGGTTGAAGATGATCCGTCCCTTGTTCCGGCTTCAGCCGGATTGCGTCTTTTTGCCAGCGCCGCTCGGATGCATAAGAGCATTCCCTTTTTCGACGAATGGCAAGCCTCCATCTGCAGATGTAGTTGGCGCCTGACGCGGCGCCATCAGCGACCCCATCAGATCGCATCAGTCGGGATGATTTTTCCCGGGCAGTCGGATGATTGTCGCCGAGAGCTCAGCCGGGCGGACTATCCCGATCACGTCTGGGCGGTCTCTGAGGGCGAAAGCCCCCAAAGAGCCGCTTAGAGCAGGCCGGCCTTGGCCAGGTCGCGCATCAAATGGCTGGCGCCGTAGGTCCAGTGCGGGCAATCGGGCGACAGCCGCACGCGGTTGACCAGCGCGCCGAATTTCTCCGACGAGATGGTGACGATGTCGCCGACCTTGTGCGTGAAACCCTTGCCCTTTTCGCCACGATCCTTCGACGGCACGAACATGGTGCCGAGATAGAGCGCCAGCCCGTCCGGATACTGGTGATGCGGGCCCATGGCCGCGGCAACCAGCTCCTCCGGCGAGCGGCTGATCTCGGCCATCGAGCTTGCCCCCTCCAGCGAAAACCCGTCCTCGCCCTCGACCTTCAGGCGGACGACGGCCTGCTTCACGTCGGCGATGGAGAACGTGTCGTCGAACAGCCGGATGAAGGGGCCAAGCGAGGCCGAGGCGTTGTTGTCCTTGGCCTTGCCGAGCAGCAGCGCCGAACGCCCCTCGACGTCGCGCAGATTGACGTCGTTGCCGACGGTCGCGCCGACGATCCTGCCGCTCGAGGCGGCGATCATGGCGATCTCCGGCTCCGGATTGTTCCAGGTCGACACCGGGTGGAGGCCGACATCGGCGCCGAAGCCGACCGAGGCCATCGGCTGGCACTTGGTGAAGATCTCGGCATCGGGGCCGATGCCCACTTCCAGATATTGCGACCAGGCGCCGCGCGAAATCAGCTTGGCCTTGATCTCCATCGCCTCTGGCGAACCGGGCTTGAGCTTCGAAAGATCATGGCCGATCAGGCCCGCAATGTCGGCGCGGATGGCGTCGGCCTTATCAGCCGAGCCACGCGCCTGTTCCTCGATCACCCGTTCGAGCAGGCTGACGACGAAGGTGACGCCGGAAGCCTTGATCGCCTGCAGGTCGACCGGCGACAGCAGAAAGGGTTTTGCCCGGTCGCGCGTGGCTTCGAAACTGTTGGACGCGATATCGTCGAGTGAACCGATCGGCTTGCCCGTGGCCGAGCGCACATGGCCGGCCGGGTCGGCCAATTCGCAGACGTCACGCACGGTGGGCGCCGCGCTGGATGTGATGTCGAAGACGGTGCCGTCGCGCACCGTGACGACCAGGGGGTGCGAGGCATCGCCGCTCCTGGCGCGGCCGACAAACAAGCCTTCAGCGGGCAAATGTGTCGGGTTGGTCATGAGTTGGGTTCCTCGTTGAATCGAAAATGCTGGCCCGGTCGGCGCGGCACTTTCGCCGGATTCCATTCAAAGGTCTATCCCATCCAAGCAATCGGGCAGTGGCCGCGAAATGCCGACTGGGTCATCCACTGTCTCCGGAGATCAAGGACATCACCGGACTTTAGGGTCCGGTTACTCGAACTTGACTCAGAGAATTGTTCGTGTTTTGTTCTGGGCGCCAGAACAGAACGGAGGCGTTCCTTGGCGAGCGTATAGGTAATGTACCAAGGCGAACTAGATTTCGGAATTCCAGAACCGCCAAGGCGGCCCAAAAAGCCCGATCGTGTCTTCTTCGGCGTGTTTCTGCAGGCAGGGGATTATTTTCGGTTTGCTGATTGTCAAAGCCGGCTATGCGACAAATGTGGCATAGCCGGCTCACCGCTGATACCGGAGCGTTTTCATGTCAGCCAGCAGCATGTCGGGGACTACAAGCGGCTGCGGTCGAAGATCATCTTTGCGGCCACCCGATCGGGGCAGCGCGTCAAGATGCCTGCTTTTGAGATCACCTTTCGCCACGCCAGGAGCTTTCCTGGCCGCCCGGCGACAACAGGCCGACCGGCCAAGCATCCCTTCGTGCTTGTGGCCGATGACGGACCGGTTTGTGAACTGAGCGGGAATCTCGGCGTCGAAATGCTGCGTGAAGGCCTGAAGGCGTCAGACGGGTTCGTCCCTCATATGACCCTTGCCTATGACCAGAAACTTATCCCACAACTGCCGATCGAGCCGATCAGCTTCGTGGCGCGGGAGTTCATTCTCGTGCACAGCCTGCGCGGGCTGACGCAATATGACTTTCTGGAACGTTGGCCGCTGATTGCGATGTAACGAAGGACGCGCTGGTTCGCGCGACACCCCATCCTGACAGGGTCATGTCAGCTATCGACCTGTCCGCGATGGCAGGTCCGCAAGCGGTTCCCTACTTGCAATGCGTCTGAACAGGAGGAACAAAAATGACCGTCACGGAAATCGCCAAGGAGTTCACCGAACTTCTCAAGCAGGGCAACAACGAAGGTGCTGCCGAAAAATACAATGCGGACGATATCATCAGCTACGAAGCGATGGAGGGGCCGATGGCCGTCAGTCACGGCAAGGAGGCCCTCAGGCAGAAAAGCCAGTGGTGGCAAGAGAACCACGAAGTGCATGGCGGCTCGGTCGAGGGCCCTTATGTCAACGGCGATCAATTCGCGGTGCGCTTCACCTTTGACATAACGCCCAAGGCCACCGGCGAGCGTGTCACCATGGATGAGGTTGGCCTGTACACGGTCAAGAACGGCAAGATCACCGAAGAGCGCTTTTACTACTGAGGCCGGAAATCGGTCTTCCCAGCTTTGCTCTCTTTGCGGCAAGGTTGAAAATTTGCACGGCGGCCAGAGCGATCCTCTGGCCGCTGGGAGCGTTCAAATCGTCTTCACATACTGCGCAAGTTGATCGGCCACCGTGCCCCAGCCGTCGAAGAAACCCATCTCTTCATGGTTGTCGCGGGTGGCTTGGTCACGGTGAATGGCTGTGGCGGTATAGCGCGTACCCTGGCCATCCTGATGGAGCGAAATGACCGCGGTGATGAAAGGCTCGCCCGAGGGTCGATAGCCGGGCAGCAGCGCATCCGTCCACACCAGCCGCTCGTTGGGCACGATTTCCAGATAGCAGCAGTGGCGGTCACTGACCTCCTTGCCGTCGGGCGACTGCATGCGTGTCCGAAACAGGCCGCCCGGCCTGAGGTCGATCTCGCAGTCGGTGATCAGCCACGGCTTCGGCGTGAACCACTGCCTGACATGCTCAGGTGTCGTCCAGGCTCGCCAAAGCAATTCGCGCGGCGCATCGATTACGCGCTCCAGCGTCAGGTCCAGTCTAGGATCCGGCTTGAACGGATAGCTCATTTTTCTGTCTCCTTGAGGGTCATGACATAGGCATCGAACTGGTCGAGGCGGCGTTCCCAAACTGTACGCTGTTCGGCCAGCCAGCTTTCGGCGAGCTTCAACGGTTCAGGCGCAAGCTCGTAAGTCCTGACCCGTCCGGTCTTTTGCGAACGAACCAGCCCGCAGCCTTCGAGAATCTTGAGATGGTCGATGAAGGATGGCAGGGCCATCTCGAAAGGCTGGGCCAGTTCGCTGACCGAAGCAGGGCTCCTGTTCAGCCGCTCGACCACGCGCCGTCGCGTCGGGTCGGCAAGCGCGCGAAAAATGCCGTCGATCGGCGGGAGGCTTGGATTTCTACTCTGGAGGCTGGTCATCGATCGGTCCCCGGGTTGTCAAAGCGGTCGAAAACACTTAGGTAATTTCCTTAGTGTTGGCAAGCGCAAATTTACGGCAATGTTGGCCAAGCTGCTGGCCAAGCGGGAAGGGCGGTTTTAGGCTGCGAAACGGATTCGACTGTCAGCCCAAGGGAAGAGCACTTTGACCATCACCGTGTACGGCATCACCAATTGCGACACGATCAAGAAGGCGCGCGTCTGGCTGGAGAGCCATGACCTTCCCTATCGTTTCCACGACTATCGGGCAGAAGGGATCGAGGCGGGCAAGCTGAATGGCTGGGTCGGCAAGGTCGGTTGGGAAAAGCTGCTTAACAAGGGCAGCACGACGTTTCGCGAACTGCCGGAGGCGGACAAGCAAGGCCTCGACGAGAAGAAGGCGAAAGCGCTCATGCTGGCCAAGCCGACAATGATCAAGCGGCCGGTCTTGGAGATCGGCGATCGGGTGGTGGTTGGCTTCAAGCCGGAGGTTTATGAGCAGACGGTGGGGAAGTAGGCGGAAGCGTCGCGACGTCCGATCTCCACCCTCGTGGGGGAGATGTCCGGCAGGACAGAGGGGGGCGCTGTCCCGCCTGTTTGCGAAGGTCCGAGCGCCTCAACCCGCGCTCAAATACTCCGCCAGCGCCACCGCATTATTGTGCGCCTCATCATGCGCGCCGTAGAGCAGCGTTACCTTGCCCTCGCCAAGCAAGCCGCGCAGCTGCGCAACCGCCTCACCATTCCCGTCGAGCTCAGCCCCGTACCGCTTCCGAAATTCCGCCCAACGTGCCGGCTCGTGCCCGAACCACTTCCGCAGGTCGTCGCTCGGCGCGATCTCCTTCAGCCACAGTGCCAGCGCGGCATGCTCCCTGCTGACGCCGCGCGGCCAGATGCGGTCAACCAACACCCGCTGCCCGTCATCGGCAGCGGGCGGTTCGTAAATCCGCTTGACCATCAGGTCGAAAGCCATTCGACCTCCCTACGCCGAACCCCTCAGGCCCACTCGCCCTTGCGCATCACCGGCACGCGGCTGCCATCCTTGGCGACGCCGTCAATGTCGATCTTGTCCGACCCGATCATCCAGTCGATATGGATGAAGCTCTTGTTGCCGCCGCGCGCCGCGATTTCGTCAGGGCTGAGCGAGGCGCCGTCGACGAAGCATTTCGAATAGCATTGGCCGAGCGCGATGTGGCAGGCGGCGTTTTCGTCGAACAGTGTGTTGAAGAACAACAGGCCGCTGGCCGAGATCGGCGAGGAATGCGGCACCAGCGCCACTTCGCCCAGACGACGCGCGCCCTCGTCGGTGTCGAGCACCTTCTTCAGCACGTCCTCACCTTTCGACGCCTTGGCCTCGACGATCCTGCCGCCCTCGAAGCGCACCGAGATGTCGTCGATCAGCGTGCCTTGGTAGGACAGCGGCTTGGTCGAGGAGACATGGCCCTCGACGCGCCGCGCATGCGGAGTTGTGAAAACTTCCTCGGTCGGGATGTTGGGATTGCAGGTGATGCCGTTCTTGGCGGTCGAGGCGCCGCCCATCCACTCATGGCCATCCGCCAGCCCGACCGTCAGGTCGGTGCCCGGTCCAGCGAAATGCAGGGCATGGAAATCATGGCCGTTGAGCCATTCGGTGCGGCCGCGCAGCGCCGCATTGTGCGCCGTCCAGTTGCCGATCGGGTCTTCCACATCCACCCGCGAGGCGGCGAAGATGGCGTCGGCGAGCTTCGCGACCGCCACATCGTCGGCATCGCCGGGGAAAACCTGCCTGGCCCAGGCCAGATCCGGATAGGCGACGATGTTCCAGTTGATGTCGAAGCCGGTGATCTTCTCCAGCGCCGGCTGGTAGGCCATCGAATTGGCCTTGTTGGCGCGCGCCACCTTCGCCGGATCCTGCGCCGACAGGAGCGACGGATCCTCGCCGCGCACGGCAAGCCGGGCTGCGTTGTTGGAGAAGGCCTTAGCCATGCCTTCGTAGAGCCAGCCGGCGGCATGGTCGAAGCCAGCATCGGCGCCGAAGCGGTAGCGCGCCAGCGTCATCTCGTCATCGTTGAAGATCGGCGTCACCAGCCCGGCACCGGCCTTGTAGGCGTGTTCGACGATGCGCCTGGTCAGCGGCAGGGCCGCGATCGACGATGTCAGCACCAGGTCCTGTCCGGGCTGCAATTGCAGCCCCACCTTGATGGCGACTTCCGCCAGCCTGTCGAGCTTCACCGGGTCGATCGTTGCGGAAACGCCGCGCGAATGTGTGGTCATGATCCTGCCTGTCGTCTTGGGATGTTTGATTGAACATAGACCGGTGCCGCGGTGCTTTCCACCGTGATCGTGCCGCTGGGCTCCGCGACCGACGATCCGAACCGCGCCATCGTCGCCGCGATCTCTTCCTTGATCCAGATCATGAAGTCCCGGACCTTGCGGCTCTCGGCCTTGGTGGCGGAGGTCACCAGCCAGTAGCCGAGGCCGCTCTGGGCGCGAATTCCGAACGGCGCCACCAGGCGCCCGTCGGCCAGCGCATCGGCCGTCAGCAATTGCCAGCCGAGCATCACGCCATGGCCGGCGATCGCCGATTCCAGGCACAGCATCGGGTCGGTGAAGCTCGCGCCTTTCTGGAAGGTAACGGGTTGAACGCCGGCGGCCGCGAACCAGCTTTCCCAGTTGATCATCGCCCGCTCGTCGGTGATGGCGCAGGTCTGGGCGAGGTCGCAGATCGACGTTAGTTTTCTGGCAATCCCGGGCGCGCAGACCGGGAAGACTTCCTGCGCCAAAAGCAGCTCCGCCTTTCCACCCGGCCATTTGCCGTCGCCAAGCCGGATGGCAATGTCGACGTCCGAGTGATCGAGATTGGCCAGCCGCACTGAAGCGTCGATACGCAGCAGCACGTTGGGATGCCGGTCGAAGTGCCGCGACAGCCGTGGCAGCAGCCATTTGGAGGCAAAGGCCGGTGCCGCCGAAACGACCAATGTGCACTGGCTGGCTTCGTCGGCCAGTGCCACGGCCTGGGCAAGCTCGCGAAATCCAGTGCCAAGGCGGGCCGCGAAGACGGCGCCGAATTCGGTCAGGACGAGGCCGCTGGTCGTGCGCTCGAACAGTGCCTGGCCGAGCTGTTTTTCGGTGCGGCTGATCTGCTGGCTGACGGCGCTGACGGAAACATTGAGTTCGCCGGCGGCGGCGGCGAGCGAGCCGAGACGGGCGACGGTTTCCACGGCGCGAAGGCCGTTGAGATGAACGCGGTTGAGCATGGCCATTTGAGATTTTCTAAACCGATCCGGCCGAAATCTCAATTGAAAGGGATATCGAAACGGCAGACCTTATGGGTGGAAACAGGCCCATGGAGCCGGAAATGCTGAGCATGTTGCTGAAGGCCCTGGTCGCGGCCACTTCGCCGGATGACACGGGCTGCGACTTCGATACGCTGAGTTGGCTGACCGATCCGCTTGCCCATCCCGCGCTGGATGTAATGTCGGAGCGCGAACTCGGTGATGTGCCGTTCCGGTTGACGGCGCGCCGGACCGCGTATGAGACCATTTCACCGAGCGCCGGTTTCGGCGATCGCTGCTGAGCGCGCGATCGCGATCCGGGCACTGGCCCAACACGAGGCGGATTGTTTCACCCGCTCGCACATCTATTGTGCACTGCAATGACTTCGCCCCAATCGACAGCGCTGCGTTACGCCTTCGCCGGCATGATCGCCATGGCAGTTGCCATGGGCATCGGCCGCTTCGTCTACACGCCGATCCTGCCTGGCATGATGGAGGAACTGCATCTGTCGCCGGCCAATGCCGGCTGGATCGCCTCGGCAAATTATCTAGGCTATCTCGTTGGCGCGTTGGTGGCGGCGGGCAGCTGGGCACATGGACGCGAGCGTTTGCTGATGCTGGGCGCCCTCGGTGCCAGCGCCGTGCTGGCCGCCTCGATGGGGCTGACCGACGCTATGGCCGCCTTCGTCGCCATTCGTTTTCTGGCCGGTCTGGCGAGCGCTTTCGTCATGGTGTTCATGGCCAGCATCGTTTTCAGCCATATCGCGGCCGCCGGGCGCGGCGATCTGCAGGCCTGGCATTTCGGCGGCGTCGGCCTCGGCATAGCGATATCGGCGGCGATGATGGCGGTGCTGGTCACCGAACATGCCGGCTGGGCGCAGGGCTGGCTGTGGTCGGGGGCGATTTCGGCTTGCGGCTTCGTCGCCGTGGCGCTGCTGGTGAACCAGGGTCCGCTCACCAATGGCGAGGTCCGCCGTGAAACGGCGCTGCCGAAGGATCGGTCGCTGATGAAGATGATCGTCGCCTATGGCCTGTTCGGTTTCGGCTATGTTGTGACGGCGACCTTCCTCGTGGCCATCGTGCGCCAAGGCGGCGGCAGCCGCGTCTTCGAGGCCATGGTGTGGATGGTTGCCGGTCTTGCCGGTTTTCCTTCGGTCTGGCTTTGGCAGAAGATAGCGGCGCGGATCGGGCTTTATGCCGCCTATGCCTTGGGATGTTTCGTCGAAGTTGTCGGCGTTACCGCGAGCGTCGCCACCGGCGGGCGCATGGGGCCGCTGCTTGGCGGCGTGCTGCTCGGCGGCACGTTCATTGCCATCACGGCACTTGGCCTGCAGGCCGCCCGGCAGCAGGCCCCAGCGTCGCCCCGGCGCATCTTTGCCCTGATGACCGCCTCCTTCGGGCTTGGCCAGATCATCGGCCCGATCGCGGCCGGGCTTTTGGCGCAGGCATCGGGCGATTTCTTCCTCGCCTCGATCGTCGCCGCGGCCGTCCTGGTCGTCTCCGGCGCCGTCACATGGTCGGCTGCGCCAAAATCGCCATGATTTGTGGTCTTGCTCTGCACCGGCATCGGGCAGGCATTTTCTTTCCCCCTAATGTGTGACCTTATGCCGGCTCAAACCTGCTGATTTGCGCATCGATCGAGGAATTCGCCACAGTGTTCGTATCCTTCTTCCCGCAGCCGAAGCTGTTCTTCTCTTCGGCCGCCATCTGGAGCCTTGCGGCGATCCTGTTCTGGTTTTTCGGCGGGGAGCAATTGGGGGCGGTTTTCGGCATGCCGCCTGCTGCTCCCGGAGCGCCACCCATCATCGGCATCGCCATTCTCGTATCGAAGCCATTTCTCTGGTTTTATATCTACTTCACGCTTTGCGTGGCCATCTTCTACGCGTTCTGGAGTTGGTATTCGCCGCACCCATGGCAGCGCTGGTCGATCCTGATGACGGCGGTCATCCTGTTCTTCATCTATTTCAACGTGCAGGTCAGCGTCGCCGTCAACGCGTGGTACGGCCCGTTCTTCGACTATGTACAGGGGCTGATGTCGGGGACCGGAAAGTCGACGAACGCCGAGTTCTACACCGGATTGGCCGACTTCTCATGGCTGGCCCTGGTCGGCATGAACGTGCAGGTGGTCAACGCCTTTATCGTCAGCCATTGGATCTTCCGCTGGCGCACAGCCATGAACAACTACTTTATCGAGAACTGGAGCAGGCTGCGCCATATCGAGGGCGCTTCGCAGCGCATCCAGGAAGATACGATGCGGTTCTCGCAGATCATGGAGGATCTCGGTTCCAGCTTTGTCCAGTCGATCATGACCCTGATCGCCTTCCTGCCGGTGATGATCCAGTTGCAGGCCCACATCAGCGAACTGCCGATCATCGGCGCGATCCCGCAGCCATTGGTGGTCGCGGCACTTGCCTGGTGTCTGTTCGGCACGATCTCGGTGATGATTGCCGGCATGAAGCTTCCCGGCCTGCAGTTCCGAAACCAGCGCGTCGAAGCCGCTTACCGCAAGGAGCTGGTCTATGGCGAGGATCATGCGGACAGGGCGCAACCCGCCACCACCGCCGAGCTGTTCGCCAATGTCCGGCACAATTATTTCCGGCTCTATTTCCACTACATCTATTTCAACGTCGTCCGGTACACCTACCTTCAGGCCGACAACATTTTCTCGCTGCTGATCCTGGGCCCGTCGCTGGTCGCGCACAAGATAACGTTCGGCGCGCTGAATCAGATATCGAACGCGTTCGGCAAGGTGACGGGTTCGCTGCAGTTCCTGCTTACCTCATGGTCGACCATCGTCGAGCTGCAATCGGTGCACAAACGCCTGCGCGCCTTCGAGGCGACGCTGCAAGGCGAGCCGTTGCCCGATATCGACCAGCGCTATCTGGCAAGGCAGGGGGCCGGGGATCCGGCCTAGGGATGCTCTGACGAAACGCCGGTTGGCGGCTCAGCCGCCAGCCGGCGCCTGCTTCTGGCCGCCATCCTGCCGCGAGATGTAATCTCGAAAGCTGATGCACTCGACATCTGATTTGACGCAGACTTCGCCGGCAAAACGCTCCAGCGCATTCCAGTAGGCGCCGTCATTCATCAGCGTGAAGTGGAAGCCGAGTTCCAGCGGAAGGCGCTTGCCCCGATATTGCGCGTCGAAGGCGGCGCGAAACGCCTGATAGGTCCGGTCCGCGAACTCGCCGGCGTTGCTAGGCCGCTCGAAGCCGCCGGAATGGCGGACGTACAGATTGTAGTCCATGGCGATCACCGGCCGTGATTTCGGCCCTTCGGGAATCTGCGGCAGGGAAAAGCGGGTGACGCCGCCAACGGTCGGCGGCAGGGCAGGACCCATTGAAACGCCGCTTGCGTCGAACCGATAACCGGCTGCCGGGAGTGCCTCGTAAAGCGCTTTGCCAGTCGACAGATACGGCGCCCGGAAACCCGCCACCGCATGCCGCGCGAATTCCCGCCAGCCCTCGGGCTCGGGCGCAATGCCGTTGATCGCATAGGCGTTCTCGAAAATGTGCTCGAAAGAGGCGAACTCTTTCAGCCAGTCGGCCTTGCTCCAGTCCTTGCCGTCGAAATGGCCGCAGGCGTGGCTGGCAATGTCGTGACCCTCATGGGCGGCGAGGCCGATCTGTTCCAGCCGCTCTGCCACGTCCTGCCTGGAGGCGGCGAAGCCGATGTTGGATTTGCCCGCCGTCTTGCCCGGCGCGGTGTATTGGCCGCGTGTGTCGGGCGACAGCAGGAAGACGCAGGACAGGAAATAGGTGAAATGCGCGCCGGTGCGCTGGGCCAGCGCCCGGCTGCGCTTCCACTGCGAGATGTCGCGCGCGCTGTCGAAGGAGATGATCACGATCTGCTTCGGCCTCGCCGGTGCTGGTGGCGCGGGCGGATCGGCCAGGGCCACGCCGGCGGTGGCGAGTGAGGCAAGCGAGAACAAAACAACGCGGGACAAACAAGGCATCGGCAAATTCACGGGCTCCGGGTGGTCGGCAAGCCGGCTATCGCGCAAATGTGGCGCCGGTGGGATTGGGTTTTCGTGGGTTTGCCCCGGGAATAGCCGATTTTCCGGCCGAACCCCTTCCATGCCGACAAAATTTCGCTAAAACGCGGGCTCATGAACCGCCCCGGCCCGGGGCAGGAATGGTTATGATTGATGTCCGACGACAGTTTTATTCGCGAAGTCAATGATGAGATGCGTCGCGAGCAGGCGCAGAAGCTGTGGGACCGTTTTGGCCCGGCCTTGCTTGTCATTGCGGTGCTTGTGGTGCTCGGCACCGCGGCCTTCGTCGGCTATCGCTATTGGGACGAGACGCGCGCCAATCGCTCCGGCGATGCCTTCTCGCAGGCGCTGAAGCTCGCCAATGACGGTAAGAACGATGACGCGCTGGCCGCGCTCGATCAGCTGGCAAAGGATGGCTACGGCGCCTATCCGCTGCTCGCCCGCATGCGTGCCGCGACGGTCAAGGCCAACAAGGGCGACGTCGATGCCGCCGTCAAGGACTTCGACGATGTCGCCGCCGACACCGCCATTCCCCAGGGCCTGCGCGACATGGCGCGGCTGAGGGCGGCGTTCCTGCTCGTCGATCATGGCTCCTTCGCCGACGTGTCGAGCCGCGTCGAGGCGCTGACGTCGGACACCAACACGCTGCGCCACAGCGCGCGCGAGGCGCTTGGCCTTGCCGCCTGGAAGGAAGGCAAGACCCAGGATGCGCTGAAGCTGTTCGATCAGATCGCCGCCGATGATGGCGCCCCGCGCAACACGCGCGAGCGGGCGACCTTGATGTCCGAGCTGATCCGCGGGTCGGGCAGTGCATCGTGACCCGTTGCCCAAGGCGCGCAGCGGTTTGGCACCACGACATGCGTGGAAGATGTAGGGTCGGATGACATTCAAAGTCGCCATCATCGGCAGACCTAACGTCGGCAAGTCGACGCTTTTCAATCGGCTGGTGGGAAGAAAGCTGGCGCTTGTCGACGACACGCCGGGCGTCACCCGCGACCGCCGCGTCCACGCCGCCAAGCTTTACGATCTGCATTTCGATGTCATCGATACCGCGGGCTTCGAGGACGCCGGCGCTTCGACCTTGCCGGGCCGCATGCGCGCGCAGACCGAAATCGCCATCCGCGAGGCGGATCTGATCTTTTTCACCATCGACGCCAAGTCCGGCCTGCTGCCGGATGACAGGACCTTTGCCGAGATCGTGCGAAAATCCGGCAAGCCGGTCGTGCTGGTCGCCAACAAGGCCGAGGCGAAGGGCGCCCAGGGCGGCATGCTGGAGGCCTGGGAACTTGGCCTTGGCGAACCGATCCCGGTTTCTGCCGAGCACGGCCAGGGCATGCCCGACCTGCGCGACGCCGTGATCGAAGCGCTCGGCGAGGCGCGCGCCTTCGGTGAAGACGAGGATACAGACGACGAAGAGGCCGCCGCCAGCGAGGTGCTGATCGGCGAGGACATCGCCGATCCGGACGCCGAGCCATCCTATGACGACACCAAGCCGATGCGCATCGCCGTCGTCGGCCGGCCGAACGCCGGCAAATCGACCTTGATCAACGCGCTGATCGGCGAGGAGCGGCTGCTGACGGGACCGGAAGCCGGCATCACCCGCGATTCCATTTCGGTCGACTGGGACTGGCGCGGCCGCCGCATCAAACTGTTCGACACCGCCGGCATGCGCCGCAAGGCCAGGATCCACGAAAAGCTGGAAGTGATGTCGGTGCAGGATGGCCTGCGCGCCATCCGTTTCGCCGAGATCGTCATCATCGTACTCGACGCCACCATTCCCTTCGAAAAGCAGGACCTGCAGATCGCCGATCTGATCATCCGCGAGGGCCGGGCACCGGTGATCGCCTTCAACAAATGGGACCTGATCAACAACCCGCAGGAACTGTTGGCCGAACTGCGCGAGAAGACCGAGCGGCTGTTGCCGCAGGCGCGCGGCATCCAGGCCGTGCCGGTCTCGGCCGAGACCGGACGCGGCCTCGACAAGCTGATGGATGCGGTGTTGAAGACGCACAAGGTCTGGAACAGCCGTGTTTCGACCGGCAAGCTCAACCGCTGGCTTGAAGCCATCCTGACGCATCACCCGCCGCCCGCCGTCGCCGGACGCCGGCTGAAGGTCAAATACGTCACCCAGGCCAAGACCCGGCCGCCGGGCTTCGTGGTCCAGTGTTCGCGGCCGGACGCGATGCCGCAAAGCTATGTCCGCTATCTCTCCAACAGCCTGCGCGAAGCCTTTGACATGCCGGGCGTGCCGATCCGCATCGCGCTGCGCACTTCGGACAACCCCTTCGCCGGCCGCGCGAAGAAGCGCTGAGGTCCGAGGTGGCAACCCCCTCCGCCGAGAGCTGCGGCTAAGCGACTTTCAGCAGGTTCTCTTTCATCTCGGCGCCCTCGGGCAACGCTTCGAACGCCGATTGCAGCAGGATGCCGGCCAGCCGCGCCGCGACCGGATCGAGCTCGGCGTCCTTCTGATGCAGATGCAGCGCCATCTTCGGCAGCGGCGGCAGTCCTAGCATTCCGGGCGCGAGCGCCCGGACATTCGCGGGCAGGCCGATATCGGTGCGGATCGTCAGCCCGAGGCCCGCCGCCACCGCAGCCCATATGCCGCCAAGGCTGGGGCTGGAGAACGCCATCCGCCAGGGCCGCCCGGCACGATCCAGCGTCTCGGTCGCCACGGTGCGCAGCAGGCAAGGCGCCTCGAACACGACCAGCTGCAGCGCCTCGCCATCGTGGGGGCCCGCCTCCATCGGTTTCGACGGGCCGATCCAGCGCGCCTGCACGTCGGCGACATGCCGGCTATACGGCAGCGTCGTACCATCATGCCAGGCGAGCGCAATGTCGAGGTTGCCGGAGAGGACACGCTCGGCCAATTCGTGGCTACGTCCAATCCGTGCTTCGATCCGAACCTTAGGGTGGGCGCGAGCGAAGCGACCGAGCACTTCCGGCAACACGGCCTCGCCGAAATCCTCCTGCAGGCCGAGCCGCACCCAGCCCTCCAGTTCGATGTCGCGGATTGCCAGGGCGGCCTCGTCATTGAGCTCGATCAGGCGCCGCGCATAGCCGAGCATCGTCTCGCCGGCTTCGGTCAGTGACAGGCCGCGCCCCGCTTTGCGGAAGATCGGCGTATCGGCCTGCTCTTCCAGTTTCTTCAGCTGCGCGCTGACGGCGGAGGTCGAGCGGCCAAGCCGCTCAGCTGCCCTGGCAAAACTTCCCAGTTCCATGCCGGTGACGAAAGTCCTCAGCACGTCGAGATCGAAGGTGACGCGGCGCATAAGATCATCCCTATTTTCAGGATTATTGATCAAAATATTCCTGATTTTATGGATGAAGCTATGGCGCTATATGCCTCCCGTCAAGGCCGCTCGGCCGGCGTCACGGGAATGGAATCATGTCTGCCACCGTCATTCGCAACGATTGCCAGCTATCCGGGCGAGGCATCGCCGCGGCCGGCCGGACCTTCGGCCCCAACCACCGCTGGAAGGTTCTTGGCATCGGGGTTGCCGCGAATGCCGGTTTCTCGGCCACTTTCTCCGGCATACCGGCAACGGCGGTCGTGCTTCGCCAGGGCTATCATTTGAGCAATGCCGAGCTTGGCCTGGCCCTCGGTCTTCTTGGACTGGGGGTTGCGCTCAGTGAGCTGCCATGGGGCCTGCTCACCGACCGCTGGGGGGATCGCCGCGTGCTTCTGATCGGCCTCGGTGCAACGGCGGCCTGGCTGCTTGCGATGGCGATGCTCGTCGTGCCGACAAGCTCAACTATTCCCGATGTCACGTTGCTGGCGGCAAGCCTGCTCGTCACGGGATTGCTCGGCGGCAGTGTCAATGGCTCGAGCGGCCGCGCAATCATGGGCTGGTTCCGGGAGAAGGAGCGTGGTTTTGCCATGAGCATCCGGCAGACGGCGGTGCCGCTTGGTGGCGGCCTTGGCGCGCTCGTCCTGCCTTCGCTTGCCCTGGCTTTCGGTTTCGCCGCGGTGTTCGGGCTTCTGGCGGCGGCATCCGCTCTCTCCGCCCTGTTCGCCTGGCGTTGGCTGCACGAACCGCCGATGGCGGGCGACGCCGTCTCATCTGATGTGGCCGGACCGGCACCGTTGCGCAACATCGAGGTCTGGCGCATCTCGACCGCCATCGGCCTGCTCTGCTTTCCGCAGGTGGCGGTCCTCACTTTCGCATCGGTGTTCCTGCACGACTTTGCCGGGCTTGGCACGACGGCGATCAGCGCCAGCCTCGCCGCTGTACAGGTCGGCGCCATGGTCATGCGCGTCTGGAGCGGCCGCTTTACCGACCGCCACGGCAACCGCCGTCAATTTCTTCGCTTGTGCAGTGCGCTGAGCGCGCTGGCCTTCGTGGTGCTCTGGTTGCTGGTTCTGGCGGCTCACGCAACGCCTTCCAGCCAATCCTTCCTGATCGCTGTCCTGCCCCTGGTGCTTGTCATTGCCGGCATCTCGGTCTCCGCCTGGCACGGCGTTGCCTATACCGAGCTTGCCACGCTTGCCGGTGCAGGCCATGTCGGAACCGCACTCAGCCTTGCCAACAGCTTTGTCTTCGTCGGCTTCTTCCTGGTTCCGGTGGCCATTCCAGGGCTGCTGCACCTCTGGTCATGGCCCGGCGTGTGGCTGTCGGCAGCCGCCTGCGCCCTGGTCGCCTGGCCGATCTTCCTGCGGCGGACCTGAGCCTGCCGCCGCAAAATCGCCCGACTTCGAAACCACGACCTCTAGCCGATCGAGAAAACCTGACCGACCTCGTTAACGTCCCATCAAGGTTAATGCATCATTTTGCTCTCCAGTGGGGTCAGTTGCGTTCCTGGAGAGAGTTCCGTGCATCGACGTGTGTTGAAGCGGCTGATGGCCGCCGCCGGTGAGAAACGCAGCCTTGTGTCTCCGTTCATCATCGGTCTCGGTATCTGGATCGGCTTTCCGACCGTCGCTGCCTACCAGGACATGACCAGCCTCGTTTCCGGCCTTGAATCGCCGACCACGCGCTGGAATTCCTATGTCGAGAAATCCGTCGCCGGTTCGGTCCACGCCGCCGAGATGCCGTTCGTCGATTCCGACGTCACCAGCTCGATCTCGGGTTCCGGTGTTCGCCTTCCCGGTGTCGGCGCCGTCTCGTTTCGCGGCAAGGGCGGCAAGGTCAGCGGGTCGCCCGACGAGGATCGCGTCGTGCGCGCCGACAAGAAGGGCCGCATCGTCCAGGTCTCTCCCGTGGCGCCACCGAAGAACTTCAATGCCGGCTCGATCTTCCAGCGGACCTCCTCGCTGACGCGGCCGAGCATGGACGGCGATCTGAAAATGGCCTTCGCCAAGCCGCGGATCAAAGGCAAGGAAATCCAGATCGCCGCGGCATTCCATGCGCGTGAGGACAAGAAGCCGGATCCCGGCGTGCCGGCCATGCTTGCGGCCCTGGTCAACAACGACCATCCCGATGTGCTGGCGACCGCCTATGCGCAATCCGCGCCGGACTATGCCAAGGCCTCGCCCTTTGAAGCCCTGCTTCAGGATGAAGAGCCCAACAGCGGCCGCTTCATTCCGCCGATGGCCAAGGGCGACCATTCGTGGATCCAGAATCCGCTTCCGGCGAGCGTCTTCTCCAAGCCGGAGCAGAAGTGCCTGGCCAACGGCATTTATTTCGAGGCCCGCGGCGAAGCCGTGCGCGGTCAGGCCGCCGTCGCCCAGGTGATCCTCAACCGGGTCCGCAACCCCGCCTATCCCAATTCGATCTGCGGCGTCGTCTACCAGAACGACAGCTGGTTCAACCGCTGCCAGTTCTCCTTCGCCTGCGACGGCAGGAAGAAGCGCATCGACAATCCGGTCGCCTACAAGACCGCTCAGGATGTCGGCATGGCCGTCACCGCTGGCAAGATCTTCATTCCGGAAGTGGGATCGTCGACCCACTACTATGCCAATTACGTCCATCCCGGCTGGGCCCGCACGATGCAGAAGATGACCAAGATCGGCCTGCATATCTTCTACCGGACCTATGGTGGTGGCTGGAGCTGAACGGTCCGCCGCCCGCCGTCTTTTCGCGCGGTCGCACGATCGATCGGAGAGCCATTGTCGGGGGGATTCGCGCGGCGCATCCCGCCGATCGCAAAGGGCACGATGTCGCACCTTTGTAACCATCTGATTTTACTACCTAAAATACACAGCGCGGAACTTCCCTCCGTGGCTTGACGGGCGCAAACCCTCTAACTATGTTGCCGGCGACTTTAGAAGCGGACGGACGGTGACGGTCTGCCCGGGCAGGGGGGTTGCGATGGCCGAGAAAAACAGGCCAGACGGAACCGGAGAAACCGGCCGCGGCAAGCAGCATGACCCCGAAATCCGCGACGACGATCTTGAGCGACGTCGGCGTGAACTTGGAGCATCGCTTGCGACAAGGCTGCCGAACCGGCTCGAGGGGAAAGACGACGCGAAACCAGTGACCGGATACGGTCAGGCGATCAAGCTATCCAGCGAGTTTATCGCCGGGGTGGTGGTAGGCGCCGGCATCGGCTGGATCATCGACCGTATGGCGGGGACATCGCCGTGGGGTCTGATCGTTTTCCTGCTGCTTGGTTTTGGCGCCGGCGTGCTCAATGTCATGCGTTCAGCTGGCGTTGTGGCGGAATTCGGACAGGGCGATAAATCGCGTCCTGACCGAGACGACAGCAAATAGCCGCCCTGGCGCGGCAATGGTAATTTAGCCGTGCGCGGCATTGACGGGGTTTGAACGTGGCAGCTGACAAGGTCGATCCGATCCACCAGTTCCATATCATCAAGCTGGTTCCGATCGAGATCGGCGGCTATGATCTGTCCTTCACCAATTCCGCGCTGTTCATGGTCGCGACCGTGGTCATTGCCGCGGCCTTCCTGTTTCTGACGACGTCGAGCCGCAGCCTGGTCCCCGGCCGGCTGCAGTCGGTCTCCGAAATGGCCTATGAGTTCGTCGGCAACATGCTGCGCGATGCCGCCGGCACGCAGGGCATGAAATTCTTCCCCTTCGTGTTCTCGCTGTTCATGTTCGTGCTGGTCGCCAATCTGCTCGGCCTGTTCCCGTATTTCTTCACCATCACCAGCCACATCATCGTCACCTTCGGTTTGGCCATCATGGTGATTGGCACCGTGATCGTCTATGGATTCATGAAGCATGGCCTTGGCTTCCTGAAGCTGTTCGTGCCGAAGGGCGTGCCCCTCCTGATGATGGTGCTTGTCGTTCCGATCGAGGTGATTTCCTTCGTGTCGCGCCCGGTCAGCCTCTCGGTTCGTCTGTTCGCAAACATGCTCGCCGGCCACATCACGCTGAAGGTTTTTTCGGGATTTGTGGTCAGCCTCAGTGCGCTGGGTGCGCTCGGCATTGCGGGATCGATCCTGCCGCTAGCCATGGCGGTGGCGTTGACGGCGCTCGAATTGCTGGTGGCGCTGTTGCAGGCCTATGTCTTTGCGGTGCTGACCTGCATGTATCTCAACGACGCCCTCCATCCTTCGCACTAATCAGGTTTCCGGCACGACGCCGGATGGAATAGCAACGGAATTTTCAGATCCAAAGGAGTTGAACAAATGGACGCAGAAGCAGCAAAGTACATCGGCGCCGGCATCGCTTGCCTGGGCATGGGTGGCGCGGGCATTGGCCTGGGCAACATCTTCGGCAGCTACCTCTCGGGCGCGCTGCGCAATCCGTCGGCCGCCGACGGCCAGTTCGGCCGCCTGATTTTCGGCTTCGCCGTGACCGAAGCTCTGGGCATCTTCTCGCTTCTCATTGCGCTGCTGGCCCTGTTCGGCTGAGTACTGAGAAGATTGGACAGGTCGGCCGCGCAAGCGGCGGGCCTGATATCTGGGGATAGTCCATGTTCGTGACATCTGCCTTCGCGCAAGAGTCCGCGCCATCAGCCGACACCAGCCACGCTGCGACCGGAGGAGACACGCATTCCGGCACCAGCGTGCCTGCCGAAGCGCACGGCACGTTTCCGCCATTCAATCCGGAGACGTTTCCGTCGCAGCTTCTGTGGCTGGCGATCACGTTCGGGCTGTTCTACCTGTTCCTGAAGCGGGTCGTGATGCCGCGCGTCGGCGGCATCATCGATGTCCGCAACGACCGCATCAGCCAGGATCTCGACCAGGCGGCCAAGTTGAAGGGCGAGGCCGACGCCGCCGTTGCCGCTTACGAACAGGAACTGGCGGAAGCCAAGAAGAACGCGAACTCGATCGGCCAGCAGGCCAGCGATGCGGCGAAGGCGGAAGCCGACACCGCGCGCAAGAAGATCGAGGCCGCGCTCGATGAGAAGCTTGGCGAGGCCGAGGCACGCATTTCTTCCATCAAGGCCAATGCCATGAAGGAAGTCGGCAGCATCGCCGAGGATACCGCTTCGGCGATCGTCGAGGCACTCGTTGGCGGCAAGGCCAGCAAGGCCGAGATCGCGGCCGCGGTCAAATCCGTGGCCCGGTGAGGAGCGCATCATGGACGCTACATCTCTCGCAACGCTCTGGGCCACGATTGCCCTGATCATCTTCCTGGCCATCGCCATCTACATCAAGGTGCCCGGCATGATCGCCAAGGCGCTCGACGCCCGCGCCGCCAGGATCAGCAGTGAGCTCGACGAGGCCCGCAAGCTGCGCGACGAAGCCCAGCAACTGCTCGGCCAATACAAGAAGAAGCGCAAGGAAGCCGAGCAGGAGGCCGCCGACATTGTAGCGGCCGCCAAGCGTGAGGCCGAACTGCTGGCTGCCGACGCCCACAAGAAGACCGAGGACTACGTTGCCAGGCGCACCGCGCTTGCCGAGCAGAAGATCGGCCAAGCCGAGCGTGACGCGGTTGCCGAAGTGCGGGCCAGCGCCGTCGATATAGCCGTCGAGGCGGCACGCGCATTGCTCGCCGCCAAGGTTGACGCCAAGGCCGGAGCCGACCTGTTCAGGTCCGCGCTGCAGGATGTGAAGGCCAAGCTGAACTGAGCGTTCTTCAGTCGCTGACACGAAGCCGCCCGGGCAACCTGGCGGCTTTTTTGTTTGGGAGAAAGCGGCGCGTCAAAGCGGCCAATCTCCGCCCTCGTGGGGAAGATCGGAATTGCCACTGCCGTCGCCTTACTCCAGCCCGGCCAAGCTCTCTTCCTCAACCACTTCAGTCCCGCCCAGCCGGAACGGCGCAAACGAGGTGCGATGCAGCCGAGCCACTGGCCCATGCGCCTCGATCGCCGTGCGGTGCCGGACCGTGGCGTAGCCCATATGGACTTCGAAGCCGTAGCGGCCGTGATGGTTGCCGCAGCCGCGCATCATGCGGTCGCGCATGACCTTGGCGACGATCGAGGCCGCGGCGATCGATTGGGAGCGCTGGTCGCCCTTGATCAGCGCGCGCCCCTCGCAGGGCAATCCCGGCGGCACGTCGCGCCCATCCGCGAGCGCGAGCTTAGCCTGCACCGGCAGCCCGACCAGTGCGCGGCGCATCGCTTCGAGGCTCGCCTTGAGGATGTTGGTGCCATCAATGCCCTCGGCGCTGATCGACGCCATCGAGACGCCGAGAGCGGAGCCGATGATGTGCAGGAACAGCGCTTCGCGCTGCAGGTGGCTAAGCCGCTTGGAATCGTCGAGACCCTCGGGAATATTGGCGGGGTCGAGCACCACTGCCGCCGCGACCACGGGACCCGCGAGCGGGCCGCGGCCGGCTTCGTCCATCCCGGCGACCGGCCACAAACCATCGGCCATCGCCTTCGTCTCGAAGGAGAAATCGGGTTTCTCGACGATTTCGAAGAGAGGCGGAGAATCAGAACGCGCGCGAGCCATGTTGCGGCGAGGTTCGCATCGGCTCCGATTCTCCGCAAGTCCCTCCGGGTCGGGTGGGGCGCCGGACCGGGAGGGCACCGTCTGCAGGCCGGGGCAGGCCGGACGGGATTTCTTTGCCACGGCGGCAATGAACAGCCGAGGCGATTTTCGGTTCAGAGCAGCATCAACTGCTCCTGGTCCTTGCCGGCAGCGACGAACTGGTCGGTCCGCAGCGTACGCCGCTCGGCATTAAGGCCGAGCCGCTTTGCGGTGATTTCGAAGCGCCGGCCGATCTGCCAGGCATAGGGTCCGGCGCCCTTCATGCGCTTGCCCCATTCCGAATCGTAGTCCTTGCCGTCGCGCATCGAACGGACCAGCGACATGACGTGGCGATAGCGGTCGGGATAGTGGCGCAGCAGCCAGTCCTTGAAGATCGGGCTGACCTCCAGCGGCAGGCGCAGCACCACATAGCCGGCTTCGCGCGCCCCGGCATGGTGCGCCGAGTCGAGGATGCGTTCCATCTCCTGGTCGGTCAGGCCCGGAATGATCGGCGCCACCATCACCGAAGCGGGGATACCGGCATCCGAAAGCTGCCTGATCGCCTCCAGCCGCTTGGTCGGCGTCGATGCCCGAGGTTCCATCGTCCTGGCCAGCATGCGGTCAAGCGTCGTCACCGACAGCGCCACCTTGGCCAAGCCCCGCTCCGCCATGCGCGACAGAATGTCGATGTCGCGCACGACCAGGGCTGACTTGGTGACGATGCCGACCGGGTGGCCGCGCGCCTCCAGCACTTCGAGGATTTCGCGCATGATCCGGTACTGCTTCTCGATCGGCTGGTAGGGATCGGTGTTGGTGCCGATGGCGATGGTGCGCGGCTGGTAGCCATCCTTTGACAATTCCTTGTCGAGCAGGCGTGCCGCGTCGGGCTTAGCGAACAGCTTGGATTCGAAGTCCAGGCCCGGCGACAGGCCCATGAACGAGTGTGTCGGCCGCGCGAAGCAATAGACGCAACCGTGTTCGCAGCCGCGATAGGGATTGATCGACCGGTCGAAGGAGATGTCGGGCGATTCGTTGCGGGTGATGATGGTGCGCGGCTTTTCCACCTGCACCTCGGTCTTGAAGGGAGGAAGTTCCTCCAGCGAACTCCAGCCGTCGTCGAAGACATGCCGGCTGACAGGTTCGAACCGGCCGGACGGATTGATGCCTGCCGACCGGCCGCGGTTGCGGTCCGGACGGACCCGCATGCCGCTCTGCTCGATCATTGCATTGGCCATTTCGGCTCGTCCTGCTCCGAAGGCTGCAATGTCGGCTCGCATGATCGGTTCCATCTTCGCCCGCTCCCATGGACTGTCCATGTTGTGTCGAATCGCTCTGTTCATGAAATTATTCCTATTTTATCGATGAGAACAAATCAAGAACTTTCTATGGTGCGCTGCAAAAACTGGCGCCGACCAACGCTTTCCGCTATTCGGCTAATCATGCTCAGTGTTCTGATTGAAACGCACAATGACGAGGAGGGGCTCGCCCGTACGCTGGCGACGCTGATTGGCGGCGCGGTCGAGGGCGTGGTGCGTGAGGTTGTCGTCTGCGACACGGGCTCCAGTGACCAGACCCATCGCGTCGCCGAGCATGCCGGCTGCCACTATGTGGGGAGCGGGGGCATCGCCGCCGGCATCCGCCAGGCCAAGGGTGACTGGCTGCTGTTTCTCGAACCGGGTGCGAGGCTGGTGGAGGGCTGGATCGACGCCGTCGTCGCCCATACGGCCAGGCAGACAATAGCGGCCCGGTTCTCGCGGGCGCGGGGCAGCCGTCCACCGTTCCTGGCCCGGGTCTTTTCGGCAAACCGCGCGCTCGCCGACGGACTGGTGATCAGCAAGCGACAGGCGGCATCGCTGTCCAAGAATGCCGGCAGCGCCGAGGCCTTAGCGCGCGGGCTGGCGACCAGACGGCTCGACGCCGAAATCTGGCCAGCGCAGCCGAAGCAGCAGCACCGCTCTGGGGGGTGATTTTTGCAACGGCTCTGCGTGGCGTTGCTTACGACGCCGATTTGCCGCGCCGCAGATGTTCGTCCAGGCGCGGCATGATCTCGACGAAGTTACAGGGCATGTGCCGGTAATCGAGCTGTGGCTCGAGGATGCCGTCCCAGGCGTCCTTGCAGGCGCCGGGCGATCCCGGCAGCACGAAGACGAAGGTGGCGTTGACGACACCGCCGGTCGCCCGGCTCTGGATAGTCGAGGTGCCGATCTTGTCATAGGAAATGCGGTGGAACACTTCCGAAAATCCGTCCATGCGCTTTTCGAAGATCGGCTCCAGCGCCTCGGGCGTCACATCGCGTCCGGTAAAACCGGTACCGCCAGTGGTGATCACGACGTCGATGGCCTTGTCCCGCGACCACGCCAGAACGGCGTCGCGGATTTTTTCGCGGTCGTCGGTGACGATATCGCGGGCGGCCAGGATGTGGCCGGCCTTGGTAATGCGATCGGCCAGTGTCTGGCCAGATTTGTCGTCGGCCAGGCTGCGTGTGTCGGAAACAGTCAGCACCGCGATGCGCACCGGAATGAAGGCACGGCTCTCGTCAATTCTGGCCATCTCGCCCAGCCTCCGACGCCATGCTGCGCGTTGCCGCGACGAACCAGTCGGGCTGGCGGTCGCGGATCTCGGCCGCCGCGCGCTTGGCGACATTGCCGGTCTCGAACAGGCCGAAGCACGTCGCGCCCGATCCGGACATTCGTGAAAAGCCCGATCCGGCCTTATCAAGCCATGAAAGCGCCCTGCCTATGGCGGGCTGCATCGCAAGGGCTGGCCGCTCAAGATCGTTGCGGGTGATTTCCAGCCAGTTGCGCAGGCTGTGAAAATCGATGCTGCGCGGCAGCCGCGGCAGCGGCTCATTATCGCGACGGGAGAGTGCGGCGAAGATTTCCGTCGTCGAGACCGGCACGCCCGGGTTGACCAGCACGAGACCCAGTGCTGAAAAATCCGGCACCATCGACAGTTCCTCACCGATGCCGCGCGCGACCAGCGGCTTTGCCGCCAGGCACATCGGCACATCGGCGCCAAGCGAAAGACCGATCCGCGCCAGTTCGGCGCTATCGAGCTCCAGCCCCCAGCTCTCGGTCAGCCCGCGCAGCACGGCCGCCGCGTCGCTCGACCCTCCGCCCACGCCGGATGCGACCGGAAGGTTCTTTTCGAGCCTGATGCTTACCGGCGGCGTGCTCCGAACGCCGGCGGCCTGCCGCAGGGCGTCGCGGCCCTTCAGCACAAGATTGCCGCCATCGAGCGGTACGTCCGCCGCATAGCGGCCGGACACGCTGAACTCATCGGCGTCGGCCGGCGCGATCTCGATCCTGTCGCCAAAGCGCGTGAACACAGCCAGGCTTTCGATGAGATGATAGCCGTCGGCGCGCCTGCCGGTGACGTGCAAAGCTAGGTTTATCTTGGCGGGTGCGGCCCATGTCCGGACACGCTGACCCGATTCCGCAGTCTCGATTGCGAGTGAAATGAGGGTCAGTCCTTGGCCAGCCGGTATTCGCCGGTCTGCGGATCCTTGACCAGCGTTCCCATCGCGCCGTTGGCCGCCTGTTTTTCGGTGCGCCGCACCTTGGCCGTCACGCGTTCAGCCTCGCGCACGAAGGTGCGGTAACCGAAATAGGCGGCGACGCCGACGACGGCGAAAAAAATGAGCTGCGGCATGTCAAACTCCTACCACGCTGGGCCGGTAAGACCGGCCGGTCGGGTCTTTCGGGCAACCATGCTAGACGCTTTCATGGCTTTTTCAAAGCCCGAAGCGCGCCCACGATGCGCGCTCTTCCGCCGCATCGATGACGCCGCTGGCGGCAGCCGCCGCGATATCGGGCGCCGAAAAGCCCTTGCTCGAGCCGAACAGGCCAAAGCGGCCGAACAAACCGCGCGGCGCCGCCACCAGCCTGAGCTGGGTCTTCGGCCCGAAGCGGGTCTTCAGTACCGTGCGCATGTCGCCCAGCGCATCGACGAGGCCGAGCTCCAGGCCTCGCTTGCCGGTCCAGAAAAGCCCGGTGAACAGGTCCGGATCGTCCGCCAGCTTCGTACCGCGGCGCTCCTTGACCAGATCGATGAAGGTCTCGTGCACTTCGAGCTGCAGCACCTTGAGCCGCTCGACGTCTTCCTTCTTCTCGGGCTTGAACGGATCGAGCACCGCCTTGTTCTGGCCGGCGGTGTGGACACGGCGCTCGACGCCGATCTTCTTCATCAGTTCCGGGAAACCGAACGAGGCCGACACCACGCCGATCGAGCCGACGATGGAGGAGGGATCGGCGAAGATCTCGTCGCCGGCGACCGCGATCATGTAGCCGCCGGACGCCGCGACATCCTCGACGAAGACCAGGACCTTTTTATTCTTCTCGACCGCAAGGTCGCGGATGCGCTTGAAGATCAGCCGTGACTGCACCGGCGAGCCGCCCGGCGAATTGATCGAGATCGCGACCGCCGGCGCCTCGAAGGAAAACGCCTTTTCGATCAGTCCGGCGGTGGAAGCAAGCGACAGGCTCGGCCGGAACTGGCCTCCGCCGGCCATGATGGTGCCGTGCAGTCGGATGACCGGAACGGTGACGACGGAGGAGCGCCAGGACTTCGGCAGCAGGCGGTTGAAAAGACGTTTCACGATGGCGTGGTCTCCGGCGATGATTGCAGGCATGTAGGGATTTCCCGGCCAACGGCAATGCGGGCCAGGGAACAGCTCAGTCTCCGAACAGCGAGGCGAGCCCGTTGGTGATCATTTCGCTGCGCTCGTCGGGGCCGTTGCCCGATCGCGCGTGAAGCATCAGGGGCGGACGGATGGCGAGCTTTCCTCGTGCCCCAAGTGCCGCCCGCACGATAATGCGGATTGCGGCCGCGTCCGGGCGAGGGTGCACGGCGAGCATCTCGGCTTCGCCGAAGCGGCCTGAAATCGCGTCGAGAATGGCGCCGAGCTGCTCGGGCCGGGCGATGACGGCAAGCCCGCCGCGCGGCCTGACAACCGCCGCCGCACTGCGGATCCAGCTTTCGAACAGTCCGTCCTCCATGACATGCGCTTCCTTTCTTAGCGGCTCGGGAGTGGCGCGGTCCCGGGCGGCGTTGAAAGGCGGGTTCATGATGACGAAGTCGAAATCATTGTCGGCAAGGCCGGTGGCGGCCCGGGCGCGGCCCGACACGGTGACATCGGCGACGAGCACGGCAGCGCGATCGCTGAGGTGCGCGTTGCCCGGATGGGCAAGCGTGGCTGCCGCGAAGGCCGCCATCTCAGGCGCGCGTTCGACCAGCACAGCCTGGGCACCCGGACAGCGCGACAGCACCGCAAGACCGGCAGCACCGGCGCCGGCCCCGAAATCGGCGAGCCGTCCGCCAAACGAGGACGGTACGGATGCCGCCAGCATCATTGCATCCATCCCGGCGCGATGGCCGCCATGCTTGGGCTGCACGAGCCAGAACCGGCCGCGGTGGAACGCATCGACCGTATGAGCCGGCGTATCCGGGACAAGGGCGGCTGGCGCAGCCGACATTATTTCCCCCGGATCTCGTTGGCGATGCCGGCATCGGTCAGGATGCGGCGCGCGGCGTCGGCCTGGTCGGCATCGACCATGACGCGTCGCGGCAGGATACCAAGCGAGCCGTCGAGCACGCTCATGTTCTGGTCGGCGACGAAGCAGCCGATCCCGGCATCGCGCATCAGCGATTCGACAAAGGAGATGATGACGGTGTCGTTTGTGCGGATGAGCTCTATCATCGCAAGAAACTCGCAGGTTGCGGCGTGCATGTAAACGTGCGGCCACATTCCCGCATTTCCCGGCGTTGACACGCTGTCGCCGTCGCCGCGCCAATTCGCCACTTGCCGTGGCCGTGCCAGCGGCCCTAGAGTCTTGTTGGGACTAAGGGTGCCGTCGCACGCGTTATACCAAGACGGGAGTGATTGTCGTGGGTGTCGTTCTCAACATCGAAAACGGGAAGCGGGAGCCCGCCTCCATCAAGGATCTCATCGATCTGACTGCTGCCGATATGGGACGTGTCAACGAGCTGATCCTGTCCAAGGCCGGCTCCGACGTCGAGATGATTCCCGAGGTCGCCAACCACCTGATCTCGTCCGGCGGCAAGCGGCTCAGGCCAATGCTGACACTGGCCGCGGCGCAGATGTTCGGCTATGCCGGCGAGGGCCACGTCAAGCTCGCCACTTCAGTCGAATTCATGCATACGGCCACGCTTCTGCATGACGACGTGGTCGATGAAAGCGGCATGCGGCGCGGCAAGAAGACCGCCCGCATGATCTGGGGCAACCAGGCCAGCGTGCTGGTCGGCGACTTCCTGCTCGGCCAGGCCTTCCGCATGATGGTCGATGTCGGCTCGCTCGAAGCGCTCGACATCCTGTCCAGCGCAGCCTCGATCATCGCCGAGGGCGAGGTCATGCAGCTGGCCGCCGCCAAGAACCTCGAAACCACCGAAGACGAGCATTTCGCCGTCATCAAGGCCAAGACCGCCGCGCTGTTTTCGGCCGCCGCCGAGGTTGGCCCGGTCATCGCCCAGGCGACCCGCAACGACCGTGCGGCGCTGCGCTCCTATGGCATGAATCTCGGCCTTGCGTTCCAGCTGATCGATGATGCGCTGGACTATGGCGGCACCAGCAAGGATCTCGGCAAGAATGTCGGCGACGATTTCCGCGAGGGCAAGGTGACCTTGCCGGTCATCCTCGCCTACCGGCGCGGCAGCAAGGCCGAACGCACCTTCTGGAAGCGCGCCATCGAGGACAATGTCACCGACGACGCCGGGCTGGAAAAGGCGATCGGCCTCATGACCCGCCACGGCGCCATTGCCGACACGATCGGGCGCGCCCGCCATTTCGGCGAGATCGCCCGCGACGCGCTGGCGCCGCTGGAAGAGACGCCGCAGAAATCGGCGCTGATCGACGTCATCGATTTCTGCATCAGCCGCGTGAACTGAGCGCCTGACGGCTTCCTGCCGGGGGCCGTCAGTGAAAGACGCCTGTGAATTCGCCCTGCCGTCTCGACAAGCAGACCAGTCGCGAATTATCTATAAAACATGGCCAAGGGCACTGACGACACCATCGCTGTCCGCATCGGCAAGGTTCTGGCGGATCGCATCATCTCCGGCGCGATCGAGCCGGGGGCGAGGTTGCGGCAGGATCATGTCGCCGAGGAATTCAACACCAGCCACGTTCCCGTGCGCGAGGCCTTTCGGCGACTCGAGGCGCAGGGCCTCGCCGTCAGTGAGCCGCGTCGTGGCGTGCGTGTCGCGGCCTTCGATCTGGGCGAGGTCAAGGAGGTCGCCGAAATGCGGGCCGCACTCGAAGTGCTGGCACTGCGCCAAGCCGCGCCGCATCTGACCTCGGCCATTCTCGACCAGGCCGAGGAGGCGACAAAAGCCGGCGACAAATCCCGTGACGTCAGGTCGTGGGAGGAGGCCAATCGCGCCTTTCACCGGCTGATCCTGACGCCCTGCGGCATGCCCCGCCTGCTTGCCACCATAGACGACCTGCACGCGGCAAGCGCGCGCTTCCTGTTCGCGGCTTGGCGCTCGGAGTGGGAGACGCGCACCGATCAGGACCACCGGGCGATCCTCACCGCCTTGCGGCAGGGAAACACCGAATCGGCCGCGGCAACATTGGGACGGCATGTCCAATGGATTGGCCGCAAGCCGGTCAAGACAGCCTCCGGCGCCACGCGCGAAGCTTTCGCGATCGTGGGTTGAACGATCTTTTCCCAAGCCCAGGCTTGCTATCGCTCCAGAAATGTGGATTCGATAATAGATCGAAAACAGAAATTATCTATAATTTCGGATCGACCGAAGGGAAGCCTATGACCAACCTCGCATTCTCGTCCGCCAGACCGTCCTTCAGCCCGCTGCGTCTCCAGCAGCGATCGCTCGGTTGGCAGGCCGGCGCCGTCGTGCTCGGCACGCTCTTCCTGGCGCTGTCCTCTTACATCGAGGTTCCGATGGTGCCGGTTCCGGTGACCATGCAGACCTTCGCCGTGACGCTGATCGGTGCGCTCTATGGCTGGCGGCTTGGCGCGGTGACGATCGCCGCATGGCTGGTCGAAGGTGCTGTCGGCTTTCCAGTCCTGGCCGGCGGCGCTGCCGGCATTCAGCATTTCGTGGGCCCGACGGGTGGCTATCTCTTTGCCTTTCCTGTCACCGGCGCACTGGTCGGTTGGTTGGCCGAGCGCGGCTGGAACGGCAACAGGGTTTTGCCTGCCTTCGCCGCCATGCTGCTCGGCAATCTTGCCTGCCTGGCTCTCGGCACAGCCTGGCTTGCCGTCATGATCGGCGCCGAGAAGGCCATCACCTTCGGCTTCGTGCCGTTCATCGTCGGCGGGTTGCTGAAATCGGCGCTTGGCGCCGCGACGCTGATGGCGCTCCCGCGCGGCAAGATGAACTTGCCGAAGCCGTGACGGTCAGGCTGCGCGCCCACCATCTCCTTTGCCTGCTCACCTATGTGGGCAAGGGATACAGCCCCGCTTTCACCGCCAATTATGACGGAATCGCGGAGCGCTTGAGCCGGGGCGAGGACATCCTCCTCGTTTCCGGACCAGACGACATCTGCGCTCCGTTGCTTGGCGAGCCGGAACCGCACTGCCTGCGTGACGGCGCGGCCGGGCGGGACCGGCAGGCCGCGGAAGACGTGGAAGCGCTGCTGGCTCGGCCGATCCGGCACGGCATCCGCCTCGATCTCGATGCCGCCATCCTGACAAGGCTGCGGCAGGCGTTTTCGACCGGCCACGTGCGCAAGGCGTGCGGCGGCTGCGAATGGAGCGGGCTGTGCGGCGCGGTGGCAAGCGGCGGCTATCGCGATACGCGGCTGCGGCGGCCTGTTGACGCGCAAAACCGTCCCATTTAGCCATGGTTTGTTAATCGGGTGACCCGATTGTGAATTTCAGGCGGATTGAAGCGCGACCCCAAAAAGGCCATGCTTTGCCTGGAAAGATCGAGTCTGGGTCGATCCGCTGACGCGGAGATGGCGCCTGGCTGAAAGGGATATGATGCAGCAAGGACGTGCGCGCTGGCTGACAAGGCTGGCAATTGTGACGGGCATGGCGATTTCGGCATTGCCGGCCTATGCCAAGCAATCCACCGAACCGGTCAAGATCTCGTCGTTCTCGGGCGCCTATCTGGCTGCCAGGATCGCCGAGGGCGACAACGACCTCGACAGCGCCATCGCCTATTACAAGCAAGCCCTGGCCTTCAATCCTGGAGACACAGCCCTGCAGCAGAGCCTGATGCTGTCGCTGATCGCTCAAGGCCGCTTCGACGAATCGCTGGTCTATGCCGACAAGCTCAAGGAAGTGCCAGATGTCGAGCGCTTCTCGCGCCTGGCGCTGGCGGTCGACACCTTCCACAAGAAGGATTTCACCAAGGCACAGTACTGGCTCAAGCTGTCGCTGGAATCCGATCTCGATCGGCTGATCTCCGGCGTCATGTCCGGCTGGGCCGAGCAAGGTGCCGGCCAGGCCAGCGAAGCGATGGCTTCGATCGACAAGCTGCAGGGGCCTGACTGGTTCGGCCTGTTCAAATCCTTCCACCGCGCCCTGATCGCCGATGCGTCTGGTATGCCTGAAAAGGCCGAGGCTATCTATGCCGCGACGATGCAGGACACCACCGCCGGCGGTGCGGCGCCTGAAACCTGGATGCGCAATGCGCAGGCCTATGCCTCGTTCCTGGCCCGTAAGGGCGACAAGGCCAAGGCGATGTCGGTTCTCGACCAGGCCGAGGCGTTCTCGCCGGGCAAGCTGGAAATCGTCGCCTTGCGCGACAGGATCAGCAAGGGCAACAAGATCGCGCCCTTTGTGTCCGGTCCGTCCGACGGTGCTTCCGAAATCCTGCTCGATCTTGCCACCGCGCTCAACCGTGGCGGCGGCGAGCCATTCGTGCGCCTCTATTTGCAATATGCCTTGGCCCTGAAGCCCGACAGCGACGCTGCCCTCGTGCAACTCGCCGCCGTTGCCGAACAGCTGAAGAACGGCGAGGGCGCCATCGCACTCTATCGGCGCATCCCCGACTCTTCGCCACTGAAGGAGATTTCGGACCTGCAGCTTGGCCTCAACCTTGCCGATCTCGACCGCCATGACGAGGCGATCACGCATCTGAAGGCCTTCGTCGAAGCTCATCCCAACGACATGCGCGCCTATCTGGCGCTCGGCGGTGTCTACTCCTCGAAGGATGATTTCCGCTCCGCCGCCAATCTCTACGACAAGGCCGTCGAGGTGCTGAAGACACCGACCGCCGCCAACTGGAACATCTTCTATCAGCGCGGCATCGCCTATGAGCGGCTGAAGGAATGGCCGAAGGCCGAGCCGAATTTCCGCAAGGCGCTGGAATTGCAGCCAGACCAGCCGCAGGTGCTGAACTATCTCGGCTATTCCTGGGTCGACATGAACACCAATCTGAAGGAAGGCCTGGAGATGATCCAGAAGGCCGTCGATCTCAGGCCGAGCGACGGCTACATCGTCGATTCCCTGGGTTGGGCTTATTTCCGCCTCGGCCGGTTCGATGACGCGGTGCGCGAAATGGAACGCGCGGTCTCGCTGAAGCCGGAAGATCCGGTTCTGAACGACCATCTCGGCGATGCCTACTGGCGCGTCGGCCGCAAGCTGGAAGCCACCTTCCAATGGAACCAGGCCCGCGACCTGAAGCCGGATCCCGACGTGCTTGCCTCCTTGCAACAGAAGCTGATGAAGGGCCTGCCGCCGATCGAGTCCAACACGGCGCAGGAGACCCCGAAGGTCAAGCCGGAGCCGGTTCCCGCCCCGAAGGGGTGAGACGCCTTTTTGGAATGCGAACGGGGCTCTCGAAGCCCTGTTTTCGTTTGATGTCCGTCCGCTCAAAACGCCTGCCGACGCGCTCAGAACATCTTTCGATAGACGACGAAGCCCGAGCGTTCGCCGACCTTGTCATAAAGCTTCATCGCCGCGTGATTGGTTTCATGCGTCAGCCAGTATACTCGGCCGGAACCGGCCACCTGGGCGCGCTCGTAGACGCCTTCGATCAGCGCCCGGCCGACGCCTTTGCCGCGCGAGGCTTCGTCGGTGAAAAGATCCTGCAGATAGCAGTTCGGCGCGATTGCCGTCGTGCTGCGGTGGAACAGGTAGTGGACGAGGCCAAGCAACTCGCCTTCGTTTTCCGCGACCAGCGCATGCACCGGCTCAGGCGTCGAAGAAGCGGGACCACGTCATTGCGGTGATCTCGCTTGCCAGCGCCGTCTCGCCCGAACGGCCATAGAACGCGTTGTAGCCGTCCCACAGCGGCAGCCATCGGTCGAAATCCTGGCGTGTGCCGGGGCGGATGGTGACGGGGTTGGACATGGCTTGACCTGTCGTCGTTGACATGGGTGATACAGGGCTTCGAAGAGAGCGCAGATCGCTACGTCCGGCAATGGGCCAGTCGTTCGCAAAGCTTTCGACCGGTCCTGCAAAGGTCGCGGGCGCGCCTTGCTTGACGCTTCGCAGCCGTGCCTCTAGGACGTGCCGCAAGCTAGCCTGTGTCGCCGAGGCCACCGTGACGATTGAAATCCCAGCCCATATGCATCCCAGCCGCTCATTCCAGGGGCTGATCCTCACTTTGCACAATTACTGGGCGGCTTATGGCTGCGTCATTCTCCAGCCCTATGACATGGAGGTCGGCGCCGGCACCTTTCACCCGGCAACGACGTTGCGCGCGCTAGGGCCCAAGGGCTGGAACGCCGCCTATGTCCAGCCTTCGCGCCGTCCCAAGGACGGCCGCTATGGCGAGAATCCCAACCGGCTGCAGCACTATTACCAGTACCAGGTGATCCTGAAGCCCAATCCACCGAACCTGCAGGAGCTTTACCTCGGCTCGCTTGCGGCGATCGGCGTCGATCCTCTGCTGCACGACATACGCTTCGTCGAGGACGATTGGGAAAGCCCGACGTTGGGCGCCTGGGGGCTTGGCTGGGAATGCTGGTGCGACGGCATGGAGGTGTCGCAGTTCACCTATTTCCAGCAGGTCTGCGGCATCGAATGCGCGCCGGTGGCGGGGGAACTCACCTACGGCCTGGAGCGCCTGGCCATGTATGTGCAGGGCGTCGACAATGTCTACGACCTCAACTTCAACGGCCGCGAGGGCGCCGACAAGGTGACCTATGGCGATGTGTTCCTGCAGGCCGAGCAGGAATATTCGCGCCACAATTTCGAATACGCCGACACGGCGATGCTGCTCAGGCATTTCGAGGACGCCGAGGCCGAGTGCAAGGCGCTGCTCGAGGCCGGCGCGCCGGCCTCGAACGACAATCTGCCGATGCACAAGATGGTCTTCCCGGCCTATGACCAGTGCATCAAGGCCAGCCATGTCTTCAATTTGCTGGACGCGCGTGGCGTGATCTCTGTCACCGAGCGCCAGAGCTACATTCTGCGTGTGCGCAATCTGGCGAAAGCCTGCGGCGAGGCGTTCTTGAAGACGCAGGCCGGTGGATTGGCGGCCTGAGCCTCAAGCGCCCTCGGTCATTTGGAGGGAAGCATTGATCGGCGGCAGGATCTGGCCGCTCGGACCAGCCATTGTCCTTAGCGCCTGCCGCACGCCCGGCATCGAGAAGGCGCCGTGGGCCTGCGCGGTGAAGCAGGCGCTGAGCGCAAGGATCTGAAGAAGTCTGGATGCCGTTTTCATCGTCGTTCAGCCAATAGTTCCCTGCCTGAGCGTGGGTCGCTTCAGCGCAGCTTTCGGTTCATGGAAATCTTTGATCCAAGGACGGGCGGGTTCGGCTCGTCCCGACAGGCCTATTGAAATTTATGGAAAGGGTGACAGCGGCCAGCCGAGTTGCTATGCCCCGCCCGGACCACTCTCCCGCATGAGCTGACCCCGATGCCTGACCTGCTTCTTGAACTTCGTTCCGAGGAAATTCCTGCCCGCATGCAGCGCAAGGCGGCGGGCGATTTGAAGAAGATGCTGACCGACGGTCTGGTCGAGGCGGGTCTCACCTATGAGGCGGCGCGTGAGTATTGGACGCCCCGGCGCCTGACGCTCGATATACGCGGGCTCACCGCACGCTCAAAAGACATTCACGAGGAAATCAAGGGTCCGTCGACATCGGCGCCAGAACAGGCGGTCCAGGGCTTCCTGCGCAAGGCCGGCCTGTCTTCGATCGCCGAGGCGCATGTCCATTCTGACCCGAAGAAGGGCGACTTCTACGTCGCCCATATTTCGAAGCCGGGCAGGGCGGCCGAAGAGATCATCGCCGGACTGGTGCCTGACATTATCCGCGATTTTCCGTGGCCGAAGTCGATGCGCTGGGGACCGGCCTCGGCCAAGCCGGGCTCGCTGCGCTGGGTGCGCCCGCTGCAGTCGATCCTGTGCACCTTCGGCCCCGAGACCGAGGAGCCGGTGGTGGTCGATTTCGAGATCGACGGCATCCGTTCGGGCAACATCACCTACGGCCACCGTTTCCTCGCGCCCGGCGAAATCACCGTGCGCCGCTTCGACGATTATGTGGGCAAGCTGGAGGCGGGGAAGGTCGTGCTCGACGCCGATCGTCGCAAGGAGATCATCCTCGCCGACGCCCGCAACCTCGCCTTCGCCAACGGGCTCGACCTGGTCGAGGACGAGGGCTTGCTTGAGGAAGTGTCGGGGCTGGTCGAATGGCCCGTCGTGCTGATGGGCGAGTTCGAAGAGGCTTTCCTTGCCATTCCGGCGGAAGTGATCCGGTTGACCATCCGCGCCAACCAGAAGTGTTTTGTCACGCGGCCGCAGGGGGAAAGCGAGGCGCTTTCCAACCGCTTCATCCTCACCGCCAACATCGAGGCGAAGGACGGCGGCAAGGAGATCGCCCACGGCAACGGCAAGGTGGTGCGCGCCCGCCTGTCCGATGCGCTCTATTTCTGGACTACCGACCAGGGCGATTTGCCGGACCTTGACCAACTCCAGGCATCAGCCGAGAAGTTCGGGCTCGATCTGAAAAAGCCGCTCGACCAGCGCATGGCGCGGCTCGACCATCTCAATGTGACCTTCCATGCCAAGCTCGGCACGCAGGGCGAGCGGGTGGAGCGCATCAAGCGATTGGCGGAAGAATTGGCGCCGGTCGTTGGCGCCGATCCCACGCCCGCGGGCCGTGCGGCGGTTCTCGCCAAGGCCGATCTCACCACTGAAGTGGTCGGCGAGTTTCCCGAATTGCAAGGCACCATGGGCCGCAAATACGCGCTGCTGCAGGGCGAGCATCCATCCGTGGCCGCGGCCATCGAGGAGCACTACAAGCCGCAAGGGCCGTCCGATTATGTGCCGAGCGATCCAGTGTCGGTCGCCGTGGCGCTCGCCGACAAGCTTGATACGCTGGTTGGTTTCTGGATCATCGATGAAAAGCCGACTGGGTCGAAGGACCCCTACGCATTGCGCAGAGCCGCGCTTGGGATGGTGAGGCTGACTCTGGAGAATGGAACACCGCTATCGCTTCTTTCCACCATGGCCAAACATCGAAAGACCACTGTTGACCAGATCGATGAAAGGCACGCCAGGGAGCAGGCCGAGTCAGGCGGCGACCATGCGCACGGGCGCGGGCAAGTCGGCGACGGGAAGTCTGTGGATCGAGACCTCCTCGCCTTCTTCCACGACCGCCTGAAAGTCTACCTCCGTGACCAAGGCGCCCGTCACGATCTCATCGACGCCGTGATCACACCTCAGTCCGACGACCTCCTCCAGATCGTGCGCCGCGTCGAGGCGCTTGGCTCTTTCCTTGACACCGAGGACGGCAAGAATTTGCTCGCCGGCACCAAGCGTGCCGCCAACATTCTGGCCGCCGAGGAGAAGAAGAAAACGGCCGTCGCCGAAACCGTTGAGCCGGCGTTGTTCCGGCAAGATGCGGAGAAGTCGCTGTTCGCCGCGGTGAATCAGGCCGAGAAGCAAGCCGGCGAAGCGATTCAAAACCAAGACTTTTCGGCTGCCATGATGGCGCTTAGCGTGTTGCGTGAACCCGTTGATTCATTCTTTGAGCATGTTCTCGTGAATGATGAGGACCTGTCCGTGCGTGCCAACCGACTGGCGCTGCTCGCGCGCATTCGCACGGCTACCGGTCAGGTCGCGGATTTCTCGAAAATCGCTGGTTGAGAAGCACTTTTCCGAAAAGTCGGCACCGATTTTCTCAGGACAAACGGTTTCCGTTTGTCCTGAGATCACGCCGGGATAGAGGGGCCTCAGGCCCCTGGAAAAATATGTTCCGGCCGGCCCTTCGAGCCGGCTTACAGTCATATGACGATGATCTCTCCGTGGCAAAAGGGGCGTGTTCCCCACCCCAACGGAGGCTTCCATGAATTCCGATCACGAAATCGAAGTGACAGAAGAAACCTCGGCTCCTGCCGAGCCGCTTGAATCCGCTTCCGAAACCGCCCTCGATCACGCCGCTGCGATCACGGTCGAAGCCGCTGATCCGTCTGACGAAGACGGAGATGGCGATGACGAGGAAGGCGACGATGAAGACGGCGAAGAGTCTGACGAAGACGACGCCGATGACACCGTGAAGGCCGAAGGCGATGACGCCGAAGAATCCGAAGACGGCGAGTCCCAAGACGACGACGACAAGGAAGAAGCAGCCTGATTTTCAGTTAACAGGTTCTCGAGGGCGGCGCTTTCGCGCCGCCCTTCCGCCGTCTTCCCAAATTGATTTGATCAGTTCTCCAGGATGCTGACGCGCACGCTGTTTTCATAGACGTCGACCTGGATCAGCGGCTCGCCATTGACGATGGCGCGCTTGGTCGAGGAACTCATCGCGCCAGGGCGCTCCAGCATGCGCTGCAGGTCGGCGCGCTGGTCGTTGGTCCTGAACCAGGCGTCGCCCTCGTCGTCGCCGTCGCGGCGATGGAATTTGTGCCAGTTGGCGCGGTCTTGCCGCACCATCTGCGCGGCGCCATCCAGCGCATAGCCGTCGCTCGCCTGGTGGTCGCGATCAGAAATGCGCGCGACATAGGATCCCAGCATGTCGTCCGCTTGGGCCACGCCACCAAGCAATGACGCCAACAGAAGCCCTGCCACGGTAACGGTCTTCGAATTTTTCATGAGCAACCCCCTCTGCCTTGAACGATGCAATTGCGTCCGCTGGAGCCACTTGGCGAAAATCAGCCGCAGGGCCGCCAGCAAGATACTCTAGACGAAATTCGCCGGACAGTGGTGCGCAGGACGCCAGACCGCCGTCAAGCCGCTGCGCATTTTGCCCGTCCGGTTTGCGTGGTCGCTACTTGACCTTGCCGGCTCCTGAAGCAGGCTGGTGGGCTGGCGGTGGCGGCGCGGCTGCCGCCGGTGCCGCTGCTTTCCCGTGCGCTGCCGGCGCTGGGGCTGCCGAGGCTGTCGCCGTGGCGGGGGCGGTTGGGGTGGCTGGGGCCGTTGCCGCGGCCGGCGCCTTGGCCTGCATGGGTGTCGAGAAAGCGCCGCCGACGACGCCGCCCCTAATGATCATCGGGCTCTGCGCGAAGGAGTGCCTCGCCTCGGCCTTGCCGGGGATTGCCGCGACCTTTTCGTAGGTGACGTCAGGCTCGCCAAGCACAACGACGGACACAACATCGCTCGCCTTGCCGTCGGCCGCCTTCAGCGCAAGGATGGAGGGTGTCGAGGCCGGCGCACCGGGAAAGACCAGCGACGAGGCCTGAGCCCCGCCACCCATTGAGGCCAAAGTGATGGCAAGCGCTCCCCAGATACGAACAGACACCGACATAGCTCCCATTGCCCAGAAGCCGCACGATAGTACTCGGCGATTGATGCCGGCTTTCGTGGAAAGATAGCATTTTAGGAATTGATGAATTGCCAATGCCCGCTTGCCCCGGCGGCCCCGTCGTATTACGCAGCCGGCATCCGCGAGGTGACGAGAGTGGCTGAAATACTTGCCGTCGGCGAAGCGATGGAACCGGCGTTGGCGCTGCTCCTGGGCGGCGATGTCGTCGCCATCCCGACGGAAACCGTCTACGGGCTTGCCGGCGATGCCACCAACGGCATTGGCGTGGCGCGCATTTTCGAAGCCAAGGGGCGGCCGCGTTTCAATCCGCTGATCGCCCATGTCGCCGACATGGCGATGGCCGAACGCATCGCCTCGTTCGATCCGCTGTCCAGGAAGCTCGCGCTTGCCTTCTGGCCGGGTCCGCTGACGCTGGTGCTGCCACAACGCCCCGGCAACGGCATTCATCCGCTGGTCACGGCCGGGCTCGACACGATTGCCGTGCGCATGCCGAGGGGTTTTGGCGGCGACCTGATCGCCAGGCTTGGCCGACCGCTTGCCGCGCCCAGCGCCAACTCATCCGGCAAGATCAGC
Source organism: Mesorhizobium sp. B2-3-15 (assembly GCF_006442875.1). Lineage (NCBI taxonomy): Bacteria > Pseudomonadati > Pseudomonadota > Alphaproteobacteria > Hyphomicrobiales > Phyllobacteriaceae > Mesorhizobium > Mesorhizobium sp. B2-3-15. The sequence continues at coordinate 71,963 of NZ_VFVO01000005.1, read as the reverse complement.
GCGACGACGGCGCAGGCGGTGGCTGCGGATTTAGGCGGGCGCATCAAACTGGTGGTCGATGGTGGCGCTACGCCGGTCGGGCTGGAATCGACCATCGTCAAGGCCGAAGGCGAAAGGTTGCGCCTGCTTCGGCCCGGCGGCATTGCCGCCGACGAGATCGAGGCGGCCATCCGCATGGAGCTGCTGCGCGGCGGCATTGCCGGCGTCGAGGCGCCGGGCATGCTTGCCTCGCACTACGCACCGGGCGCGGCTGTTCGGCTCAATGCCGGCACGGTTGGTGAAGGAGAAGCGTTGCTTGCCTTCGGCGACCAGCGCGCGGAAGGCTGGCGCGGCGCGACCGCTTTCCTCAACCTCTCGCTGTCAGGTGACCTGCGTGAAGCGGCAAGCAATCTCTTTGCCTACATGCAGGATTTGGACCGTAGCGGCGCGCGGATTATCGCCGTCGAGCCAATTCCCTTTGACGGGCTCGGCGAGGCCATCAACGACCGGCTCTCCCGTGCCGCCGCTCCTCGTGACAACGCACAGCCCACAACGTAGTTTTCCCAGATGACCGCAACCGCAAAGACACTCGATCCCGCCCTCATCGATCGTTTCGCGGCGATCGTCGGCGACAAATATGCGCTGCGCGACCAGCAGGACATCGCGCCTTATCTGATCGAGCGACGCGGCCTCTGGCACGGCGCGACGTCCCTGGTGCTGCGGCCGGGCAGCGTCGACGAGGTCAGCCGGATCATGCGGCTGGCGACAGAGACCGGAACGCCGATCGTGCCGCAAAGCGGCAACACCGGGCTGGTCGGCGCGCAGGTGCCGGACAGATCCGGTCGCGAGATCGTCCTGTCGCTATCGCGGCTGAACCGCGTCCGCGAGATCGATGTGCTGTCCAATACGGTCACGGTCGAGGCCGGTGTCATCCTGCAGACCTTGCAGGAAGCGGCCGATGCCGCCGACCGGCTGTTTCCGCTGTCGCTCGCCGCGCAAGGCTCCTGCCAGATCGGCGGCAACCTGTCGTCCAATGCCGGCGGCACCGGCGTGCTGGCCTATGGCAATGCGCGCGAACTGTGCCTCGGCGTCGAGGTGGTGCTGCCGACCGGCGAGGTGTTCGACGATTTGCGCAAACTGAAGAAGGACAACACCGGCTACGACCTGAAGAACCTGTTCGTCGGCGCCGAAGGCACGCTCGGTGTCATCACCGCCGCCGTGCTCAAACTGTTCCCGAAGCCGAAGGGGACGGACGTCGCCTTCGTCGGCCTGTCGTCGCCCGAAGCCGCCCTTTCCCTGTTCAGCCTGGCCATGGACCGCGCCGGGGCCGCACTCACGGCCTTCGAACTGATCGGCAAGCGCCCGTATGACTTTACCCTTGCGCACGCCCAGGGCGTCGTGCGGCCGCTGGCCGAAGACTGGCCCTGGTACGTGCTGATGCAGATATCGTCCGGCCGCTCAGCGGAGGATTCTCGGGCGCTGATCGAGGATGTGCTTTCGGCGGGTCTAGAGCAGGAATTCGTCGGCGATGCCGTCATCGCCGCCAGCCTCGGGCAGGGCGATGCCTTCTGGGATTTTCGCGAGCTGTTGCCCGAGGCACAAAAGCCGGAAGGCGCTTCGATCAAGCACGACATTTCGGTGCCGATCGCATCGATACCGCGCTTCATAAGGGAGGCCGCCGGCGCCGTGGCGTCAGTGAGCGCCGGCGCCCGCGTGGTCTGTTTCGGCCATATGGGAGACGGCAACCTCCATTATAACATTTCACGGCCCGTCGATGGCGACGACGAGGCGTTCCTGGCGCTCTATCATGCGATGAACAAGGCCGTGCATGACGTGGTGCGCAGCCTGCACGGTTCGATCTCGGCCGAGCACGGCATCGGTCAGTTGAAGCGCGACGAACTGATCGCCACCGCGCCGCCGATGGCCATCGATCTGATGCGCCGGGTAAAGGCTGCCTTCGATCCGGCGGGCATCATGAATCCTGGTAAGGTTATCTGATCCTTTCACCATCCTGTGGCTGGTGGCATTCCGATAACCATCCCTGAGATCAGCAAAATTTAACCGACTTTCTTAAGCGCGGCGGTAAGGAGCCGGCGCTACTGTTTCCCCATAACGAGGCCGGGAAAACTGGCCCGGAGAGAACCGGACACCGGCTCTCAGGAGACAGACAGGAAGGCGCTCTATGAACGTGAACACTGGACTGAAGCCAGTCTGGGCGGGACGCAACATGCGTCTCGACCCATTCCGCCTGCCGCAGGTGGTGAGCTATGCCACGCGCGACGATTATGGCGACGTAACCTTCACCATCGACCAGCGCGGCGCAGTGATCCGCCGCCTGCTCGAGATGAGCGGCCTGCCGGCGATCATCGTGCTGCCCGCCAATGCATTTCGCGGCGTCGCCGCCCGTGCGATGGAGGATCCGGAAGGCAATGTCACGGTGACCCTGGAACTCCTGCACAACGATCCGATGCTGTCGGTGCCGCTGCTGGTGGCCGACGATCTCGAAGACGTCGCCGCCGACTGGCGCGCCTGGGCCGACGCCTACCGTCTGCCGATGCTGCTGATCGAATCCGATGGCGTCGCCCGCACCCTGGAAGAATCGCTCGGGGCCGCCATCAAGACATTGCCGCCGCGGGAGCGCCGCAAGGGCCGCGTTTCCAATATGCGCCGCCCCCGCTTCCTTGCCCGCCGCAGAGCCGGTGACCTCGGCCTCAGGCTGGTGATCGGCGGTGAGGAGATCATTTCAAGAGACTAGCGTTCTTCTCCCCGTCTAGAGACGGGGAGAAGGAAAAGCCACTACACCAGCGGCTTCAGCGCCACCCACAGTGCGCCGCCGATCAGGCCGAGGAAGATCAGCCAGCCGACCTGGTTATTCGACCGAAACAGCCGCAGGCACTGGTCTGGATCGTCGATATCCAGAACCGCGATCTGCCGGGCCATGTGGGCGCCGGCGGCGATCAATCCCGCCAGTGCCACCACCGGGGCCTGCGCCGAGGCGAAGGCGATGGCGAAGCAGATCAGCGTACCGCCATAAAGCCCCGCGAGCCATGCCTTGGTGTTGTCGCCGAACAGCCGCGCGGTCGAACGTACGCCGACAATGGCGTCGTCTTCCTTGTCCTGGTGGGCATAGATCGTGTCATAGCCGATCACCCACAGGATCGAACCGATATAGAGCATGACGGCGGGGCCATCGAGATCACCGAACTCGACCGCCCACCCCATCAGCGCGCCCCAGGAAAAGGCGAGGCCGAGAAACATTTGCGGCCAGTTGGTTATCCGCTTCATGAATGGGTAGACGGCGACGATCACCAGCGAGCAGACGCCGAGCAGAATGGCAAAGCTGTTGAACTGCAGGAGAACCGCCAGGCCGACCAGGGCCTGCAGGAAAAGAAACAGCCAGGCCCGCCGGCGCGTGGTCTGGCCGGACGGTAGCGGGCGTGAGCGGGTGCGTTCGACCTGGTTATCGATGTCATGGTCGACAATGTCGTTATAGGTGCACCCGGCGCCACGCATGGCGATGGCGCCAATCAGGAAGAGCACAAGGTACAAGGGCGCCGGCAGCAGCGAGAGCAGCGGGTCGCCTGGGCGCGGATAGGCGCTCGCCGCAAGTGCGGCCGACCACCAGCATGGCCACAAAAGCAACTGCCAGCCGATCGGCCTGTCCCACCGCGCCAGTTGCGCATAGGGCCAGATGGCGCGCGGCAGCACGCGATAGACCCAATGGCGGCTCGGCGCATCGGCGACGCGACCCTGGGCCGCTTTTGACTGGACAGGTTCCATTGGCATGGAGTGGCAGCAGCGGCGGAAACCGTCAAGCGGCAAGCGGCAAGCGGAGGAGCGGCGGCCGCCAACCCCTCACGACGCGAAGATGTCGCGTGTGGAAAACCAGACTTGCGCCACCGCGATGAAAGCCAGCGCCGCATTCGACACGCGCTGATGCGTATCGTGGGTGAGAATGATGCGCTGCATGGGCAGCGGATCCGACAGCGGTTTGCAGATGAGGCGCAAGCCGTCATAGCTGCGGTCGCCATGCGGGCGGGTATAGCTGACCGCGACGCCGAAGCCGTTGGCCACCATGCTGCGCTGGAGTTCGAACGAACTTGTTCGCATGTCGGCCACCGGCGACAGGCCACGGCCGCGGAACAGGTCGAGCATATGCTGCCAGCTATGCGGCTGGTCGGTCGTGATCAGCGGGTAGGCGGCCAGATCCGCCAGGCTGACCTCGGGGCGGCCCGCCAGTGCATGGCCCGCCGGCAGCAGCGCATGCGGCCGAAGCTCGTGCAACAGGATGCGGGCGAAATGCGACGGCAGGCCGAGATCGTAGCTGAGGCCGAGGTCGACGGTGGCGTCCGCGAGGCGTCGCCCGAGCGTCTCGAACGTCTCGTCACGGACGACAACCGCGACCCCTGGATGGCGTTCGGAGAAGGCACGGATAAGGCCCGGCGCGAAATAGGGCGCCAGATCCTCGAAGCAGCCGAGCACCAGCTCGCCACCGATGGCTGAATTGCCCGACCCCAGGCTCATGAGTTCGTCGGTCTCGGCAAGAACCTGCTTTGCCTTGGCTACCACGACACGGCCGAAGGAGGTCAGCGAAACGCCGCTTCCCCGCTGGCGTACGAATAGTTTTTGGCCGAAATCCCTTTCGATGGCGTCGATGGCCACTGAAATCGACGGCTGCGAAATGTTGATTGCCCGCGCCGCGCCGGTGACGCTGCCATGGCGGGCGACGGCGATGAGATAGCGGAGTTGCGTGAGAGTGAGACTCATAGCCAGAACCTATGTGTCAGATGAGAAGTTATTATTTTACGGAATGAGAGGACATTGCGATAGTGGCGTCGATCCTGAGAGGAGGACACCATGGCTTCCCAAACCGCAGCGCAGCCAATCGACACCGAAATCATCGATGCGCAGACAATCGCCGACTACCAGCGTGACGGCGCGGTCTGCATCCGCGGCGCCTTCAAGGGCTGGGTCGACACGATTGCCGCCGGCATTGAGCGCAACATGCGGAGCCGCAGCGCCACCGCGTCCGACATCGCTGGCGGCAAGGGCAGCTTCTTCGACGATTACTGCAACTGGGAGCGTATCCCTGAATTCGTCGATGTCGTGCGCAATTCGCCGGCGGCGCAGCTGGCGGCCGCGGTGATGCAGTCGCGCACCGCGCAGTTCTTCCACGACCATGTGCTGGTCAAGGAGCCCGGTACGCAGAAACCGACGCCGTGGCACCAGGACATCCCCTATTATTTTGTCGACGGCCAGCAGACGGTGAGCTTCTGGATCCCCATCGATCCGGTGAAGGAAGCGACGCTGCGCCTGATCGCCGGCTCGCACAAATGGGACAAGATGATCCTGCCGGTGCGCTGGCTGGACGATGGCAATTTTTACGCGACCGAGGGCGATTACCGTCCGGTGCCCGATCCCGACACCGATCCGCCGATGAAAGTTATCGAATGGGAGATGGAGCCGGGCGACGCCATTCTGTTCGACTTCAGGACGGCACACGGCGCGCGCGGCAATATGACCGCGGCCCGGCGCCGGGCGTTGTCGCTGCGCTGGGTCGGCGACGATGCCCATTATGTCGAGCGACCGGGCCGCACCTCGCCGCCCTATCACGGCCATGGCATGCAGCCGGGACAGAAGCTGCGCGAGGATTGGTTTCCGGTGGTCTTTCAGGGCTGAACGAGTGCCGGAATAGGGGGCGGCGGTGGCTGGCGCCCTATTCGACAGGGATAACGTTCCCGTGCGCAATCCACCCTGATGCCTTGACCCGTCGCCCAGAGAGCAATAGCGGGTTGTTCTCTCTATGGGATAGGCGGCATCAAGAGGTGGCCATGAACGTTCTTCTTCTCGGCTCCGGCGGCCGCGAACATGCGCTGGCCTGGAAGATCGCCGCTTCGCCGCTGCTGACCAAGCTCTACGCGGCCCCCGGCAATCCGGGCATTGGCAGCGAGGCCGAACTGGTGAAGCTTGATATCACCGATCACGCCGCGGTCGCCGCCTTCTGCCGGGAGAAAAAAATCGATCTCGTCGTGGTCGGCCCGGAAGGGCCGCTCGTCGCCGGCATCGCCGATGATCTGCGCGCCGAAAACATCCGCGTCTTCGGGCCTTCGAAGGCCGCCGCGCGGCTGGAAGGCTCGAAGGGTTTCACCAAGGACCTCTGCGCCCGGTACAACATTCCGACCGCCGCTTATGGCCGGTTCGGCGACCTGGCCTCGGCCAAGGCCTATGTCGAGAAGACAGGCGCGCCGATCGTCATCAAGGCCGACGGGCTCGCAGCTGGCAAGGGTGTCACCGTAGCCATGACGATGGACGAGGCACGGGCGGCACTCGCTTCCTGCTTTGACGGGTCCTTTGGTGCTGCCGGCGCGGAGGTGGTGGTCGAGGAATTCATGACCGGCGAGGAGGCGAGTTTCTTCTGCCTCTGCGACGGCACCACGGCGCTTCCCTTCGGCACCGCGCAGGACCACAAGCGCGTCGGTGACGGCGACGTCGGTCCCAACACCGGCGGCATGGGCGCCTATTCGCCGGCCCCGGTAATGACGCCTGACATGATCGAGCGCACCGTGCGCGAGATCATGGAGCCGACGATGCGCGGCATGGCCGAGCTTGGCGCGCCTTTCGCCGGGATTCTGTTCGCCGGATTGATGATCACGGAAAGCGGGCCGAAGCTGATCGAATACAACACCCGCTTCGGCGATCCCGAGTGCCAGGTGCTGATGATGCGGCTCAGGGATGACCTGCTGGTGCTGCTCAATGCCGCGACCGATGGCCAGCTCGCGCATATGTCGGTGCGCTGGCGTGACGAGGCGGCGCTGACCGTCGTGATGGCGGCCAGGGGCTATCCCGGCACACCGGAGAAAGGCTCCGTCATCCGCGGCGTCGAGGACGCCGCCGGTGAAGGCGTCCAGATTTTCCATGCCGGCACCGCAATCAATGGCGGTGCGCTGGTCGCCAATGGCGGCCGTGTGCTCAATGTCACGGCGAGCGGCGCCACGGTCGGAGAGGCGCAGGCGCGGGCCTATGCCGCCCTCGACCGCATCGACTGGCCGGACGGGTTCTGCCGCCGCGACATAGGCTGGCAGGCCGTGGCACGCGAGCAGGCCGGCTGAAGCTCCGACCGGGTGGCGGCTATTGCTGACCTCGGTCGAGGGTTGTCGAAGCGGTGCTGACCGGGTCGGCCGCGGCAAAGGCGGCGTCAAGCTGTTCGGGGGAACGCTGCCCGCCCCGCTTCCAGGCCACATATTGGACAATGCCGAACCCCGGCCGTCGCGGCACCGTCTTCACGACTGGCATGCGGAACCCGTCGCGAAATTTTGACCACCGCGAACCAAGCACGGCGACCATTTCCTCGAAGGTCGGCGGCGTCGCCACATCGGCATAAATGATGGTGGCCTTGCCGGCGAGCGCGGCTTCCCGCGAGAGCGGCACTGGTACGCTGGCAAGATAATCGGCAGGCACGTCGATCAGGCCACCGAAAGGCCATTGCTGGCGCAGAGTGACGGCATCCGTGGGCGCCACGTTGACGTCGATGTTGTCGGGTGTGCCGGCAACCCTGTAGGGGCAACGGAAGCGGCCGCAATTGGCCTGCGTCGAGAACTGCCAGAGCGCGTAGCCCTGCCAGTTGCCCATCGGAAAATGCACGTCGATGTCAGGCTTATAGCGCGCGTACCAAAGCGGCAGCCGCGACAAGAGCCGGTATTTGTAGCGGTTGTCGGCGATATATTGGGCGGTCTTGCCGTTGGTGTAGAGCACCGGGAAGCGGCCGATGCGCCGATGCACCTGGCGGGCGAACTCCTCGGCATCGTCGAGCGACATCCATTGCGAGGGATCGATGCCCTCGATGTCGAGGGCCATGAGGTCGTCCGGTGCGGGGTCGGCGAAATCGAGGAAATTATTGGCCTGTTCGACCGGATTGCCGGGACGCGCGAGATGATAGGCGCCCCATTTCATGCCGAGCGCCTTGGCCACGACCCTGCGTGTCTGGAACAATTCGCGCGTCACCGCGTGGCGTTTCCACAATGCCTTGCACAGTTTCACGTCAGTGTCGCCGCCGAAACAGAAATAGGGCGGCGGCATGCCGTCGGAAGCCTTGTTGATGAAGGCGACGATGCGCTTGTCGGTGGCAAGCTGGGCCCAGTCGATGGAATTGTATTCGTAGGCGTCGATGACGAGCGCGCGGTCAGCGCTCTTCCACGGCTCGGAGAAGTCCGAAGCCTTTGCCGCCGTGCCCAGCACAATCGCTGCCGCGAAAGCGAGAAGCGCCGTGCGGCGAAGGAGGCGCGCCGTCCTTTTCAAAACAGGGAATCCCCGTTGATCAAGGGTAAATCCTGGACCGCTATGGTTAAGAAAATATTTCTCGGACCCTGGTGCGGGATAAGCTAGCGCCGGCTGAACGGTTGAAATTCGAACGGGTCGGGCGCAGGCTCCTGTTGCAGCGTACCTTCGGCGGCGCGTTTGCGGTGGTGGGCAAGCGAGCATCGCGGCGAGCACAATATGCCGCGCTCCGACCAGTAGGCGGCACCATTTCCCAGGTCGCCGTGATAATAGGAAAACCCGGTTGCCCGATAGGGCAAACCGCATTCGATGCAGCGATAGGCGTCAGGTCTGGCAAGCATGAGAATGTTCCGGTCGCGGGTTTTCCGTCGCCGGTCGATTTGGTCCGGCTATCTGTCGAATTTAATACAGCCCCGCCTGATTGCAAAATCAGCGTGACAAAATTTGACGTTTACGTAAAAAGGCGATGGGAGACCGCCCAAAGGCGGATGGTTTTGCGGCGGCACTGGCCCTAGGGTCGGCGAGGCCGATGCATAAGGGAGGATCGAGCGGCATGTATCGGGCACCGGTCGAGGATATCGCGTTCACCCTGAAGCATGTGGCCGGCATGAAATCCGCCATCGATACGGGAGCGTTCGGAGACCTCAGCGAGGATCTGGTCGACGCCGTCCTCGGCGAGGCGGGCCGTTTCGCCTCCGAGGAGGTGGCCCCCCTTTATAAAATCGGCGACGAGCATGGCGCCGTGCTCGGCGATGGCGCGGTCACCACCCCGCCGGGGTGGAAGGAACTCTATCGCCGCTGGATCGAAGGCGGCTGGAATGCGCTCTCCGGGCCGGAAGAGTATGGCGGCCAGGCGCTGCCGACCATGCTCGGCGTCGCCGCACTCGAAATGTGGAACTCCGCCGCCATGGCCTTCGGCATCGGCCCGACGCTGACCATGGGCGCGGTCGAGGCGCTGGACAAGCACGCTTCCGAGGAACTCAAGGCGACATATCTGGCAAAGCTCGTCTCCGGCGAATGGATGGGCACGATGAACCTGACCGAGCCGCAGGCCGGATCGGACCTCGCCGCCTTGCGCGCCCGCGCCGAGCCCGCCGGCGACGGCACCTACCGTCTCTTTGGCCAGAAGATATTCATCACCTACGGCGAGCACGATTTCACCGACAACATCATCCATCTGGTGCTGGCGCGGCTTCCCGATGCGCCGGCCGGAACGCGTGGCATCTCGCTGTTCCTGGTGCCGAAATTCCTGGTCGGCGACGATGGCTCGCTCGGCGCGCGCAACGACGTCTTCTGTTCCGGCCTCGAGCACAAGCTCGGCATCCATGCCTCGCCGACCTGCACCATGATCTATGGCGACGGTTTTCAAGGCGCCAGGCCTGGCGCCATCGGCTGGCTGATCGGCGAGGAGAACAAGGGCCTCGCCTGCATGTTCACCATGATGAACAATGCGCGTCTTGCTGTTGGGATGCAGGGTGTCGCGGTCGCGGAAGCAGCGACCCAGAAGGCGATTGCCTATGCCAATGAACGCCGCCAGGGCAAGGCGGCGGATTACGCCGGCGCCGGCATGGCGCCGATCGTCCATCACCCCGACGTGCAGCGCAATCTCCTGACCATGAAGGCGCTAACCCAGATCGCGCGGTCGATCAGTTATTCCTGTGCCCATGCCATCGACATGGCGCGCGTGTCGTCTGGCGGCGAGGCGACGCATTGGCGCGACCGTGCTAATTTGCTGACTCCGCTCGCCAAGGCGTTTTCGACCGATGTCGGCGTGGAAGTTGCCTCGCTTGGCGTCCAGGTGCATGGCGGCATGGGCTTCATCGAGGAAACGGGTGCGGCCGCGTACTATCGCGACGCGCGCATCGCGCCGATCTATGAAGGCACGAACGGCATCCAGGCGATCGACCTGGTGACCCGAAAACTGCCGCTTGGCGGCGGCGAGCATGTGCATGGCTATATCGACGAACTGGCCGGCATCGCCAATGCGGTGCGAACGTCGAACCTCGAAGGTTTTGGCCGCACCGCCGACACTCTCGATCAGGCGCTCTCCGATTTGACGCAAGCGACGCGTTTCCTGCAGAAATTGTCGGCCGAGGGCCGGACGGAGGAGGCGCTGGCTGGCGCGACACCGTATCTCCGGCTGATCTCGCTTGCCGCCGGCGGCGCTTATCTGGCGCGGGCCGCTCTTGCCGACCAAGGCCGCATCGCGCTTTGCCGCTTCTTCGCCGAGAACCTGCTTGGCGAAGCCAGCGCTTTGAAGGAGCGCGTCATCGATGGCGCCGTCAGCCTGGCTGCTGCCGCCGAGGCACTGATTTCCGCCTGACCTTCACAAGGAAAACACCGTGACAGACCACATCCTCGTCGACCGCCAGGGCGCCATCCAGATCATCCGCATGAACCGGCCGGACAAGAAGAACGCGCTGACGCGTGCCATGTATGCGAAAATGTCGGCGGCCCTTGCCGAAGGCGACGCCGATCCGGCGGTCCGCGTCCATGTCTTTCTCGGCGTGCCCGGCGCCTTTTCCTCCGGCAACGACCTTGCCGATTTCATGGTCGTGGCCACCGGCGGCGGTGGCGGCACCGAAGTCTGGGATTTCCTGATCGCCCTGGCCGGGGTCGAAAAGCCCATCGTGTCCGGCGTCGACGGTATCGCGGTCGGCATCGGCACCACGATCAACCTGCACTGCGACCTGACTTTCGCCACGCCGCGCACCGTGTTTCGAACCCCCTTCGTCGATCTCGGCCTCGTGCCCGAGGCAGGATCGAGCCTTTTGGCGCCCCGCATCCTGGGCCAGCAGGGTGCTTTCGCCCTGCTCGGTCTCGGTGAGGGCTTTTCGGCCGAGCGCGCGAAGGCCGCCGGGCTGATCTACGAGGTGGTCGAGGAAGGTGGGCTGGAGGCTTCGGTGCTTGCAGCGGCCGGCCAGATCGCGGCCAAGCCACCGCAAGCGCTCAAGATCGCGCGCGACCTGATGCGTGGCTCACGCGACGATCTGGTTGCCCGCATCGGGATAGAGAGCGAGCATTTCCGCGAGCGGCTGAAATCCGACGAGGCGCGCGCCGCTCTCACGGCATTCATGACCAGGAAAAAGGGCTGAAGGTTTTTTCAGGGATAGAGCCTGGCCTTGTCCCAGCCGCCTGCCGCGTTGCGTGAAAAGACCACGCGGTCATGCAGCCGGAACGGCCGGTCGTGCCAGAATTCGATCGTCTTCGGCACGATCCGGAAGCCCGACCAATGTTTCGGTCGCGGGATTTCGCCGATGGCATAACGCGCCGTGTATTCTGCGACCGCCTTTTCCAGCGCGAAGCGGCTTTCCAGCGGGCGCGATTGCTTCGACGCCCAGGCGCCGATGCGGCTGCCGCGTGGCCGCGTGGCGTAATAGCTGTCGGCTTCCGCATCGCTGACGAGCTCCACCGGACCGCGAATGCGCACCTGGCGGCGCAGCGATTTCCAATGGAAACACATCGCCGCCTTCATGCTGCCAAGAATCTCCTGGCCCTTGGCGCTCTCGAAATTCGTGTAGAACACAAAGCCGCTTTCATCGAACCCCTTGAGCAGCACCATCCTTACGTCCGGCATGCCCTCGGCATCGACGGTCGCCAATGCCACGCCATTGGCATCGTTGATTTCGCTCTTGGTAGCGTCGTCCAGCCATGCGGCAAAGAGGCGAAACGGCTCGGCCGCCTCGGTAAAGTCACTGCTTGTTAACTCTGTGTCACTCATAGTTTTTCTCAAATTGTCACGAGACCAGGGAGGTTGCCGATTGTCGCGTATCGCGCAAGCTTTTGACAGCAGGCAATGGGGCGTTATCGCTTCAGCCAGCACGAAAGCGGCGATCGTGGCAGTCGCCCTGCCGCTCGCGGCCTGCGGTGCAGGTGGCTTCAGCCTGGAGAAGGCCGAAGTCGACCGCTCGATCCTGACCAGCAGCACATCGGCTTCGCCCAAGCCGGCCGATTCGGATCGCGACTCCGACCAGACGACGATCGGCAATGCGGTATCGTCCGCCGATATCGAGCAACTCGGCGGCCAGGCGGTGCCGTGGGCGAACACCGGCACCGGGTCGCGCGGCTCCATCACCGAACTGGCGGAATTGAAGGACAGCGGCCAGACCTGCCGCCGCTTCAAGGTTTCGCGCGAAAGCTTTGACGGCGTTGCCATGTTCCAGGGCGAACTCTGTCTTGCCGGTGCCGGCGGCTGGCGCATGCAGGGCTTCAAGGCACTCTGATTTTCCGCCGTTGATATGAAGGTCCGCTACTGGAATTTCTTCCTATGCGAGCGCATATAGGGGGCAAGTATGGACTCAACTCATTTCCAGGGCAGGAAGCATGCGCGACCCCTATGAGGTGCTGGGCGTTGCAAAGAACGCATCGGCCAAGGACATAAAATCGGCGTACCGGAAACTCGCCAAGAAGCATCATCCGGACCAGAATCCGAATGATCCCAAGGCGAAGGACCGTTTTGCCGCGGCCAATCAGGCCTATGAGGTCATCGGCGACGAGAAGAACCGTGCGGCTTTCGATCGTGGCGAGATCGACGCCGACGGCAAGCCGCGTTTCCAGGGTTTTGAAGGCGCGGCGGGCGGTGGCGACCCCTTTGCCGGGTTCCGCCGCCAGCAACAGGGCGCCGGAGGCTCGCGATTCGAGTTCCGCTCGGGCCGTCCGGGCGGCGATCCGTTCGACGGCAATAGCGATATCTTCAGCCAGATCTTCGGCGATGCCTTTTCAGGCGCGCGCGGGCCAGGCGCGGGCGACCGCCGCCAGACGGCGACAGCAGCCGACCTGAACGTCACGCTCGACGTCACCATCGAGGAAGCGGCCAATGCCGAGAAGGTGACGGCGATGTTCCCGGATGGCCGCAAGGTTGCGGTCAAGCTGCCGGCCTATGTCGAGGATGGCCAGACCATCCGGCTGAAGGGCCAGGGCGAGCAGGGACCGGGCCAACCCGGCGACGCACTGGTCAAGATCCATATCCGCCGGCATCCACGTTACCGCATCGAAGGCCGTGACCTGCACGCCGACCTGCCGGTTTCGCTGGCCGATGCGGTGCTGGGCGCCAAGGTGCCGGTCGAGACGCCGACAGGCAGGCTTGCGGTCAACGTTCCCGCCTGGTCGAGCTCGGACAAGGTCCTGCGGCTCAAGGGCAGGGGCTTGCCGGAGAAGGCCGGGGGCCATGGCGATCTCTATGCCCATGTGCGCATCATGCTGCCGGAAGGCGGCGACAGCGCGCTGGAATCGCTGTTGCGCGGCCAAAAAGGCTGATCGTGAGCTTTTGTCCCCCGAACTGTCCGGTTTGAACGCTTGAAGGGGCTCTGTGCCTGTGCGATAGGCACTCCACAAAGCAGATATCTTGCGGAGAACACGCATGGCGGGTGGACAGGGCCTGATGGCCGGCAAGCGCGGCCTGATTCTTGGCGTCGCCAACAACAGGTCGATCGCTTATGGCATTGCCAAAGCCTGCGTCGATCACGGCGCCGAGATCGCACTGACCTATCAGGGCGAAGCCTTCAAGAAGCGCGTCGAGCCGCTGGCCACGGAACTGGGCGCCTTTGTCGCCGGCCATTGCGACGTAACCGATCCGGCGAGCCTGGACGAGGTCTTCGCCAATGTTGCCAAGCATTGGGGCAAGCTCGACTTCCTCGTGCACGCCATTGCCTTTTCCGATAAGGACGAGCTGACCGGCCGCTATGTCGAGACGACGCGCGACAATTTCCTGCGCACCATGGACATTTCGGTCTATTCCTTCACCACCATCGCCAAGCGCGCCGAAGCGCTGATGACCGAGGGTGGTTCGCTGCTGACGCTGACCTACTACGGCGCCGAGAAGGTCATGCCGCACTATAACGTCATGGGCGTCGCCAAGGCGGCACTGGAGGCCAGCGTGCGTTATCTCGCTGTCGACCTTGGCGCCAAGAAAATTCGTGTCAATGCCATCTCGGCCGGCCCGATCAAGACGCTTGCCGCCTCCGGCATCGGCGACTTCCGCTACATCCTGAAGTGGAACGAATACAATTCGCCGCTGAAGCAGACGGTCACGCAGGAAGAGGTCGGCGATTCCGGCGTCTATTTCCTGTCCGACCTGTCGCGTGGCGTCACCGGCGAAGTGCACCATGTCGATTCCGGCTACCACGTCGTCGGCATGAAAGCGGTCGACGCTCCAGATATTTCGACGGTCAAGGATTAGGTCTCCCCGCCTTTCCTCCTTCCAGGCCCTGGCCCGATCTCCGGAAGAGCTGATGTACCCGCTGGTTTATATCGTGCGCCACGGCCAGACCGCGTGGAATGCCGAGTTCCGGCTTCAGGGCCAGGCCGATACCGATCTCAATGCTCTCGGCCGCGAACAGGCGAGCGCAAACGGGCATCGGCTGGCCGAACTCGTCGGCGCTCCCCAGGAATTCGACTTCGTCGCCAGTCCGATGAGACGCACGCGCGAAACGATGGAACGCATCCGCGCCGCCATGAGGCTCGATCCGCTCGCCTATCGAACCGATATCAGACTGATTGAAGTCAATTTCGGCGATTGGCAGAGTTTTACCTTCGCCGAGCTTGAGAGGCAGTCGCCCGGCGCGAGCCGATCCCGCGCACTGGACAAGTGGAATTTTCAGCCGCCAGGTGAAGGCGCGGAGAGTTACCAGATGCTGCTCGAACGGGTGAAGCCATGGTTCGATGAGCTTCGGGGGCAGACGATTTGCGTGACGCACGGGGGCGTCATGCGCACCCTGTTTCGCTTCGTGCTCGATATGGCCGAGGACGAGGCCGCGAACCTGGAGATACCGCAGGATCGCGTGCTCAAACTTGAAGGCAGGAGCCTGGAGTGGCTCGCCCGGTGACGCCAACTCCTAGTTCGTGTCGCTGTCCCCCGGCAGCTGCATGTCGGTGACGACGTTTTCGCCATCGGTCACATCGTAAGCAATGACGATGTCCATCCCCGGCTTCAGCGCATCAAGATCGGTTTCGGCGTTCAGCTTGTAAGATTTGCCGTCGTCCAGCGTCAGCGTCAGCGCGTCCTTGTCGATCTTCTTGATCAGGCCTTCGGTCTGGCCGGCAAAGGCGGCGGTGGAGAGCAGCAGCGTGGCGGCAACAGCGCCAATCAGGGTACGCATCATCGTCCTCTTTGGTCATTGCGCCGGCCTGGGTGGCGGCGGATCCTCAACGGCGAATGGAGGAGAGCAGAAACCAACCGAATGTGTCAAAACTAAATCCGTCGGATCACAGTTTGACCACTGTGGAAAACGCCAATAGAAGGCTGGCTTCAGCCGGTTTCGATGCCGGGCAGGGCACTTTCCATGTCTCACAACACGTTCGGCCATCTTTTCCGCGTCACCACCTGGGGCGAGAGCCATGGCGCGGCGCTCGGCTGCGTGGTCGATGGTTGTCCGCCGGGTATCCGTTTCACGCGCGATGAAATCCAGGCCGAACTCGACAAGCGCCGCCCGGGTCAGTCGCGCTTCGTTACGCAGCGCCGCGAGCCGGACGAAGTGAAGATCCTCTCAGGCTTCGTCCTCGACGAGGACGGCGCGACGATGATCACCACCGGCACGCCGGTGTCGATGTTGATCGAGAATGTCGATCAACGCTCGAAGGACTATGGCGAGATCGCCCGCCAGTTCCGGCCGGGCCATGCCGACTACACCTACGACGTCAAATACGGCATACGCGACTATCGCGGCGGCGGCCGCTCCTCGGCACGCGAGACCGCTGCCAGGGTCGCTGCCGGCGCGCTCGCCCGCAAGGTGGTGCCGGGCATGGTGGTGCGCGGCGCGCTCGTGTCGATGGGCGAAAAGTCGATCGACCGCGCCAACTGGAACTGGAATCTCATCGGCGATGCCGAGAACCCGTTCTTCACGCCGGATCCGGCTTCGATTCCTGTTTTCACGCGGTACCTCGACGGTATCCGCAAGGCCGGTTCCTCGGTTGGCGCGGTGATCGAGATCGTCGCCGACGGTGTGCCTGCCGGCCTCGGCGCGCCGATCTACGCCAAGCTCGACCAGGACATCGCGTCCGGCCTGATGTCGATCAACGCCGTCAAGGGCGTCGAGATCGGCAATGGTTTCGAGGCCGCCCGCATCACCGGCGAACAGAATGCCGACGAGATGCGCATGGGCAATGACGGCAAGCCGGTGTTCCTGTCCAACAATGCCGGCGGCATCCTGGGCGGCATCTCGACGGGCCAGGCGATCGTCGCCCGTTTTGCGGTGAAGCCGACTTCGTCGATCCTGACGCCGCGCAAATCGATCGACAAGGACGGCAGGGATGTCGAAGTGATGACCAAGGGTCGCCACGATCCTTGCGTCGGCATCCGAGCCGTGCCGATCGGCGAGGCCATGGTTGCCTGCGCCATTGCCGACCACTATCTGCGGCACAGAGGACAGACGGGGAAGGGAGGGGAATAGGGCCGTAGGGCAGTAGGGCAGTAGGGCAGTAGGGCAGTAGGTTACGCAGCCAGCCGAAACAGCCAGGATTTTCCTTTCCCCTACTGCCTTACTGCCTTACTGCCCTATTCCCCTACTGCCCTGCGAGCAAAGCGAGCGTTCCATGCCTTATGACCAGAAGAAGATCGTCGAAGCCATCCGCGCCTTCGAACGCGGCGAGATCGTCGTCGTCATGGACGATGACGGGCGCGAGAACGAGGGCGACCTGATCGTCGCGGCCGTCCATTGCACGCCGGAGAAGATGGCCTTCATCGTGCGCAACACGTCGGGCATCGTCTGCACGCCGATGCCGCGCGAGGAGGCTAAGCGGCTGAACCTCGCGCCGATGGTGGCCGACAATGATTCGGCCCACACCACCGCCTTCACCGTCAGCGTCGACTTCAAGCATGGCACGACGACAGGCATTTCGGCCGACGACCGCACGCTGACCGTGCGTAACCTCGCCAACGGCAATGTCGGTGCCTCCGATTTCGTTCGCCCTGGCCACATCTTCCCGCTCATCGCGCGCGAGGGCGGCGTCTTGATGCGCTCGGGTCATACCGAGGCGGCGGTCGATTTGTGCAAGCTCGCCGGCCTGCCGCCGATCGGCGTGATCTCGGAACTGGTCAACGACGATGGCACCGTCAAGCGCGGCCCGCAGGTCGCGGCTTTCGCCGAGGAGCATGGCCTCAAGCAGGTATCGGTCGCCGACCTCATCGCTTACCGGCAGCGCAAGGAGACCCTGGTCGAGCGCGTCGCCTGCTCCGACATCGAGACGCTGGGTGGCAAGGCGCAGGTCTTCACCTACACGCTGCCCTGGGACACGATGCATCACGTCGCCATCGTCTTCGGCGACATCCGCGATGGCGAGGAGGTGCCGGTGCGGCTGCATTCGGAGGATGTGGTGACCGACGTGTTCGGAACCAGCCACCGGCTCGACGGCATCATGAAGGCGATGGGCGAACGCAAGCGCGGCGTCATCGTCTATCTCAGGGAAGGCTCGGTCGGCGTTGCCCACCAGGAGCGCAACCGGCCGGCGCCAGGCGACCGCGAGGACCATGAAGAGGCGCGCCGGCGCGAGAGCGAATGGCGCGAGATCGGCCTTGGCGCCCAGATCCTGAAGGACCTCGGCATTTCCTCGATCAACCTGATTGCCTCGCGCGAGCGCCACTATGTCGGCCTCGAAGGCTTTGGCATCCACATCGCTAAGACCGAGATCATCTGAGCTCGCCAAACCCTGCCTGTCACTCGGCCGGGATTGCCGCCTCGCATCGTTCCAACTCGCATTCGTGGGTGGCGAGGCTGCGCTGGCCGAGCAGCACCGTGATCAGCGCGATAGCGCCTGACGTCACCGAAACCCAGAACCCGTTCTGGGCGCCGAACACATCCACCACCGCGCCGGCGGCAAACGAACCAAGCGCCATGCCGATGCCGATGCCTGTCGTCACCCAGGTGATGCCTTCGGTCAGCATCGCTTCCGGGACATGCCGCTCGATCAGGCCGAAGGCGGTGATGAAGGTCGGCGAGATCGCCACGCCACTGATGAAGACAGTCAGCGCGAGCGCTGGCACGGTGCTGGCGGTAAGCGGCAGCAGTGTGCCGAGCGCGACCAAGGCAACCGCGATGGCGAGCTGGCGCTGCAGCGGTGCTTTCAGGTTGAGCGCGCCGATGATGATGCCGAGCACGAAGGAGCCCAGCGCATAGACGCCGATGACGAGACTGGCAGTGCCCGGCTGGCCGAGTTCCTTGGTAATCGCCACCGTGCTCACCTCCGTCGTCGCGAAGGTCGCGCCGATGAAGATCATGGCGAAGGTGATGATTTGGACCGGCCCCAGGCGGATTGCCGAGCCGCTGGAGCCATGGTCCACCGGCCGCACTTGCGGCTCGGTCGAACGCTGCAGAATGAAGGCTGTCGAGCCCAAGGCGAGGAACAGCGTGCTGACGAGCACGCCCGCTTCCGGGAACAGCGCGGCGCTGAGGCCCACAGACAGCGATGCGCCGGCGATATAGACCAGTTCGTCCGCCGCCGACTCGAAGGCGAAGGCGGTGTTCATCTCGGACCGGCCCCGGAAAATCTCGGTCCAGCGCGCCCGCACCATGGCCGGCATGCTTGGCATCGCCGCGGCCAGCAGTGCCGACGCGAACAGCGTCCATACCGGCCAGCCTTGATTGGCCGATGCGATCAGGGCCGCGAATGCGAGCACGGAGATGATGGTGGTGGGTACGACAACCCGCGTCTGGCCGAGGCGGTCGACCAACCTCGATATCTGCGGCGCCAGGAAGGCATTGGCCAAGGCGAATGTCGCCGAAACCGCACCCGCCAGCCAGTATTCGCCACGCGTCTGCGACAGCATCGCCACGATGCCGATCGGCGCCATGGCGATCGGCAGGCGCGCCATGAAGCCGGCGGCGGCAAAGCCCCTGGCTCCGGGAGCGCGAAAGATTTCCGAATAGGGGTTTTGCATGATCCTGTTCCTCGACAAGGGGCGATTCGACAATTACATACGAGACGTATAAGTGTTAAATAGAGCATACGTCGCGTATGTCAATTGGCATACGGAGCGTATGTAAGTAAGGCCAGAAGCATGCATCGACCGCGCAAGGAGATGATCGCCGAGACACGCGCCAAGCTGATCGCCGCGGCGCGCCAGGCTTTCGGCACCATCGGCTATGCCGAAGCGTCGATGGATGATTTCACCGCGTCGGCCGGGCTGACGCGCGGCGCCCTTTATCATCACTTCGGCGACAAGAAGGGACTGCTTGAGGCGGTTATCGCCGAAATCGACGCGGAAATGGCGGCCCGGGTGAATGAGGTCGCGTCGCGGGCGCCGACCCGCTGGCAGCATTTCGTCGACGAATGCACCACCTATATCGAAATGGCGCTGGAGCCGGAAATCCAGCGCATCATGTTCCGGGATGGTCCGGCTGTGCTGGGCGATCCGGCACTGTGGTCGAATGCCAATGCCTGCGTCGGTTCAATGACCGATCATCTGACAGCGCTGCAGCGGGAAGGGGTGGTCGTCCCCGGCGTCGACCCGGAGTCGGCAGCGCGGCTGATCAATGGGGCGAGCAGCCAGGCCGCGCAGCGCATCGCCAATTCGCAAGATCCCGAAGCGACATCGAAGATGGTGGTGGCCGCGTTCAAGCAATTGCTCGAAGGCCTGCTGAAAAAGCCGGAAGCGCTTTCAAGATGAACCACCATGGCAGTCCCGCCACTGCCTGCAATTGACAATAGCCGGTTTGAGCGCATCCTCCGCAGCCATCTCTGAGGGGAGATTCGGGCATGTGGGATTTCGATATCGGCAGGTCGGTGTCCATCATGATGCGGACCTGGCCTTTCATTGTCTTTCGCATGATCATCTATTTTGGGATCACCCTGGCCTACATCGTGGCCACCGGCACCGGCGCCTCCGTCGGCTATGGCGTCGGCCATATTTCCACCGATCCCGACGGACCATTGTCTTTTGCGATGTGGGGCGGCGTGGTCGGTTTCGGCATCGTCTCGATCGCCGTCTACTGGATCCGCGAATACATTCTCTACGTCGTCAAGGCGGGCCATATCGCCGTCATGGTGCATCTGATCGACGGCAATGATATTCCCCACGGCCAGAACCAGATCGCCTACGCGAAAGAGGTCGTGACCGAGCGTTTTGCCGAGGCCAACATCCTTTTCGTCGTCGACCAATTGGTCAAGGGCGCCATACGCGCCATCACCGGCCTGCTCGGCGGCATCGCGGCCTTCCTGCCCATTCCTGGCCTGAGCGGCCTGGTTTCGTTCCTCAACACGGTGATTCGCCTGTCGCTGACCTATGTCGACGAGATCATTCTCGGCTACAACATCCGCATCAGTTCGTCCTCGCCGTTCGAAACCGCGCGCCAAGGCGTTGTGCTCTACGCCCAGAACGGCAAGACCATGGTCAAGAATGCCGTCTGGCTAGGGGTCATCATGTGGGGCGTGTCGTTCGTGATTTTCCTGCTGATGCTGGCTCCGGCAGCCGCTATTCTTTACGTCATGCCCGGGCAGCTCGCCGGCTGGGCTTTCGTGCTGGCAATCGTCTTTGCCTGGGCTTTCAAGGCGGCCTTCATTGAGCCGTTCGCCATTGCCTGCCTGATGCAGGTCTATTTCAAGACCATCGAGGGTCAGGTGCCCGATGCCGCCTGGGACGCCAGGCTGGCCGAAGCCTCGTCGAAGTTCAGGGAACTCAAGGACAAGGCGCTCTCCACTTTCGGCGGTTCGCGCTGGGGCACTGCCGGCGCGACGAGCTGATCAACCGGCCTCGCCGGCGCACCGGCGACGGTGCCGAGGCGCGCCACTGCTGATTTGAGCGGCGCTTCGCCTTGCCCGCGAAAAGTCTCGCTCATGATAAGCTCGGGCAACGGCAGCCGCCGGCCCCAGCCGTGTGTTTCGAGATCCGGCTTCGGTGCGAACTCGGAAACACGGCCGACGCAGAGATAGGCGATCGGTGTCACCTGGTCGGGAATGGCCAGCAAGCTTTTCAGCGCTTGCGCCTCGATGATGCTGACCCAGCCGACGCCAACGCCTTCGGCGCGTGCCGCCAGCCAGAAATTCTGCACCGCGCAGACCGTGCTGTAGAGATCCATCTCCGGATTGTGCCAGCGCCCCAGCGGCGAGCCTTTCGAGCGTTCGCGGTCGCAGGTGATGCAGATGTTGAGAGCGCTTTCGCAAATGCCTTCGAGCTTGAGCTTGCGGTAGAGCGCCTGCCGTTCTGCCTCGATTTCAGGCAGTTCCCGTTCTCGCGCGGCCAGGAACAGGTCGCGCACTTCCGCCCGCCGCGCGGCATCGCGAATGACGATGAAATTCCAAGGTTGCATGAAGCCGACCGACGGCGCGTGGTGGGCGGCAAGCAGCAGCCGCGCCAGCACCTCGTCGTCGATGGCCTCCGATGTAAAATGGCTGCGGACGTCGCGCCGCGTGAAGATGGCGCGGTAAACAGCGTCGCGCGCAATCTGGTCAAATCCATCGCCCATTGGAGTGGTCATAGCTTCCGGCATCGCTTGTCCCCTTGCGATTGCAATCGATGTCATCCGCCTGACCATGCGGATGACGATGCCTGCCAGGCCGGTCTTCTGGCTCGGGATCAACCCGCGTCCGGTGCCTTCCCGTCATCGACAGTGGCATTTACCGGCGCGGTCCCCCTCACAGCGTTGGGCACGCCACGGAGTTCAACCGTGTTCCCGATTCTCCCGCCAGGGCATTTGCAGCCAAGTGGAATCACTTGGCGTCGCAAAATGCGGCTAAAACAAACAGCCCGGCGGGCACCAGGCAGTGGTTGCGACCTTACGCCGAAGGGCCGGCGCCGCCAATGCCCGCAGCGACATGAATGGACGCAGGTTCGATTTTCCCCAGCGATCAAGCCGCAACGCATGGCCATCACGACGCCGGGGCACTAGATAGGGGGCATGGCCACCCGTCTCTACACGCACCCGATCTTTCTCGAACACATCACGCCGCCCGGTCACCCCGAGCGGCCCGACCGCCTGCGCGCCATCGAGCGCGTGCTCGACGACGAAGCTTTTGCCACGCTTGACCGCGTCGAGGCACCGCACGGCGACGAGGCGACCATCCTCTACGCGCATCCCGCCGATTTCGTCGCGCGTGTCCGCGCCGCCATCCCCGACGAAGGCATTGCCCGCATCGACGCCGACACCACCGCCAGCCCGAAAAGCTGGCAAGCGGTGATTACGGCGATCGGTGCCGCCAATGCTGCCGTCGACGACGTCTTTGCGGGCCGCGCCGACAACGTTTTCGTCGCCGCCCGTCCGCCCGGCCACCATGCCGAAAAGACCACGGCCATGGGCTTCTGCTTCTTCAACACGGCGGCAATCGCAGCGCGCCATGCGCAGAAGAAGCACGGCGCCGAGCGTGTCGCGGTCGTCGACTGGGACGTGCACCACGGCAACGGCACGCAGGATATTTTCTGGGACGATCCCTCGGTGCTCTATTGCTCGACGCACCAGATGCCGCTTTATCCCGGCACGGGCGCGAAGAGTGAGACCGGCGCCGGCAACATCGTCAATGCGCCGCTGGCGCCTCGGACGGGCAGCGAGGTGTTTCGCGATGCGTTCCTGTCGCGCGTGCTGCCGGCACTCGACAATTTCGCGCCGGATCTGATTATCGTTTCGGCCGGCTTCGACGCGCACCATCGCGACCCGCTGGCGGAAATCAATCTGACCGAGGACGATTTCGACTGGGCGACCGGCCAGCTGATGCAGCGCGCCGCAATCCACGGCGGCAACCGGCTCGTCAGCCTGCTCGAGGGCGGCTACGATCTGCAGGGATTGGCATTTTCGGTCGCCGCCCATGTCGGGCGACTGATGAAAGGATGAATGATGACCGGTGAGATCAACGAAGACGTCAAGGCGATGAGCTTTGAACAGGCACTCGACGCACTGGAGAAGATCGTCGATGATCTGGAGCGTGGCGACGTGCCGCTCGACCAGTCGATCCGGATTTACGAGCGGGGCGAGGCGCTGAAGGTCCATTGCGACCGGCTGCTGAAGGCCGCCGAGGACAAGGTCGAGAAGATCAGGCTGTCGCGCGACGGCAAGCCGGTTGGAACCGAGCCGCTCGACGCGGACTGAGGTCCGGAGCAGCCTACCGGTTTTTGGACACGATCATCATTGAGGATACAGTTCGTCCCGATTGAAACGGACAAGAGGAGATACGGAAGCGATGTGCAGAAACATCAAGACCCTGTTCAATTTTGATCCGCCGGCAACCAACGACGAAGTCCGCGACGCGGCACTGCAGTTTGTCCGCAAGCTGAGCGGCACAACGCGGCCTTCTGCCAAGAACCAGCATGCGTTCGATCATGCCGTCGAAGCCATCGCGGCATCCGCACGCGAATTGCTCGATTCCCTCGAAACCCACCAGCATCCGCGCAATCGCGAAGAGGTGGCGGCCAAATTAAAAGCAAAAGCGGCGATCCGGTTCGCCTGATATGCCCAAGCGACCATTGACCGCTGACGAGGAGAGTTCATGAGCTTCTTCCCCGGCAAGGACCCTGAGGCCGGCGATGCCTTCGCCAGCGACCAGATCGAGTTGATGGTTATCCCCAACGCCAAGGACATTGGCGGTTTCGAGGTGCGTCGCGCCTTGCCGACAGCCAAGCGGCGCCTGGTCGGGCCGTTCATCTTCTTCGATCGAATGGGCCCCGCGATCATGCGTGCCGGCCAGGCGCTCGATGTCCGTCCCCACCCGCATATCGGCCTGTCGACCGTGACCTATCTGTTCGACGGCAAGATCAGGCACCGCGATTCGCTCGGCACCGAAATGGTCATTCAACCCGGCGACGTGAACCTGATGACGGCCGGTCGCGGCATCGTCCACTCCGAACGCACGCCGCAGGAATTGCGCGGCGCGCCGATGTCGATCTCCGGCCTGCAGACCTGGTTGGCTCTGCCGGACGGCAAGGAAGAGGTGGCACCGGTGTTCGAGAACACAGCGGCGCTGCGGCTTCCCGAAATCGACGCCGAAGGCGTCAGCGGC
Organism: Mesorhizobium sp. B2-3-15; assembly: GCF_006442875.1. Classification (NCBI taxonomy): domain Bacteria; kingdom Pseudomonadati; phylum Pseudomonadota; class Alphaproteobacteria; order Hyphomicrobiales; family Phyllobacteriaceae; genus Mesorhizobium; species Mesorhizobium sp. B2-3-15. The sequence goes on along the minus strand of NZ_VFVO01000005.1, from coordinate 47,795 downwards.
CGCGTCGTCATCGGCGATTTCCAGGGGTTGCGGTCTCCGGTGCGGGCCGATTCCGAAACACTCTATGCAGATTTGCGGCTGGCGCCTGGCGCCAGCGTCAAAATCCCGCGCGATGCCGAGGAGCGCGCCATCTACACGCTGGAGGGCGAGGTTTCGATTTCGGGTGATGCCTTTCCAGCGGAACGGCTGCTGGTGTTCCGGCCCGGCGACGAGATCATCATATCGTCATCGATGGGTGCGCATTTCATGCTGTTCGGCGGCGCGTCTCTCGGTTCGAAGCGCTACATCTGGTGGAATTTCGTTTCCTCGTCCAAGGAGCGCATCGAGCAGGCCAAGCAGGAATGGAAGACCGGCCGCTTCGATATCGTTCCTGGCGATGAGAAAGAATTCATCCCGCTGCCGGAAGGCTGAGAAGATCGTGAGGGGCTGACCGTCCGCGTCAGCGACACGCATTTACTTTCGCCGGCCGGCGGCCTATCCGCCGATGAACAGAAAGTCTGGGCCCAACGTGAACGCAACGCCGCATACGCCGCTTCTCGATAGGGTTCGCGTCCCGGCCGACCTGCGCACGCTGGCCGAGAGCGACTTGCCGCAACTGGCATCAGAGCTTCGCCTCGAACTGATCGACGCGGTGTCGCGCACCGGCGGCCATCTCGGAGCCGGGCTGGGCGTGGTCGAACTGACCGTGGCGCTGCACTATGTCTTCAACACACCCGATGACCGGCTGATCTGGGATGTCGGCCACCAGGCCTATCCACACAAGATACTGACCGGCCGTCGCGACCGCATCCGCACCTTGCGCCAGGAAGGCGGGTTGTCGGGCTTCACCCGCCGAGCCGAGAGCGAATACGACCCGTTCGGCGCCGCCCACTCCTCGACATCGATATCGGCCGGCCTCGGCATGGCCGCCGCCCGCGACCTCTCAGGCGGGCGCAACAATGTCATCTCCGTCATCGGCGACGGCGCCATGTCGGCCGGCATGGCTTATGAGGCGATGAACAATGCCGGCGCGCTCGATGCGCGCCTCATCGTCATCCTCAACGACAATGACATGTCGATCGCCCCGCCAACCGGCGCCATGAGCGCCTATCTGGCGCGTCTGGCTTCCGGCAAGGCCTATGTCGGCCTGCGCGACTTTGGCAAGAAGCTGACCTCCTATCTAGGCAAGCGGGCCGATCGAGCCATCACCCGCGCGGTCGAGCATGCGCGCGGTTACGTCACCGGCGGCACCTTGTTCGAGGAACTCGGCTTCTATCACATCGGCCCGATTGACGGTCACAATCTGGAGCATCTCATCCCGGTCCTGAAAAATGTCCGTGACAACGGCAAGGGTCCGGTGCTGATCCATGTCGTCACCCAGAAGGGCAAGGGCTACGCGCCGGCGGAAGCGGCCGCCGACAAGTATCATGGCGTCAACAAATTCGACGTCATCACCGGCGCACAGGCCAAGGCGCCGGCCAATGCACCGGCCTACACCAAGGTGTTTGCCGAAAGCCTGATCCAGGAGGGCCGCGAGGACGACCGCATCGTCGCCGTCACCGCCGCCATGCCGGGCGGCACCGGCCTCGACCTGTTCGGCGAGGTGTTTCCGTCAAGGACTTTCGACGTCGGCATTGCCGAGCAGCATGCGGTGACCTTCGCCGCCGGCCTGGCGACGGAAGGCTACAAGCCCTTCGCCGCGATCTATTCGACCTTCCTGCAGCGTGCCTACGATCAGGTCGTCCATGACGTCGCGATCCAGAAACTGCCGGTGCGTTTCCCCATCGATCGCGCCGGCTTTGTCGGCGCCGACGGTGCCACCCATTGCGGCGCGTTCGACACCACCTTCCTGGCAAGCCTGCCGGGCTTCGTCGTAATGGCCGCGGCCGACGAGGCGGAATTGCGTCACATGGTGCGCACCGCCGCCAGCTATGACGACGGGCCGATCGCCTTCCGCTATCCGCGCGGCAACGGCGTCGGCGTCGACATGCCCGAGCGCGGCTCTGTTCTGGAGATCGGCAAAGGCCGCGTCGTCCGGGAAGGCAGCAAGGTTGCCCTCCTGTCCTTCGGCACAAGGCTGCAGGATTGCCTCATCGCGGCCGAGGAACTCGGCGCGGCCGGGCTTTCCACCACGGTCGCCGATGCCCGTTTCGCCAAGCCGCTCGACCAGGATCTGATCCGGCGGCTGGCCCGCTCGCATGAGGTTCTGGTGACGGTGGAGGAGGGCGCAATTGGCGGCTTCGCCAGCCATGTGCTGCAATTCCTCGCCCATGAAGGACTGCTCGAAAGCGGCCTGAAGGTACGCCCGCTGGTGCTGCCGGATGACTTCACCGACCACGCCAAGCCAGAGAAGATGTATGCCGATGCTGGCCTCGACGTCGCCGGAATCGTGCGCACCGTATTCACCGCGCTCGGTCATACGGTCCGCGCCCAGCGCGCCTGAATCAAAACCTCAACAGCTTGAATCAGTTTGCCGGCTCGATTTTATAAGGCATTGTTAACGTTGCCGTTTGGCGTTTTGCTTACCCTGTCCCTTGGCCGTTTTTCAACGCCGCCCTGCTAGATCACAGCCAGGCAGGGAGACAACGAGAATGAAGACGCTTCTGTGCGGCGCGGCCTTCTTGGCGGTGATGGTCGTACCGGCTGCCGCCGAAACGCCCTACGACCGCAATCTCGAAAAGGCGGCGATAGGCATTGTCGCCGGCAAGATGGGCGATATCCGCGGCGGCTTTTCCTACAAGCAAATTCCGCAGCTTGTGGTGCCGCCGGATCCTTCGCCTGTATCACCTGTTGCGACCGGGCATGCGCGTGAGCAGGCTTCAGGCGGTCGAGACGACGGTTTGTCTCCAGCCATCGAGCGCCAGGCTCCGCGAACCATCTTCTAAAACCACATGTCGCGTACGCAGCGGCCGTCGCGCGGCAGATCGTCGTACGTGTCGAGACCATCGAAATGGTCGATCGGCAGATCGGCCACGGCCTCGGGGGGCGCCAGCCGGACATTGACGGCCATGCGTCTTCGACCCGAGGCGCTGGCGCGCAGTCCGCGCCAGCCGAGCACGCAGGCGCAACGCGGGCAGAACAGGATCTCGAGCGACGGGTCTTCCTGTCCGGCGCGCGTATAGCTGCCCATTGGCCCCGAAACGCGAATGCGTTCGTCGACATAATCATAGGCCCAGAGCGTGCCATAGCGGCGGCAAAGCGTGCAGTTGCAGGCCGTCACCGGGCCGGGGTCGCCCTCCAGCGTCCAGTGGGCGGCGCCACAGTGGCAGGTTCCCGTCAGCATTCGTTCTCCTTCGAGTTGCGACAAACAGAGGGCTCTTCGTGACCAATATTCTGCCGGACCCGGCATGATGGGCGCAAGCCGCGGCCTGGTTCGATGCACCAGCCGCTCTCGTAGGATCACTTTGGTCCATCTAATGTCCTTGCCTTCACCGCGGGCTTTCGTCAGAGAAGGCCGATGAACTCGCCTCTGCCAGCCAGCACACGCCAGCGGCTCGACGACCTGCTCGTCCAGCGCGGGCTGTTTGCCAGCCGCTCGCGCGCCCGCGACGCGGTGGAGCGCGGCACGGTGACGGTCGACGGCGCCATAGCCCGCAAGCCCGGCCAGAACGTTTCGCCGCAATGCGTTGTCGCCATCGACGATCCGGCGCAAGCCTATGTCTCGCGCGCCGCGCTCAAGCTGATCGCCGGGCTCGACCATTTCAGCCTCGACCCGGCCGGTCGCGAGGCCCTCGACATCGGCGCCTCGACCGGCGGTTTCACCCAGGTGCTGCTCGAACGCGGCGCGTCCCATGTCACGGCAATCGATGTCGGGCATGGCCAGATGCATCCTGATGTCGGTGGTGATCCGCGCGTGACGGTGATCGAGGGCCTGAACGCGCGCGATCTCACCGTTGCCGATCTTGCCGGCCGCAATCCGGATTTCATCGTTTCCGACGTCAGTTTCATCTCGCTGAAACTGGCGCTGCCGCCGGCACTCGCCATTGCCAAGCCCGGCGCCGGTGCGATCTTTCTGGTCAAGCCGCAATTCGAGGCCGGTCGAGAGGCGATCGGCAAGGGCGGTTTGTTGAAGGATCCCTTCGGTGCCGCCCGTGTCGCGGGCCTGCTGCAGGATTGGCTGGATGCCGTTCCCGGCTGGCGCTCGCTTGGCCTGCATCTGTCGCCGATCGAAGGTGGCGACGGCAATCGCGAATTCCTGCTCGGTGGGATCAAGGGCCGATGAGCGTACGCTTCACAATACGAAAGCTCGGATCGCAGGGCGACGGCATCGCCGAAACCGAGAGCGGCGATCTGTTCATTCCCTTCACGCTGCCAGGCGAGATCGTCACCGCCGCGCGCGAGCGGGATCGCGCCACGCTGATGGCGGTGCTGGAAGCCTCTCCGCTGCGCGTCGAACCAGCCTGCCGCCATTTCACCGAATGCGGCGGCTGTGCCCTCCAGCATTTCGAGACCGAAGCCTATCGCCGATGGAAACGCGAAAAGGTGGTGCACGCATTGAGGGGCAAGGGCATCGAGTGCGAGATTGGCGAACTGGTCGCCTGCGCGCCGCAGTCGCGCCGCCGCGTCGTGCTTGCCGCCCGGCGCACGGACGCAGACATGCTGCTCGGCTTCAATCGCCATCTGTCGCCCGAGATCATCTCCATATCCGAATGCCCGATCTCACTGCCCGAGATCGTCGCGGCACTCGGCCAGCTGAGGGCGCTGGCCGAATTGATATGCGCCACCACCAAATCGTTCCGGATGGCGGTCACCGTTACAGGTTCCGGCCTCGACATCGCGGTGCACGAGTCAGGCAAGCTCGGCGAACACCAGCGCCGTATCGCCTCCAACTTTGTCATTGCGCAAGGCTTTGCCAGGCTGTCCATCGATGACGAGATTGTCATCGAGCCAAGGAAGCCCGTGGTCATGTTCGGCAGTGTTGCGGTCGCCGTGCCGCCCGGCACCTTTCTGCAGGCGACGGAGGCCGCCGAACGGACCATGGCCGAGATCGTCAGCGGACATCTGAAGCGTGCAAAAAAAATTGCCGATCTCTTTGCCGGTTGCGGCAGCTTTGCCTTGCGGCTGGCGACGAAATCGGAAGTCCATGCGGTCGAAGGCGACGCGGCCGCGCTTTCGGCGCTCGACCGGGGATCACGTTTCGCGACCGGCCTCAAGCGGGTGACGGGCGAACGACGCGACCTGTTTCGCCGGCCACTGACCTTCAAGGAGTTGAACGCCTTCGACGGCCTTGTCTTCGATCCGCCGCGCGCCGGCGCCGAAGACCAGTCGAAGCAGATCGCCCGCTCGGATGTTCCATACGTTGCCGCGGTGTCCTGCAACCCGGTGACGCTGGCCCGCGACCTGCGCATTCTCATCGACGGCGGCTATACCTTGACCAGCGTGACGCCAATCGATCAGTTCCTGTGGTCGCCACATGTCGAGGCGGTCGCCTTGCTGGAGAAACCGAGGAGGAGGCGCGGCTGAGCACGGTTCGTTGAGACTGCTGAGGCCACAGAAAACCGCGCTTCCCAAGCGCTGCTGCGGGATCCTCCGGTTAAAGCGACTCCAGGAAGAATGGGTAGCGGTTTTCCGTCCGGAATTGCGTCGAAATGAAGAGAGAGCGGTTCAGCGATTCTATCAAACACCGAACCGCTCTAAAAAATTCGCCGAACGCCTGTAATGCCTGGACCGTACGGTCCAGGCAGGCTCAATCTACGAGCTTTGCAGCATTCGCGAAGGTTTTCGGCGTGCCGCCTCGCTGGTTGACCGACTGCCAGACGTTCGGATTCTGCTGCGATTGACGTTTCAGGAAGTAGTAGCCGGTTGCGTTCCAGGGCCTGATTTGGTCGACCATATTGTCGAGGACAAGATCGCCTTTATCGGTTTTCACGGTCAGGATGGTGTGGCCCTCATTGTTGAGATCGCGCACGACCGTCATCAACAGCGCCTGCCGGGGAAATCCAGCCTCTTGAAGGAGCTTGCGTTTGTAGAGTGCATAGATCTTGCAATCGCCTTTGCCGTCAACCGGATAATCCCAATGGTCCGCCATCGTGCCCCAGTGATCGAAATTGCTGACGGGTTTGATGGCGCTGTTCGCCTTCTGATTTATCCGCTTGAGGATACGAAAGGTCCGCGCTGTCAGCTTGACATTCGCGGCCGGCAGAGCAGGCACCTTGCACTCTTTTGGTCGGCGATGACAGAAATCGATCCAACCGTAGGGGACGCTGGTGCTTCCTCCCACGGAGGCAGAGCGCGACCCCTCCATGGAAGATTGGGTCGGTCGCGACTTGAACAAAGTCGACTGGGCCGACGCCGGACTGGCTAGCAGCGATGCCGCACCAATCAACGAAACAAAGCCAAGCAGGAGAGCCAGGACGGGGGAGTGCCGCATTGCCAAAACCACCACCGCAACGAGGAACTGGTGCTGCGTTCACGCGCGAGAGGCAGCCCAGGCAGTCAAAGACCTAATAATTTGTTAATGTGGATTGTGTCCACTTCAAGGTCCCGGCCGCCGGAAAGCCGGCCCCTGTCAGGCCGGCACCTGTCAGGATGACGATGGGCATGGTGGAGGGCGCCTGCATCCGGAAACGTCACGGCGGGTGATGACACCGGAACGGCACCGATTTTCAAACCCGCGTGCCGCCGACCGTCATCTGGTTCATCCTGAGATGCGGCTGGCCGACGCCGACGGGTACGCCCTGGCCGGCCTTGCCGCACATGCCGATGCCATTGTCGAGCTTCATGTCGTTGCCGACCATCGAGACGCGGTGCATGGCATCAGGCCCGTTGCCGATCAGCATCGCGCCTTTGATCGGCTGCGTCACCTTGCCGTTCTCGATCATGTAGGCCTCGGTGCAGCCGAACACGAATTTGCCCGACGTGATGTCGACCTGGCCACCGCCGAAGGAGACGGCGTAGATGCCGTTCTTGACGGAGGCGATGATTTCGTCCGGCTCCATGTCGCCTGAGGTCATGTAAGTGTTGGTCATGCGCGGCATCGGCTGGTGCGCATAGCCTTCTCGCCGGCCATTGCCGGTGGCTTTCATGCCCATCAGCCGGGCATTCTGCCGGTCCTGCATGTAGCCGACCAGTTTGCCGTCCTCGATCAAGACGTTGCGGGCCGAAGGCGTGCCTTCGTCGTCGACGGTGAGTGAGCCGCGCCGCTCTGGGATGGTGCCGTCGTCGACGACCGTCACCCCCTTGGCGGCCACCTGCTGCCCCATCAGGCCGGCGAACGCCGACGTTTTCTTGCGGTTGAAATCGCCTTCAAGACCATGGCCGACGGCTTCGTGCAGCATCACGCCCGGCCAGCCATTGGATAGCACGATGTCGAAAGTGCCTGCCGGGGCCGGGATTGCCTCCAGGTTGACCACCGCTTGCCGGAGCGCCTCCTTGGCGGCGTGCTTCCAACTATCCTCGATCAGGAATTCGCCGAATGCCTTGCGCCCGCCCATGCCATAGGAGCCGCTTTCCTGGCGGTCGCCGTCGCCGACGACGACCGAGACGTTGACGCGGACCATCGGCCTGATATCGCGCACTATCTGGCCGTCGGCACGAACGATCTCGACATGCTGCCAGGATGCGGCGATCGAGGCCGTTACCTGGCGCACGCGTGGATCCTCGGCGCGCAGCCAGGCGTCGATTTCTTGCAGCAGCTTCGCCTTGGCCTCGAAGGAAGGCGAGGGGATCGGGTTCTCGTCGCCGTAGAGATGGCGGTTGGTACGGGCGGGGGCTGCCGCAAGCGTGCCGGAATAGCCACCCTTGACGGTCGAGACGGCTTCGGCCGCGCGCAGCAGCGACGCCTCGGACAGGTCGCTGGAATGAGCGTAGCCGCTGGCCTCGCCGGCGACGGCCCGCAGGCCAAAGCCCTGGTCGGTGTTGAAATTGGCGGTCTTCAGCTTGCCATTGTCGAACATCAGCGCTTCGCTCTCGCTGTATTCGAGGAAAAGCTCGCCGTCGTCCGCGCCCTTGATGGTGTCAGCGACGATCTGCTTGATGCGGTCGTCTGAAATGTCGAATTGGCCGATCAGGCTGTTCATGGCGCGTCCGTCCGTGGGATGTTTGCTTTCCCCCGATGTAGGCGTGAAGCCGCGCCCGCACAATCGGCAATGAGGAATCGGCGCCGACGAATGATTTCGTTCGCTGAACGCAAGGCATGCGTCTGGGGTCGGCAAAAGCCGCGTCCAGGCCTGGTTCAGCGCGAAGCCGCGATCAGGGCAGAGCGGCGAAGCCTTCGGCGAAACCCTTGAGGTCGACGGGAATGCCGATACCCTCTTCCGGGGTCTGGAAAACGATGAATGTTGCCGACGTACCGGTCTTCAGCGTGTCGAGCAGCGGCTTTTCGAGAATGACCTCGGCATAACAGCCGTCCTGGAAGCAGCGCACGAAATAGGCGCGGCCAATGTCCTTGCCGTCGACGTTGAGGCCGAGGCCGTTCGGCAACAGCACGCCGAGCGGCGCCAGCACGCGCAGGATCTCGGCCTTGTTGTCGGCGGTGCGTAGCACGACGACCGAAAGCCCCATCTCCGGACGATCCTCGGCGACGACGTTCTGCATCATCACGCATTGTTCCGAGGTGGCGCCGGCCGGCGTGTCGCAGATGATCGACCATGCGCCATGCGTCGAGCGCACCGTGCCGCTTGGCTGGGCAGCATTGGCCTTGCCAGGGACGGACAGACCGGCCGCGCACAGGACCGCGAGAAACACGGCGTTTGCCAGGGTTCTCGAAAGGCCCAGTCGCGTATGCCTCAGTCTCGAAAGCCAAGAGTTCATGACGGCTCCATTGCGAATCACGGCACTTTAAGCCGCGCCAATGCCAAGTAAAGGACGAGACCGTGGCCGGACTGTCCCTAAAAAGGCAATGCGGCGCTTTTCCTTGCCAAATTCGCCTGAATTACGACGCTTTGCGGGTGTCGCCGGCACAAGGCGTGCGGCCCGCCGAACATACGCGATTCGCCACTACGGCCATTGCCCCGGAAGAGCCACGTCAGCTTGCGCGCAAAAATGCCGCACGGTTTCGACCGCTCCTTTCTTGCGGAGGGAAAAAGAGTATGGTTTGAACCAGCTTGAGACTGTCCGGGATTCCCGTCCCGGCATTGTTGGTTATTCTCGCGGGCACAGCCGGCGAGAGACTGGGAGACGAAGAGGGCGATGAGAAAATTCCTAGCGAGCACCGGTGCTGCTGCCACGTTCCTCGCCTGCGGATCCGCTTATGCGGACCAGCCCAGGCCGTGGGAGACCGGCTTCCAGGCGCCTGCGACCGACATGATGCGGCAGATCGAGTGGTTCGGAAACTACACGATGTGGTTTATCATCCCGGTCACGGTCCTGGTGCTGTTTCTGCTGATCTACTGCATCGTCAAATTCCGCGCGAGCGCCAATCCGACCCCGTCCAAGACCAGCCACAACACGCTGATCGAGGTGATCTGGACCATCGGCCCTGTCGTCATCCTGCTTTGCCTCGCCATCCCCTCGTTCCAACTCCTGACCGCCCAATATACGCCGCCAGAAGAGGCCAAGCTGACCGTCAAGGCAACCGGCAACCAGTGGAACTGGGATTACGAATACCAGACCGACAACACGCTCGCCTTCAATTCGGCCATTCTTCAGGATGGCGATCGCGCCAAGGCCGGCAAGGAGGATCGCGCGGTCTATCCGCGCCTGCTCGCCGTCGACAACGAGCTGGTCGTGCCGGTCAACACGATGACCCGCGTGCTTGTCACCGCGACCGACGTGATCCATTCCTTTGCCGTGCCGTCCTTCGGCATCAAGATCGACGCCGTTCCCGGCCGCACCAACGAGACCTGGTTCAAGGCGGAGAAAGAAGGCCTCTATTACGGTCAGTGCTCGCAGCTCTGCGGCAAGGACCATGCCTTCATGCCGATCGCCGTTCGTGTGGTGTCGGATACGCAGTTTAAGACCTGGCTGGCCGCGGCCAAGACCGACCTGCCAGGTGCCAACAGGACGCTCATGGCCGAGGTCGATGGCCAGAACAAGGTAGCGGCCGCCGGCAACTGATGCCGCGGGTTAGCAAGATTTAGGAACGGAGCGGAACATGGCAGACGCTGCAGCTCACGACGGGCACGACCACAAGCCGTATCATGGCTGGGTGCGCTGGGTTTATTCGACCAACCACAAGGATATCGGTACGCTCTACCTGATCTTCGCGATCATGGCCGGCATAATCGGCGGCGCGCTTTCGGTCGCCATCCGCATGGAGCTGCAGGAGCCTGGCATCCAGATCTTCAGCGGTCTTGCGCAGATGGTCTATGGCATGAACGGCGACGCCGCGATCGACGGCGGCAAGAGCATGTACAATGCGTTTGCCACCGCGCACGCGCTGATCATGATCTTCTTCATGGTCATGCCGGCCCTGATCGGCGGTTTCGCCAACTGGATGGTGCCGATCATGATCGGTGCTCCCGACATGGCATTCCCGCGCATGAACAACATCTCTTTCTGGCTGCTGCCGCCGGCCTTCATCCTGTTGCTCACCTCGATGTTCGTGCCGAGTGCGCCCGGCGCCTTTGGCGTAGGCGGCGGCTGGACGCTCTATCCGCCGCTGTCAACTTCGGGCCAGCCCGGACCGGCGATGGATCTGGCGATCCTGTCGATCCACATCGCCGGCGCCTCCTCGATCCTCGGCGCCATCAACTTCATCACCACCATCTTCAACATGCGTGCCCCCGGCATGACTCTGCACAAGATGCCGCTGTTTGCCTGGTCGGTGCTGGTCACCGCCTTCCTGCTCTTGCTGTCGCTGCCGGTCCTGGCCGGCGGCATCACCATGCTGCTCACCGACCGCAACTTCGGCACGACCTTCTTCGCGCCTGACGGTGGTGGTGACCCGATCCTGTTCCAGCACCTGTTCTGGTTCTTTGGCCACCCGGAAGTATACATCCTGATCTTGCCGGGTTTCGGCATCATCAGCCATATCGTCTCGACCTTCTCGAGGAAGCCGGTATTCGGTTATCTCGGCATGGCTTATGCCATGGTCGCGATAGGCGCGGTCGGCTTCATCGTCTGGGCGCACCATATGTATACGACGGGCCTGTCGCTCGATACGCAGCGCTACTTCGTCTTCGCCACCATGGTCATCGCGGTGCCGACCGGCGTGAAGATCTTCTCCTGGATCGCAACCATGTGGGGCGGATCGATCTCGTTCAAGCCGCCGATGCTGTGGGCGCTGGGCTTCATCTTCCTGTTCACCATTGGTGGCGTGACCGGTGTTCAGCTGGCCAATGCCGGCCTCGACCGGTCGCTGCATGACACCTATTTCGTCATTGCCCACTTCCACTACGTACTGTCGCTGGGCGCGGTGTTCGCCATCTTCGCCGGCTGGTACTACTGGTTCCCGAAGATGACCGGCTACATGTACTCGCCCGTCATCGCCAACACCCATTTTTGGGTCATGTTCGTCGGCGTGAACCTGATCTTTTTCCCGCAGCACTTCCTCGGCCTCGCCGGTATGCCGCGCCGCACCATCGACTATCCTGACGCGTTTGCGGGCTGGAACATGGTTTCGTCCTACGGTTCGTATATTTCGGCCGTCGGTGTGGTGATCTTCCTCTATGGCGTGTTCGAAGCCTTCCAGAAGAAGCGGATCGCCGGCGCCAACCCGTGGGGTGAGGGTGCTACCACGCTCGAATGGCAGCTGCCTTCGCCGCCGCCGTTCCACCAGTGGGAGCAGCTGCCGAAGATCAAGTAAGGCGGCTCCCGCTCGAATACAAAACCGCCGGCCCGCCGGCGGTTTTGGCCAACGGAATGATGGACTTGAGTACGCATGGCCCTAGTCGACAAAACCAGCATTGACGAAGCGGGCTTCCGTATGTCGGAAGCCACGGCGGGCGATTTCTTCGCCCTGCTGAAGCCGCGCGTCATGTCGCTGGTGGTGTTCACCGCCTTTGTCGGGCTGGTCGCGGCACCGGTGACCATCAATCCGCTGCTGGCGGTGATCGCCATCCTTGCCATTGCGATTGGAGCCGGCGCCTCTGGCGCGCTCAACATGTGGTACGACGCCGACATCGACGCGGTGATGACCAGGACCGCCAGCCGCCCGGTGCCTTCCGGCCGGATCCAGCCGCACGAGGCGCTGAGCTTCGGCCTGGTGTTGTCGGTGCTGTCGGTGATGACGCTCGGCGTGTTGGTCAACTGGTTGTCGGCGACGCTGCTGGCCTTCACCATCTTCTTCTATGCCGTGGTCTACACGATGTGGCTGAAACGCTCGACGCCGCAGAACATTGTCATTGGCGGTGCAGCGGGCGCCATCCCGCCGGTTATCGGCTGGGCCGCGGTGACCGGGTCGGTCAGCCTCGAAAGCATCATCCTGTTCCTGATCATTTTCCTGTGGACGCCGCCGCATTTCTGGGCGCTCGCGCTGTTCAAGTCCGAGGACTATGGCCGCGCCGGCATCCCGATGATGCCCAACGTCGCCGGCCATGCATCGACCCGCCGTCAGATTTTCGCCTACGCGCTGGTGCTGGCCCCGGTCGGCGTGCTGCCCTGGCTGCTCGGCTATACGACGCCGTTCTACGGCGTGGCCGCCTTGCTGTTGGGGGCTGGTTTCGTCTGGTATGCCTGGAAAGTGCTTGGCATGGCCGACGATGACCGCGTCATGAAGCCGGCCAAGGCCCTGTTCGCCTATTCGCTGCTCTATCTCTTCGCAATCTTCGCCGCCTATCTGGCAGACAGTGTCGTCGAACGCGCGCTTGCCATGGGTGGGGCATGACCATGGCCGAGAAAGAACTCGAAACGGTGACCTTGACCGATCGCCAGAAGAAGGCCCAGCGCAGCCGTTCCATCGCCATCGGCGTGGCGCTGGCGGTGCTGGTCGTGATCTTCTACATCGCGACAATCGTGAAGTTCGGCCACAATTTGTCGGGCTCGATGTGATGAGCGCCGAGACGTCCAAGAAGACGGTAAGCAAGACCGGCAACCGCGTTGTCGCGGTTGTCTGCCTTGCCTTCTTCACCGGCATGATCGGCATGGCCTATGCAGCCGTGCCGCTCTACAAGATGTTTTGCCAGGCGACCGGCTATGGCGGCACGACGCAACGTGCCGAGAAGCAATATGCCGGCCGCGTGCTCGATCGCGAGATCACCGTCCGTTTCGACGCCAACATCGCCGGCGTGCCATGGGAGTTCCAGCCGGTCCAGCGCTCGATGACCATGAAGATCGGGCAGACCGTGCAGGCGCATTATCAGGCGACCAACAAGTTCGATCGCCCCGTCACCGGCCGCGCAACCTTCAACGTGCAGCCGGAACTGGCGGGTCCGTACTTCAACAAGGTCGAATGCTTCTGCTTCACCGATACGACGCTGAAGCCGGGCGAGACGCTGGACATGCCGGTCCTGTTCTATGTGGACCCCGACATCGTGAATGTGCCGGAACTGAAGGACGTGAAGACGATCACCCTGTCCTATACGATGTTCCCGGTCGAGAAGACCAAGCCGGTGGCGTCGTCCGGGCCGGCCCAGGGCAATAGCAAGACAGTTTCAGATACCGAAGGAAATCTCGGGGGTTGATATGGCAGACGCGCACGCAAAACCACACCATGACTACCATCTCGTCGACCCGAGCCCATGGCCCTTCCTGGGATCGGTAGGGGCGCTTGTCACCGCTTTTGGCGGTGTCTGCCTCATGGAATACCTGAAAGGCGGCTCGTTCCCGATCTTCGGCGTCAACATCGCCAATCCGTGGCTGTTCTTCATCGGCATTGTGATCGTGCTGTACACCATGTTCGCCTGGTGGTCCGACACCATCAAGGAAGCGCATGAAGGCCACCATACGCGCGTCGTGTCGCTGCACCTGCGCTACGGCATGATCATGTTCATCGCCTCGGAGGTGATGTTCTTCGTTGCCTGGTTCTGGGCCTATTTCGATGCCAGCCTTTTTGCCGGTGAGGTGCAGAACTATGCCCGCCACACGTTTACCGGTGGTGTCTGGCCGCCGAAGGGCATGGAGGTTCTCGATCCCTTCCATTTGCCGCTCTACAACACCATCATCCTGCTGCTGTCGGGCACCACGGTCACCTGGGCGCACCACTCGCTCATCCATGGCGACCGCAAGGGCCTGATCAACGGCCTGGTGCTGACCGTCGGGCTTGGCATGCTGTTCACCATGGTGCAGGCTTACGAGTACATGCACGCGCCGTTCGGCTTCAAGGATTCCATCTACGGCGCCACCTTCTTCATGGCGACCGGCTTCCATGGCTTCCATGTCATCATCGGCACCATCTTCCTGCTGGTCTGCCTGATCCGGGCGATGAAGGGCGACTTCACCCCCAAGCAGCATTTCGGCTTCGAGGCGGCCGCCTGGTATTGGCACTTCGTTGACGTGGTCTGGCTGTTCCTGTTCGCCTCGATCTACGTCTGGGGATCGGTCGGCGCGGTGATCGAAGGCCACTGATCCAGCCTTTTGAGTTTCAATTTCGGGAAGGCGGCCGCGGCGACGTGGCCGCCTTTCTTCTTTTCGGCGCAAGGATCGCCAATCGATGAAAGATGCGGCTGACTTCAATTTGCGCATTTTATCGCCTTGGCATTCCGGCTCTTGCCCGAGAAGGTCTTGCGCGTCGAGGAGGCGAAGCGGCTTCAGCTAGTGGGGCTGGCTGCTTCAATTGGTCGACTGGACCGATGACTGCATTGGGGTTACGGAGTCCGATATGGACAAATCTGGGCGATGGTGGCCGATGGGGCGCCGATCGAGATCGAGCAATAGCCATGAATTACGGCACTACGCATGAGTGAAGACAAGGCGATCTGGCCTCCGATCGATCCGATTTCGGCCGGCCTGCACGGCCGCTGCCCGCGTTGCGGCGAGGGGCGGCTGTTTTCCGGCTTTCTCACCGTCGGCAAGCGCTGCGTCAATTGCGGCCTCGACTATTCCTACGCCGATGCCGGCGATGGACCGGCCGTGTTCGTCATCCTGATCATCGGCTTCATCATCGTCGGTCTGGCGCTCTGGGTGGAAGTGACGCTGAGCCCGCCGCTCTGGCTGCATCTGCTGATATGGATCCCACTCGCCCTGGTGCTGTGTCTCACGGCGCTTCGGCTAATCAAGGGCGTGCTGCTCACCCTGCAATACAGCAACAAAGCAGCCGAGGGTCGGCTGGATCGCGGCGAATGAGCGAAGCGTCCCTCAAAGACCGCGGCCATTCGCGGCCACGATCGGCACTGTTGTTCGTCCTTGGCCTTGTGCTGTTCTTGATTCTGCTGGCGCTGGGCACCTGGCAGGTCCAGCGCCTGCACTGGAAGGAAGGCCTGCTGCAGACCATCGACCAGCGCACCCATGCGGCGCCACGACCGCTTTCCGAGGTCGAGAAGGAATTCGCCTCGACCGGCGACGTCGACTACACGCCGGTGACTGTCACCGGCACTTTCCTGCATTCCGGCGAGCGGCATTTCTACGCGACCTGGGAAGGGGATGCCGGCTTCAACGTCTATACGCCGCTGGCCCTAGACGACGGCCGTTTCGTCCTGATCAACCGCGGCTTTGTTCCCTACGACCTCAAGGATGCGGCGAAGCGCGCCAAGGGACAGGTAACGGGCAGGGTCACGGTCACCGGGCTTGCCCGCAACCCGCTGCCGGCAAAGCCCTCCATGATGCTTCCCGACAATGATGTGGGGAAGAACATCTTCTACTGGAAGGACCGCGACGTCATGGCCGCGAGCGCCGGCCTGCCGGCTGGGTTCACCTTGGTGCCGATCTTCATCGATGCCGACAAGACGCCAAATCCCGGCGGCCTTCCGGTCGGGGGTGTCACCATCATCGACCTTCCGAACAGCCATCTGCAATATGCCGTCACCTGGTACGGGCTTGCCGCGGCACTCGCCGCGGTGCTTGTCCTCCGGCTCCGTCGGCCCGCGAAAGAGGAATGAACGCAAGCGACGCCTCTCTTTCCACCGACACCCTTGACAGGGCAGGGGTAGGCACCTCATTTCGGCGCTGACCAACCGGCAGGATTTGATGCTTCACACAATCGCCAAGCCTCCTCTGACGATCCGGCTCTGCCAGCCGCGCGGTTTTTGCGCGGGCGTCGACCGTGCCATCCAGATCGTCGTGCTGGCGCTGAAAAAATATGGCGCCCCGGTCTATGTCCGCCACGAAATCGTCCACAACCGCTATGTCGTCGAGGGGCTGCAGAGCCTTGGGGCCGTCTTCATAGAGGAACTTTCCGAAATCCCGGCCGAACATCGGCAGTCGCCGGTCGTCTTCTCCGCGCACGGTGTGCCCAAGTCCGTGCCGGCGGATGCGCAGGCGCGCAACCTGTTCTATCTCGACGCAACCTGTCCGCTGGTCTCCAAGGTCCACAAGCAGGCGATGCGTCACCAGCGGCTTGGCCGCCATGTGCTGTTGATCGGTCATGCCGGGCACCCCGAGGTGATCGGCACAATGGGGCAGTTGCCGGAAGGCGCGGTAACGCTGATCGAGACCGAAGCCGACGCAGCCCGGCTTGTACCGGCCGATCCAAAAGCACTTGGTTTCGTCACCCAGACCACGCTCTCGGTCGAGGATACCGCCGGCATCATCCGCGCGTTGCAGGAGCGCTTTCCGGACCTGCAGGCGCCGGCGGCGGAATCGATCTGCTACGCCACCACCAACCGCCAGGAAGCGGTCAAGGACACCGCCCCGGGTGCTGACCTCTATCTGATCGTCGGCGCCCCCAATTCCTCGAATTCGCGCCGCCTTGTCGAAGTTGCGGAACGGGCAGGTGCCTCGATGTCGCTTCTCGTGCAGCGCGCCGCTGAAATTCCGTGGAATGACATCGGCACCATTTCGACGCTCGGCCTGTCGGCGGGAGCATCGGCGCCGGAGATCATCGTCGACGAGATCATCGACGCGTTCCGCCAGCGTTTCGACGTCACCATCGACCTGGCCGTCACGGCCACCGAAACAGAGGATTTTCCGGTCATGCGGGTACTGCGCGATGTCGAACTGACGCCGGCCGACATGGCCTTCGTCAATGGGACCGCGTGAACGGCCATGGCGGTCTATACCGACGTTGCGGAGGGCGAACTCGGCGCTTTCCTGAAGCACTACCCGGTCGGCGATCTCCTATCCTACAAGGGCATCGCCGAAGGCACCGAGAATTCGAACTTTCTGCTGCACACCTCGAGCGGCTCCTACATCCTGACGCTCTATGAAAAGCGGGTCGAGAAGGCGGATTTGCCGTTTTTCCTCGGGCTAATGGGCCATCTCGCCAGCAAGGGGGTGTCCTGCCCGCTGCCGGTGACCGCGCATGACGGCAGCGTCATCGGCACGCTGGCCGGCCGGCCGGCCGTGATCATCACCTTCCTCGAAGGACTTTCGCTGCGGCGACCGGCCGCAACGCATTGCGCCGAGGTCGGCAAGGCGCTGGCGGCGCTGCACCTGGCCGGCGCCGACTTTCCGATGACGCGTCCGAACGCGCTCGCCGTCGACGGCTGGCGCAAGCTTTGGGATGCGTCTCGCGGCCGCGCCGACGAGGTCGAGCCGGGCCTTGCGGCCGAGGTCGATGCCGACTTTGCCGATTTCGAGCGGAACTGGCCCAAGGGCCTCCCCGAGGGCATCATTCATGCCGATCTGTTCCCGGACAATGTCTTTTTCCTGGGCGAGAAGCTTTCGGGGCTGATCGATTTCTATTTCGCCTGTGACGATCTCTATGCCTATGATGTCGCCACCTGCCTCAACGCCTGGTGTTTCGAGAAGGATTTTTCCTTCAACCTTACCAAGGGCAAGGCACTGCTTGCCGGTTATCAAAGCGTGCGCCCCCTGAGCGATGACGAGAAAGCGGCGCTGCCGATGCTGGCGCGCGGTTCGGCGCTACGCTTCATGCTGACCCGGCTTTACGACTGGCTGACCGTCCCCGATGGCGGACTGGTGATGAAACGCGACCCGTCCGAATATATCCGAAGGATGCGGTTCCATCGGGCGATCAGATTTCCTTCGGAATATGGATTGGCCGAAAACGGGGTGTCATGAGCAAGCAGGTTGAAATCTTTACCGATGGCGCCTGTTCGGGCAATCCCGGCCCCGGCGGCTGGGGCGCCATCCTGCGCTTCAACGGCACCACCAAGGAACTCTTCGGCGGCGAGGCCGAAACCACCAACAACCGCATGGAATTGCTGGCGGCCATTTCGGCGCTGAATGCGTTGAAGGAGCCTTGCACGGTCGAGCTTCATACCGACAGCAAATACGTCATGGACGGAATTTCCAAATGGATCCATGGCTGGAAGAAGAATGGCTGGAAGACCGCCGACAAGAAGCCGGTCAAGAACGGCGAACTCTGGCAGGCGCTGGACGAGGCCAACCGGCGCCACAAGGTCACCTGGAACTGGGTGAAGGGCCATGCCGGCCACATCGAGAACGAGCGCGCCGACGAACTGGCAAGGGAAGGCATGGCGCCGTTCAAGAAAGGGCCTTTCAGGCCGGTAGTGTCGGCGCCAAAGCCGGATGTCCAGGCAAAGCAGCCGCTGGCCCCGAAGGCGCGTCGTTCGACCCAGAGCTATTGAGCTTCTGGCACTCGCTGCGCCCGGCCGACAGGAGAATTTCTGTTATGCCGATCGCCTATTACATCACCCATCCTCAGGTTCAGATCGACGCCAGCGTGCCCGTGCCGGATTGGGGTCTATCCGACATCGGTCGTGCCAGGGCGCATGCAATGCTGAACCAGCCGTGGATCGCATCGATCGGGCGTGTGGTGTCGTCGGGCGAACGCAAGGCCGTTGAAACCGCCGAGGTGCTCGGGCGGCACCTCGACCTTGCGGTGCAGGTGAGGGAACGGATGCATGAGAACGACCGGTCGGCGACGGGTTTCCTGCCGCCTCCGGAGTTCGAGGCGGTCGCCGACCGGTTCTTCGCCAATCCGCACGAAAGCATTCGTGGCTGGGAGCGGGCCATCGACGCACAGCAGCGCATCGTGAGCGAGGTCGAGGCCGTCCTCGGTGCCGGCGGCAGCAACATCGCCCTTGTCGGACATGGCGGTGTCGGTACGCTCCTGCTACTGTCGCTCAGCGGCAGGCAAATCAGCCGCGAAGCCGATCAGCTGGCGGGCGGCGGCAACTATTTCGCCTTCGATACCCACACGCGCCAAATTATTCATGGATGGCGACCGATCGACAGGCTGTCCTGATCGGCGTACCGCAGCCGTACTCGTAGCGCAAGGACAGGCTCTTCTCGCGACATCGCAGTTGCTCGAGGATGTGGATGGGAGTAATATTTCCCACTATCGAGCAATGCAAGAGAGGACGCAGCGTGGCGAACGTTGAAAAAATGAGCGTGGCTGTGACCCCACAACAGGCAGCCCTGATGCGCGAGGCCGTGGAGGCGGGCGAGTATGCCACTGCAAGCGAGATCGTGCGTGAAGCGATGCGGGATTGGCTGGCCAAGCGCGAACTGCGGCATGACGATGTTCGCCGGCTGAGACGGTTGTGGGATGAAGGCAAGGCAAGCGGGAGACCGGAGGCTGTGGATTTCGACGTGTTGCGAAAGGAAGCTCGGCGAGAGCTGACGGAAACCTCGCGGAATGGCCGTTAGGCTAGTCTGGTCACCCGCGGCCAAGGCTGACCTCATCGACATCTACGTGACGATAGGCAGCGAAAACATACGGGCGGCCGATCGTTACTACGATCAGTTAGAAGCGCGTGCAGCTGGCAGACCAGCCGCGCATGGGTGTCAGGCGACCGGATATCAGGCCTTCCGCACGAATGCTGGTGGAGGCGCCTTTTGTACTGCTCTACGAAACGATTCCAAACACGGACGATGGCCCAGTGGAGTGGGTTGAAATCGTCCGTGTGGTCGACGGGCGGCGGGATCTGAACAGTCTGTTCTAGCTGTCTACCGGATCAGCAGCGCCGTACCGTAGAGCCCGAGCGCGAACACCGTGTGCGAGACCAGATTGAGGGCGCGGACCCGCATCGGATTCGGCCGCTTCGAGGCCGCCCAGCCGGCGCCCATGCCTGGCGCCAGCAGGAACCAGCCGGCGCCGACGGTAACGATGCCGAGGATGAAGGCCGGCAGGAAGGTCGGCGCGGCCAGCCAGCCCGCGCCCGCCAGCATCACCAGGATTATGCCGTAGGCGATGCCGACGAAGTAATGGAAGGCCCAGCCCAGCGCCTGTTCATACGCGTAGGGCGCCGCATCGCCGATATCGTCGTGAAACACCTTGTCGCGGAGGTGCCAGACCCAGCGCCCGACCGGCCCCCAGTTCGGGCGTGGCTGGCCGAACGCCTTGTGCAGGAAGAAGGCCCAGAGATCCATCAGGACGGTCGCGCCGACGCCGATCGCGACAGCGCGCCAGAAGATGTCAAACATCGTAGGATCCCCCCGAAAACCGGCAATTCTGGAGCGCGGCTGCTTGTCACGCGAGGCCGGCCATTGCGGCCTCGCGTGATTGGCCGTCGAAGTTCAAAGCTGGCCCAGAATATGAGCCGCGCCGGACTCGTCGACGCCGGGTTTGGTCTCGACATTGAGCGCGGTAACCTTGCCGTCGTCGATAATCATCGAAAACCGCTTCGAGCGCAGGCCCATGCCGCCACCGGAATGGTCGGCGTCGAGGCCGACCGCCTTGGCGAAATCGCCATTGCCGTCGGCGAGGAACAGGATCTTGCCTTCGCCGCCGGTGAAGCGCGCCCAGGCGCCCATGACGTGGACGTCATTGACCGAAACGACGGCGATGGTGTCGACGCCGCGCGCCAGGATCGCGTCATGGTTCTCGAGATAGCCGGGCAGGTGGTTGTTGCTGCAGGTCGGCGTGAAGGCGCCGGGAACGCCGAACAGCACCACTTTCTTGCCCGGAAAAATCTCGGCCGACGTGATCGGCTTGGCGCCGTCCGCGGTCATGGTCTTGAAGGTCGCCTCGGGCAGCTTGTCGCCAACGGAGATGGTCATGAATTCCTCGCTTGGGATGGGGAAAGACGCGTGCTTGCGTAACGAACTCGGCGGCTTCCTGCAACCATCGCGGCGCCATCAAGGGAAAGGCAGCAACCCTTCGACCGCGCCCGCCGAACTCGTCAACGTGTAGTGAAGCCCGCCGTCGGTCGGCGTCGTCGAAGGGCGATCGAGGATCGGCACGGTGAAGATCAGCTTGCCGTCCTTTTCCGAGCGGGAAGGTGTGCCGAACATATAGTCGCGCTCGCCGGCAACGAAGAAATCCGCTGCCTGCGGATCGCCAGGAAAACTTGCCTCGACAACCAGCGTCTCGTGATCGCCGGGCAGCACCTTGATGCCGAAGTCAGGCTTTGCCGCCGCCGGCAGTGCGGTGAAACTCGCCTTCACCAACGCCGCGTCGTCGGCATTATCGGGATCGGAAGCGGGGTCGACGCTCAGCCGTGTCTGCACGGGGATGCAGATGGATTCGCAAATGCCGAGAAAGACGTCGGCATCGATGACCGCCGGCTGGTTCGGCGTCCCCAGCGTGAACGTCACGGGCAAGGAAACCGGATAATTGTAACCGGCCCATTTGCCATAGCCATCATCGTGGCGCTGCGGCGCGGGAAAAGACAGTGTCGCATCGGTTATATTGGTGCTGGCCGAGACGTCGAGCTGCGGCGGCACACCTGCATCGCCCGGGTCGCGCCAATAAGTCTTCCAGCCGGGTTTGAGCGCGATATCGAGAACACCGTGTATGCGGCCAGCGTCGTCCGGCTTGCCGGATGTCACCAGCCGCACCTTGCCGCCTTCGCTGTTGTACCAGGCGGATGAGGAGGCGCTGGCGGGGAGGGCGGCCGCCAATCCAATGGCGGCGCCGAGCAACAGGATTTTCAAGCTTTGCATGGCGGTGATTTGATCGTCCCTTCGTGGCCGCGCAATGATTTCATGGCCGTGCTGATATCATATTTGCGTGACCTTTGCGGGCAAGCCAAGGCCGGACTCGCAATATGAGCTTTGGTCGAATCCGCTACGGCGCATCTTTTCGGCGCCGGGGAAACGCGTTACCTTCCCTGGCATGGATTTGTTGCGCCACAAAAAGACAGCCGCCGGCCGCGGCTTTCTCGACGATCAGTTCCTGATTGCCATGCCTGGTATGAAGGACGACCGTTTCACGCGCTCGGTCATCTACATCTGCGCCCATAGCGATGAAGGCGCGATGGGCCTGATCATCAACCAGACGCAGCAGATGCTGTTCCCGGACCTTCTGGTACAGCTTGGCATCATGAACGAGCAGGAGGCGATCCGCCTGCCGGCACAGGCGCGCGATTTCGTCGTGCGCAATGGCGGGCCTGTCGACCGCAGCCGGGGCTTCGTCCTGCATTCGGGCGACTACCGTGTGGATTCCTCGCTCACCGTTTCCGACGACATCTGCCTGACCGCGACCGTCGACATACTGCGGGCGATATCGTCAGGGCGCGGGCCGCGCCGCGCGCTCATGGCGCTCGGTTATTCCGGCTGGGGCGCCGGCCAGTTGGAAACCGAGATCGCTGAGAACGGCTGGTTGACCTGCCCGGCGACGCCGGAATTGCTGTTCGATGCCGACATCGAACGCAAATACGACCGGATTCTCGCCTCCATCGGCATCGATCTCGCCCATCTCAGCCTGGCCGCCGGGCACGCTTGAGCCTCGTCTTTGCCGGCCAGGGTCCCTTCGCCAGGTAAGGCGCAGCCGGAACGCTGCGCCGTTAGCGCAATCTCATCCCATGGCGATGCGCGAGAGCTGTTCAGGCTTGGAATTGCGTAAACAGGCGAAACCGCGTGTCCGGCTTGTTATCCGCTATGCCGGCTCATAGCCGTACGCTCCGTCCTCACGCATCACGCGGCCGATGCCCGGCCAGCCAAGGTGCGCTCCGGCGATCCATGTTCCAGCCTCGGCCGCGTCGCGGAAAACCTTCTGGCGCGTTGCGCGTGCGATCGCTTGGTCGTCGTCATAACCCCAACTCAACGCGGGATTGCCAAACTGCAAGGCCGGCACATGAACGATGTCCCCGAAGAACAGCAAGCGGGCCTCGTTCGTGTCGAAAGCGTAGCCGATGTGACCGGGAGCATGACCCGGCAGGGCAACTGCTCTCAATCGCTCGGCCACCTGGTCGCCATTCCGCATGGGCTTCAACAAGGATCTGAACCGCGCAAGGTTTGTTTCGGCGAGAAAGCTCTCCACAGCCTCCTCGGCGATTACGATCGCTTTCAAATTCGGAAAGAGCACCCGGTCGTCCCGGGTCAAAAGCCCGTACACATGATCCTGGTGGGCATGGGTGAGAGCCAAGACCGTGATCGAGGCAGGATCGATGCTGGCTTCGGCTAGCGTCCGCTCGAGGCGTCCTGTTGTTGAGGCCCAGCCGCCTCCTCCACTGTCGATCAGAATGCCGTCAACGCCTGGACCCGCGAGGGCAAAGCAATTGACGGAAAGGCGTAGCGCTCCCGCCTGCGCTACTTGCGGAACCGGCTTATTGCGCGGATCGCGCAGAAGGTCCGCCGGCATCTCGATATAGCCGTCCGAGAGCGACCAGACCCGCCAGGCGCCGGCGGTGCAGCCGAGGACGTTATCGCTGCGGAATGTTACGATCATAGAGTACCTCAATCTGCCGTTGCCGATCAAAGCTAGGACAGAGTCACCTATGAGGATAGGCCTGTTGCACAGCAAGGCCTCATGAGTGATATTCATGAATGATGAGAAACGAACTGAACGAACTCGCCGCGTTCGCGATGGTCGCCCGGGAACGAAGCTTTACACGAGCCGCGGCAAAACTAGGCGTGTCTCAATCTGCGCTGAGCCACACTATCCGTGGGCTCGAGCAGCGGCTCGAGCTACGGCTTTTGGCTCGAACGACGAAGAGCGTCGCGCCAACAGCCGCAGGGGCCGCTCTCTTGAAAGACCTGTCTCCGGCGCTTGAGCAAATCGCTGCTGCCCTTGACGGAGCGCGAAGCCTCAGGCGGCGCCCTGCGGGGCGCCTTCGAATTGTGATGTCACGCTCGGCCGCCGTAATGGTGCTGCTGCCACGGCTCGCGGCATTCGCGCAGGCCTACCCCGATATCGTTCTCGACGTTATCACCACGACAGGCCCTGTAGACCTCGTTGCCGGCGAGTTCGATGCCGGTATCCAGCTCGGCGAATATATTCAGAAAGACCTGATCGCGGTACGCGTCACGCCGGAGTTGCGGCTGGCTGTGGTGGGATCGCCTGGTTATTTCTCATCACGAAGAATCCCCCAAAAGCCGAGGGATCTCAAGGATCATCAATGCATAGCCCTGCGTCTTCCAGGTGGTCCATCTCGGTGGGAGTTCGAGCGTGCGAGAAAGTCGGTCACGATCAACGCCAGCGGCTCGCTCATAATCGATGATACTCACCTGGTGATTGAGGCGGCGCTCGCCGGCGTTGGTCTCGGTCTCGCCTATGAAGAGCAAGTCGCGGAGTATATCGCGGAGCGACGGCTTGTCCGCGTCCTGGAGGAATGGACGCCGCCAATCGCAGGCTTTTTCCTGTATTATCCCAGTCGTCAGCTTCAGCCAGCGGCGCTGTCAGCATTGGTCAATGCGCTGCGACTCTCGCAACAATAGTGATGCATGTCGTTGTTCCGGAACCGAGGACACTTCCGGGTGACATGCATTAGGCCTGCGTGAGCGGATACTGCTCCTTCAGCGTCTTCAGCACCTGGTCGCCTGGCATCGGCGCGCCGAACATGAAGCTCTGGACATATTCGCAGCCCATCTGGCGCAGCTCCAACGCATCGCGCTCGTCCGATATGCCCTCAGCGACCACCGAAAGGCCGAGCTCATGCGCCATGTTGACCATGGATTTGAGCAACACCGCGCGTTTTGGCGTGCTGTCGTCGACGAAGCTCTTGTCGATCTTGATGGTGTCGAACGGGAACCGCGTCAGATAGGCGAGCGATGAATAGCCGGTGCCGAAATCGTCCAGCGACAGCCCGATGCCGAGCTGCTTGAGCTTGGTCAGCACATGGGCCGTCTGCTCGGGGTTGTCCATGACCAGCGACTCGGTCAGTTCGAGCCGGAAGCAGCGCGGCTTCAGATTGGCGCGCGCGATCACGGAACGCACGTCGCTGACCAGGTCGCGGCGGATGAGCTGGCGGCTTGACAAGTTGACCGACACCGACAGCGGCGCGTCGCCGATCTGCTTTTGCCATCCTGCCAGATCCTCGGCCGCCTGCTGCATGGCAAACAGCCCAAGTTGCACGATCAGCCCGCAGCTTTCCGCGACCGGGATGAAATCGGCCGGCGGGATCATGCCGCGGCGCGGATGGTCCCAGCGCAGCAGGGCCTCGAAGCCGGCGACGCTGCCATCCTCGAGCCGCACGATCGGCTGGTAGGCCAGCGTGAATTCGCGCCGCTCGATGGCGCGCCGCAGATCGGATTCGAACTGCAGGCGATCGGTGCCGACGGTGCGGAACGCCGGGCGGAACGGCTCGATCCTGTCGCCGCCGAAACGCTTGGCCTGATGCATGGCGAGCTCGGCGTCCTTGACCATGTCCTCGGCCGAGGTTTGCGCCGAGGTCCAGGTGATCAGGCCGATCGAGGCGGTCAGCACGATTTCGCGCTTGGCAAAGGTGATCGGATTGTTGATCGCATGCTTGATGGCGTCGGCCACGCCGGCGATGCGGGCAGGGTCCTGCTCGGACAAAAGCATCAGGGCGAACTGGTCGCCGGCGAAGCGCGACAGCGAATCCTTCGGCTTGAGCAGCCGGTGCAGGCGGCGCGCTATGGTGAGCAGGATGGTGTCGCCGGCCGAGATGCCGAGCCCGTCATTGACCTGCTTGAAGCGGTCGATATCGATGACGAAGACGGTCGGGCGCACCTTCTCTTCGGTGCGGGCGATCGAAATGATCGCCTCCAGCCGGTTCATGAACAATTCGCGGTTTGGCAGGCCGGTCAGATTGTCGTGCACGGCGTCGTGCAGCAGCCGTTCCTCGGATTTCTTCTGTTCGGTGACGTCGACCATGGTACCGACGCAGCGGATCACCTCGCCGTCCGATCCGATGACGGGTCGCGCGCGCAGGGCAAACCAGTGATAGTGCCCATCGGCGCCACGCAGGCGGAAATTCTGCGACACCCGGCCGCGGCGATGTTCCAGCACCACGTCGAGCGTGGTGCGGAATGTGTCGCGGTCGTCGGCATGCAACACCGGCAGCCAGTTGCGGGCGGCACCACCCAGGCTGTTGGGCGCAAGGCCGAGCTGGATGCTGACGTCGGGCTTGGTCACCACGCGGTCGCGCAGCACGTCCCAATCCCACACCGTATCGCCCGATCCCGCGACCGCCAGCGCCTGCCGCTCGAGGTCGGAGAACAGCCCCTGATGCAGCGCACCGCCAGCAAAGGCGTGCTGCATGACGGTGAAGCCGATCAGCAGGATGATCAGGATCAAGCCGCCGCCAAGTGCCGGCTGGGCGATGTCGTTATCAAGCATGCCGGTGATCGCCATCCACGATCCGCATAACCACAACAGCACCATGACCCAGCTGGGCACCAGCATAATCGCTCGGTCATAACCACGAATACCGAGGAAGATGATCAAGCCGAGCCCGGTCAGTGCGGTCGCGGCAAACGAGATGCGGGCGATGCCGGCGGCGACCGCCGGATCGACGATTGCGACACCGGCGATCAGCAGCAGCCCCAGAATCCAGACCAGCGCGCCATAGCTGAAATGGCCGTGCCACCGGTTGAGGTTGAGATAGGCAAACAGGAACACCACGAAAGTCGCCGCCAGCGCCACCTCGGTGCCAGCCCGCCACATCTGCTCGTTGCCTGGCGAGATCTCGATGACCTTGTTGAGGAAGCCGAAATCGACACAGATATAGGCAAGCACCGCCCAGGCGAGGGCCGCCGTCGCCGGGAACATCGACGTCCCCTTGACCACGAACAGGATGGTCAGGAACAGCGCCAGAAGGCCGGCGATACCGATGACGATGCCGCGAAACAGCGTGTAGGAATTGACCGAATCCTTGTAGGATTCCGGATCCCAGAGGTAGACCTGCGGCAGCTTCGGCGAGGCGAGTTCGGCGATGAAGGTGATCACCGTGCCGGGGTTCAGCGTCACCCGGAACACGTCGGCGTCGGGGCTGGTCTGGCGGTCGAGCGCGAAGCCTTCGCTGGGCGTGATGGCGGCGATGCGCGTAGAACCCAGATCCGGCCAGAAGATGCCGGAATTGACCAGCCGGAAGTGCGGCGCCACGATCAGCCTGTCGAGTTGCTGGTCGGTGGTGTTGGCGAGCGCGAAGACAGCCCAGTCGCCGGTCGAACGGGCATCGTTGGCTTCGACCTCGATCCGCCGCACGATGCCGTCCGGCCCGGGCGCGGTCGACACCTGGAAGTTCTCACCCTGGTTGCGGTAGATTTCGACGGCGCGCGAAAGATCGAGCGCGACATCGTCGCGGGCGATCTTGATCGGTTCTACGGCAAAGGCCGACGAAGCCGCGCACAGCGTCAGCATCGTCGCCAGAAGAAAGGCGAACAGCGGCCCGTTTCGCAGGGAATTCGTCAAAAATCAGTCCTTCGTTCCAGCGCCCGGCGGATCGTCGGCGATCCGGGCGTAGAGGTAGTGATCCTGCCAGATGCCGTTGATCCTGAGATAGGATCGCAGAAGTCCTTCGCGCCGGAATCCGGCTTTTTCAAGCACGCGGATCGACCTGATATTGTCGGGAATACAGGCGGCTTCGATCCGGTGCAACCTCAGCGTATCGAAGGCGAAGCGGGCCACCACCTTGACCGCGTCTGTCATCAGCCCGCGGCCGCCGAAGCGCTCGCCGATCCAGTAGCCGACATGGCCGCTTTGCGAGACGCCGTGGCGTATGTTGCCAAGCGTGATGCCGCCCGCGAGCTTGCCGCTCGACTTCTCGAAGATGAAGAAGGCGATCGCGGTTCCCTGTGCGTAGTCCTCGCGATAGCGGCTGATGCGCAGGCGCCATGCCGTGCGGTCGAGTTCGTCCGGGGTCCAGCGCGGCTCCCATGGCTCCAGGAACGCCCGGCTTTCGCCGCGCACCGCCGACCACTCGCGGTAGTCGTTGGTGAACGGCACGCGCAGCGTGACGAGGTTGCCCTTCAGTGCCGGCAGGTCACGGCGAAAGAAAGGGAGCGCGAACACGGCGCTTGGGACTTAGACGGCGAGCCTGCGGGCCGTGGTCTGCGTACCCGGAAGCGAATCGAGGATCGCCTCGTATGGTGCCAGCGTACCCACGGGCCCGACAGCGGTAAGCGTCGGCTTGGTCGAGAACATCCGCGACGACAGGTCGGTAAGGCGCTCGATCGTCAGCGCCGCCAGGCGCTCCATCAGCTCTTCCTTCGCGATCGGCCTGCCGAAAAGGAGTAGTTGCCGCGCGATCTGCGAGGCGCGGCTGGCCGGGCTTTCGGCCGACATGATCAGGCCGGCCCGATATTGGGCGCGCGCACGGTCGAGCTCTTCCTGCAGGATGCTCTCGCCGGCCTTCTGCAACTCGTCGATGATGACAGGCACCAGCTTGGCGATGTCGCTTTGGCCCGTCGCGGCGTGAACGCCGAATATGCCCGTATCGGAAAAGCCCCAGTGGAAGGCGTAGACCGAGTAACAGAGGCCGCGTTTTTCGCGGACCTCCTGGAACAGGCGCGATGACATGCCGCCGCCGAGGATCATCGACAGCACCTGCGAGGCGTAGAAATCCCGCACATGGTAGGCGCGGCCCTCGAAGCCCAGCACGATCTGCGCGTCCATCAGGTCGCGGTCCTCGCGGAAGTCGCCGCCGACATATTGCGCGTATTGCGGGATGGTGCTGTCGGCCTTGCTGCGGAAACCGCCGAGCCGGTTTTCGACCTCGCGCACGAACTTGTCGTGCTTGATGTCGCCTGCGGCCACGATCACCATCCGCTCGGCGCCATACTGGCGTTCTATGAAATCGTGCAACTGCTTGGAGGTGAAGGATTTTACCGTTTCGGGCGTACCCAG
This sequence comes from Mesorhizobium sp. B2-3-15, assembly GCF_006442875.1. Lineage (NCBI taxonomy): Bacteria > Pseudomonadati > Pseudomonadota > Alphaproteobacteria > Hyphomicrobiales > Phyllobacteriaceae > Mesorhizobium > Mesorhizobium sp. B2-3-15. Next base: position 19,000 of record NZ_VFVO01000005.1, on the reverse strand, counting down.
GATCGAGCGGCCGATGGTCTGGTGGCGAAAGGCCGTCTCGGTGAAACGGTCGAAGACGATGTCGTCGGGCGTGTCGTGCGCGGCGCCGATCTCCTGCAGGATGACATGCTGTTCGCGCTCAAGTTCCTGCGGGTCGAATTCGGACTCCTGCAGGATGTCGGACAGGATGTCGACGGCCAGCGGCACATCGTCGGAGAGCACCCTGGCGTAGTAGGACGTGGTCTCGACGCTGGTGGCCGCATTGATCTCGCCGCCGACGTCCTCGATTTCCGAGGCGATCTCGAAGGCGCTTCGCCGCTTCGTCCCCTTGAACGCCATGTGCTCGAGCAGATGGGCCATGCCGTGCTCGTCTTCGCGTTCATTGCGGGCACCCGACTTGACCCAGGCACCCAAGGCAACCGATTCGATACTTGGAAGGGTTTCGGTGGCGACTGTCAGGCCGTTCGACAGACGGCTTACCTCAACACCCATATGGCTCGTACTCCCTAACGCGCCGCCCGCGCGCGGCGACTGACGTAATCTTCCACCATTTTGAGGTCGGATGGAAGTACCGTGTATTTTTCCTCGAATGTCATCAATCCCCCTAGCCATGCGGGCAGGGCGGGCGAGACACCGCTGGCGGCTTCGACGGCGGCCGGGAATTTCGCCGGATGGGCGGTGCCGAGCACCACCATCGGCACGGCGCCCGCAGCCCTGGCCGCCGCCACATGCATGGCTGCCGCCGTATGTGGATCGAGCAGGTAGTTGCTGTTTGCCAGCGTCGAGCGGATGGTGGCGGCAACCTCGTCCATATCTGCGCGGCCGGCGTCGAATTCGGTTCGCATACCGGCGATTTCCGCGGCTTCGATGGTGAAGGCGCCCGATTGTTTGAGGCCGGCCATGTAGCGCCGCACCGTTGCGGCGTCGCGGTTTGACGTCTCGAAAAGCAGGCGTTCGAAGTTCGACGAAACCTGGATGTCCATCGACGGCGAGGTGGTCGCAAACACCCCTTTGGTCCGGTATTCGCCGGTCGCGAAGGTGCGTGCCAATATGTCGTTGTCGTTGGTGGCGATGACCAGCCGGTCGATCGGCAGGCCCATCTTCTTGGCGGCGTAGCCGGCGAAGATATCGCCGAAATTCCCGGTCGGCACGGTGAAGGAGACCGGCCTGTCCGGCGCGCCGAGCGACAATGCCGAGGAGAAATAATAGACGATCTGGGCCATGATGCGTGCCCAGTTGATCGAATTGACCCCCGACAGCGACACCTGGTCGCGGAAGCCGTGATCGTTGAACATGTCCTTCAGCAAGCCCTGACAGTCGTCGAAATTGCCCTCGATCGCCAGCGCATGCACATTTTCAGCCTTCGACGTGGTCATCTGCCGCTGCTGCACCGGCGAGACGCGGCCATGCGGAAAAAGGATGAAGATGTCGGTGCGGCTGCGCCCGGCGAAGGCGTCTATGGCCGCGCCACCGGTATCGCCCGACGTGGCGCCGACGATGGTGGCGTGCTGGTCGCGTTCGGCAAGCACATGGTCCATCAGCCGGGCAAGCAACTGCATCGCCACGTCCTTGAACGCCAGTGTCGGCCCATGAAAGAGTTCGAGGACAAAAGTGTTGGCGCCGGTCTGCACCAGCGGGCAGACGGCCTCATGGCGGAAGGTGGCATAGGCTTCGCGGACCAGGCGCTCGAAGACCGGCGCGGCGATCTCGCCGCCCAGGAACGGCATCAGCACGCGTATGGCGAGGTCGGGATAGGCGAGGCCGCGCATGGCTCGGATCTCGGATGGCGAGAAATGCGGCCATTCGCGCGGCACGTAGAGGCCGCCATCGCGCGCCAGGCCCGCCAGGATGGCGTCGGAAAATCCAAGCGCGGGCGCTTCGCCGCGGGTGCTCACATAATGCATGTCACAGATCCGTTTGCCGCCTGTTTTTCCGTTCACCACAAGGTGGTTAATTTCTGCACCGGCTCTAGTCGCATTTTTGCCGCGCGGTTGATATACGTCACCAGCTTTGCGAGAGGGAAGTGCAGTTTCATGGCGTTTCGTATATCAAGTGGTCGCTTTTTGGCGGGTCTTGCGCTCACGGGCTTTATGCTTGCCGCCGCGGGCTGCCAATCAGGCGACAATGGCATCCTGAACCTCGGTTTCGGCAAGAAGGATCCGACGGCGCCACCGCCGCCGCAGGATCCCAAGGTGCTGGCCAGCCAGCTGAACGCCTATTGCCCAAGGGTGACGGTGCGCGACGGCACGGCCTTCTTCAACACCTATGTCAACGAGGTGCAGAAGCCCAAGCCGAAGCTCAAGAAGACCGGCGATGCCGCTGCGGATGCCGCGGCCCAGGCCGCCGCTGACGCCGCTGCTGCTACGCCGCCCGACGATTCGGCGAGGATCATTTATCAGGCGTCGATCAGCGACGTGACCCGCGATTGCAGCCGTGCCGACGGACAACTGACGATGAAGATCGCGGTTGCCGGCAAGATCGTGCCAGGGCCGAAATTCACGCCAGGCACCATCACCATGCCGATCCGCACCGCGGTCATGCATGGCACTGACGTGCTTTATTCGCAGATCCACCAGTATCAGGTTCAGGTGACCGATCCCTCGGTCGCGACCCAGTTTGTCTTCACCGATTCCAATGTGGTCGTACCGGCGCCGACGGCGCAGGACTATCAAGCCTATGCCGGTTACGACGAAACCGCGCCCAAGGCGACGACCGACAAGCCGAGGAAGAAGACCCACAGGAAGAAGACGGCCGCGACGAACTAGGCGGCTGTCGGCCTGGCGTGCCTCCAGCCGGACGCACGCATCTCAGGCATCCGCCGACCACTCCGACAGAGCGGCAATGACACTCTTCAGTTCCGCCCAGCGGCGGATCACCGTCTCGGCACCGGCCTCTGTCAAGGCGTCGGCATGGCCGGGATAGCTGTGGCTGGCGCCCGTAAAGCCGATCACGCGCATGCCGGCGGCCTTGGCGCCGGTGACGCCGTGCACGGAATCCTCGATGACGAAGGTGTTCGCCGGGTTGACGCCGAGCTTTTCGGCGGCATGCAGGAACACGTCTGGAGCCGGCTTGGTCTTTCCGGTCGGCGTTTCCATCGCCGAGAAGATGCGCCCGGCGAAGAACGGCAACAGATGCACCTTCTCCAGCATGAACTCGATCCGCTCCGAACGTGAGTTGGAGCAGACGCAGCGTTGCGACGTGACCGAGGCGACCGCTTCGCGCACGCCTTCGATGGCGCGCACGTCGCTGCGCAGTTTGCGGTCGACCAGTTCCTCGGCGCGGTCGATCAGCGACACCTGGAACGGGATTTTGGACTTCTCCTCGATTCGTATCAGTATGTCCTTGAAGGTCAGGCCGGCATAGGTCTCGGCAATCTCCTCCGCCGAGATTTCGTATCCGGCCAAGGTTATCAGTTCAGCTTCGACCCGCGCGGCGATGATTTCGGAATCGACGAGCACGCCGTCGCAATCGAAGATGACAAGATCTGGCTGGGGCATGGTGATCCGAACGATGGAGGGTGGAGGAATGGCCGCTCAGGGCTCAAGCGGCGCGGCATACACCAATGGACACGGCTTCGCAAACTCCTCCACGGCATCGATAAAGCTTCACCGAATATTTACGCTGATCGGTAACCATAACGGGCAGTAAACAGTAACGCGTGCCTTGGGTGTAAAAATGTCAGCCGTGCGTCTTCTCGACGAGCTCTCCCACGCTCCCCAGCAATCCGAATGGCTGGACACGATCCTGAAAGGCGACTGCGTCGCGGCGCTCGACCGCCTGCCGGAAAAGTCGATCGACGTCATCTTTGCCGATCCGCCCTACAATCTGCAGCTCGACGGCGACCTGCACCGTCCCGACCAGTCCAAGGTCGATGCGGTCGACGACGACTGGGACCAGTTCGAGAGCTTCGAAGCCTATGACGCTTTCACCCGCGCCTGGCTGCTGGCGGCACGCCGCGTGCTGAAGCCCAACGGCACCATCTGGGTCATTGGCTCCTATCACAACATCTTCCGCGTCGGGGCCAAGATGCAGGATCTCGGCTTCTGGATTCTCAACGACGTGGTCTGGCGCAAGACCAATCCGATGCCGAATTTTCGCGGCCGCCGCTTCCAGAACGCGCATGAGACGATGATCTGGGCTTCGCGTGACCAGAAGGGCAAGGGCTATACCTTCAACTACGAAGCGCTGAAGGCGTCGAACGACGATATCCAGATGCGCTCCGACTGGCTGTTCCCGATCTGCACCGGCGGCGAGCGCCTGAAGAATGAGAATGGCGACAAGCTGCATCCGACTCAAAAGCCCGAGGCGCTGCTTGCCCGTATCATGATGGCCTCGACCAAGCCGGGTGACGTCGTGCTCGACCCGTTCTTCGGCTCCGGTACGACAGGCGCGGTTGCCAAGCGCCTCGGCCGTCACTTCGTCGGCATCGAGCGCGAGCAGGCCTATATCGACGCCGCCAATGAGCGCATCGACGCGGTGCGGCCACTCGACGAGGCGGATCTCACCGTGCTCACCGGCAAGCGCGCGGAGCCGCGCGTCGCCTTCGTCAGCCTGATCGACACCGGGCTGATGACGCCCGGCGCCACGCTCTATGACGCCAAGAAGCGCTGGGCCGCCAAGGTTCGCGCCGATGGGACCGTCGCGATCGGCGACAGCGCCGGCTCGATCCACAAGATCGGCGCCGAGGTGCAGGGATTGGACGCCTGCAACGGCTGGACCTTCTGGCATTATGAGCGCAGCGGCGGGCTTACCCCCATCGACGAACTGCGCCGCATCGCCCGGCTTGGCATGGAACGGGCAGGGGGCTGAGCTCTGCCGCCTGCCTCATATTTATTGATTCAAATGCTCAACGGATCGTCGCAAGCGATGGAGATCACGTCCTGATCCCCAATCGCTCAAGGTCTGCTTTAAGCGTGCTGGCATCGGTGAACAGCACCGCTTGCCAGCCGGCGGCCTTGGCGCCGTCGACATTTTTCTGGCTGTCGTCGATGAACAGCGTCGCCGATGGCTCGAGGCCGAACGCGGCCACGTGATGGTCGTAGATGCCACGATCCGGTTTGATCTTGCCAATCTCGCCCGAGATGGTGACGCCGCGCGGACGATCGAGGAAATCGAAGCGTTCGCGCGCTTCGGCCAGCGTGTCGGAAGCAAAGTTGGTCAGCATCGTCACATCGTGGCCGCTATCGATCAGGCCGAGCATGATGGTGACACTGTCGTCATAGGCATGCGGCACCATCTCGTGCCAGTGGCGACGGAAATTGCGGATGTTTTCGGCGTGCTCGGGGTGCTCCGCGATCAGCAGCGCTTCGGCCTCTTCCCACGTCCGGCCGCGATCCTGCTCTATGTTCCAGTCATGCGTGCAGATATTGTCGAAGAACCACTTTCTCTCTTCGTCGTCGGGAATGAGGCGGCTGAAGGGAATGTTCGGATCGTAATGGATCAGCACCTTGCCGATGTCGAAAACGATGTGGCGGATTTCAGTCATGGGGCCTCTTTGCACTCAATGGCGACGGTTTTTTCGTCGCGCCGGGTATCGCAGCCTCGATTGCCTTTTTCATGACGGTGGGCAGCGCCTCGCCTGAAATCTCATGGGCGGGCGACCAGAAATACCCTGCCAGGGCATCACCTTTGATGTGGGCACGAAAGACTTCGAGTTCGAGCGCGAAATGGGTGAACACATGCGCGATTGTCCCGGCGCGCCGCCAGTCGCCGGCAAAGGGCGCTGCCGCCTCTGTGGTGGCTCCGTCCACCCGCGCCGTCCAGGCGGTGGTCGGCACTTCCGTCATGCCGCCGAGCAGCCCTTTCTCAGGCCGCTTGCGCAAAAGAATGGCACCGTCGTCGCGCATGGCAACGAAAGCAGCCCCCCGCCGCAGCGGCTTGTCGGCCTTCGGCAGGCGCACCGGGAAATTTTCGGGATCTCCTGAAACAACGGCGCTGCAGTCCTCGCGCAGCGGGCACAGCATGCAGCGCGGCCGGCGCGGAGTGCATATCGTGGCGCCGAGATCCATCATCGCCTGGGCAAAGTCGCCGGGCCTTGTCGCCGGCATCATGCGCTCGACATGGACCCGTATCTCGGCCTTGGCTTCGCTGAGCGGCGTCGTGATCGAAAACAGCCGTGAGATGACGCGTTCGACATTGCCGTCGACGACGGCGGCGTGGCGGTCGAAGGCGATGGCCGTTATTGCCGCCGATGTATAGGCGCCGATCCCCGGCAATTCTCGAAGTCCGATCTCGGTGTCCGGAAACCGGCCGCCGCGCGCCGCCACCAGATCCGCGCAGGCCTTGAGGTTGCGGGCGCGGGAGTAGTAACCGAGCCCCGCCCAGGCTTTCATCACATCCTCCGTCGGCGCCGCGGCCAGCGCTTCGACATCGGGCCATTTCTCGACAAAGGCGAGGAAATACGATTTCACCGCTTCGACGGTGGTCTGCTGCAGCATCACCTCCGACAGCCAGATACGGTAGGGATCGGGCCGCACACCGCGTGCATGCTCGCGCGGCGTCACGCGCCACGGCAATTCGCGATGATGCGCGTCATACCAGGCGAGCAGGCGCGACGCCGTATCATCCGAGATGGCCTTGCTGGTCTGGGCCTTGCGGGTCTGGTCTGCTGGTGCCATTGATCTTGCGTTGGCCTGGCCGGTATCTGCTGGGTCGTGGCTGGAGAACGCACATGGCAGGGAAAAGGCGCTTCGGCAATCCCGTTCCGGTGAGCGATCTCGCCACCGACATCCTCGACCCGGTGCTGCGCAAGCGGGCAGGCATCTCGATCGGTCTGGTCCAGTCGTGGGAAGAGATTGCCGGACCGCGCCTGGCCATCCACTCGCGGCCCGAAAAGATCCAGTGGCCGCGCCGCCTGCACGAGGATGATCCGTTCGAGCCGGCCGTACTGGTCATCGCCTGCGAGGGCATGGCCGCGCTTCATCTGCAGCACGAGACCAGCGAGATCATCAACCGGGTGAACGCCTTCCTGGGTTTCAGGGCGATAGGCCGCATCAGGATCGTGCAGAAGCCGATAAGCTCGGGAAGAGCCCGGCCCAAACCCACCCTCAGGGCGTTGAGCGCGGCCGAAAAGGCGAAATTGTCCGATACTGTCGGGCTTATAGAGGATGACGGGCTGCGCGCCTCGCTGGAACGGCTGGGGGCGACCATTCTGGGCGCAAGGAAAGCCTAGACGGCTGCAATGACCCCAGGGACTATCCCGAGGCCGTCTGGCCAAGTGCGAAGTGGAACGGTTACAGTTGCCCCGGTCGGCCCAAACGGAGACGATCCCCTTGGTTCTGATTGGAAACGGTCATAGGTTTGTCGTTAATCTCGCGCATTCGTGATCGCCCTTGTCAGGTTTCACGATTGGATTGGGGACAGGGATGCCTTAATTCGCGCCAACTCTCGCCTTTTCGTGCCTTTGCATTGCAAAATCCAACCCTTATCAGGTGATTCGTATGAGCCGTCCCCCGTTTGGCCAAAGCTTCTCTCGCAGAAACGTCCTGACATCGCTGGCCGCCATCCCGGCGGTGGCCCTGCTCGCCGCCTGCAGTGATTCCGGCGAAGAGGCGAAGGCCGCGGATGTCAAGCCCGCGAATCCGGCAACGCCCGCAAAGCCGGCCACGCCCGCCGCGGTCCAGGTACCGGAAGCGCAGGGCACCGTCGACATGACCGAACTGATGAAGCCGGGCGCGCTGCCCGACAAGCAGCTCGGCAAGGATGACGCCAAGGTCACCATCGTCGAATACGCCTCGATGACCTGCCCGCACTGCGCGCATTTCGCCGAAACCACCTTTCCGGATTTGAAGGCCAAGTACATCGATACCGGCAAGGCGCGCTACATCCTGCGCGAATTCCCATTCGATCCGAGCGCCGAAGCCGGTTTCATGCTGGCGCGTTGCGCCAAGGATAACTATTTCCCGATGGTCGACGTGCTGTTCAGGCAGCAGGCGAACTGGGTCGGCGTGTCGAACACCAAGGAAGCGCTGCTGCAAATTTCCAAGCTTGCCGGTTTTACACAGGAGTCCTTCGAGGCCTGCTTGACCGACCAGAAACTTCTGGACGATGTGAGATCGGTTCAGAAGCGTGGCGCCAATGAATTCAAGGTCGACTCGACGCCGACCTTCTTCATCAACGGTAAGACCTACAAAGGGGCGATGTCGATTGAGGAAATGTCGGCCATCATCGACCCTCTGCTCTGACATCGGCTCAGTGCTGAAGCGGCAGCGCTCCGGCGCTGCTTGCCTCTCTATCCGTTCGCGCGCTCTGCGCCCTATCGCAAAACCTCGGTACACTCTTGCCGAACCGGTGTATGAGGCGCGCGAATGAAGTTTTCGCGCCTCCGCCTCCTTGGTTTCAAGTCCTTCGTCGAACCCGGCGAGTTCGTCATCGAACGCGGCCTGACCGGCATTGTCGGGCCGAACGGCTGCGGCAAGTCGAACCTTGTCGAGGCGCTGCGCTGGGTGATGGGCGAAAGCTCCTACAAGAACATGCGCGCGTCCGGCATGGACGACGTCATCTTTTCCGGCTCGGGCACCCGTCCCGCCCGCAACACCGCCGAAGTCACGCTTTTCCTGGACAACAGCGACCGCTCGGCTCCATCCGCCTTCAACGATGCCGACGAACTGCAGGTGTCGCGCCGCATCGAGCGCGAGGCCGGCTCGCTCTACCGCATCAACGGCAAGGAAGCGCGCGCCAAGGACGTGCAGCTTCTGTTCGCCGACCAGTCGACCGGCGCGCGCTCGCCCTCGATGGTCGGGCAAGGCCGTATCGGCGAACTGATCCAGGCCAAGCCGCAGGCCCGTCGCGCCCTGCTCGAAGAAGCGGCCGGCATTTCCGGCCTGCACACCCGTCGCCACGAGGCGGAATTGCGACTTAAGGCGGCCGAGCAGAACCTCGAACGCCTGGACGATGTCGTGGGCGAGCTGGAAAGCCAGATCGAAAGCCTCAAGCGCCAGGCGCGCCAGGCTTCCCGCTTCAAGAACCTGTCGGCCGACATCCGCAAGGCCGAAGCAACGCTCTTGCACCTGCGCTGGACGCTGGCCAAGACACAGGAAGGCGAGGCGCGTTCGGCGCTGGCCACGGCCACGGCGCTCGTCGGCGACCGCGCCGCCACGCAGATGAACGCGGCCAAGGAGCAAGGCATCTCCGCCCATCGCCTGCCTGACCTGCGCGACGCGGAAGCCGCGGCTGCCGCGGCTTTCCAGCGCCTGTCGATCGCCAGGTCGCAGATCGAGGAAGAAGCTGGCCGTATCCGCAACCGGCAGGCCGAACTCGAACGTCGGCTGCAGCAGCTCGACGGCGACATTGCCCGCGAAGAGCGGATGGTGCGCGACAATGCCGACGTTCTCGAGCGCCTGCGTGCGGAAGAGGCCACGCTGAACTCCGAAAACGCCGGTGCCGCCGAGCGTGAGGCCACCACCCGCGCTGTATTCGAACAGGCCGCCTCGACGCTTGCGCAAAGCGAAGCCAAACTTGCCGCGCTGACCGCCGAGCGCGCCGAGGCCGCCGCCTCGCGCCACCAGATCGAACGGACTTTGCGCGAAACCGCGGAGCGTCGCGACCGCTTCGCCCGCCAACTCGCCGACGTCGACCGCGAATTGTCGGACATCCTCTCCAAGGTCGCCGGCTTGCCGGATCCGGCCGAGAAGCAGGTACTGGTCGAGCAGGCGATGGCATTGCTGGAGGAGTCCGAGGCGGCGGTGGAGCAGGCTGAACAGTCGGTCATCGACGGCCGTGGCGCTGAAAGCGCTGCCCGCCCGCCGCTTCAGGACGCCAAGGCGGAGCTGGCGCGGATCGAAACCGAAGCGCGCACGCTGGCCAAGATCCTGAACGCGGCCAGCGGCGATCTCTTCCCTTCGGTGCTGGAGCAGATCAGCGTCGAGCGCGGCTTCGAGACGGCACTGGGGGCCGCCCTTGGCGAAGACCTCGACGTGCCGCTCGACCGCAGTGCACCGGCGCATTGGGGCGAAAGCGAAATCCAGCCCGGTGATGCCGCGCTTCCGGAAGGGATCAAGAGCCTTGCCAGCGTGGTTCGCGCGCCGGCGCAACTAGCCCGACGTCTTGCGCAGATCGGTATCGTCGAGGCCGCTGACGGCCGCCGGTTGCAGGGGTTTCTGGCTCCAGGCCAGCGCCTGGTTAGCCGCCAGGGTGCGCTGTGGCGCTGGGACGGCCTGACCGCCAGCGCCGATGCGCCGACCGCCGCGGCACAAAGGCTGGCACAGAAGAACCGGCTTGCCGAACTCGATGCCGAAGCGGTGCAGGCGACGCTTGTGCTGCGCCAGGCCGAGGAAGCGCTAGCGCAGGCCGAGCAGGCGCTCCGCCAGGCAAGCGAAGCCGAACGCAACACGCGCCAGGCGGGACGTGAGGCCCAGCACCGGCTGGACGCCGCCCGCAATGCGCTGGCCGAGGCGGAAAAGGCCGGCGGTGAACTATCGAGCCGGCGTGCCGCGCTGGACGAGGCGCGCGCCCGCATCGTCGACAGCCATGAGGAGACGTCAGCGGCTTTCGCCGAGGCCGAGATGCTGCTGCAGGATGCGCCCGACCTCGGCGACCTGCAATTGCAGCTCGAACAGTCCTCGGCCAATGTCTCGCGCGACCGCGCCGCGCTTGCAGACGCGCGCGCCGTCCACGAGGGCTTGCGGCGAGAAGCCGAGGCACGCACACGCCGGCTTGACGCCATAGGTGCCGAACGCAGCAACTGGCTGGAGCGCGCCGAAAACGCTTCGACGCAGATCGCGTCGCTTGCCGAACGCAAGGCAGAGGCCGAAGCCGAGCGCGAACGGCTGGCCGATGCGCCCGACGAGATCGACGCCAAGCGGCGTGCGCTGCTGTCGCAGCTCACCGAGGCCGAAACCTTGCGCAAGGCGGCAGCCGACCGGTTGCAGGAGGCGGAGAACAGGCAGGCCGAACTGGACAAGGCGGCCACATCCGCCATCCAGTCGCTGGCCGAAGCGCGCGAAACCCGCGCCCGTGCCGAGGAACGGCTGACGGCGGCCGACGAACGCCGGCTGGAGGTCGAGGCGCGCATCCAGGAAACGTTGAACACGCCGCCGCATCTGGTCATTCGCCACACCGGCCTGGAAGCCGACGATCCGATGCCCGAAATGCCCGAGATCGAACGCCAGTTGGATCGGCTGAAGGTCGAGCGCGAGCGGCTCGGCGCCGTCAATCTGCGCGCCGAGGAAGAGCAGAGGGAGCTTTCCGAGCGCCTGGAGGCGATCGTTTCCGAGCGAGAGGACATTATCGAAGCGATCCGCAAACTCAGGCAAGCGATCCAGAGCCTCAATCGTGAAGGCCGCGAACGGCTGCTGGCCGCCTTCGATGTCGTCAACAGCCACTTTCAGCGACTGTTCTCGCATCTGTTCGGTGGCGGCACGGCGGAATTGCAGCTGATCGAATCCGAGGATCCGCTGGAGGCGGGCCTGGAGATTCTTGCCCGACCGCCCGGCAAGAAGCCGCAGACCATGACGCTGCTGTCGGGCGGCGAGCAGGCGCTGACGGCGATGTCGCTGATCTTCGCTGTCTTCCTGACCAACCCGGCACCGATCTGCGTGCTCGACGAAGTCGATGCGCCGCTCGACGATCACAATGTCGAGCGCTTCTGCAATCTCATGGACGAGATGGCCAAGACCACCGAGACGCGTTTCGTCATCATCACCCACAATCCCATCACCATGGCCCGCATGGACCGGCTGTTCGGCGTGACCATGGCCGAGCAGGGCGTCAGCCAGCTTGTCTCTGTCGATTTGCAGGCGGCAGAGGCGATGCGCGAGGCGAGTTGACGCGTCCGACCGCCATCGCGAGTTGAAGCGTCCGGCAGCCATCGGCGGACCGCTTAGGTTTTCTGATCGTGTCCGTGGGACTGGTGTTTGGCCGAGGCCCGGAGGAATAGAGCGGGCCCATTTTCAGCACAGGCACACGACGATCCCGCTCGCGATCGCGCAGTTCGTGGTAGACCTTCACCTTCAGCGCCAACTTGCTGATTTGGCTATCTCAATGCACGCGTCGCGAAACCCAGTTCGCGCAGATTGCCGCCAGAAGTCCGCAAGCCATGCCGACGCAATCGGCGATCCAGTCGAACACGTCGAGATCACGCTCTATCAGCGACGTGCCCTGGAGGATTTCGATCGCGGCTCCAACCAGGGCGAGGAAGATGATCAGCCTCGTCTTGCGGCCGGGCCAGCCCAGACTTCCCAGAAACGCCAGGATCGCGAAGGCGCTCGCATGGTTGGCCTTGTCGTAGTGGAAGCCGATATCGATGCCGAATTCGTCGAGGCGAGATATCGGCAGCAACGCGAGCACCAGGACCGCAATGAGCGTGGCGATAAAGGCAATCCGCTCGGCGGCTGAGTAAAATTTCATTCTGTTCCGTCGATACACCAGCCATCGAGGTCGGGTCCGGAGATCTTGGTCAGGTGGCATGCCGGGTGTAAGCGGCAGGCTGGCGTCCATGGCCACGATTGCATAAGCCGGCTTCGAAAAGCAACGAGCCAGTCTCGCGATCAAGAGGGGATCCCAAGGCGTGCCCGCCCGTTTGCCGGGCAGGGCACGCCTTCCGCCTATTGGCGACGGAATGCTGCGGGCTCGTCAGATTGAAGCGCGTTGAATACGCGAGAGTCCAAAACCGCCTTTGCCCGACAAGCTCTCTTCGGCAGGCCGGAACATGTCCTCAAAGTCCAGGTCCTGCTCGAAAACCACGCCCCCGACGGACACGGCCAGGATCTCCTCGGCTCCCTGAGGGGCGAAATAGACCTGCGAGACAGTGGCACGGATACGCTCGCCAACCGTCCTTGCTTCGGCCTCGCTCGTTCCGGGAAGGAACACACCGAACATGGAGGCACCTATGCGGCCGACGACGTCTTGCGAGCGCACGCAAGACCGGATGGTTGAAGCGATCAGGCGCAAGGCCTCGTCGCCCCAGTTCAGGCCGAAGCGCAAGTTGATGGCGTTCAGGTGTTCAGGATGAATGACCAGAAAGGCGCCCGATCGCTCGCCTTGTGGGGAAGACCTGATCGCCCGTCTCTCGATCAGCGACGTGAAGACCCTCCCGTTCAGGCAACCGGTCAGCGTATCGAAGGTCGCGGCCCGGTTGAGTTCCCGCCGATAGCGACGGATCTCGGCCAGTTTCAGGCCTATGAACACAAACAGCGGCAGGCAGATCACCACAGGCAAAAGCGTTGCCGTGATCATGCCGCGCCCGAAAGGCGTCAGCGCCTCGCTGAACAACAGCAGATAGTTCAGGACGAGGGACACGCACAGGCTGCCGACGGTTCCAAGAAATGCCAGCCAGGCAATGGTCTTCCATTCATGATGGACCGGGACATCAGCTGCTGCATTGCTCATCGTCGATCTCCGTTCGATCGCCAAGCATAAGACCGGCAAGTTACGATTTCGGTTTCGAAGAACAATACAATTTGACACGTTGGTTAGATCGCCAAGCTTCTGAACGGAGGATGCTGCCCTTTGTGGCGAATCCGGTGCTGTCGCCTATGGCGGGCTGAAGATTCCCATCTCCGCCGCCCTGGCTGTTGCTTCGGCCTTGCCATAGATGCCGCTCGGCAAGGCCAGCGCCCAGCCATTCGATACCAGCCAGGCGCCGACATCCTGTTTGCCCAGCCTGCATGTCGCCGCGACAGGGAAGCGGTCGACCACCGGAGGCACGAAGCAGTTCAGCGCTCGCCCGCGCATCCAGTTGTTGAAAGCCGCGTAGGCCCGCTGTCCGCATGGCCACGCGCTCTCGTGAAACAGGCAGACCCTGTCGGTCTGGACGCCCTGGGTTCCACTGATGAACAGTTTCCGCCCCATGGAGTCGAAACCAGCCGACGACGTGGCCACTGGATCGTAAAGCAATGTTTCCCGCCAATCCCTGGGCATCGATGACTTGGGGCGTGATGCGAGGCCGAGGTCGCCAAGCGGCAAACGAGGTTCCACCCGCTCCATCTCCGATCCCTCGATCTGCGGCGGTGCGATGAGATCCTCGGCAATCTTGCGGGCTGAGTTGACGATCGATCGAGCCGGATGTCGCGCGACGTCATCGCCGACGTCAGGGGCTGGGTCGGTGAGGCTTCGTTCGACGGGGAACAGGGTCGCTGCCTTGACCAGCAGCAGGATACCGATGAGAAGCTCGATGCCTGCGAGCGCGATCATCATGCGAACGCGCCCCCGATGTCCCATCGGGCCGCCCGCGCCCAATTCGCTAGAAGCTGGACGTCGATTTGGCAACCAGTTTGAGCGCACCTTTTTCAATCCGGTAAAACGGCATTGAGCGTTCGCTGGATCCATCCGCGCGGAACCTGAACAAGCCGGTCGATCCGCGAAAGCCATTCGGGTTCTCGAAAACCTGCCTGTTGAAGCCATTGGGTCCGGCAGCGCTCGCGATCCCCGCAGTAAGGGCGACCATATCATAGGCATAAGCGACATTGACGTCGGCCTGGTAATTGAAGCTTGCCTTGAAACGATCCGAAATGGGGCCTGTTTCATGTTGGTCGAGCGTCGCGATATAGGCGCCTTCGAAAAGCGGACTGGTCGGGTGCTCCAGCCAGCGGTTCGTGCCAACCACGGAGGTTGATTTTCCAGGGATGCCTTTTGCCTTCAGGGCGATCAGGATTGGCGATGGATTGCTGTCGCCGCTGGCGACGATCACGGCGTCGGGGGCGTCAACCAGCGAGCCCATGTCCGCGACCGCCTTTGCCGCGCTGTCGGCGCTCGTGTAGGGGATGGTGATCGCAAGTGCGGCGCCGTACACGCTGAGGCTGTTGGCGACCCGTTTTTCGGCAATATCGGCACCCGCGCCCGCTGGCACCAGCAGGACGAATTTCTTGCCGCCCTTGGCCGCGATTGCGCCGGCGCCCGCCGCGGCGCTGTCCGCCTCGCCAAGGCATACCGCATAGACGCCCGGGCCGCCGGCAAAATTGTCCGCGAGAGCCAGAACCACCGGCCGGTTCGAGCCCGACAGTTTGGCGACATGCTGCGCCGCCGGCAGTTCGGTCGGACCGATGACCACTTTCGCTCCCGAAGTTATGGCCTTTACCGCCAGTTGCTGGGAGTAAGCCGCGTCTCCCCTTGTGTCCTCGACGGTAAGCGTCAGCAGGGGATTACCGAGGTCCGTCATGGCGAGCTTGGCGGCGTCGAGCATCTTTTTGCCGTTTTCGCCCGCTGATCCGGAAGCGGACAGCGGCAGCAGCATGGCGACTTTCGTGGGTCCCGTGCCGAGGGACTGCGTCGCCTGGCTTGCGTTTGCCACAGCAACAACAGCAGCCGGCTGATTGGCGACCTGGATGGCAGCGGGGTCGAGCGCGTCCGACACCGAGCCTTTGGATTGGCAGCCGAGCAGCGATAGCGCCATCGCGCAAGCGACCGCCCATGTCCGCGGGCCGTGGACCGGCCGGTCGGATTCCATTTTCTGCCAGTGCGCTCTCGCTCCTGCGGTCAGTTCATGTACTCGACCATACGGTCGTGAAAACACTCGCATTTATTGAGCGTGTCTTCGTCCTTGTAATTCGTCTTCAGGTAGCCGTAAGCCATGCCGCAAGCGACCTTGGCTTCCGACGCCCAGACGAAGACCGGCCGGGATGAGTTGATCCATTCCGGGCTGTTGGCGACGGCAACCGACTCGTCCATCAGCTTGACGACCTGTTTCGTGAGGTCGACCGTGTTGTCGGTCAGCACCAGATTAGAGGTTCCAACGGTGCGGCAATAATCGGCCACAGGTCCCTCGATGATGTCGGCGGCAAAGCCGGTCGATCCTGCCAACAGCAGCGCCGTGGCCGAAATCAGCAACCTTGAACGAATTCTCATGTAAGCCCCTCTCCAAATTGCCATTTCATGTCCCGCTAATGCATAGCATGGGAGCACGAGCGCGCAGAAGCGTTAAATCGTGACATGCTGCTGCGTGTGTGTTGCGTCGTCATAAAGGATGTTGATGGTGCCGGCCGCGGGCGCGTTCTGCAGTACAGCCACATCCACGAAGTTTGCCGCGTTGCCTGAGCCGCTGGTGTCGACGCTTACCGTGCTGGTCGCGCTGTTGTAATGCACGTAGTCGGCGATATTGCCGGCGGCGGCTTTGTCGAACAGAGCGGTCAGGTCGATCTTGTCGCCCTCGGCGCCATGGTAGTCGGCGATCAGATCCTTGATGTTCAGATTGTCGATCTTGAACGTGTCGGCTCCCGAAGTGCCGGTGATAGTCGATGTGGCGCCGGTGGCAACGCCATCGTAATTGCCGAAGCCGATGTCGCCCACCGCGCCTGACTGGCCATCAGCGGTCGTGAACGTGGCTTCGCCGAAGGTCACGACCGAGCCATCCGCCGAAACCGACTGCTGGTGGTTGCTTTCGAGACCGATCTCGACGATGCCCAAGGCGGCAAGGGACTTGAACTCGCCTGAGTCCGCCACGCCATTGCCATTGGCATCCTGCCAGACGCCAAATTTCGCGAAATCGTGATCGGCGGCGGTCAGCTTGCCGTCATGGTTTGTGTCGTAGAGCTGCTCAAGTGCGGCAAGGTCGGTCGCGGCGCCGGGGGCTTGCTGGGTGAAGACAAACTCCGACGCATTGCTCACCTTGCCGTCGCCATTGAGATCGATCGCCAGAATGCCGTCATGCTGGTCGACCCAGGCGGTCTTCGAAGCGAGACCGTCGCTATTGTAGTCGTACGAGATGGTCGAGTGCGTAAGATCGGTGGTATGAATTCCGTCGTGGTTGAGGTCCAGGACGACCGGAGTTGCCAAGACAAAGGGCGTCAGTCCGGCGGCCACGTGGACAGTAAAATTCGCCGTCCCGGTTGTATCGCCATCTCCATCCGTGAGTTGCAGCGTCACCGGAATTGTGTGGTCGACCGTGGTGCTGCTGACCCCGAGATCCGTGAGGTTGAGCTTGGTCGCACCCGCCGACTCGTAGGCGTCAATCCATGCGAGCTGCAATCCCGCGGGCGAATTGATTGTCAGTGTTGTCGCACCGGTGACTGGAACGAAGTGGGCGGTGCTTCCATCGGTGTAGTGGGCGACGAACTCAACCTTGTTGCTGGCGGAAACCGCGTCGAACGAAAACTTGGCGTAGCTGACATTCGCTATGGTGATGGCTGGTGGCGTGTAGGGGCCGCCGCCGTCATAGTCGTTCGGCGTTCCGAAATCGAAACGCATGAACTCGCCTGTGTTGAAGTTGTTGTTGCCAAGCCCCCAACCGGCATTCGAGCCGTTGACGTTGTTTGTTTGCGTCAAGGATGGCATGCCGCCGGCCAGCCAGGCCGCCTCATGAGCCGGGGTAAAGGAGCCTCCGGCATCCGTAGGCGCCCAGCCGGTCACCATCACGACGTTCTGACCACCCGCCGCCACGAGGATGGAATTGCTGGGGCCGGAGCCGTAGGCGCCGTTTGAGGTTATGGAGACATTGCTGACCGTGCCGTCCAGCGCGGCCAGAAGATCGAACGTATACTGGCCCGACGTGCCGGCACTCGGATTCACGGTGATGGTGAACACTGCTGTGTCGCCCGCATCATGGGTTCCGTTGTTGTTGTTGTCGGCGTAGGCGGTCAAGACATTGCCCGACTGCTCCGTAATCAGGTTGTGGCCAGCCGACGTAATGCCTGTGGTGTTGGCCGTGATCGTCATGGTGGCCCCGACTCCGTCAGCGCCGGCGACGAAGTGAAGTGTTCCAACCGCTGGCGCTTGCGACGTGTCGGTGCTTGCCTGCTGGCTTTGCACTGTTCCCAATGTCGGCACGTCGTCGATGATCTGGACCGAGAGGGTGCCGGGAAGCGAGACGTCGCCATCGGTGTCGGTGACGGTGACGGTCATGTTGTCGAAGATGGAATCGGCGCCTGCGGCGGGATGGGTCTCGTTGTCGAGGAGCGTGTAGGTGTAGCTGACCTGTCCGGTGCCGGCATTGAAGCCGGTGATGGTCAGTATATTGCCGTCGGGGGTGGTGACGTTGACCGGAACCGAGGCGCTGTTGGTGAGGGCGGCGGCCGAGATCGCGGTGCCGTTGATGGTCAGCGTCGCGATGCCGTCCGGCGAGGTGATGGTGAAGGTGCCGGTGTTGTGCTCCGACGGGTCGCCGTCAGCGCCTGGTGCGGCCAGTTCGCCCGAGCCTTCCGAGCCGGAGCTTGCCGGCAGGCCCTTCTCGTTGACGGTGGTGTCGCCGCCGTTGCCCTGTGGCGTCAGGTTGGAGATGGTGGGGGTGGAGTCGCCGACCGAGATGGTCAGCGTGGTGTGCGACAGGTCGCCGTCGCCGTCCTTGATGGTGTAGGTGAAGACGTCGTTGACGCCGCCTGGCGAGCCGGCGTTGCGGGTATAGGAATAGTCGCCATTGGCGCCGAGCGTCAGGTCGCCATAGGTGCCGTGGATGACGGTGCCGACGGTTGCGGCGCTGTCGAGATTGGCATTGGTGGTGCCTGCGGCGACGCCTGCGACAGTTGCGCCGTCGGCGCCGAGCACGTCGACGCCGGTGACCGGCGAGGTGGTGCCGACCGCGGTCAGCACGTTGCCGGCTTCTGGCGTGAACTGGTTGGCGGCGACGCTGTCGGTATCGGCATGCGCCGTCGGCACGTCGTCGACGATGTTGATGGTGAGGTTGCCGGCCGGGGCGCTGTCGCCGTCGGCGTCGGTGACGACGACCGCGAAGGAGGTGCTGGTGTTGTCGCCCGAAGTGTTGGTGGTGAGCGTGTAGGCGTAGCTGATCGAGCCGACGCCGGTCGCGGCGTTGTAGGCATAGCTTGCCGTCATCGAGCCGGTGGCGTCGGTGAAGGTCTGCGGCACGCCGGTCAGCACATGGCCGCCGAGCGAGACGGTCTGGACGCCGTCGGGCGAGGTGAAGCCGATGGTGCCGGACGTGGTCTCGGACGTGTTGGAGTTGTTGTTGGGATTGCCGTCGGCGATCTCGCCGGAGCCGGCCGGCAGCCCGCCATGCGGCGGCAGGCCTGCTTCATAGACGGTGGTCGTCGCGCCGCCCGGTGCCGGGATGCTGTCGCTGGGGGTGGAGTCGCCGACCGAGATGGTCAGCGTGGTGTGCGACAGGTCGCCGTCGCCGTCCTTGATGGTGTAGGTG